>JAVBJL010000009.1:237671-245029 GCA_030827005.1 Wigglesworthia glossinidia | reverse complement strand
GTAGTACCGATGGTAGTATAAGGATTCCTTATGTGAGAGTAGGAGATCGTCAGGACGTAAATTATTTTAAAAAAATCTCATCTTTTATATATATTTGGTGCGGTAGTTCAGCTGGATAGAATACCGGCCTGTCACGCCGGGGGTCGCGGGTTCGAAACCCGTCCGCACCGTAAAAAAGGGGTATAGCTCAATTTGATAGAGCATCGGTCTCCAAAACCGAAGGTTGAGAGTTTAAATCTCTCTACCCCTGATTATGATTTATTGTAAAAAAATTTTTAATGAAAATAAATTATACTTCTATAAAAAAGTAAATGGAATTTTGTATGTTCGAATCAATTACACCAGCACCCTTAGACCCAGTATTAGGACTAAAAGATATTATCCGTCAAGATAATCGTGAAAATAAAATCAATCTCGGTATCGGAGTATATAAAGATATAAGCAAAAATACACCAATTTTAAATTGTGTAAAACAAGCAGAATCGATTTTAATTAAAACAGAAACAACTAAAAATTATTTGAATATCGAAGGATCTCAAAATCTTATAGAAAAAACAAAAAAATTAATTTTTAGAAATAAAAATGTACAGCATAGCGACATTGCTAGCGTACAAACACCAGGCGGTACGGCAGCATTAAAAATAACTGCAGATTTTTTAATCCAAAATACAAAAATTAATCGTATTTGGATTAGCGATCCAAGTTGGCCAAATCATGAAAAAATATTTTTTAATTCTGGATTTAAAATTTTTAAATATCCTTATTTCAATAAGGACAAAAATACATTAGATTTTTTTGGAATGAAAAAATGTTTAAAAAACGTCGGAAAAAATGAAGCAGTACTTTTTCATGGATGTTGTCACAACCCTACAGGAATTGATCTTACACATGATCAGTGGATTGAATTTGCAAAAATATCACAAAAAAAACGTTGGATACCAATATTTGATTATGCTTATCAAGGATTTTCTCATGGATTAAAAGAAGATATAATTGGTATTGAAATTTTTTCAAAATTTATTCAAGAGTTTATAGTATGTACTTCTTACTCAAAGAATTTTAGCATATATAATGAGCGAGTAGGAACCTGTAACATAGTTACAAAAAATAAAAAAACTGCTGATACTATTTTTAGTCAATTAAAATCCGCTATACGATCCAACTACTCTAACCCACCAGCACACGGCGGATTAATAGTAAATTTAATATTATCAGACAATGATTTATTTAATTTATGGAATAATGAATTAAATTCCATGAGAATGCGCATCATATTAATGCGAAAATTATTTGTTAAAACCTTACAAAAAATAGGTTGTAAAAAAGATTTTTCATTCATTTTAAAACAACATGGCATGTTTTCTTTTATTGGTTTAGATTATGCAGATGTCTTAAAATTAAGAAAAAAATTCGGAATATATACTATTGATTCTGGAAGATTGAATTTTGCAGCAATTACAGAAAGCAATATTTTATTCATATGCAAAGCAATTAATACGATTTTATAAATCTATACACCTGAAAAATAAGTTTTAAATATAAAATGTATATACTTTTGATTTATCAAAAATTTTTTTCCATGACCAGGTAATACCGTAACATCTCTATTATCTTTATTAAATAATGGAAATATTTTTTGTACTAAAGAGTATTTTATTTTTTTTTCATCTCCACCTAGCAAATCTGTTCTTCCTATGCTGCTTTCAAAGAGTATATCGCCGCTAATTAAGCATCTTTTCGCTGCATTCCAAAATGCTATATGACCCGGAGAATGGCCCGGACAATAAATTACTTCAAGAACAATTGATCCCAAAATGATTAGATCATTATCTTTTAGCCATTGATTTGGTAAAAATGGATTTACCGCAGGACTTATATTGAATAGTCTAGATTGACTAAAAAGGTTTTTTAATAAAAAATGATCAAAAATATGCGGTCCAATAACTGGGATGTTATATAATTTAGAAAAAAATATTGCAGATCCAACGTGATCGATATGTCCATGAGTAAGTAATATTTTAGTTATTGATATATTTAATGGTTTAATTAATTGAGATATTTTTTTTGGTTCACCTCCCGGATCGACTAATGCCGCTTCTTTACTTTTATCACACCATATAACATAACAATTTTCATTAAAACTAGTTACTATTTGCGATTTAAAATTTAACATATTTTTTATGTTTTTATTAAAAATTTGGAGCTATGCAGAATTGAACTGCAATCCTCTATATGCCATACAGAAATTTTACCAATTAAACTATAGCCCCTAAAATTAAAATTATACTAATTTTTAGTAATACCTAACGCCATTTTGATTCGTTTTAAAGTGTATGATTTTCCACATGAATATATCAAAATATTAATTGATGACGTATTCTTTCTTCCAGAAAGAAGAATTCTTAACGGCATTGCTATGTCTTTAAGACAGATATTAAAATTTTTTACAATTGTAAAAATTATATTTTTAATATTTTTTTCTGACCAATCCTGCACTTTTTTTAAATCTTCATATATCTTTTCTAACATGAATTTATTTTCTATAAAAAAATTTTTATATAATACATCTGTATCTATTTTAGAAGAATCTTGATAAAAGAAAATTATTTGATTAAAAATTTCTTTTAAAGTTTTGCTTTGATTTTTAAATAAACTTATAATGCATTTTAAATTTGGACCGCATTTGATATCTATATTTTTTTTACGAAAATATTCTTTCATTTTTATTTCAAGTTTATTAATAGGCATATTTTTAATATAGTGTTGATTAATCCACAGTAATTTGCTTTTATTAAAAATACAGTTTGATTTATTAATAGATTCAATATTAAATAGTTCTTTCATTTCATTTATACTAAAAATCTCTTTGTTTCCATGTGACCAACCTAAACGTACTAAATAATTTAACAATGCTTCTGGAAGAATTCCTTCTTTTCGATATTCCATGATATCAGTATCTTTATCTTTTTTTGAAAGCTTTTTTTTATTTTTATCCAGTATCATCGAGATATGAGCATATTTTGGTGGTTTAAATTGAAGAGCTTTAAAAATATTAAGTTGTCTAGGAGTATTGTTGATATGATCTTCCCCCCTAATTACATGTGTAATTTTCATATCATAATCGTCAATAACCGCGCAAAAATTATATGTAGGCATTCCATTGCTTCTTAAAATTATTAAGTCATCTAATTCAGAGTTTTTAAACGTTACTGTGCCTCGAATTAAATCATTGAACGTGACATTTCCGTGTTTCGGATTTGCAAATCTAATAACATAATTTTTATTTTTTATATTTTTATTTTTCTTCAATAAAGAACGACATAATCCATCATATTTAGGTTTTTTGTGTTCTTGTATTTGCATAGATCGTACCATGTTAATACGCTCTTGAGAGCAGTAGCATGGATAAGCTAAACCGGAGGATATCATTTCATTAATAACTGTATGATAATGATTAATTTTATCTGTTTGTAAATATGGTCCGAAATCCCAATTTAAACCTAACCATTGCATACTATTAATAATAGAATCAATATATGTATGATTAAGTCGTTTTTGATCGGTGTTTTCTATTCTTAATATAAACTTTCCATGAAAATGTTGTGCAAATAACCAGGAGTATAGCGCAGTGCGCATGCTTCCTAAATGCAAATTTCCTGTTGGACTAGGTGCGAATCGAGTAGTTATTGTCATATAATATTCGTATCCATAAAGTTACATTTAACATACAATTATTTAATTTGTGAAAAAAATTAATATTAATTAAAAATGTTATTTAAAAAAATAATTGAGATTTTTTTAAATATCATTTATATTCACATATATTAGGTGATTAGCTCAGTAGGTAGAGCACCTCCCTTACAAGGAGGGGGTCGACGGTTCAAATCCGCCATCACCTAAAAATTAAAATTTTAAGATAGTACGTTATATTTACTTATAAAAATTGATAAAAACTTCATTTATTTTTAATAAATTAATACAATTTAAAAATATTTATTATATTGACATAAAAGTTTTATTTAATCAAAAATTTATTATTCAATACACATTGATTTTTTAAATTTATTTTAAGAGAACAGTTATGCTTAATCTTATCGCTAAATATAGATTTAAACTAGGAAAAAAAGCAAGCAGACGAATGCGTCAAATAGATAATTGCATACCTGCTATTATATATGGAAAAAATAAACCTTCAGTTGCGATAACAATATACTGTGACGTAATTTCAAATTTTCAATATAAAAAAGATTTTTATTTTAAAAATATTTGTTTAAATTTCGAAAAAGAAAAAAAAATTATAGTAAAAATAAAATCAGTTCAAAGACATGCATTTAAACCAAAAATTATACATATAGATTTTTTGTATTTTTGACTACTAACTTTTATTAAATTAAAAAATATTTTTGAAAAATTTTTTAAAAAAAACAAAAATTAAAACTTTTATAAAAATAACACGTTTAAACAACTTATGTGGATTTTTTTTACTACTTTGTCCAACATTCTGGTCTCTTTGGATATCAACTAATGGAGAAACAACATTTAAGAAAGCTATTACGTTTTTCTTCGGATGTTTTTTTATTAGAACTGCAGGATGCATTATAAATGATATTATAGATCATCAAATTGATAAAAATATACATAGAACTAAGAATCGACCATTACCAAAGAATCAAATTAGCTTAAAAAAAGCATTTTTTATTTTTTTAATTTTTATTTTTTTATCTTTCAGTATTGTTTTATTTTTTAATAAAAAAGTACTTTATTTATCTATTTTAGTATTAATTTTAATCTGTATATATCCTAAATTAAAATTATATAGTCATTTCCCTCAAATATTTTTAGGAATAACATTTAGCTTTTCTATATTAATAGTATATGCCGCTATAAAAAATTGTTTTCCAATAACATGTTGGTTACTATTTATTGCAAATACCGCATGGACTATATCGTATGATACACAATATGCACTTTTGGATTTTAATGACGATATTCGTTATAATATAAAATCTACCGCAGTGTATTTTAAAAATACATGTAAAAAATTTATATCATTGCTTCAATGTTTTATGCTTTTAATTTTTACTTTAATTGGATATCAAGAAAATTTAAATATTATCTTTTATATAAGTCTATTAATATCGAGTTTTTTATTTTATATTCAATATATTTGGATTGCCAAAAATATTGAAAAAAATATTTTTAATGCTTTTTTAAGCAATAATATTGTGGGTGCAATAATTTTTTTTGGAATATTTTTTGGAAAATAAATAAATTACATTAAATTAAAAACATTAATGTTTTAATTAAAAAATGCATTTTTTTATTTTTTGTATCATTTGTATCACAAGATCTATGAATATAAAAATTTTTATATAAAATTCTAACAAGTGCAAAAAAATTTTTTTTATCGAAATTATCTGAAAATCTCGTTTGATTTGATAATAATTTTCTCATTATATTAAAACTTGTGTTTTTTAAAAAAGTTTGACTACAAGACGATTCTTTCTGTAATATACAGCATATTATCATTAATTTTCTTAAAAATCCTCTCGAATGAAATGCTATTAAATCTAAATTTTTTAATTCATTTTTTAAAGCATAAATTTTTGAATTATATTTAACAATAAAATTATTTTGTATTAATATTTCTATAATTGCAAAAGATATATGTGATATCTGATTTTCGTGAAATTTTAAAAACAATTCTACTTTTAAAAACGGATATAACATAACTACAATATTTTTTAAGTCTATATAATTGATACTTTTATAAGTAAAAATTATATTTGATACTAATGATGGTAAAATCAACAAATGTTTAATAGTATTGCTATGATAATTTATTTTTATAATATTGTGATTTTTAACGAATATAACATCTTCTAGTTTGTTTTTACCTTTTTTTATAGAAAAAGTTTTTTTAAAAATAATATTGTTAAATGTTTCTCTAAAATTTAGATGAGGTAAAATAATATCGAATTTATATGGAATATTTTTAAATATATTAAAATAAAAATTAATTTGCGATAAAATTTTAGAAAATTTTAAAGATAAATTCGGAGTAGATACTAAAATACTAGAAAGTATACTGATTAAATTTACTACTGCAACGTTATTTATACGTACCATCAAATCAAATGCTAAATTACCAATGATCTTGTTTGCTTCGTTTAATGGTAAATTTTTATCAAATTTTTGAACATTTTTTGTTTTGGATATTTCTTTGTTAATCCATCGATGTAACAATATTGGATTAGCAAAATTTACATAAGCTTTACCTAAATTTTTTAATTTATATATTGTCTTAACAATATGATAAATATTTTCTTTTTCTTTTTTAAATCCTAAAATTTCTTTTTTATATGACTGAATTTCTATGATATTTTCGTATCCAATATAAATTGGTATTAGTACAATTGATCGATTTATATTATTTAAAAAAGCACGTATGGTCATTATTAACATCCCAGTTTTTGGATATAAAAAAATTCCTGTACGAGAACGACTACCTTCAATAAAATACTCTATTGAATTTCTTTGAATAAACAATTCTTTAAGATATTCCTGTAAAGTTGCAAGATATAATTTATTTCCTTTAAAAGATCTACGAATAAAAAAAGCTCCTAATAATTTTAGGACCGCTCCAATTGGCCAAAAATTTAAATTAATTCCTGCTGCAATATGCGGTGGAGCAATGCCTTGATTATATAATATATAAGATAGAATTAAATAGTCCATATGACTACGATGACATGGTATATAAATCATTATATATCCTTTTTTTGCTAATTTTGTTATTTTATTAATATTATGTATGGATAGCTCTTGATATGCATATTTAAAAACTTTTTTTAATATTTTATTTGAAAAATATATAGCTCTATGCGAGTAATTAGCAGAAATTTCTTTTATCATACGAAATCTCAAATTATAATTTTTTTTTAAATCATTAGATTTTTTAGATAAAATTTCTCTCACAGATTTAGAAAAAACAATTTTTTCAAATAATTTTTTCCTATTAAGCATTTTTGATCCAATTATAATAAATTTAATACGAATAAATTTGATGCAAATGAGACGTATTAATTTTTCTAAAAACATTTCATCTTGATAATGCTTTAATTCTATATAGTGTAAAGATAAAGATTTTAAAAAAACTATTAATGTATCTCTTCCGTAAAATATTATTAAAATAATTTTTTTAAAAGTTTTATATAATTTATTTTTCAAATATTGATGTGAAAATTCTTGATCAAAATTCCGACCAAAAAGTACATTGATTGGAACTAATATGATATTTATCAATAGTTTATTTTTTTTTAAAATAGAGCTTATATGCAATAAATCTTGGAAATTAT
>JAVBJL010000009.1:167181-237573 GCA_030827005.1 Wigglesworthia glossinidia | reverse complement strand
TAAATAGTTTATTTTTTTTTAAAATAGAGCTTATATGCAATAAATCTTGGAAATTATAATTCTGACTTTTGTTAAATAAGTTAAGCTTTTTATCATTTTTAATAAATATACATCTTGGCAATTTAATATTTTTAATATTTATTTGATGTAATGGATCGGGAAAATTATTTTTCAAGCATTGCTTTCGCAATATTAAAATATCTATAATGGAGTAATATTTAAATACATATATAATATATTTTTTACGGTTATTTGCATCTAAAAATAAGTTATTTGAAACTGGTGAAATTTTACTTTTTATAAAAAATTGAATAAAAATGTTTAATATTTTATAAAATATTTTTACAAATAACATTTAAGATCCTCTTATTTTAATTTAATAAGGATTCGGATTAATTTTTAAAAAATTATAATAAAATAATTAAGTTTACTTTAATATAATAAAGAAAATATAAAATTTGAAAAATTATAAATATATTTTAAATATATATTAATTATAATATACATATCTATTTAAAGTAATAATATAAGTATTAATTTTTTAAATTGTAAAGTAAATATTTTAAGGATCATATGAATATTAAAAAAATTTTATTCGAAAAAATTAAAAACTCTTATTTGATTTCTGATCAAAATTATTTTAAATTTTTTAAAATTAAACAATCTAAATTGTCTAAATTTGGTCATTATCAAATGCTGGGTATTTTGAAAATTGCAAAAATATTTAATATTAAACCAAAAAAATTAGCAAACGAAATTATTCAGTTATTTATTTCTGATAATATATCAGAAAAAATTGAATTTATTCAACCTGGATATATTAACTTTTTTTTAAAAACATCTTGGATAGAAAAACAATTAAATAATATATATTGCAAAAAAAATTTAGGAATATTATCTCATGATAAAAAAACTATAGTTCTTGATTATTCTTCTCCAAATATAGGAAAAGAAATGCATGTTGGACATATACGATCAACTATTATTGGAGATGCAATCGCACGTATATTATGTTTTTTAGGACATCGAGTTATAAAAGCAAATCACGTAGGAGATTGGGGTATTCAGTTTGGAATGTTACTTGCTAAAATTAAAGAACATAAAAATTTTAATTTTTCAGCACTTACATGCTCTGATTTAGAACATTTATATTGTGAATCTAAAAAGAAATACGATATAGATATGAACTTTAAAAAAAAATCACATTATTACACTCTGCAATTACAAAAAAAAAATAAAAATTGCATTTATATATGGAAAAAAATAAAAAATATCTCATTAAAATATAATCAAAATATATATGAAAAATTATATGTTAGCTTAAGCTATAAAAATATTATGGGAGAAAGCTTATATAATGATATTGTTCCAGATATTATTTCTGATTTAAAAAATAAAAAATTAGCAATAATTAAATCCGGAAATACTGTAGTTATTTTAAATGAATTTAAAAATAAAGATGGGAAT
The DNA here is from genome assembly GCA_030827005.1 of Wigglesworthia glossinidia. Lineage (GTDB taxonomy): Bacteria > Pseudomonadota > Gammaproteobacteria > Enterobacterales > Enterobacteriaceae > Wigglesworthia > Wigglesworthia glossinidia_C. Next base: position 236,106 of record JAVBJL010000009.1, on the reverse strand, counting down.
CCGATGGGAGTGGTATTACAAAAATCAAATGGAATTCATTTATATGCAGCAACAGATATCGCTTGTATTAAATACAGATATGATAAGTTTAAAGCAGATAAAATTATTTATTATACTGACGCAAGACAAACACAACATTTAGCACAAATATTTATGATTGTTCGAAAAGCTAAATATATACCAGTTTCAGTAAAATTAGAGCATCATACATTTGGAATGATTTTAAAACAAGATGGAACTCCCTTTAAAACTCGATCTGGAAGTACAGTTAAATTATTAAATTTATTACAGCAGGCAACAGAGCAAGCAAAAAATTTAATTATAAATAAAAAACCAAATATTAAAATAAAAGAACTTTATCCACTCGCCCAAGCAATAGGAATTGGCGCTATCAAATATTTTGAATTATCTAAAAATCGTACTACTAATTATATATTTAATTGGAGTAGCATACTTAATTTTCATGGAAATACCGCACCTTATATGCAATATGCTTATACACGTATAATTTCGTTGTTAAGAAAAAATCAATACAAAAAATTTCATAAAAATTTATTTATATTACGTTGTTTAGAAGAAAAGAATTTAGCAATATCATTATTAAGATTTGAAGAAAGTATTATTAAAACAATTAAATATGGAATGCCTAATATTTTATGTGATTATTTACACAATTTATGTAGAATATTTTCTAAATTTTATGAAAAATGTCCTATTTTAAATATAAAAGATAGCGGACTAAAAATTAGTCGACTGCAATTAGTTATATTAACTGTACGTACATTACGTATTGGTTTAAAATTATTAGGTATCCCATTAATTGATAGAATGTAATTTTAAATTTATAGAAACTCTAATTATTAATAATAGATCTAAAACTTAAAATATGATTAATTTTTATACCTAACAGAAAAAGTGCGCTAAAATATACGATTATGCTAATTAAAATAATACCACTCATACGTATTAATCTATAAAAAATTCCACCATGCATCCAATTAGAAACTAAAGAAGATAAAAAAAGTATTATTATAAACATAATAAATGAACTAAATAGTATTGATAAAAAAAGTCTACTCCATCCGCTAAAATGTATTAGATATTTTTTTTTATATAATTTCCAATACAGTAATCCGGCATGTATATATGCTGTAATTGATATAGATAATGATAATCCAGCATGTTGAAAAAAAGTCACGAATAATATATTCATGCATTGTGTGATTAATAACATAATTGCAGCGTAATAAATTGGAGTCCTAAAATTTTTATAAGAATAAAAAGCTAAAGTCAAAATTTTTACTAAAATAAATCCAGTCAGTCCTATAGCATATCCTATAAGAGATTTTTGGGTCATGATTACATCAAAATCTGAAAAATTTTGATATTGAAACAATGTTATAATTAATGGACGTGATAACGTAATTAATATGATAGATGACGGTAAAACAAGTAAAAAACACACTTGTAAACCCCAACATAAAATATCTGAGTATTCTTTTATTTTATTGAAAGATATAGATTTTGATAAATATGGTAATAAAATATTAATAATTGATACTCCTAAAATTCCCATTGGAAGTTCGACTATACGATCTGCATAGTACATCCAAGAAATAGAACCTGGAGATAAAAAAGAAGAAATGGCGGTATTTAACATAGTTAAAATTTGATTAATAGATATACCAAAAATAGCAGGTCCGATCAAAAATAATATTTTAAAAATTTCAGGATGTTTAATCTGAAAATAATTTATACTAATATCATTTCTTTTTAAAAAAATAAAACTAAAATAAAGTTGCATCAAACCTCCTATTAAAACTGACCATGCTAAAGAAATAATATTATTTTCAGTTAATTTTGGTGTTATAAACAATATAAAAAAAATCATACTAATATTTAAAAGTATTGGAGAAATTAAAGAAATAAAAAATTGATTTAAAGAATGTAAAATGGAAGAAAATAAAGAAGCAATAGAAATTAATATAATATAAGGGAATAAAATACGAATCAAAGAAACTGTCAATTGGAATTGTTCAAAATTTTTTATAAATCCTGGAGAAATTAAAAAAACTAAAATAGGAGCAATCAATATTCCTATAATAGTAATTAAAATAAGAAATAATACCAACCATCTAAATACGCAAGAAATAAAAATATTTATTTCCATATCGTTATGATTTTTTTTATATTCAATTAATATAGGAATAAATACTTGAGAAAATGCACCTTCTGCAAATATCTTTCTTAAAAGATTCGGAATTTTAAAAGAAACGAAAAAGGCATCTGTATGTAATCCCGGAGTAAATACAGATGCAATAAGTATATCACGAATAAATCCAGAAATTCTCGATAAAAATGTAATGAAGCTAGATAGTAAAAATACCCTATTTATACGCATATTAACACTTATTAATAAGATTAATTCTAATGAATATAACAATTTTTAATTCAAATTAACTTGACACTATTTTATAATATTATTATATTTCGTGAATTATTTTTTTTACTATAGATGGTCCTTGAAATATTAAGCTGGAGTATATTTGAATTAAAGATGCTCCAGATTGGATTTTTTCTTTAGCAGATTCTACAGAGCTTATTCCACCGGCGCCAATAATTGGAATTTTACCCTGTAATTCTATATTTAATTTTTTTATTATGTTTGTACTTATATTCCTCAAAGGAATACCGCTTAATCCTCCTGATTCAGGATATTTTTTTTCTTTTAACATATTACGACAAATCGTTGTGTTAGTTGCAATAACACCATCTATATTATGTAATACCAAATTATCTGCAATTTGCATAATCTCATCGTCATTAATATCTGGAGAAATTTTTATTAGTATTGGTACGTATTTTTTATGTAATGCAAATAAACTATTTTGTAAAATTTTAATTTCTTTTAATAAATCTTGAAATAATAAACCAAATTGCAATTTTCTTAAGTGTTTTGTATTAGGAGAAGAAATATTAATTGTTATGTAATCTACATATAAGTAAGATTTTTTTATGCAAATTAAATAATCTTCTTTTGCTTTTTCTAAAGGCGTAAGTTGATTCTTTCCAATATTAATGCCTATCCTACTATCTATGTTTTTTGTTTTTTTTATATTTTTTAATAAGTAATCTATTCCGTAATTATTAAATCCCATTTTATTAATTATCCCACATACTTCTGGAAAATAGAATAAACGTGGTTTTTTTGCTCCTTGTTGTGCATTTGGTGTTACTGTGCCTAGCTCAATAAACCCAAACCCAATTGAAGAAAAAACATCTATATAATCGCCGTTTTTATCCAATCCTGCAGCTAATCCTAAGATATTTCTAAAATTTAAACCCATACAAACAATATTTTTTTCTGGTAATTTATTTTTTATTAACAACTTTAGAGGATTATAATTAATATACTTTATATATTTTAAAATTAAATTTTGTTTTTTTTCTGGATCTAGTTTAGATAAAATTTTTTTAGTGATTAATTTATATAGCATAGTATTGAATAAAATTTAAATAATTAATAATTAGTTATAAAATATATTTACTAATTTTAGTTTTATTAATATTTAATATTATTATATTATAAAATTTTATTTTTAAGTGCTAAAATATACTTATTATTTAACAATATACAATAAAACTTTCTAAAATATATTTATTAAATATGGAAAATTATGGAATTTACAACAAATAATAAAATTCAGTTTTCTAGATTAAGACGTCTTAGAAACACTAAAAATATTCGTAAACTTTTTGAAGAAACTGAAATACATCTAAATGATCTTATTTTTCCAATTTTTGTAGAAGAAAATATTAATCATATGAAACCAATTTCTACTATGCCTGGAATTTATAGAATTCCAGAAAAACTATTACCCTATGAAATAGAAAAATATGCTAAAGCTGGTATTTGTTCAATCATAGTTTTTGGCATTACACATAATTTAGATGATGAAGGTAGTAATACATGGAATCCAGACGGGATTCTTGCAAGAATATTATGTACCTGCAAGAATATTGCTCCAGAAATAGTTTTAATATCTGATATGTGTTTTTGCGGATATACTACTCATGGACACTGTGGAGTTATAGATAAAAAAAATATTAATAACGATCAAACTCTGTTAAATTTAGAACGTCAATCAGTTATTTTAGCAAGTTCTGGAGCAGATTTTCTTGCGCCATCAACTTCTATGGATGGACAAGTGCAAACCATTCGTAATGCATTAGATCGTTCTGGATTTGTTGAAACTGGAATTATTTCGTATTCTACTAAATTTGAATCGGCATTATATGGTCCTTTTCGAAATGCTACATATTCGCATTTAATAGGAGACCGATCTACTTATCAAGTAAATCCAATGAATCGAAGAGAGGCGATTAGAGAATCCTTAATTGATACGTCAGAAGGTTCGGACGCACTAATTATTAAACCCGCAAGTAATTTTTTAGATATTATCCGAGACGTACGTGAGAGGGTTTATTTACCAATCATAGGTTATCAAGTTAGCGGTGAATATGCAATGATTAAATTTGCATCGCAATCCGGAGCTATAGAAGAAAAGAGAACGATCAGAGAGTTTCTTGGATCGATTAAAAGAGCTGGAGCTAATGCGATTATTACTTATTTCGCAATGGATATTGCAATCAATGGATTATAATTTAGTATTTAATTTTGCCGAAGGCCGGATTTGAACCGGCAAGTCTTTTTTAGACGATTGATTTTGAGTCAATTGCGTTTACCTAGTTTCGCCACTTCGGCTTATATAAAATTTTATTAAAATAATAATCTAATAATACTTTTAAAAATTTAGGTAATCATATAATGTTTACATTCTTTTAAATTATTTAAAAAATTTTAGAATAGTAATATGCATTAATTTTATAATATTTTTAAAAAAATTTAAATATAAATAATATTTTAAAAAAATTCTGACAACTATTTATGTGTCATGCTAAAATTTTTAATAAAAATTATTTATTTTTAAACTTAAAATAATGAATAAAAATCAATGCATTCTTCCTGTGATTGCAATTTTCGATTCAGGAACAGGAGGACTTTCTATTTATAAAAAAATAAAAAAATACATACCACATGCTCAATATATATATATACTTGATAATGAAGGATTTCCATATGGTAAAAGATCAAAAGAATTTATATTTAATCGAGTTATAAAAATTATTACTAATATTCATCGGCTATATACGATAGATTTGACAATTCTGGCATGTAATACAGCTAGTATAGTTGCGTTACCTTATCTAAAAAACAAACTATTAGATCCAATCATCGGTGTTACTCCAGAAATTAATTTGGCAATGAGTTATACAAAAAATAAAGTCATTGGATTTTTAGGAACATCGGTAACTATTAATAATTTTCCGTTGTTTCAATCACAATCAAATAATATTAAAATTATTACGCTAGACGCACATAAATTAATTTTATTATCAGAGAAAAAAATGCTTGGAGAATATATATCATTTGAAGCGATACACGATTTTTTTCTCCCATTTATTCAACATTCTCCTATTCCAGATACCATAATATTAGGATGCACGCATCTCTCTCTTCTTATACCAGAAATTATTAAAATTTTTCCTAAAAAAATTAAATTAATTGATTCTAGAAAAAATATAACAGATCAGTCTCATTTATTATTATCAAAGATTTTAAGGTATTCAAGGATCACAAAAAGCATGCCTGGAATTGCTTATTATACAAATCGAAAAATTTTATTAAAAAGTTTACATAAAATTTTAAATTTTTACAATTTTAAGGTTTTGAAATTTATGAATATTAGTTACAGTTAAAATATATTTAGTATGTATTAAGCTAATAATATTTGTTTAAAAAACTATATTTTATAGTATTTTTTTAATTAATCTATCAAAATGTATTATTTGAATATTTCGGATAATTTTTTTTACTTTTTTAGGATAATCGGAAATTTTTTCAATTTCTTGAAAACTATTTATACGTTTTGTATACTTATAGATATATGATAATTCTTGTTTACGTTGATTTTTAATTTCTTGCTTTGGGTCATGTATTAAAATTGCATTTTCTAAATCTAAAGCCCAGGCTCTTGCATTAAAATTATTTCCAGTTAATAATGTCCATATCCGATCCACCCATATACCTTTAATGTGAAAACTATTGTTTTTATGCCTCCATACTTTAATAATTAAATTTCCATTATCTATATAATTTTGATAATTTTTAATAAAATTTCTTAAATTTATTTCATATAAATACGGTATAATACTAATTATTTTAAATACACTATTATCTGGATTATAAAAATCATTAGAAATTTTATCACCAACAATAATTTCCACAGTTTTATTTAAATTTAAAATTTTTGATATATCCTTGATTAACAAAGGAAATAAATTAAAATATGGAGTGCACAAAGTTAATTTATATTTTGTAGAGCATACTAAATTATGTATAGTACGGTTTAATAAATTATTTTTTCCTACTCCAAGTAAAGGAATGATAGATAGCTGATCATAACACGAATCTTTATTATAAAAGTATTTAGCAGATTTTAGCTGCTTTCTTAATACTCTTGAATAACGTCTAATAAAAAATTTTTTTTTATTATACGAGCTGATTTTATTTATTAAAATTGATTTTTCAATTAATAATTTTGATCGAATAAGATTCGACATAGAATTAGATAAAGTACGATTGTATATTACTTGATATCTATCGTAGCGATACTTTGTATTAAATTGATTTAAATATTCATTACTAATACTTGCTCCGCTATAAAATATATAATCATCGATAATACATCCTTTAAGATGTAATACGCCAAGTGCTTCATTAAGATTTATAGGAATTCCATAAATTGGAACATCGATATTTTTATATTTATTAGCCATATAAGAATACCAATCAGAATTTGTCATATCTTTTTTTTTTCCTAAAACTGTTCTATGAGCTCTATACCAATCTACTAAAATAGCAACTTCTAAATTAGGATTATTTGTTTTTGCTTGATATATCGTTTTTAATATTTTTAATCCCGCTTGATCTTTTTCTAAATATAAGATAGCTAAATAAATTAACTTTTTAGCTTTAGATATTTTATCTATAAGCAAATTAAAAAAATCTTTTGGATTATATATTGTTATTATATTTTTTGAATATTGTTTTATTTTAGGTAGTTCAATTAAATATTTTTGATATTTTTTTTGATTAAAATGTCTTGGAATTATCATAATTTTACTAAAAATCATTAATAAATAATAAAAAATGTTAAAAAATTCTTAAAAACTATTTATTTTTTAACATACGAAACAGGCGGCACTAAAAAATTTATATGTTTTATTGCTGACAATAAATTTATATTTTAAACTGAATAAGTTATTTTCTTTTCAAGCACATATTTGTGAAATATTTACATTTAAATTAATATATAAAATTTATATTTATATAAATTTTAATGTAAATAATTAAAATTATATGTATAAATCAAATTTTAGATATTAAAATATATAATATTCCAGATAAAATCATAGACATTGGCAATGTTAAAATCCATGCTAAAATGATATTTCTTACGGTTTTTTTTTGTATTTCTCCATGATCTATTAATACTGCCCCAGCAATAGCGGAAGATAATACATGAGTGGTAGAAACAGGCATTCCGGTGTAACTTGCAATACCAATCGAAAATGCGGAGGTAAATTGTGCCGATAAACTTTGAGCATACGTCATTTCATTTTTCCCAATCTTTTCTCCAATTGTCTGTGCAACTCGTTCCCAAGATACCATAGTTCCAAGTGACAATGATAATGCTATTATTACTACAATCCAGACAGGAGAATATTCAATTATATAAGTAATATCTCTACATAAATTTTTTAAAAATTTTTTATCTGTATCTGGTATTTCTGGTAAATTAATAATTTTATTGATTATATCAGATATAAACAATAGAGATTTTCTTAAGTGAAACCTTTCTTCCGCATTTAATTGATAAAAAGTTCTTTTATTTGACAATAATTCAGAAGTATATTCTATTATTAGAATAATACATGATTGTTGATAAATATTTTTACTTAAAACGTTAGATATGCATTCTTCATATTTATTTTTTTCAAAAAATATATATTGATTAATATCAGAATATTCTACTGCAAATAAATTTTTTTCTGGTTTAGTCTCAATTAATTTTTTAAGTTTGTTACGGTTATTTTCAAAATATTCATGCAAATTATTTACTGCATCTCTTGAATGATGTATGTCGTATGTACTGATGTCCATGTTAATAACAAAACCTACGGGAAAAACACCAATTAACATCAACATGATTAATCCTATACCTTTTTGACCATCATTTGCTCCATGAGAAAAACTGATACCTGCTGCAGAAAAAATCAACGATATTCTGATCCAAAAAGGTGGTTTTTTTTTTCCATCCTGTTTTTCACGTTCTAAAGGAGTTAAATGTATCTTATGTGCATCTTTATTATTCCAAAATCGACGTAAAATTAATATTAAAATTCCTGAAAGGAAAAATCCTATGAATGGAGAAATAATTAAAGATAAAAAAATATCAAGTAACTTTGATAAGTTCAAAGCTTGACAAATAGATATATTTGTAAATTTTTGACTGAAAAATCCAGCACCTATAATTGCGCCAATCAGTGTGTGCGAACTGGAAACAGGAAGTTTATAATACCATGTTCCAAAGTTCCACATAATTGCAGCTAACAGTATAGCAAACATCATTTTTAATCCGTTTGCCGAACTAATATTTAATAATAAATCTGTTGGCAATAAATGCACTATACTATACGCTACACTTAGACCTCCAAAAAAAACTCCAAAAAAATTGAATATTCCTGAAAAAATTACTGCTAATTGAGGTCTTAATGCTTTGGTATAAATTACAGTTACTACTGAATTGGCGGTATCATGAAATCCATTAATGAATTCATAAATTAAAACAAATAATATTGCTATGCCTAACATGCAGGCAGTATATGACCCTAATTCTTGAAATAAGTTTAAATATAACATGAAATTTATACTTTAATCTAAAATAGTTTTTTATATTATCTTTTATAACTTAAATAAGGGAAAGAAAATATTTTAATTATTTTATTATTATTGTATTAAACTTAATTATTTAAATGAAATCAATACATGCATTAAAATACTTTAACATAAATAATTTAAATTAAATTTAATAAGTATTTAATATAAAAATAAAAAAATTATATAAATTTTTTTATTAAAATTTTTATATAAAACTTATTTTAAAAAAAATTTATTTTAAATAAGTTTAATAATAAATACGTAATATTTGTTATTAATTTTACAATATATTAGATATAAAAAAATAAAATTCAACTTAAATGCATTTTATTAATTTAATAATCTAATATTTTCAAAATTTATAAATTTATCAAAGGGAAAGTATTATATGTCTATAAAAATCAGAAGAACAAAAATAGTTACTACATTAGGACCGGCTACAGATATAAATAATAACTTAGAAAAAATGATACTTTCAGGTGCTAATATAGTTCGTATGAATTTTTCTCACGGGAGCTTTTCTGATCATTTCAGAAGAATGAATCAAGTAAGACAAATTTCACATAAATTGGGTAAAAATATTGCCATTCTCGGTGATTTACAAGGTCCTAAAATTCGCATATCAACTTTTCGAAAAGGAAAAACATTTCTATCTTCAGGAAAACAATTTATATTGGATGCATCTTTAACTAAAGATTTCGGAACAAATGAAAGTGTAGGAATTGATTATAAAAAATTACCACAAGATGTAAGTCCAGGAGATATTTTATTATTAGATGATGGACGTATACAACTAGAAGTAACAAAAATTATAAATCAAAAAATTTATACTAAAGTGTGTATTGGAGGTTATTTATGTAATAATAAAGGTATTAACAAATTAGGTGGTGGATTATCTGCGAAAACATTAACGAAAAAAGATAAACAAGATATTATATATGCTACTAAAATGGGAGTTGACTATTTAGCCGTTTCATTTCCTCGTACCGGAGAAGATCTACAATATGCAAAAAATTTATTAAAAAATTTGAACAGTCATGCAAAAATTATTTCTAAAATTGAACGTGCAGAAGCGGTAGCAAATAATGAAATTATTGATGAAATCATTGTAGCTTCCGATGCAATAATGGTTGCAAGAGGAGATTTAGGCGTAGAGATTGGAGATCCAGAATTAGTTGGAATACAAAAAAAACTGATACAAAGAGCACGTAATTTAAATCGTGCAGTTATTACTGCAACACAAATGATGGAATCTATGATTAATAACCCTATGCCAACACGTGCAGAAGTTATGGATGTTGCTAATGCAGTATTAGACGGAACAGACGCTGTTATGTTATCAGCAGAAACAGCAATCGGAAAATATCCAATAGAAACAGTAATATCCATGGCTAATGTCTGTATTGGTGCCGAAAAAATTTCAAATATTAATATTCCAAGATATAGAGAAGATATACGATTTAAATCGGTTGAAGAAGCAATAGCAATGTCTGCTATGTATGTAGCAAATCAATTAAAAGGTATACGTGCAATCGTATCACTTACTGAATCTGGAAAAACACCATTGATTATGTCACGTATTAGCTCCGGCTTACCTATTTTTGCACTTTCTAAGCATGAATATACTTTAAATTTAACATCCTTATATAAAGGAGTCACTCCTGTATATTTTAATAATAACGAGAAAAGTGTTAATGTTGCAAATTCTGCAATTAATTTATTAGAAAGTAAAGGATTTTTGACTAAAGGAGACTTTGTGGTAATTACGCAAGGAGATATTATGGGTACTATTGGAAAGACAAATACGAGTCGTATACTATGTGTTTAATAAATTATGTATTAAAACTTTAATTTATCCTATTTGCTGTCTAGCATTTCTAAAAAATCTCATCCAAGGACTATCTTCTTCAAGATAATCGTGAGATCTCCAAGAAAAATTTATGGTTCTAAAATTTCTTTCCGGATGAGGCATAATAATATTAACTCTTCCATCGAGATTAGTAAGTGCCGCAATTCCATTTGTTGATCCATTTGGGTTAGAAGGATACAGTGTTGCTGTCATACCATAATTATCTATATATTTTAATGTTGTCAATTTTAAATTTTCTGACATCTTGAGGTCTTCATCATTTCTGAATTTTACTTTTCCTGTACTATGCGCTATTGTAACCGGTATACAAGAACCTTCCATGTTTTTTAAAAAAATCGAAGGGCTATTTAACACTTCAACTAAAACAAGACGCGATTCAAATCTATGTGATTTATTTTCAATAAAATTTGGCCAGTGTTGTGCTCCTGGAATAATCTCTTTTAACTCAGATATCATTTGACATCCATTGCATATTCCTAAAGATAACGTATTAGGATTGTTAAAAAATGATTCAAACATATCTCTTAATTTATTATTTAATAATATCGATTGTGCCCATCCTAAACCTCCACGTAATACATCTCCGTATGTAAAACCTCCACAAGCTACTAAAACTTGGTAATTTTGTAAAATATTTTTTGAATTAGAACGCAAATCATTCATATGGATATCAATAGGTTGAAATCCTGCTCGATAAAAAGCAGCAGATATTTCTATATGCGCATTGGTTCCTTGCTCTCGTAAAATAGCAATTTTTGGAAATTTTCTTATTAAATTAAACGGAGCTGATACATCGTGTTTTGGATTAAAAGTAAGATGCATTTTTAGTCCCGGATTAAATGTATCTTGTCTCAATTGATGTTCTTGATCGGCGCTTTCTGGATTATCTCGCAGTCTTTGAATCTTCCACGTGGTTTCTGACCACCATGTTCGTATTATCGTTCTGCTATGTTCATATACAATTTTCTCGTTATTTCTTAAAGTAAATTGATCACCTGCGTAAGCATATCCTATTTTATATAAACAATGCTCTAGTTCTTTTTCTTTAAATATATTTAAAACATATTCATAATCTTTTTTTTGAATTTGAATTAACCCACCAAGTTCTTCATTAAATAATATTGATATTATGTTATTGCCTAAATTATGTAAATTAATATCAATAGAGCAATGTCCTGCAAAAGCCATTTCTGCAAGCGTAACAAACAGTCCACCATCTGATCGATCATGATAGGCAATTAATTTTCTATTTTTTAATAGTTTTTGCATGATATAAAAAAATTTTTTTAATTCCTTTGTACTTCTTACGTCCGGAGTATTATTCCAAGCTTTTTGATAAACTTGTGATAGAGCTGTTCCTCCAAGTGCTTGAAATTTATTTCCTAAATCAACAAGTAATATAATATTATCAATATCATATCGTAGTTGTGGGGTAATAGTTGCACGTACATCTTCAACTCGAGAACAGGCTGATATTACTACTGATGGTGGTGCAATTACAATTTTTTTATGTTTTTTATAGAACCATTCAGTTTTCATAAACATAGAATCTTTTCCAACTACAATGGTTAAATTTAATTTAGGACAAAATTTTTCTCCTAACTCCTGTACTGTTTGATATAGCTTATAACTATCTTTTTCAGAACTAGAATCTATCATCCAATTCGCCGATAATTTAATATTTTTTATATCTTTAACATATACCCCTGCAATATTAGTAATTGCTTCTCCAATTGATAAGCGTGCAGCAGCAGGAAAATTTAATATACCAACTGGACTGCGTTCACCTATTGATGCAGCTTCTCCATAATAACTTTCGAAACTTGCAGCAGTAACTGCACAATCTGATACGGCTACTTGCCATGGACCAATCATTTGATCACGTGTAACAGAGCCAGTGATACTACGATCATTAATCGTAACTAAAAAATTTTTATCTGAAACAGATGGTAAATGTAAAATTCTGTAAATAGCATCATGCAAGTTAATTTGATCGTAATTAGGAATTTGAGTTTTTTTTGAATAAAATTTGGTATTAATTTTTTTCTTTAATTTAGAATGTTTATTTAAAATTTTTATAGGTAAATTAATTACTTCTTTATTAAAATATTGGTCATATACTACACATTTTAAAGAATTTGTAATTCTCCCTATAACGGAATATGGAGTGTTTTCGCGTTGGCAAATTATATGAAATTTTTCTAATTGATTTTTATCGAGCACTAAAACATATCTTTCTTGAGATTCATTACACCATATTTCTAAAGGACTCATATTCATAATATTAGGAATATCTCTCAGTTGTATAATAGCTCCACATTGATTTTGAAGTAAAATTTCCAAGATAGTAGTGGATAATCCTCCTGCTCCAACATCATGCACAAATAAAATTGGGTTATTTTCTTTTAATTCACAGCATCGATTAATAACTTCTTGGCATCTGCGTTCCATTTCTGGATTACCACGTTGCATTATAAGTGTTTGAATATTTATATAATGTGATAAAGATGATACAGATGCGCCGCCTAAACCGACTTTCATACCTGGATTACCTAAAACTACTAGTTTATTTCCAGATGTAATATTTTTTTTAGATATATGTGTTTCTCGAATTAACCCGAGTCCTCCAGATAACATAATAGGTTTATGATATCCTCTTAATTTAGTTGCATTATTATTGTTGGAAATATTCTGCTCATATGTACGAAAGTATCCTAATAAACATGGTCGTCCGAATTCATTATTAAACTCCGATGCCCCTAGGGGGGCTTCTAAAATGATATCTAAAGCAGAATAAACATTTTTTGGATAACCAAAAAATTTTTCCCATTTTTGCTGAAAATACGGAATAAACAAATTAGAAACAGAGAATCCTGACCAACCTATCTTTGGTATAGAACCGCATCCAGTAGATCCAGAATCACGAATTTCTCCTCCTGTACCTGTAGATGCACCAGAAAATGGAGATACTGCAGTTGGATAATTATGTGTTTCTGCTTTAATAACTATATGCATTCTTTCTTGATGAAATTCGTATTTTTTGGTTTTAGGATGTGGAAAAAATTGTTTTGTTGAAGATCCTGAAATAACAGCAGCATTATCAGAGTAAGCAGATAAAACATGTTCTGGAGTTTTAATTAAAGTGTTTTTAATCATTTCAAAAAGAGATGTAGTACATTTTTTTTCGTTTAATATCCAAATTGCATTAAATATTTTATGTCTACAATGTTCGGAATTGAATTGTGCAAACATGTATATTTCTATATCATTAGGATTTCTTTTTAATACTTTAAATATTTTGAATAAATATGTTATTTCTATAGAATTCAAAGCTAAATTAAATTCAGTATTAAATTTTTTTAAGGCACACCTCCCATATTTTAATATATTAATAATTTTTACTGAACGCGGCTCTTCTATTTTGCAAATTTTTTTTAATGCTTGCTTAATACTACTACATATATATTCTGATGTATGATCATATAAAAGATATTTTATTTCATTCCATTCTTTTAAAGTAAGAAAATTGGTATTTATATAAAATATTATTCCTCTTTCAATTTTATTGATGCAATTCAAATTGCAATTATCTAGAATATTCTTCATTTTTTGCGACCATTCTGAATGTATTCTTGATAATGGAATAACTAAAAATAATTTTCCTTTTCTTTCTTTTTTTATAATTTTCTTATTAAATAAGAGATGTTTTAGCTTTTTAATTGTATTAATATTTATTTTTTTTTGTGATTTTATAAAATAAATATATTCACAATCTATATTTATTATTGGTAAATTGAAACGATTAATTTTTGTCTTAATTTTATTCAGAATAATATCGTAATTTTGTATTCCTCCGCGAAGTAATTTCATAATTATTCAATTCCTCTATAAACATATTAATATAGTAAATATTATATAGTTGTAAAAATTTTTTATAAAAAGATTTGGATGTGTTTTCAAAAAAGTTAATATTTATTTTAAATAAAATTTAATTACTTAATACATAAAAATATAAGTTTTAATTTATTTTTAATCTTTTTTTCAAAAAAATATAAGAATTTTAATTATTTTATCAAATAAAATTAGAATATTTTAATATTTAGTGCGACGATAATAAAAAAAGTTATTTATTGCTTTTTCACATTCTTGTGCTAGAATTCCTTCCGTTATTATAAAATTATGATTTGATTCACTACTACTTAGTATTTTTTTAATAAACAAATTGTCTCTATTCTTTTTTCTAGCACCAAATATTAAACGATTAATACGGGCATTTATGATGGCTCCGATGCACATTATGCATGGTTCTACTGTTGTGTATATTTCTGCATCAACTAATCTATGATTAGAAATATATTTTCCTGCTTGACGTAATGCAAGAATTTCAGCATGTGCGCTTGGGTCTTGTTTAGAAATTGATTGATTCCAACCTTCTCCAATAATTTTATTATTAAATATAACTACTGATCCAACCGGTATCTCTTGCATATTATTAGCGTGATTAGCTAAAAATATTGCGTGTAACATCCATTTTTTATCGTAGTTTTGATTATTTTTTTTTATATGCATGATAATTTTAATTAAATAATAAACTAAAATTTTTTATATTTTTTTTGTATATTTGTTTCTAATTTTTAATATAGATTTGACGATAAATAAGAACTTATATTTTATAAAATACTATACAATATTAATTTATGTTATAAGAACGACAACCGGCTATATTTTGTTTAAATAATTTTAAGTGGTAGGTTTATGCAACCTAGACTAATGAATTATTTAAACATACTTGAATTTATTTCGTTCTTATAAAGAATAATTCATATTATATATGAACCACCTTAAATAAATTATTAAGAATATTTATCATAAATAATATAATATTCTATTAATAATTAGCTAAAAATAACTATGTTAACGTTTAGAAAATTGCGGACGACGTCTCGCTTTTTTTAGGCCTACTTTTTTTCTTTCTACACAACGCGAATCTCTTGTAATAAAACCTGCTTGTCTTAATGTGGACCGTAGTTGTGAATTATATTTTACTAAAGCACGCGCAATACCATGTCGAATAGCTCCTGCTTGTCCGGATATTCCGCCTCCTTTAACAGTAATATAAAAATTTAATTTTTTTTCCATATCAATTAGTGATACTGGTTGATAAATTATTTTTTGTAATGTTTCTTGTTTAAAATACTTTTTTATATCAATACGGTTAACTATCATTTGGCCATCGCCATGTGTCATGAATATTCTTGCAGATGCAGTTTTTCTTCTACCAGTCCCGTAGTATTTACTATGCATAAATATTTCCAAATTAATTTAAAATTCTAGGTTTTTGTGCGAAATGAGTATGAGTATTTCCAGAAAATATTTTTAATTTTTTTAACATAAGTCTTCCGAGTGGACCTTTTGGTAACATTCCTTTGACTGCATAATAAATAACTTTTTCTGGACTTTTTTTTAACATATCTTCTAGGTTAATTTTTTTTATTCCTCCATGATATCCGGTGTGACGATAATAAAATTTATCTTTTAATTTTTTACCGCTTACTTTAATTTTTGCAGCATTAATAACTATTATATAGTTTCCCATATTTACATGTGGGGTATATTTTATATTATTTTTTCCTTTCAAAATATGTGCTAGTTTTGTTGCAAATCTTCCCAAGATTTTATTTTCTGCACTATATAGATACCACCTATTTTTAATAAGCTCTTTTTTCATTATAAATGTTTGCATATAGTATTCTTTATGTTAGTTCAGACGTTATATTATTAGAAAAAAAATTGAATATAAGTAACAAAAATTTTAATTCGTATTTAAAGTATAAATAAATTTCTTATTAAAGTCGAATATTTTACAATATAAAGTGTTTAAGTAAAAAATATTTTTCACTTTGCATCTCGTTTAATCTTGAGATACATCTTTTATATTCAAATTTTAATAATTCACCCTGATATATTTTTGATATACATACTGATGCCATAACAATTAATTTAACTCGCATCGTATATAGTGCATCTATTAAAAATAAAAATCTTTTTCCAATATCTTCTTGATTTTTATTGATCTGAAAAACATCGTATAAAAAAATAATAGAAAACTGCTTTGAAATAGATATATAGTCGTTTTGATTACATGTCGATACGCATAATTCGCTAAAATTAAATGCTGATATTTTATCTAAAACCCAAAGAGCTTTAATATCCCTATTATTAATTTTGAAAATCACATTCTTTTTTACTAAATCAGATTGCATAGTAGAAAATTTAAATAAAAATTTTTCCATTTTATCTTTGTTTTTTTTATTAATTGGATACAGCCAAAATTTAGAATTATTTGTATCTAACAAACGATAATCCAACCCTGAATCTAAATTCAATATGGTGTAATTTTTATGAATTAGTGCAATTGTTGATAAAAACTGTGCACGTTGAAGTCCATTTTTATATAAGTCGCGAGGTGCAGTATTTGATGTTATTATTAGTGTAATTTTTAATTTTAGAAAATATTTAACTAATTTTCCCAGTAACATTGCGTCTGCAATATCGGCAATAAAAAATTCATCAAAGCATATTATCTCTATATTATTTTTAAATTTTTTTGCAATAATTTTTAACGGATCTGCTTTACCTTCTAGTAAATGCATATTATTATGCACTTTTAACATAAATTCGTGAAAATGAATTCTCATTTTTCTATTAGTTGGTAATGATTGATAAAATAAATCCATTAACCAAGTTTTTCCGCGTCCTACATCTCCCCAAATATACGTATTATACAATTTTTTTTTTATCAAAAAATTTAAATAACATTTTTTTTAAAAAAATCATATTGTTATTTTTTATATTAGATTTTTTTATCATAAAATTTTTATATATTCGATCCAAGTGTAAAATTACATTGTACTGAGATTGATCTAAACGGTACTTTTTTTTTAAAATTGTATTACGATATATTGTTAATAAAGATTGAATATACATAATTTTCCTTAATTTAACTAATTATTATGAAATAGTTTGTTTATAATAAATTAAAACAATTTATCATAGATAAATATACTTTAATACTTTTATATATTAATTAATGATTAAAACCAATTTATTACACTGGAGAGTTTTCATATGTTGTTTGGATATGCTTTATTCGGATTTATTTTAGGAGTAATTGTTGGATTTTTTCTTCTAAAGTATGGTAATAAAAATATACGCAATCAAAATCAGTTAAAAAAAAATCTAGTAAAAAATCAAGAATATTTTATAAATCATCAATTAGAATTACAATATTATTTTTCAAATAGCATAAAATTATTGGAAAATTTAACAAAACATCATCATGATTTATATCAATATACCTTAAAAAGTTCAAAAAATTTACTATTAAACAAAAAAAATTCGCATGATTTTCCCGATAATTTTATAAAGACATTATGTAATTATGAACTATCATCTGATAAGATACAACCTAGAGATTATCCATTACAAAATAATGACAATAAAAAAAAAAATAAATAATAATGTGAGATATTTTATTCAATCACATATTTGTGTGAAACCGATTTAATTGCAATTTATATAATTTATCGATCATTATAAGTTAATTTTAAAATCAAAAATAAAAGCGAATTGAAATGAAAATAAGTTTTTTAATTAAAGCACTGATTTTAATTAGTATAAATTTTTTACCATATATCAATGTACAGGCATTTTTTTCTGAAGAATATAAAAAAAATCAAATCATGCCAAGCTTAGCACCTATGCTAACAAAAGTATTACCTGCAGTCGTTAGTGTGCATGTTGAAGGCACACAAGCAGTTAAACGTTTTGTTTTACCAAAAGAATTTAAATACTTTTTTGGACCAGATTTACCGTTTGGTAATAATGGTATACGCCCTTTTGAAGGATTAGGATCAGGAGTAATTATTAATTCTCAAAAAGGATATATTATAACAAATAATCATGTGATTAATGGCGCAGATAAAATTAAAATTCAATTAAATGATGGAAGAGAATTTTTTGCTAAATTAATAGGAAAAGACGAACAAACAGATCTTGCATTACTACAAATTCCTAATCCTAAAAATCTTATTGAGGTAGTTATTTCTGATTCTGATATACTAAAAGTAGGCGATTTCGCTATTGCTGTAGGAAATCCTTTTGGATTAGGTCAAACTGTTACTTCAGGTATCGTATCTGCTTTAGGCAGAAGTGGATTGAATTTAGAAGGGCTAGAAAATTTTATTCAAACTGATGCTTCAATTAATCGTGGAAATTCCGGAGGAGCTTTATTAAATTTAAATGGAGAATTGATAGGAATTAATACAGCTATTCTTACACCTGGAGGTGGTAATATTGGTATCGGGTTTGCTATTCCAAGTAATATCGTAAAAAATTTATGCAATCAAATTATTCAACATGGAGAAGTAAAACGTGGACAATTAGGTATAAAAGGTACTGAACTAACCGCAGATATTGCAAAAGCATTTAGTATAGAAGCACAACGTGGCGCTTTTGTTAGTGAAGTAATACCAAATTCTGCAGCATATAAATCAGGAATAAAAGCAGGAGATATAATTATATCTATTGACGGAAAATCTATTAAAAGTTTTGCAGAGTTACGAGTAAAAGTAGGGATCACTGCACCCGGAAAAACTATTATGTTAGGAATATTACGTAATGGAAACTTAAAAAATATTTCTGTTATTTTAGATGATAAATCAAATTTAACTACTGAAGAAATTCTGGTTCCTGCATTACAAGGCGTATCATTAGTAAATGGATCTTTAAAAGATGGTACATTAGGAGTAAAAGTAGAAGATGTTATTAAAGATTCTCCGGCATTTTCGATAGGATTACAAAAAAGTGATATGATCATTGGATTAAACCGAGAAAGAGTTCAGAATATCGCTCAACTTAAAAAAGCTTTAGATAAGAAACCCTCAGTTATTGCGCTGAATATTGTTCGAGGAGAAACTAAAATTTTTCTTTTATTACGTTAATGAAAATTGAATTTATTTTAAATATTTTGATTTAGCCATTTTTTTATTTTTTTTCTAATACCCGCGCTATCTAGTCCTAAAAAAGTTCTAACTTCTTGCTGACTACCATGCGCAATGAAACGGTCTGGTAGCCCAATATTTAAAACAGGTACTAATAATCTATGACGCATTAAAAATTCATTTACTGCACTTCCAGCACCTCCCATAATAACATTTTCTTCTAAAGTTATGAGTGCTTGATGATTGGTTGCAATTTTTTTCAATAAAATACTATCAAGTGGCTTAACAAATCTCATATCTACTAAAGTAGCATTGAGTTCATGGGCAACGGCGTTTGCTTGTAATAAAAGTACCCCAAAATTTAATATTGCTATATTTTTACCTTTTTTTAGCATTACTGCTTTTCCCAAAGGGATTTTATAAAGATCAGTGTATTTTACTCCAACCCCAATTCCTTTTGGATAACGCACTGCAGCAGGTCCAGATTGATGATGATAACCTGTATAAAGCATTAGTCTGCATTCATTTTCATCGCTAGGAGTCATTATGATCATATTTGGAATACAACGCAAGTAGGATAAATCTAAGGCTCCTTGATGAGTAGATCCATCAGGACCAACTATTCCAGCGCGATCAATGGCGAATAGTACTGATAAATTTTGGATAGCAACATCATGAATAATTTGATCATATGCTCTTTGCAAAAATGTAGAATAGATAGCAACAACTGGTTTGTATCCTCCTATTGCTAAACCTGCAGCAAAAGTAACTGCATGTTGTTCAGAAATAGCAACATCAAAATATTGTTCAGGATATTTTTTAGAAAATTTTACTAAACCGGAGCCTTCTCGCATAGCAGGAGTGATTGCAATTAATTTTTTATCTTTTTTTGCTGTTTCGCATAACCAATTTCCAAAGACTGTAGAATAAGTTTGTGTATCATGTTGATGCGTAGATATTCCAATTTTTAAATTAAATTTTGGCACAGCGTGCCAGCTAATTGGGTCTTTTTCTGCAGGAGCATACCCTTTCCCTTTTTTGGTTAAAATATGTAATAACTTTGGTCCATTAATAAAACGTAATTTTTTTAATATACTAATTAATAATGGAATATCGTGTCCGTCATAAGGGCCAAAATACTTAAATCCTAATTTTTCAAATAAAGTTTCGGTAGAAAACAATTTATGTAGGTTAAATCCAATTGTTTTTATAATTTTTTTTAATTTAGGCATATTTTTAAAAATTTTTTGACTATTTTTTTGCAATATAGAAAAAATTTTATTAGTTAAAAAATAATTAGAATTTTGTTTATGTAACGCTCCAACGTTTTCTGAAATCGACATAGAGTTGTCATTTAAAATAATTAATAAATTTGATTTAATAGATCCTGCATGATTCATAGCTTCAAATGCCATTCCTGACGTTATTGCACCGTCTCCAATCACGCATACTACATGTCGATTTTGATTTTCTTTTTCTACAGTAATTGCTATGCCTAAACCGGCACTTATTGATGTAGAAGAGTGTCCAACAGATAATACGTCATATTTGCTTTCTTCGCGAAACGGAAATGGATGTAGTCCATTTTTTTTTCGAATTGTCATCATACGGTCTTTTCGACCAGTAATAATTTTATGCGGATAAGCTTGATGTCCTACATCCCAAATTAAATAATCTATAGGAGTATTATAAACGTAATGTAGTGCAATTGTAAGTTCTATAACTCCTAATCCAGAAGCAAAATGACCGCTAGAATTACTCACGCTATCAAGAAGAAAATTTCTTAATTCCTGACTAAATAATTTTAATTGTTTTTCTGATAATTTTCTCAATAATATAGGATCGTTGATTTCGTTTAAAATTGAATATTTAATATTATTAATATCCATTTCGTTATTCATAATATAATCAACATTTCCTCGATCATTGATCACGCACTACAATATAGTGCGCTAATTCCATTAATGATTTGGTATTATAACCTAATTTATTCATATATTCTAAATTAATTAGTGCTTGTTGGTATAAATTTAATGCTTTTTTTCTTGCTTTATTTAAACCTAGTATACTAAAATACGTATTTTTGTTTAATTTTTCATCTGAACCTTGACATTTTCCAGTTCTATCAGAATTACCAGTAATATTTAAAATATCATCTTGAATTTGAAATGCTAAACCTATTAATTGCGCATAATTTTTTAAATTATTTATAATTTTTTTATCGTATATTGTCCCAGACAACATTGTCATTTTTAATGCTGCATAAATTAATGCACCGGTTTTATTTTTGTATATATTATTTAAGTCTTTTATAGATATCAAAGATCCCTGTAGTTCTAGATCTAAAGACTGTCCCAAACACATTCCATTCCCACCAATAGCGTTGGCCAAAATAGATATTATTTCTATTCTCTTTATAATTGATACACTAGATATATTAATATCGGATAATATATTAAATGCTAAAGTTTGCAGTGCATCTCCGGCTAAAATCGCTAAATGCTCTCCATATTTCATATGACAAGATGGTAATCCTCGACGTAAATTATCATTGTCCATTGCTGGCAGATCATCATGAATTAAAGAATATGCATGTATACATTCGATTGCAGCTGCAATACTATCTAAATTTTTTTTGGGAATTTTAAATAACTCTCCGACTGTATAAACTAAAAAAGCTCTTAATCTTTTACCTCCATTACACAATCCATATTCCATTGCTAATGTAAGCTGCGTTTCGCTTTTAGAAAATCGGTATAAATATTTTTTTAATATTTTATTGATATGTTCTTGACATGTTTTTAAAGAAAATAAAAAAGTTGTCATTATAATGTTAATTATAGTTAATATTGATAATAAAAATTTAATTTAAAAAATTATTATATAAATTGATTAAATAAAGTAGTATAAAAATATATTTACATATATTATATATCACTTGATTATAATAAAATTTATATTATAATTTATTTTACAAAACCCTATTAATTAGGGATAAAAAAATTTTATTAATTTATCAATAAATTAATAAAAAATAATCAATTTGCTAAAAAGATGTACAAAAAAAAAATAAAATTAGTTCCTGAAATTCCATATATTCAAGAAATTTATGACTTTTCGCAATTAAATACAACCGATATAGTTCTAGATATTCGTAATCCAGAAGAAACCGATAAAAATCCATTAAAATTAAAAAGTATTACTGTAAGTAAATTGCCGTATTTCAAAATACATAAAAATTTTTCAAATTTAGATAAAAATGAAACTTACGTACTATACTGCGATTATGGTATGATGAGTCGATTACAAGCAATATACTTATATGAAAAAGGATTTAAAAATATCAAAATTTTTTCAGTTATTCTTAAAATATAAATATTAATTTTTCAAATAAATAGATTCTTTTTTTTTAATTAATTCAAAAATATATGTATTATATGGTACATGAATTTTGGATTGCATACTGCAATGTATAATATAGCCATTAATATAATCAATTTCAGACTTTTTATTATAAATAAAGTCTTGTAGCATCGATGAAATATTATCTTTTGTTTTATAAATAATACTTAAAATATATTTAAATAGTATCTTTTTATTTATATTGTAACCTTTAGAATTCATAATTAATGATATTTCATACAATAATGTTAGTATGTCTTTTTTATATTTTAATAATTCCCCGTTTTTACAATTATAAATTACACTCAATGGATTAATTACGCAGTTTACTGCTAATTTTAACCATGCAAAATATAAAATATTCTTTTTCCATATCACTTTGGGTAATACATTATTTAAAGTAAACATAGTAGATCTATAAAAATATTTTGAAATATTTCCTGGACCAATATATGTTTTACCGTAATAAGAATGATGAACAGTGCAATTTTTTAAATATCCGGCATGAGTGGTAATTCCAAAAAATAATGGTTGTTTAATTTTTGTTAATTTTTCTTGGATCCCCATACCGTTTTGAATAATAACGATAGAGCAATTTTTTTTTAATTCTGGAAGTATTTGTCGAAGTGCTGCTAAAATTTGCCAGGATTTTAATGTTACAAGAAGGATGTCGCTATTTTGTAAAAAATAAAAATTGTTTGAGTGGGTTTGATATATTTTTCTTATATTATAAACCGATTTTATTTGAAAATTAAAAAAATTTTTAGGTTTTTTTAACCATCCTTGCACTGAATATCTTTTTTTTATAAAATAAGATAGCCAAATCTTTCCTATTACACCGCATCCTAAAACAGTAATTTTCATAAAGTTATTTGTTTAAAATTAATGAATTAATTTCCATAAAAATTTTTTAAAATTTATCTAAATAATCAATAATTAAGATATAATTACTAAAAATTTTATTAAATTTTATTTACTTTAAGAATATAAGATATATATTTTAAATTTATAAAAAATATTTATCAGTCGAATCTAAAAATTTATTAGATCAAATTTTGAAAAAAAGTTTTAATTGGTATATTCAAATTTAATTATAAAAATTTATGTAAATTAAGTCAAATTTTAAAATTACATATAAATAACATAAAATATGATTATATAAAGGCTATTTAAATATGCTAAACAATAACATAAAAACATCATTAAAAAATATCATTTTAATTTGTATTTTATTTTTTTTAAATAGCTGTAATAATATGACTTTAATGCATCCTAAAGGGGAAATCGGATTAGAAGAAAAACAACTAATACTAATTGCCATATTTATTATGCTCAGCATAGTTATTCCAGTAATTTCTATGACCGCTATATTTGCAATTAAATATCGAGAATCTAATAAAAAATCAATATATTTACCGAATTGGACTCATTCTAAAAAAATTGAATATATAATTTGGGGGATCCCAATACTTGCTATTATTTTTTTGGCAACACTTACTTGGCGCTCCACACACTTATTAGATCCAAAAAAAGAAATTTTGTCTTTAAATAATACTTTAAAAATACAAGTGATCTCTCTTGATTGGAAATGGCTATTTATCTATCCAGATTATAATATAGCAACCATCAACGAAATTGCATTTCCAAAAAATGTTCCAATAAAATTTAATATCACATCAAACTCTGTTATGAATTCGTTTTTTATTCCGCAATTAGGTGGGCAAATTTATGCCATGGCAGGCATGAATTCGATCTTACATCTTATATCCAATTCAACAGGAATATATAAAGGAATATCTGCTAATTTTAGTGGAGCCGGTTTTTCTGAAATGAAATTTATCGCCATTTCTTTATCTGATCAACATGCATTTGATCTTTGGATTCAAAATATTCAAAAATCTTCTAAAAAAATTAAGAATATGCAAGATTATCTTTCTATTGCTAATCCTAGTATCAATCATCCAATAGAATATTTTTCTGAAGTCAAACCAAATTTATTTCACGACGTGATTAATCAATTTAAGCATTCTCATAATATTTAAAATTATAACTAACAATTTATATAAACTAATTAACATAGGAAAAAAATTATGCTGGGAAAATTAGATCTTAATTCTATTCCTTATCAAGAACCCATCGTAATGATAACAATTTTCATTATTTTTTTAATTGGATTAGGATTAATTGCTGCAATTACTTATTATAAAAAATGGATATATCTTTGGAAAGAATGGTTAACTTCAGTAGATCATAAAAAAATCGGTATTATGTACATAATAATTGCATTTATTATGATGCTAAGAGGATTTGCAGATGCAATTATGATGCGTGCACATCAAGCAATTGTATCTTCTGGTCAATCAGGTTTTTTAAACCCCCACCATTATGATCAAATTATTACAGCTCACGGCGTTATCATGATTATTTTTATGGCGACACCTTTTATAGTTGGTTTAATGAATTTAATTATTCCTTTACAAATTGGCGCTCGAGATGTTGCATTTCCTTTTTTAAATTCATTAAGTTTTTGGTTATTTATGGTAGGAGTTATTCTTATAAACCTTTCATTAGGAATAGGAGAATTTGCACAAACTGGCTGGGCTGCATATCCACCGTTATCAGAAATCCAATATAGTCCAGGAGTTGGAGTAGATTATTGGATTTGGAGTATTCAAATTTCTGGCATTGGAACAACACTAACAGGCATTAATTTTTTTGTTACAATTTTACGTATGAGAGCTCCTAATATGCCTATGATGAAAATGCCAGTATTTACTTGGACTTCATTCTGTACTAATATTCTTATAATTGCCGCCTTTCCAATTCTTACCGTTACAATATTTTTACTAACTCTAGATCGCTACTTAAACACCCATTTTTTTACTAACGACATGGGTGGGAATATGATGATGTATATTAATTTGTTTTGGGCTTGGGGGCATCCAGAAGTATATATTCTAGTTCTTCCAGTTTTTGGAATATTCTCCGAAATTGTTGCTACTTTTTCTAAAAAAAGCTTATTTGGATATACTTCTTTAGTATGGGCAACAATTGCCATTACACTACTATCTTTTTGCGTATGGTTACATCACTTTTTTACAATGGGTTCTGGAGCCGATGTAAATTCATTTTTTGGCATTATGACAATGATTATTGCTATTCCTACAGGAGTAAAGGTATTTAATTGGATTTTTACTATGTATAGAGGGAAAATAAAATTTCATTCATCTATGTTATGGACAATAGGATTTATAATAACTTTTTCTATTGGCGGAATGACAGGAGTGCTACTATCAGTTCCAGGAGCCGATTTTGTACTACACAACAGCCTATTTTTAATAGGTCACTTTCACAATGTTATTATAGGTGGGGTAGTTTTTGGATGTTTCGCTGGAATGACATATTGGTTTCCTAAAGCATGTGGATTTATGTTAAATGAAACTTGGGGGAAAAGAGCATTTTGGTTTTGGATTATTGGATTTTATATAGCTTTTATGCCTCTTTATATCCTTGGATTTATGGGGATGACAAGACGTTTAAGTCAAAATATCGATGTAGAATTTCATTTACCATTATCTATTGCTGCATTTGGCACATTCCTAATTGCATTAGGAATACTCTGTCAGATAATACAATTATTAATTAGTATAAAAAATAGACATCAAAATCGAGATCTCACCGGAGATCCCTGGAATGGAAGAACTCTAGAATGGTCAATTCAATCCCCACCCCCATTATATAATTTCGCTATTATTCCAAATGCATATAACATGCGAGATGCATTTTGGTTTATAAAAAATAAAAAAGATAACAAAAATAACTTAATAGAATACAAACCAATACATATGCCTAAAAATACTAGCGGCGGAATTTTTATTGCAATATTTTCTTTAATATTTGGATTTGCTATGGTATGGCACATATGGTGGATGTCAATTTTTGGAATATTTGGCATATTATTCGTATGGGTGTTTAATAGCTTTCAAACAAACCAAGATTATTATATTCCCGTTAAAACTATACACAGTATTGAAAATAGTAAAAAATGAAGCAGTAGATCAAAAGGAATAATAAAAAATGCTAATTAATACATTTATTTCTTCAACACAAGATAAAGATCTTGATATAAGTTATGATAGAAGTAAAGAAATAAAAATTCTTGGATTTTGGGTGTATCTGATGAGCGATTGTATTTTGTTTGCAACTTTATTTGCGACATATTTTGTGCTACAGAATAATACTGCAGGAGGTCCTTCCGGAAAAGATATATTCGAAATTCCTATAGTTTTTTTAGAAACAATAATTTTGTTATCAAGTAGCGTAACGTGTGGCTTTGCAATACTTTCAATGGATAAGAAGGATAAAAATAAAATTAATTTTTGGTTAATTATCACTGTTCTTTTAGGAATATGTTTTATATTTTTCGAATTAAAAGAATTTCGTTATTTAATAAATCAAAATTATGGTCCAGAAAGAAGTGCATTTTTATCTATATTTTTTACAATTATCGGTACTCATGGAATACACGTATTATCTGGAATATTTTGGATGATTATTATTATTATGCAAACTTATAAAAAAGGATATTCTGTAATTCACAAAACACGACTACACTTATTAAGTTTATTCTGGCATTTTTTAGATATAATTTGGATCTTTGTATTTAATATAGTATATTTATTAGGAGTAGTCTGATGACATTTTTATATAAAAAAATTTCTTTAAAAAAAAATAAAACGAAATCCTATTTAATAGGAACATGTCTTTCTTGCTTTTTAACATTGATTTCATTTTTATCAATCACACAAACACAGAATATAAGTAAAAATGTTATTTTTATCATAATCCTATCAAGCGCTATCTTACAATCAATAGCACAGGTAGTTTGCTTTTTACATATTCGCACAAATAAAATTAATTGGAAACTTATTTCTTTAATATTTACTATTTTAATTATTTTTATTTTAGTTTTTGGATCGTACTGGATTATGTCTCATTTACATGAAAATTTCACTTAATTTTTTTTATAAAAAATTTTTAAAAAAATTTCATAAAAATTTTAAAAATTATTTTCAAATCATGAAACCAGGTATTATATTAGGTAATACTGTTTCAACCACTAGCAGCTTTTTTCTTGCTTCTCAAGGCAAACCAAATTTTTATTTATTATTTATTACAGTAATGGGCGCCGCTTTAGTAATTGGATCAGCATCAACATTTAACAACTATATTGATCGCGATATAGATAAGCAAATGGAACGCACTAAATATAGAGCTTTAGTATGTGGGATTATTCGTCCTAAAACGGCATACTTATATGCATGTGTATTATTAGTTTTTGGAATAATCTTTTTATTTCAAATTAATTTTTTGACTTTGATGATTTCTATTACTGGTTTTTTTATTTATGTTGTAATATATAGTATTTTAATGAAACGAAATTCTGTTCATGCAATTTTAATTGGCAGCTTATCCGGTGCAATGCCTCCAATTATTGGATATTGTGCAGTCACAAATAATATTGATTTCGGTGCACTAATTTTATTATGTATTTTTATTTTTTGGCAAATACCCCATTCTTATGCAATTGCTATTTTTAGATATCAAGATTATAAATCTGCATCAATTCCTATTTTTCCAATTAAAAAAGGGGTTTTTAAAACAAAAATAAATATTATTTTTTATATTATTTTATTTTTTATTTCAACAGTAATTTTATTTATTAAAGGATATACGGGATATAAATATTTATTAATTTCTATTATTTTAAATACTACTTGGTTGCATATTGCTATTCAAGGATTTAAGTCTTCAGAAACAAATTTTAATATATCTTGGAGCAAAAAAATTTTTTTCTTTTCTATTATTACAATTACAGTAATTAATTTTTTTATAGGAATAGATTATAAAAAAATTTCGTGAAAATTTTTAGATTTTTTCTAAAATCTTAGATTTTATTTTTGTAGAATAACGTAAATTAGTTAATAATGCGTCTAAATTTAATGAAAAAAATTGATTTTTTAATTGATTAATTAATATATTTTTATCTAAATCGCTTGATTCTTTAAAAGATACTTTTTCTAAAGCAACCAAAAAAATATCATCTTTATCATTAAAAATTTTAAATACAATTTTTTCTTTTATAGGTTTTGGCATATCAAATATAAATTTTTTAAATTCATCATTATGTATTTGATCAAAAACGCTTACCTTACTGATATCAGAAACAATTAATCCGATATTTTTTAGTTTATTAATTATTTCTAATGAGTTATCAGTATTCAGTTGAGTTATTATTTTTTCCAAATTAATTCTAGTTTGTAGTATGAATTTTTTATTTTTTATTTCTTTTATAATTACGTCTTGTATTTCATGCAATGGTTGTATGTATTTAGGTTGAAATTCTTTCATACAAAAAATTAAAATAGATTTTTCATTTTCATATAATTGATTTTTTCTTAAATTACTATCGCACTTATTTAAATTTTCATTATTAATAAAATTTATTTTTTTTAAATTTAATTGTTTTGATAAAATATTTAATATAGAATCCAATTCTAACAATCCGGTTTTTTTTGTATTAGTACTTAAATGAGAAGCTAAACCAGTTAAATTAAATTGATTTTGTTTTATTAAATTTTTTATATTTTCCTTATAGCTTGTCAATATTTTTTGTGATTTATCAAATTTAATTTTGTTTTCAATCATGTTGTATACTGATTCTAAGTTTTTTATATTTTTAGATTTTATATCTACTAATTTAATAATTAAGTATCCTGAAGAAAATTTTATGATTTTAGATACTTCATTTCTGTTTTTTAAATTTGCTGTACGAATTTCTTCGATTATAATATCTTCGGGTATCCACCCAATATCACCTGATTTTATAGAAGAAAAAATATCTTTTGATTCTTTACGTGCAATTTGGTAAAAGTCTTCTCCGGATTCAATTTTTTTTAAATGATTTTGCGCTTCTTCATAAGAGTCTGTTTGAATGACACTGTATCTTTTTTTTTCCGGAATAGTAAATAGGTGTATATTTTTTTTATACCATTCTTTTATTTCAATAGGATTGATAACAAGATTATTACTTATTTTTTCTAAATTTATTAAAATATAATCAATATTAAATTTTTCAGGTAGTTCGTATTTTTTTTCGTTTAATTTATATTCAGCATAAATATCTTCTTCGGAAACAGTATATTCATCAATTAATTTTTTACTATATCTGATAGTTCTTATGTGTCGCTCCTGTAAAGTATGAGATAAAATTTGTTCAATCTCGTATGGAAGTAAAAAAGAAGTAAGATTAATATTCTTTATTAATTTTTCTACTAATAAATGATCATATATTTCATGAATAAATTCTTTTAATGTTAATCCGGAATTATGTAGTGTAGTTTTTAACTTTTCTAAATCAAATTTTTCTTCAGAATGAAAGGCCGTAATTGATTGTATTGTATTTTTTATTTCTTCATCGGGTATTATAATTTGGATGCTTTTTGCATATTGTTTTAATAAAGTATGATTAATTATTTTTAATAAAGCTTCTTTTTTTAAATTTGTAATTTCTTCTTGAGAAGGTTCTAAATTGCTATTGAAATTTTTCTGATTTGAATATAAATCCATCATAATTTGTTGAAGTTTTTTATAATAGATTTTTTCACTACCTATTTTTACCACATAATCTTCGTAATCATTAACTAAATACATTCCTATTCCAGTTAGTAATAATGATACGATAATACATATTAGAATGGCACAAGAAAGAATTTTTTTTGATTTTAAAAAAAAATTTTTTTTCATTGCCGTATGGTCTTTTTAGATTTAAAATTTATATAAATTTATGTTTATAATTAAATAATTTTCAAAAAATTAGATTTTGTTAATCATTTTTTAGAAGATTTTCTAAAGATAACTTCCATACTTCATCAATATTTTGTACGGGATAAATATCTAATTCTTTAGTAATGTTTTCTGGCATATTTTCTAAATTACGTTTATTTTCATATGGAATTAAAACTGTTTTAATACCACCTCTACGAGCTGCAAGCAATTTTTCTTTTAATCCCCCAATGGGTAGCACTTGACCTCTTAAAGTAATTTCTCCAGTCATTGCTATATACGCACTAACAGGATTACTTGTTAGACAAGATACTAATGCAGTGCACATTGCTATTCCTGCGCTTGGTCCATCTTTAGGTGTAGCCCCTTCTGGGACGTGAACGTGAATATCGTGTTTTTCATAAAAATCTTGTTTTATACCAAGTTTTTGCGCTCTAGCACGTACCACTGTTAATGCTGCTTGAATTGATTCTTGCATTACTTCTCCTAAAGATCCGGTGTAAGTAAGTTTTCCTTTGCCAGAAACGCAAGCAGTTTCTATAGTTAATAAGTCTCCTCCAGATTCTGTCCAAGCCAATCCTATAACCTGACCGATTCTATTTTTTACATCAGCTTTTCCATAATCAAATTGTTGCACTCCAAGAAAATCTTTTAAGTTTTTTGCATTAATATTAATTTGATTAATGTTCTTCATTAAAATTAATTTAACAGATTTTCGACATAATTTAGAAATTTCTCTTTCTAAATTTCTCACTCCTGCTTCTCGAGTATAATATCTAATAATTCCCATTAATGCATCGTCTTCGATATTTAATTCATTTTTTTTTAAAGCATTACGCTTAATTTGTTTGGGTAATAAATGTTTTCTTGCGATGTTCAATTTTTCATCTTCAGTATAGCTGGATAATCGAATTACTTCCATACGATCAAGTAATGGCGCAGGAATACGCATGGAATTCGAAGTAGCAACAAACATAACATCAGACAAATCATAATCTACTTCTAAATAATGATCATTAAACGCAACATTTTGTTCAGGATCTAAAACTTCTAATAATGCTGATGCCGGATCTCCTCGCATATCTGTAGATATTTTATCAATTTCATCTAATAAAAATAATGGATTTCTTACTCCAATTTTAGACATTTTTTGAATAATTTTACCTGGCATCGATCCAATATAAGTTCGACGATGTCCGCGAATTTCCGCTTCATCACGAACGCCTCCTAGAGCCATACGAATGTATTTTCTTCCAGTTGCTCTTGCAATTGATTTTCCTAAAGAAGTTTTACCAACACCTGGAGGGCCCATTAAACATAAAATAGGACCTCTTATTTTTGTTATTCTGCTTTGCACTGCTAAATATTCTAATATTCGATCTTTTACTCTTTTTAAACCATAATGATCTTCATCAAGAGTTTTTTGAGCAATTATTAGATTTTTTTTTACTTTACTACGTTTATTCCATGGTATCGCAAGCATCCAGTCGATATATCCACGTACTACTGTGGCTTCTGCTGACATTGGAGACATCATTTTTAATTTTTTTAGTTCAGATTCTGCTTTTTGTAAAGCTTCTTTAGGCATTTTAGCTAATTTAATTTTTAATTTTAAAGATTCATGTTCGTCTGGAGTGTCTTCTATTTCTCCTAGTTCTTTTTGTATAGCTTTCATTTGCTCATTAAGATAATATTCTCGTTGACTTTTCTCCATTTGCTTTTTTACTCGATTACGAATTCTTTTTTCGATTTGTAATAAGTCTATTTCTGATTCCATCATTGCCATAAGATATTCTAATCTTTCTGTAATACTATTCATTTCCAATACGGATTGTTTTCCTGATAATTTTAATGGCATATGTGCTGCAATAGTATCTGCAAGTCTTGCAGGATCATTTATGTTATTTAAAGATGTTAAAACTTCGGGTGGAATTTTTTTATTTAATTTAATATAACTTTCAAATTGATTAATTGCAGCTCTAACTAATACTTCTTGTTCGCGATCATCTGATACAGATATTGTAAAATAATTAGCTTCCGCAGAGAAATGATCTCCATTATCTTTTAAAGAAACAATACTAGCGCGAGATAATCCTTCAACTAAAACTTTTACTGTTCCATCTGGTAATTTAAGCATTTGTAATACAGAAGAGATCGTACCAACTAAAAAAAGATCATCAATGCTTGGTTCATCTTTTGATGCTTCTTTTTGTGCAATTAGCATAATTTTTTTATCTTTTTCCATAGATATTTCGAGACAACGAATTGATTTTTCTCTTCCAACAAAAAGAGGCACTACCATATGTGGATATACGACTACATCTCTTAATGGAAGTACTGGAATATCTATTTTTTTGGAATTCTCAGCATTCATAGTAGCTCTCTCTTAGTGTACTCTCAGATATATTTTGTACTCAACTATTTAATATTAAATTAATGATATATTTATTTTTTAAAATAAAAAAATTTTTATAGCTTAAAATCAGTTTTTATGTTTAGATTGTACATTTTGATTAAAAATCAGTATAGGTTTTTCTCTTTTTAAAATCACTCCGTCATTAATAATTACTTTTTGTACATTATTTTGAGAAGGTAAAGAATACATTGTATCTAATAAAATACATTCTATAATTGATCTTAATCCTCTTGCACCAGTATTCTTTTTTAAAGATTTTTTAGCAATAGAAGTTAGTGCATTATTTTTAAACTCCAATTCTACTCCTTCTAAATTAAATAAAAATTGATATTGTTTGACTAGAGCATTTTTTGGAGAAATTAAAACTTTAGTCAATTCTGATATATTTAATTCTTCTAGTACTGACATTATCGGCAATCGTCCGATAAATTCTGGTATCAATCCAAATTTAATTAAATCTTCGGGTTGTACTTGATTTAATAATTTATTGTACTTATTTTTTTCCGACTTTTTTTTCATTGATGCCATAAAGCCGATATTATTTTTTTTTATAAGTCTTTGACTGATTATATTATTTAATCCAGAAAATGCTCCTCCACAGATAAACAGTATGTTAGAGGTGTCTACGTGAAAAAATTCCTGTTGAGGGTGTTTTCTTCCGCCTTTTTTTGGAACTGAAGCTATCGTGCCTTCTATTAATTTCAGTAATGCTTGTTGTACTCCTTCTCCGGAAACGTCTCTTGTAATAGATGGATTATCTGATTTTCTCGAAATTTTATCAATTTCATCGATATATATAATTCCGTGTTGAGCTTTTTTTATATCAAAATCGCACTTTTGCAATAATCTTTGTATTATATTTTCTACGTCTTCTCCAACATATCCGGCTTCTGTTAGAGTAGTCGCATCAGAAATAATAAATGGAACTTGAAGAAATCGTGCTAAAGTTTCTGCTAATAATGTTTTTCCACTTCCAGTAGGTCCAATTAATAATACATTACTTTTTCCTAATTCAACACTATTTTGTGATTTTAAATTTTTTAATTTTTTATAATGATTATAAACAGACACTGATAGTACTTTTTTGGCTTTTTCTTGTCCAATAACATAATTATTTAAATAATTGAATATTTCACATGGTTTTGGTAAAGAAATAAAATCGTAATTAAATTTTGATTGTTGGGTTTCTTTTTGTACAATATTATGACAGAGCATGATACATTCGTCGCAAATATATACTGACATTCCAGCGATTAATTTACGTACTGCATTTTGATTTTTTCCACAAAAGGAGCAGCAGAGCAATGTATTTGAAGCATTTTTACGGTTATCTTTCATGCTGCTAAATCCTCTCGATTATTTATTAATTTAATATAGAAGTATACATATGATTTTTAATGAATTTTTTAATTTTATTAGGAGGTGGAATGCTATCGACATGTCAGTATAGCGTCTATTAAACCGTAATTTACCGCTTCTGAAGCAGAAAAAAATCGATCTCTTTCAATATCTTCTTTAATTATTTCTGCAGACTTTTCTGTGTGTCGAGAAAGTAATTTAATAATACGTTTTTTTATTTTTAAAATTTCTTTAGCATGTATTTCGATATCTGTTGCTTGACCTTGTATGCCACCTAATGGTTGATGAATCATAATTCTAGAGTTTGGTAAAGAAAAACGCTTTCCTTTTGTTCCAGAAGTCAATATTAATGCCGCCATAGATGATGCCTGTCCTATACATAATGTGCTTACATTACATTTAATAAATTGCATAGTATCATATATAGACATTCCGGATGTTACTAATCCTCCTGGAGAATTAATATATAAAAAAATATCTTTTTCTGGATTATCAGATTCTAAAAATATCATCTGTGAAACAATTAGATTGGCCATATGATCTTCAATTTTTCCAGTTAAAAAGATTATGCGTTCTTTTAATAATCGTGAATAAATATCGTAAGAACGCTCTCCTCGTGTGCTTTTTTCTATTACTATTGGAATCAGGTTCATTTTATTTTAAAAATATTATATAAAAAAAGATGTGTATTTAATAATATGAAATATGAGAATGTTTAAAAAATTAACTGATACATGTCGTAAGTATTATAATACTTTATTTCATATATTAATGTATTTATTTTTCGTATGTCAATTTTGTTCTAAATTTTGTATAAAGTTTTTAAATGTCAACTTCTCTTCTGTATAATTTATTTTCTGTATTATATCCTTTAGAGTTTTATTTTGTAATGCAATATCTAGAGATTTTTGAATAAAGTTTTTATTTTTTTTATATGCTTCCCATTTTTTTTCAGGTATTTTGTTTATTTTTAAAATGTTATGCATAACAGCACTTAATTCATGATGATCTATTTTTGTTTTATTTAAAAATGAAATTTTTTTAAAAACAATTTTAGATTTCACTTGATGCTTTAAATTTTCAATTAATTTTTTATGTAAAAACGGTAAAAAGTCTAATCCAGAAAATTTATTTAATTTGTATTTATTCGTAGATTCTAAAAATAATTTTATTTCTTCGTTAATTAATTGTTGAGGAATAGAGATATGGTTACTTTTTATAATCGCATTGAATATTTGTTTTTTAATATAGGTGTTAGAAAAATATTCCAGTTGATTTTTTATATTTTGACGTAATTTATTTTTTATTTCATCTGATGATTTAACATGATTTATATTAATTTCTTTAAAAAATTGAGAAGTTAATTTTGGAAATGTGTTTTTTTCAACATTAATAATGCTAATTAAAAAATCAATAATAATATTATTTTGATGTTTTTTTTCTATATTTATGATTTTATGACTTAAGGAAAAAACAAAAGATCCTCCTAATTTTTTTCTTATAATTTGCTTTTCTAGTTCAGAAGAAATTACTTGTTTTCCTATAATAAAAGTTATTATTGGAATATTTCCATTAAAAATTATATTTTTTTGAATCGGTTTAATGTTAATAGTTACTTTATCGTATTTTTTAATATTTAATATACTTTTTTCCCATCTTACATATTCTGAACGTAATTTATTCATTGTAAAATCTAAATCTTCTGACGTGATTTCAATGATCGGTTTTTTAATTTTTATATTAGAAAAATTTATTTCATTAATTTTAGGATAAATTTCAAAATGTACATAGCAGTGGTAATCACTTGTTGTTGCATTATTTGTAATAATAAAATCTAATTTTCCTACTGGATAAATATTATGATTATTAATAAATTTTGAAAAATTTTTATTTATTAAGCTATTTAATACATTTTTTCGTATATTTGGCTCGTATCTATTTTTTAAAAAACTTTTTGGTATTTTACCTCTTCGAAATCCATCTATACAAACTGTTTTTTGCATTTTATTAAGAGCATTTGAAATTTCTTTTTCAACAAGATTAGACGAAATAATTATTTCTATTTTACGTTTAATATCTGAAATTTTTTTCATAGAAATTTTCATGTTATTCCCTTGAATATTTTATTTTTTAAATTTTTAAAAAATTTCTATATTTATTTTTTAGCTTGTTTAGAAATATTCTGACTATTATGTAAGATAATTATATGCTCGAAATAAATCAAAATTTGATTTTTTTATAAAAATCTTTATATTCTTAAAATAATTTAGTTTGTATTATTGCAGCAGATAGGTGTGTCAGGAATATTTTTATTATAATTTTTCCATTCTATTTTAGAATAAGTATTTATAGATATAGAGTATATGTTTCTGAGAAGCTCTTTTGACAAAATCTGATAAATTATCCGATGCCTTTGTATTTGAGATGTATTATCAAATTTTTTACTTACTACTGTAATATTAAAATGTGTATTTAGATTTTTTGATGCCTTATGTTTATGACTTTCGTTTTTGATACAAAAGAAAATAGGCGATAGTTCTGTTTCGATCTTTTTTTTTATTACTTTTTCCATTTATTTTACCTTAATAAATTGGCGTATGTTATTAAAAAATGAAAATAAAATCACGTTTTTATATGTAATATACTTCGAAAATATACATGAATGTTAAATTTTATATTTACCAAATTTATTTTATAAAAAATATATTTTTTAAAAAATACGAATGGACTGTATAATAAAAGTATTTAATGTTTAATTAATTATATTATTAAAATCTTAAAATGTTAAATTTTTTTTTCTAATTTTAAGCTAAAAATAATCCAAATTAATATTATAATGCTTAAAAACAAAAAAACTAGAAAAGCATTTTTATTAGAAAATAGCAACCCCCCTATTATTCCGCCAAAAGCTACACCAAAAAATTGACTTGTAGTATATATTCCCATCGCTGTACCTTTATATTGAGGAGGAGCTTTTTTTCCTATATAAGTGGGTAATATTATTTCTAGTGCACTAAAACTCAAAAAAAACATTGGTATTCCGCAATAAGCAAAATAGATACTATTATCGCATAATAGTAATGTTATTTGAGATAAAAGTAATATAAATATGAAAAAATATAATGTTTTTTTAATTTTATTTTGTATATTTTTTACGTAGCATGAAAAAATTAATATCAATAAGAATACTGTAAACAATAAAGATATAAAATATATCTTCCAATGATCTATTTCGTCATATCCCATTTTTGTAATTAAAAATGGAAATACTATAAAATTAGAAATCAAAACTGTATGAAGCAAAAAAATACAAAAATTTAAATAAATAATTGACGTATTATTTAAAATACTTCTAATTGCATTGATAAATATTTTAGAATCATTTTTTATATATGTTTTTTTATGTTGTGGGACTATAAATAAAATTAAAAAGATACTAATTCCTGCAAGTAACGCTGTAATCCAAAATATACTGTGAATTCCATAATATGTTGCTAAAATAGGAGCAATGATAATAGATACTGCAAATGTCATCCCGAAAATTAAACCAATAAATGCCATGGCTTTTATTCTATTTTTTTCACAAATCAAGTCGTTTAATAAAGCCATAACAACAGATGAAATTGCTCCAGATCCCTGCATGGCGCGTCCCAGTATTACTCCCCAAATATTATTTGATATTCCACTAATAATACTTCCTAAAACGACTAATATTAGTCCAATTAATATTAATACATGTCTTCCATACTTATCTGATAATAATCCAAATGGAATTTGAAAAATTGATTGTGTTATTCCATAAGCACCAATTGCTAAACCGATTAAAGATGTTGTTGCTCCCTGAAATATCATTCCATAATTACTTAAAACAGGTAAAATCATAAAGATTCCGAACATACGACATGCGAATATTACTCCCAAACTAAACATAGATCTTAATTCTATATATTTCATATTTTCCTGATAAAATTCAATTAATATAAGTTTGTAATAATTTGTATTATAAATATTAATATGAACAATCTTAAATAGATTTTAATATTGATTCGAAATATATAAATTTTTTATTATATTTTCAATATGAATCATTAAATCATACTTATATATATTGATATAGATAATACTTAAAAATTTTCTTAAATTAATTAGAGAAATTTTTTGAAAATTTTAACATACGTATTAATGGTTTTAATGCTTTTTTTTGTAATCTTTTCGGTATATGAATTTCATGATTTTTTTTATTTTTAGTTAAACTATGAATAATTTTTTTTATAGTATTCATACGCATCCACGGGCATGTTCCACAATTTAAACATGTCATTCCTCCTTCTTCAGAAGTAGGAGCTTCTAATAAAATTTTATCGGGACAGGCTTGTTGCATTTTAAAAAGAATTCCACGATCAGTAGCGATTATAATTTGTTGTTGAGATATAGATTGAGCGCATTTAATTAATTGACTGGTAGATCCTATAAAATCTGCAAGTGCTAAAACAGATTCTGGAGATTCTGGATGCGCTAAAATTGCAGCATTAGGATATATTTTTTTCATACTATATAGTGATCTGGATTTAAATTCATCGTGCACTATACATGTACCATGCCAGCTTAAAATATCTGCTCCAGTTTTTTTTTGAATATAACGACCCAGATGTTTATCTGGAGCCCAAATAATTTTTTTTCCTAAACTATCTAAGTAATCAATAAGCTGAATTGCAATACTTGATGTAACTACCCAATGTGCACGCGCTTTAATAGCAGCTGAAGTATTGGCATATACTACCACTGTACGTTCTGGATGTTGATCACAAAAATTATTAAATTCTTTTTCAGGACAACTCAAATCCAAAGAGCATTCTGCTTTTAATGTAGGCATTAAAATTATTTTTTCTGGATTTAAAATTTTAGCAGTTTCACCCATAAAACGTACTCCGGCTACTAATAAAGTTTGTGCTTTATGGTTTTGACCAAATTTAGCCATTTCTAGTGAATCGGCTACTTTTCCTCCAGTAGAATCTGCAAGAGCTTGAATTGCAGGATCCGTATAATAATGCGCTACTATAACTGCATTTTTTAATTTTAATAAATTAGATATGTATTGAAGTAGATCGGATTGTATATATTTTTTTTTTAATGTAAATTGTTTTGCTTCAAATGATAAATGTGTATTAACATTACTTTTTTGATTCATTTTTATTCCTCAAAATAAAATTAAATATAAAAGTTATATTTAATGTATAAATATAATCCTTTATATGTATTTATATGAATTTATAAAAATATCAGCTTATTTTAAAAATTAAATAGTTTAATTTTTAAAAAGTACATTTTATTGAATTATAATTAGTACATAGTATAATGAAAATTAATTTATCACAACATATTCATATTTATAATATGAAATGTTTAACATATATTGCATGTGTATTTTAAGTTATTATTTAAATAAAAAGTATTAAAAATTTAAAAATTAATTTAAATATTTTAAATAAAATTTTTATACATTTAACATGTATGTTTGTTAGAATATTTGTGAATGTAAAACTATCAAATATAAAAATAAAAAATGTATTTTAAAAAAAATAATAACGTATCTATATATATATGATGCAATCAAAAAAAATAAAAAAAATATCAATTATAATTCCAGTATATAATGAGCAAGATAATATTATTTTATTAATTAAACGCATCACACATACTTGTTCTACATTACATATAAAATATGAAATTATATTTGTAGATGATGGAAGTAATGATGATTCTTCTAAAATTTTAGAATTAGAAGCTTCTAAACTTAACAAATCAATTATAGTAATTTTTTTAAATAGAAATTACGGACAGCATGCAGCGATTATGGCAGGATTTTTATATGCACATGGAGATTTAGTAATCACTTTAGACGCAGATTTACAAAACCCTCCAGAAGAAATTCCTAACTTACTACATGCAGCTCAGAAAGGTTACGACGTAATAGGTACATTTCGTATAAATCGTCAAGATAATTTATTTCGTAAAGTTAGTTCGCGTGTCGTTAATTATTTGATTAAAAAAATTCTTGGAAACAATATGACTGACTATGGATGCATGTTACGTGCATATAGAAGGCATATTATAGATAAAATTATAAATTATAATTCTCGTAATATTTTTATTCCAATTGTAGCAAATATGTTTACTCGTAGCATCATTGAAATACCAGTGATGCATTTTAAAAGAAAGTTTGGAAATTCTAGATATACTTATATAAAATTAATTCAATTAATATATAATTTATTTGCTTGTTTGCTTGTAAGCATAACAAAGAAAATAAAAATTTTTAAAAAAATTCGATTTAAACTTATACTATTTATTTTATTTGTAGTAATTTTTATATACTATTTTTCATTGCAAATAAAAAAATATATAAATTCAATTATATTAATTTTTTTATGCTTAATTGGAATGAAAAAATTTTTTTTTAAAATATATAAAAATACTTTTTATAAAATATATAAAAAAATTTACTTACGCCCTATGTATGTCATAAATCGCATTATTAAAAAAAAATAAAATATCAAAAAATAGGAAAAATAATGAAAGCAATCGTATTTGCTTATCATGATATTGGATGCATCGGATTATTATCTTTAATAAAATCAGGATATGATATCTTAAGTGTCATTACTCATGCGGATCAAAAAAAAGAAAATATATTTTTTAGATCTGTAAAAAAAATTGCTCTAAAAAATAACATTCCAGTATTTATGCCAATAAATATTAATAATATCATTTGGATTATATATTTAAAAAAAATTAATCCAGACATTTTATTTTCTTTTTATTATCGTAATATATTGTGTAAAGACATTTTGAGTATACCAAAATTTGGAGCATTTAATTTACACGGCTCTCTTTTACCTAAATACCGTGGATGCTGCCCATTAAATTGGTCAATAATAAATGGAGAAGATCAAACAGGAGTAACACTGCATCGTATGACTGAAAAGATTGATCACGGACCAATTATTGCCCAGGTAAAAGTTAAAATTCACAAATCAGATGATGCAATATCTTTACATAAAAAGATGTGTAATGCCGCATTTAATATGTTAAATAACGTACTTCCCGAAATTTTAAATAAAAATATTTATGCAATGTCAAGCAATTATTCTTCTTCTAGTTATTTTGGAAAAAGATCTCGTGAAGATGGATTGATTGACTGGAATCAACCGGCAGAAAAAATATATAATTTTATCAGGGGATTAAGCAAACCATGGCCGGGAGCGTTTAGTTATCTTGATAATAAAAAAATTATTTTTTGGAAAGCAAAAATAATAAATAATATTCATGATATTTTTCCCGGATGTATAATACACATGAATCCATTTATTATATCATGCAAAATTAAAGCGTTAAAGATCATTTCTGCACAATATACAAATTATGAATTTAATAATAAAGTTAACATACATAAATTATCAATAATTAAAAATAAAAAATTTATTATCGATACACATAAAATATACAGATCAAACTCAAAAAAAATTTTAATTTTAGGTATCAATGGATTCATTGGATATCATATTACAAAGCGTCTATTAAAAAATAGTAATTATCAAATATACGGTTTAGATTTGAAACAAGATTTAATTAAAAAATTTATATATAATTCACAAATAAAATTTTTACAAGGCAATATAAAATGCTGTACTAATTGGATAAAACGTACAATTAAAAATTGCGATATAGTGTTGCCGTTAATAGCCATTGCAAGACCTATAGAATACGTACAAGAACCTATAAAAACTTTTGAATTAGATTTTGAAGAAAATTTAAAAATTATACGTTACTGTGTAAAATATAAAAAAAGATTAATTTTTCCATCTACTTCCGAAGTTTATGGAATGTGTACAGATAAATACTTTCATGAAATCAAATCTAATTTAATCACGGGATCAATAAACAAACAAAGATGGATATACGCTTCGTCTAAACAATTACTAGATCGTATTATTTGGGCTTATGGAAAAGAAAATAATTTATCTTTTACGATTTTTAGGCCATTCAATTGGGTAGGATCTAGATTAGATAGTTTTATAATTGCTCAAAAAAATCGTGCAAGAGTAATTACTCAGATGATATTTAACATAGCACACGGATTACCGATTATCCTCATAAATAATGGAAAACAAAAGCGTTGTTTTACAGATATTTCTGATGGTATTGAAGCATTATTTAATATAATAGAAAATAAAAAAAATAACTGTAATCAAAAAATTATTAATATTGGAAATCCAAAAAACGAATATTCTATTTTAGAATTAGCAAAAATTATCGTATCTATGTTTCAAAAATATACGTCAAA
Organism: Wigglesworthia glossinidia; assembly: GCA_030827005.1. Taxonomy (GTDB): domain Bacteria; phylum Pseudomonadota; class Gammaproteobacteria; order Enterobacterales; family Enterobacteriaceae; genus Wigglesworthia; species Wigglesworthia glossinidia_C. Next base: position 192,804 of record JAVBJL010000009.1, on the reverse strand, counting down.
AAAAAATTTTCCAAAGTTCTGTGGATTTAAAAATCTAGATGGTCATCTTTATTATGGTTCTGGTTATCAGGATATACAACATCGTAAACCAAATATTGACATCGCTAAAACAATTTTAAATTGGAATCCCATAATTCCAATTCACACCACCATCAGCTATATGCTTAAATTTTTTTTACAATTATAAAGGGGTTTTATTTTTGAAAAAAGAAAAAAAAGTTGGCATACGTATTGATGTCGATACATTAAAAGGGACCCAATATGGTATTCCGAATTTATTAGAAATATTAGATAATTATCAAATACAAGCTACCTTTTTTTTTACTGTTGGACCTGATAATATGGGTCGTCATTTTTGGCGACTATTTAAACCTAAATTTTTAATTAAAATGCTACGTATCAATCCTATTACAACATATGGATGGAACATTTTACGTTGTGGTTTAATTGGAAAAGGAAAAAAAATAGGAGATAATTGTAAATATTATATTAAACTTACTTCATGTCATCATGAAGTTGGATTGCATGCATGGGATCATTTTTCTTGGCAAAATTCAATCCATATCTGGAAAGAAAAAAAAATTTCTTATCATCTTAGCTTAGGAAAAAGTTTTTTAGAATCTTTATTAAATAAGCCAATTTTATGCTCCGCTGCTCCTGGATGGAAAACAAGCGAGCTAGCGTTAAAGGTGCAAAAAGATTTTAATTTTTCTTATAGTAGCGATGTAAGGGGAGTAAATCCATTTTTTCCCTTATTTTCTGATAACAGTCACGGATCTTTGCAAATTCCTGTCACATTGCCAACTTTTGATGAAATAATTAACAACAAAATTTCATTGAAAGAATATAACGCTTTTATTATTAATCAAATAAAACAACAATCTACTTATTACTCAGTATATACTATACATGCAGAAATAGAGGGTATAAAATATTTAAAAAAATTTAAAGAATTATTAAGTCTTGCTAAAAACGAAGGAATTAAATTTTGTACATTAAGTCAATTAATAAAAAAAAACAATAAAAATTTTCCAGTATGTAAATTTATACGTAAAAAAATATCTGGCAGAGAAGGTTGGGTGATATCCCAAAAATAGTCGGAATTCATATAATGCAAATTAACTCAAAAAAAATAATAATTTTTTTAACTTTACTGTATTATTTGATACCTTTGAATCATCGTGATTTATGGCAGCCTGACGAAACAAGATATGCTGAAATTAGTCGAGAAATGTTAAAAAATCAAAATTGGAGCATTCCATATTTATTAGATGTACGTTATTTTGAAAAACCAGTTTTTGGTTACTGGATTAATAATATTAGCCAATTAATTTTCGGAAAAAATAATTTTTCAGTCCGTTTCGGATCAACTTTTTTTACATTTTTATCTGCTATTTTTTTGTTTTATTTTGTTCAAAATTTATGGAAAAACCGAGATCTATCTTACAGTACAGTAATAATTTTTTCTTCTAATCTCTTAGTTTATATTATAGGAACATACTCCGTACTAGATGCTATTGTATCTTTTTGGATTAATGCGTCTATGGTATTTTTTTGGATGGCAATCCAGTCATATAAAATTAAAAAATATCAGATTTTTTATTATTTAATATCTGGAATTACATGCGGGATAGGATTTATGACAAAAGGATTTATCGCATTTGTCATTCCTTTTTTAAGTATTTTCACATGGTTAATGTTTAACCCGAAATATATTAAAACAGTGCTATTGCATAGTTTAATATCATTAATTATGGCAATATTAATTGTATTTCCATGGATGTATGGCGTTGTTTCTACAGAAAAAGATTATTTTAGGTATTTTATTTTTATTGAACATATTCAAAGATTTTTAGGAGATAACGCCCAACATAAAGCTTCTTTTTGGTACTATGTTCCCGTTATATTTATTGGAATATTGCCTTGGTTCGGATTTATTTTTAAGGCACTATATAAATCTTGGATTTTAAGAAAAATTGATAAAATTAGTTTTTATTTTTTAATTTGGATCGTAGTACAATTTTTATTTTTTAGTATTTCTAAAGGAAAACTTCCAACATATATTTTACCTTGCTTTTTTCCTATATCAATTTTAATTGCTAAAAATATTTTTTCTAATTCGTTAAAAAAAAATGAAATTTTATTAAAAAAAAATGCCCTACTAAATATAGTTTTTGGATTTTTTATACTACTTATTATTAGCACGTTATATTTTGTTCCTAATTTGTATCATTTTAATCTTTACTCTTACAGAGAGTATAATAAATTTATACTTTTCGTAATTAGTATTTTAATATGGATATTAATAAATATTTGGATTGGGTACTTTAGAATAAAGCACTGGAGATGGACTGCGATGAGTGTAGTTGGAATTGCTATATTATTTGGATTTTATGTTCCAGATCGTATTGTTTATTCTAAACAACCTCAAATTTTTTTAGATGAAATAAGTCAATATTTAAAAAAATCTGATTTTATTGTTACAAATAATATAGGATTGGCTACCTCAATTGCTTGGCAAATTAATCGTAGCGATATCATAATTTTTGATAAAAAAGGCGAATTAGAATATGGATTAAGTTACTCAAATTCTTTGCATGATCGATTTATAGAAAAAAATAATTTTAACACTTGGTTTAATCAAAATAAAAACAAATCTATCGCTTTAATATTATTAACACCAACTTCAAATTCTTTAGATTACTTAAAAAAAAATTTTCCTAATCCAAAACATATGATTAAACGCGAAAAAATGGTGCTTTTAAAGTATTAAAATTAAATTTAATTTTTAAAATCAGTAAATATTTTTTTTTGAGTCCATGAATTAATTTTTTTTTTAACAGAATCGATGCCCTCTCTGCTTAAAGCGGAAAAATTATAAACAGAAATTTTCGATAAAATTTTATTTTTATCATGTAAATTTAAAAATTTTTTAAATCGTAATAATTTTAGTTGACGATAACTTATCGGTACTTTATCGGATTTGCTTAGCAATATTAGAATATGAATATTTTTTTCTAACATCAGGTCTATTGTTTTTTTATCAAAATTTGATATAGAACGCCTAATATCTTCCAGAAAAATTAAAATTTTTAATGATCTCCTTTTTTTAAGGTAAGCTTCAATTAACTGGGTTATTATGAGTTTATTTTTTTTTGGAACTTTAGCATATCCAAAACCTGGCAGATCTATAATTCTTAGTTTTTTAGATATTTGGAAAACATTTATATACATTGTTTTTCCGGGATTTTTACTGCTTCTAGATAATTTATTTTTTTTAAATAAAACATTTAATGCTTTCGATTTTCCAGAATTAGATCGTCCAAAAAAAGCGATTTCACATCCGATATCTAGAGGGAGATCTTCAAAATTATATGCACTCATTAAAAATTTAATAAAATAATCAGCATTTATTGTTTTCATTAATTATGTTCGGGCATTTAAGAAAATATTTTAAAAATCTTATTTTTTCAGAAAAATTTATATATTAATTTATAGTAGAAATTTTTATTTATTTTTATGTATCCAACTATTTAAAATAATTGCGGCAGATTGTGCATTAATTAATGATTTTTTTAATCCACGATACCCTTTAAGATCAAATAGTATTGATTTTGCTTCTATAGTAGTAAGTCGTTCATCTTGCATATTTACCGGTATAAAAAATTTTTTTCGTAGTTCTTGTGCAAAATATTTTGCACGAACTGCAATATTTTGCATACTACCATCCATATTTAAAGGCAACCCAACAATAATAGTTTGTGGATTCCATGCTTTTATTAAATTTTCAATAATTTTCCAGTTTGGAATGCCTTTAATAGATTTTATAGAACTTAGTGGTTGAGAAGTTTGAGTGATGGTTTGACCAATTGCTACTCCAATATTATTGATTCCAAAATCAAATCCTATTAAAAAGTTAGCTCGAGTCATGTTTAAAATCATAATAGTTGGTTGATATAGTTTTTAAAAAAACCGTTAAATATTTTAATTTATATATTTTTATCATTATTTTAAGAATGATTATTAATATTTTTTTTTTATATAAATCAAAAGTATTGTAATTTAAGTTTATATTTTATTAAAAATAGATATTTCTTTAAAATGTTTTTTATTTAAAATATTTTCAATATTATCCAATAATATGCTAGAAATTGAAATAGGATAAGCAGATTCAATTTCTCTTACTCCAGTAGGACTGGTAATATTAATTTCTGTTAAATAATTTCCAATTATATCTATTCCAACAAAAATCAAGCCTGATTCCTTTAAAAAAGGAGAAATACTTGATATTATATCATAATCTATTTTTCTAAGATTTTGTATTTCATAAATTGCACCAGCTGCTAAATTTCCTCTAATTTCACCATCTATTGGAATACGAACTAAACAGCGAGGTATAGGAATACCGTTAATAATAATTATTCTTCTATCTCCATGAATAATATCCGCAATATATTCTTGTATCATGCAAAAATTATTTTGATAATTTGTTAAGTTATCAATAATCACTGAGGTATTAACATCATTTTTTTTTAAATAAAATACAGAAGCTCCTCCCATATTATTTAGTGGTTTTAAAATTATATCTCCGACTTCTTCTTGAAATAGATAGATAGATTGCTTTTTACAAGTAATTAATGTTTTAGGAGCATATTTAAAAGATAAAGTAGATATTTTTTCATTATAATCTCTTAAACTTTTGGGATTATTAATGATTAAAACATCATTTTTATATAAAAATTCTAATATATACGTTATATAAACAAATTGTAAATCAAATGGTGGATTTTTTCTCATTAAAATAACGTCTAATAATTTTAAATTAATAGTATTTTTTTGATTAAATTTATACCAATTTTTTGGATCCTGTTTGACAGAAATAATTTTAGTATTTCCATAAATTTCACCTTTACTATAAAAAATATCATTAGATTCCATATAGTATAAAACATAGTTTCTTTTTTGCGCTTCTAACATAATTGCAAAGCTTGTGTCTTTTTTTATTTGAATAGACGAAATTGGATCCATAATAATTCCTAGCTTAATCAAAATTTGCTCCTACAGGTATTAAAAATCACCGAAAAATGTTTGCAATAATGTAATTGCACATAAAGCGCTAGTTTCTACTCTCAGGATTCTTGGTCCTATTTTAATAGTATAAAAATTATTTTTTATAATATATTCCTGTTCTTTTTTCGATAACCCTCCTTCTGGACCAATTAATAATCTTATTTTACTATGATGACCATAAATATCATTAATTCTATTTTTTGCTTTAGGATCTGTATAAATTTTTAAAATATCATTTTTTTTTTCACACCATTCTATGATAGATAAGGGTTGGTTAATTTGCAATAAATACTTGCGTCCACATTGCTGTGAAGCAAAAATAATCATTTTTTTCCAACGTTCAATTTTAATTTTAAGTTGACTAAATTTTATTTTTTTATAACAATATTCTGAAAGCAATGGAGTGATTTGAAATACTCCTAGCTCTACAGATTTTTGAATAATATACTCCATGCTTTTTCTATTACATATTACTTGCCCTAGATGTATTTTAAGTGGAGACTCGGTGTTATTACATAATTTTTTTATTAAAAAAATATACGTCATATTATTATAAAATTTTATAATTTTTCCTAAAAATTCTTGATTTTCATTATTAAATAATATAATTAAGTTTTTTATAGTAATTCTTAAAACATTTTTTAAATAATGCGTAGATTGGTCGGATAAAATAATAATTTTATTTAAATTTAATATTTGTGGAGTATATATTCTAAATATATGCATATTTAATTATTTTACTAAAATAAGTAAATTTATATAAATTTAATTAATTTTTTATAAGCCGATTTTTTTATAAATTATTAATATAAATCAATAATTTTTTAAAAAAATTAAATAATTATTAAAATTTATTTATGATAAATAATATAATTTTTTTAAAATTAGTTTCATTTTTAAATGTTATCAATTTAATTATATAGCAATAAAATATAATTTGTATATTTAAATATTTTAATTTTAGTTAAAAAAATATTACATAATTATTGAACAATCAAAAAATCTAATAATTTAGAAAATTATCTTATTTTCATTCTTATAATGATAAAATTTTTTAAAATAAATATTTATAGATATAAAAATAGTTTTCTCAAAAAGTCATAGGATCTTACTTGTTATGCAAAAAGATTACAATCATACAAATATAGAAAATTTTGTACAAAAATATTGGAAAGAAAAAAATACTTTTCAAGTCACTGAAAATTCTCAAAAAGAAAAATATTATTGCCTTTCTATGTTGCCATATCCCTCCGGAAACTTGCATATGGGTCATGTACGAAATTATGTTTTAGGCGATGTTGTTGCGAGATACCAACGTATGTTAGGTAAAAATGTATTGCATCCAATTGGATGGGATGCGTTTGGTTTGCCTGCAGAAAACGCAGCTATAAAAAATCATACTTCGCCGAAAGAATGGACTCTACGATGCATTCAATCTATGAAGAAACAATTACAATTTTTAGGAATCAGTTATGATTGGAATCGAGAAATTATTACATGTCATCCTAATTATTATCGTTGGGATCAATGGTTTTTTATCCAATTGTACAAAAATAATATGGCTTATAAAAAACAGTCATCAGTTAATTGGTGTCCAAAAGATAAAACTGTGCTTGCTAATGAGCAAGTAATTAATAATAAATGTTGGCGTTGTAATTCTACAATTAAAACAAAGACAATTTCTCAATGGTTTATAAAAATTACTGATTATGCAGAAAAATTACTAAAGGACATTGATACGCTAATATATTGGCCAAAAAAAATCAAAACTATGCAAAAAAATTGGATTGGAAAATCAGAAGGAATAGAAGTAGAATTATCAGTTTATCATTATAATGAAAAAGTTAAAATTTATATAGACAATGCAGCAATTCTTATGGGAGGTACTTTTATAATTATTTCTCCCGATCATATATTATTAAAAAAAATAAGTACTTTTAGTAGTGATGTGTATGATTTTATTAATACATATCGACATGAAAAACATTCAGAAACAAATATTAAACAAAGTGATAAAAAAGGTGTTTTCACATCTTTATTTGCAATACATCCAATATCTTATAAAAAACTTCCTATATGGATCGGAAATTTCTTTTTTATGTCAGATTCTTTATATAAAGCTATAATGGCTATTCCAGCATATTTTAAAGATCATTTTGATTTTGCAGAAAAATATCATTTGCCAATACTACATGTACTTAAAGATCCCACAGGAAATTTAATTAATTTTAAACAATATAAAAAAATAAAAAATACAAGTATACTATGTAATTCAAATCAATTTAATGCATTAAATTTCTATGATGGAATGAAAAAAATTTCTAAATTTTTAATTTCAAAACATATAGGAAAAAAAGTTGTGCATTATAGATTAAAAGATTGGTGTATTTCAAGACAAAGATTTTGGGGAGCACCTATTCCTACGATGACAAACAAAGACGGAAAAATAATTACAGTACCTGAAGATGAATTACCCGTGCTCCTTCCAAAAAAAGAAATTCATTCTCAACTTGATTCGTTACAACAATATTCAGACTGGATTAATATTTACGATAATCAAAATGTTTTTAAAAGAGAATCGGATACATTTGATACATTCATACAGTCCTCTTGGTATTTATATCGATATACTTGTCCTCGGTATAAAAATAGCATGTTAGATGCTAATTCAGTAAAGTACTGGATGCCAGTAGATTTATATATTGGCGGAATAGAACATGCAACTATGCATCTCTTGTATTTAAGATTTTATCATAAAATATTTAAAGATATGAATCTAGTCAATTCAAATGAACCAGTAAAAAAATTATTATGTCAAGGAATGGTTTTATCAGATGCATTTTATTATATTTCTAACTCCGGACAACAGATCTGGACAGTTCCGAAAAATAAAACATTTAAAAGAAATACAGATAATCGAATTATTAATGCCATAGATTCTTTAGGAAATAAACTAATTCATGCTGGCATGAATAAAATGTCTAAATCAAAAAATAATGGAATAGATCCAAAAAATACTATTGATCAATACGGAGCAGATACTTTACGTTTATTTATTATATTTGCAGCACCTCCAGAAGCCTCTCTAGAGTGGACAGAAAAAGGAATTTTAGGCGCTTATCGTTTTATTAAAAAACTTTGGAATATAGTATATTATTATATTACACATTATGATAATAATAAAGAATCAAACAAAATTTCTAAAAATAATCAAGAATCATTAAAATTAATGCACAGGACACAAAAAATTATTATAAGCATTAATAATAATTTTGAGAATAAACAAACATTTAATACTATAATTGCATCAATTATGAAACTTACGAATTATTTACGTTGTGCTATGAAAAATAGTGAATGCGATCATCTTGTAATAAAAAAAGTGCTAATGATTATTATACGTTTACTTTATCCATTTACACCTCACGTATGTTTTATATTATGGAGAGAATTAAATGGCCCCGGAGATATTGATTATGCCGAATGGCCAGTAACAAATCTTGATACAATGAATAAGCAAAAAAAAATTATTATCCAAATTAATGGGAAATTAAAAAAAATTATGACATTTGATAATCAAACTAGCGAAAAATATATTAAGAGTAAAATTTTAAAAAATAAAGTTATAAAATATGCTTTGCAGAATAAAATAGTGAAAAAAACTATTTATATTAAAAATAAATTAATTAATTTTGTGTTGAGTGAATAATTTTTTTAAACAATTAATATTAATTACAGCGATTCTTATTATTTTATACAGCTGTACTACATTTCATAAAATACAGACCTGTAATAACTACAAGGAACACGTTTTATATTTTAAATATAACGAAAACTGCAATTTTCAGTATTTAAATATACATAATGCTTTTAAAATTTATAAAATTCAATTAATCAATATTGGTTTTGAAAAAAAAGATATTCCATTACTCAATATCATTGATATATCAAAAATAATAAAAAAAATAGAATTTTCTGATATGTATCATATTGTAGAATATCAGGTAATTTTTAGCATTAAAGCCGAGTTATTTTTAGATATTCATCAAAAAATTCCAATAGATATAAGAATATCTCGTACGTATATCGATCGAGGATTATCTCCTTATCAGGAATATCAAAAAAAAGTAAATTTTATTGCAGAAATATATTCTGAAGCCATAGAAATTTTAATCCAAAAATATCTTCTTTTAAGATGTAAAAATTTTTGTAAAATTTAAGTTATTTTTCTAATCAAATTTATTATTAATCTAATGTGTAATTTAAAATCAAAAATTAAAAATAATCAAACAAATTTATATATTTTAATTGGAGACGAGTTGTTGCTGTCAGAAAAAATTATACAAAAAATTTTATTTAAAATAAATTTAACTGAAAAAGTTATTTATTACAAATTTCACGTAAATACCAATATAAATTGGACAGAAATTTTTAACAAATTTTGCAATTTTGATTTATTTAATCCAAAAGTACATATAATACTTATTTTTCCAGAAAATATAACTAATGATATGCATCAAAATCTTTTTATACTTATATCTTTATCAAATCAAAGTAATATTCTAACAATATGCATTAAAAAAATGACTAATGTAATTAAAAATCAAATTTGGTTCAAAAATATAAAAGAATATTCTACAATTATAGATTTTAATATTGATACTCAAAAAAAATTTTCTTTTTGGATAAAAAGCTATTCGCAAATGCTACGTATATCAATCGATACATGTGTAGAAAATTTTTTATTTAAAACTTTTAAAAAAAATATTCATTCAGTATTAAAATTATTAGATAAATTAAGTATAATGTTTCCAAATCAAGTATTAACTTTGACAAAAATAAAAAAAATAATTCATTCCGATATTATATATACAATAGATCAACTAATTACGGCTATATTTCTAAGAAATATGAAATTAGCAAAATTTTCTTTAAATAAAATAAAACTTCAAAAAATTTTTGATCCGCTAATAATATTAAGATATATACAAAATAATGTTATTTATATTATAAAAATTAAAGACGATAATAATTTAATATCAAATAAAAATAAAGTATGGAAGAAAAATTATAAAATTCTTCTAGAATTTTCTAAAAATATTAGCCTGAAAGAACTACATGCTACGATTAATCTCATATTAATCTTAGAAGTAATGCTCAAAACAAGTTGTAAAAATACTTTAGTATGGCATTTTTTTAATGAAATTATTTTAATATTATGTGGATATAATTTGATTACATCAAAAATATATGAAAAAAAAATCAACTTTAATTGCTTTTTACGGAGGTACTTTTGATCCTATTCATAACGGGCATCTACAATCTGCGATTGCTATGGCAAAACTAATTCGTCTTAAAAAGATTATTTTACTTCCTAATGGAACTCCTTCGCATAGACCAAAACCAAAAACTTCTATAGAAGATCGTATAAATATGATACAACTTGCTATCTCCGAAATACCAGAAAACATATTTAAAATAGACGATAGAGAGCTATATGATCTCGAACCATCTCGAACATTCAATACTTTTAAGCATATTCGTCACGAATATGGTCAAAAAAAACCTCTTGGATTTATTTTAGGTCAAGATTCTTTTTTAAATTTACATAATTGGTATAGGGGGTTAGAATTAATCCAACTTTGTAATCTTTTGGTATGTGCAAGATCGAAATATATGCATTATTATCCAATAAAACTTTATAAAAGCATGCCGTATATGCTACATAATATTCCTTATGGATTGATTTATTATGCATTAACCCCGATTTGGAATATATCTTCCAGCATTATTCGTTGGAGATATCATTTTGGCATGTCTTGCAAAGGATTGTTGGCTTCTTCAGTACAAAAGTACATTGATAAAAAAAAATTATATCAATAAACTTATTATTTACATTTATAAAACAAAATTTTTTAAAGTTATATATAAAATTAAAAATTTATTAATTAAAACTTATATTTAACTAAATACAAATATTATTTAATATAATCTATAAATAAATTCAAAATAAAATACCTATATGAAAGATAAATTGAATTATTACAAACAGTATTTTACTGAATTAAAAATTTTTTCAAATCGAATCATAATATCTTTTTTTTTATTATGCTACTCACTGGAATTTTAATTTTTAATTTATATTATCTTCAGATTTCTTGTTTTTCTACATATCATAATAAATCTAACTTTAATCGCATTAAGTTCATATCTGTACCACCTACAAGAGGTACGATTTTAGATCGTAATGGCATCGTATTAGCATTCAATAAGATAATATACCAACTAGAAATCAATCTAAAACAAGTAGAAAATATTGATCAAACCATAAATGAATTAAAAGATTTATTAGATTTTAGTGAAGAAGATATTTTATTCTTTGAAAAAGAAAAAAAGAAATCTAATTATTTAAATAATGTGCTCATTAAATCTGAACTAACAGATATTCAATATGCTAAATTTTTTTTGAATCAATATCGATTTCCTGGTGTATCAATAAAAAATTATCAGCGTCGATATTATCCATATGGATCAGATTTAGCGCACGTTATTGGATACATATCAAAAATTAGTTACTCTGAATTTAAAAATTTAAAATATAAAAAAGAATTTTTAGATTATTTTAAAAATCAAGAAATAGGAAAACTGGGTATTGAAAAATTTTATGAACAAAAACTACATGGTAATCCTGGTTTTAAAGAAGTAGAAATAAACAGTCGAGGTAAAATTATTCGACAATTGCGTTTTTTTCCACCAAAATCAGGAAAAAATATTACTTTAACGTTAGATTTAAATTTACAAAAATATATTAAAAGGTTAGTATCGTCTATGAGAGCCGCGGTAGTTGTTTTAGATCCTAGAGATGGAGGAATACTTGCACTAGTTTCTAATCCAAGTTACGATCCTAACATTTTTATTAACGGCGTATCTAATAAAAAATATTTAAAATTAATACACGACACAAATCGTCCATTTATTAATCGTGTAACACAAGGCATCTATCCTCCCGCATCAACGATTAAACCATATATTATCATTTCTGCGTTAAATGCAGGAATTATTAATACAAACTTTTTTTTATTTGATCCTGGATGGTGGAAATTACCAGGATCAAAAAAAACTTATCGTGATTGGAAAAAATGGGGACATGGATATTTAAATATTACAAAAGCACTAGAAGAATCAGCAGATACTTTTTTTTATCAAGTAGCATATAATATGGGCATCGATAGACTATCCGATTGGATGAAAAAATTTGGGTATGGAAAACTAACAGGCATTGATCTTTTAGAAGAAAATACAGGTATTATGCCAGATCGTGAATGGAAAACAAAAAACGTCAAACAACCCTGGTACCAAGGAGATACAATCTCCGTAGGTATAGGACAAGGCTATTGGACAGCAACACCGATACAAATATCAAAAGCTTTAATGACACTTGTAAATAACGGACTAGTTCGTACACCTCATTTGTTATCTTTTATTCAAGATAATAATCATGCAACTACATATTATAATCATCCTACATATATACAGATAGGAGATTCTCGTGCTATTTTTTGGGATATAGTGAAAAATGGCATGTATGGTGTTGCAAATAAATCAAACGGGACAGCATATAAAAATTTTTATGATGCACCTTATAAGGTGGCAGCTAAATCTGGTACAGCGCAAGTATTTAGTTTACAACCATATGAAATTTATGATCCAGAAAAAGTTTCTGAAAAATTTCGAGATCATAAATTAATGACAGCGTTTGCTCCATTTGAAAAACCAAGTGTCTGCATTGTGTTGATATTAGAAAATGGAGAAGAGCATATTTCTCCCGGAACAATTGTACGTAAAATATTAGATTATATTTTGTTAAATCATCATAATTAATCCTTTAAGGTTTGCAAATATGTTTAGAAACTTTCATAGAAATTATTTTTATAAAAAAATACACATTGATTTTATATTTATAACCGTGATAGTTTTATTACTTCTATATAGTATTTTTTTAATTTGGAGCGCTAGTGGAAAAAATATAGAAATTACTCAAAAAAAAATCATTCAAATAAGTATTGGAATTTTCATTATGTTACTACTTAGCCATATTACTCCAAATAAGTATGAAATATTAGCTCCATACTTATATATTATATGTATTTTATTGCTCATATCAGTACACGGATTTGGAAAAGTTAGTAATGGTGCAAAAAGATGGTTAGATTTTGGTATTTTGCAATTTCAACCAGCTGAAATAGCTAAAATTGCGGTGCCATTAATGATTTCTAGATTGGTTCATCGTACAAATCTTCCTCTTTCTTTTCAGGACACAAGCATTTCTTTTTTTTTGATTCTAATGCCTTCTATCTTAGTTGCAATGCAACCAGATTTAGGAACAGCAATATTGATTTTTTTTTCTGGAATATTTGTTTTATTTCTATCTGGAATGAAAAAAAAATTTATTATATATTTTTTATGCATCATAAGTTGCATAATACCTGTATTATGGAAATTTTTAATGCATGATTATCAAAAAAATCGAGTTAAAGTATTATTAAATCCAGAATTAGATTCTTTAGGAACGGGATATCATATTTTGCAATCAAAAATCGCTATTGGATCCGGCGGATTATATGGAAAAGGATGGTTATTAGGAACACAATCTCGATTGGAATTTTTACCAGAAAGACATACGGATTTTATTTTTTCTGTTTTAGGAGAAGAATTTGGATTTATTGGCAGCTTAATACTTTTATTTTTATATCTAATTCTAATAGTTAGAGGACTTACTATTGCTATACAAGCAAAAAATACCTTTTGCCGCGTTATGACAGGAAGCTTAATGTTAACTTTATTTTTCTATATATTTGTAAATATCGGAATGGTAAGTGGTATACTACCAATAGTGGGTGTTCCGTTACCACTAATTAGCTATGGTGGATCTGCATTAATCGCATTAATGTCTGGATTCGGAATAGTAATATCCATTAACACACATAAAACAATTCTCTCTCAAAAATTATAAATTAAATATAATTTTGTATTAAAAATACTATGATATTTTTTAAAAATTTTTTATATCATGTAAAATTTGCATTTATACATGGCGCATGCGCACTGCAATGCTTTATCATCACAATTTTACTATTTAGTCAAAAATGCACTGCACACACATACACTCAGTTGCTTCCTCCTAAAATAAATGCAGCATCTTATATTTTAATTGATTACGATTCAGGTCAAGTGTTAGCAGAAATGAATGCAGATTCTAAAAGAGCTCCGGCTAGTTTAACAAAAATTATGACAAGCTATATTATAGGAAAATTAATTGATTCAGGACAAATTCATCCAAACGACCTAGTTACTATTAATAAAGATTCTTGGATGTTAGGAAATCCAGATCTAAAAGGATCATCTGTAATGTTCTTGCAGCCTGGAGATCAAGTATCAATATCAGAATTAACTCGAGGCATCATTTTACAATCCGGTAACGATGCTTGCGTAGCAATTGCAAATTATATTTCTGGAGATCAGAATACCTTTGTAGGATTAATGAATGATTATGCACGTCAATTAAATTTAAAAAATACATTTTTTAAAAATGTTCACGGATTAGATATACCCGGACAATTTAGTTCTGCAAGAGATATGGCAATCATCAGCATTGCTCTCATTCGTAATGTACCTCGTGAATATCAAAAATATAAAGAAAAAGAATTTACTTATAATCATATTCGACAATTAAATCGTAATAATTTATTATGGGATAAAACTTTAAAAGTTGATGGCATAAAAACAGGACATACAAAATCAGCAGGATATAATCTTGCAGCATCTGCGATACATGATAAAATGCGTTTAATATCCGTTTTACTAGGAGGTAAAACATCTCATGATAGAGATAATGATAGCAAATCTTTATTGAAATGGGGTTTTAGATCGTTTAATACGATTTTATCTCTAAAATCCGAAGAAGTGTTTTTAAAAAAACCTGTATTTTTTGGAAAAGTTAACAAAGTAGATTTGGGAGTAAAAAACAACGTATATCTTACCGTTCCAAAAGGAAAAGAAAAAGAAGTTATAATAGAATATACCTTAAACTCTAACGTACTAAAAGCACCTTTAAAAAAATACGAAATAGTCGGAAAAATTATTTTTAAATTAAATAATACAGTGATTATTGAATCACCATTAGTTGTACTAGAAGAAATCAATAATGGAAATATTTTTAACTATATTTTTGATTATATCAGATTAAATATACAAAATTTATATAATTAATTATATATTTTACTATAAAATATAACATTAAATTTTAAAAAATAAATTTAATTAACTAATTAGCTATATTTTTATGCTTATAACTAATTCTATTTTTTTATCAAGATAAGATATGTCAATAAAAAAAGTTAATATACGTTTATTAGGTATACATAAATACGAACATATATTACATGCTATGTATAAATATATTTATAAAAATAAAAACAATAATACAAATGAAATCTGGTTCCTAGAACACTATCCAGTATTTACTTTAGGAAATTTGGATAAAAAAAAAAATGTTATATATCAAAAATACCAGTCATTAAAACTGATCGAGGAGGTCATATAACTTTTCATGCTCCAGGACAACAGATTATATATTTTTTATTAAACATTAAAAAATTAAAAATTAGTATTAAAAGTTTGGTTCTTCTTTTAGAAAGAATTGTCATTTCTACCCTATCTTATTTTGGAATTAAAAGCAGTCTTATTCCGGGTTATCCAGGAGTATATGTGAATAATAAAAAAATTTGTTCTTTAGGACTAAGAATTCATCAAGGTTATTCTTTACACGGACTAGCATTAAATGTCAATATGGATCTATCTCCTTTTTCCTATATCAATCCATGTGGAAATCCGAATATAAGTATGACTCAAATAAAAGAATTTATTCCACAAATTAATTTAAATATAATCTTACCGATTTTAATCGAGAATTGTAAAAAAATTTTAATGATAAAAACAAAAAATATTAATTTTTTTAATTCTATCAAATTATGTTAATATTTGACTTAAAAAATCACTTAATTTAACATACTTTTCTAATTTATATATTCGATAAACACTTATAGTTAACTTAAAAATGCAAAATAATATATCAAGCAAAAAAAATAAAAACATAATATCCAGTATTACTTTAGTTAATGATAGGAATAAATTAAACCTTAAAAAACCAAGTTGGTTAAAAATCAAGCTTCCTATAAATACTAATAAAATAAATAAAATAAAAAGTATTATAAAAAATCAAAATTTACATACTGTTTGTGAAGAAGCTTGCTGTCCAAATTTACCAGAATGTTTTAATAATGGCACGGCAACTTTTATGATTCTAGGATCTATTTGTACACGTAGATGCCCATTTTGTAATGTTCGTTCGGGAAGGCCTATGACAATCGATAAAAAAGAACCCGAAAAGTTAGCAAAAACTGTCATTAAAATGCAACTTAAACACGTCGTAATAACGTCTGTAAATCGTGATGATTTAAAAGATGGTGGAGCACATCAATTTGCAAATTGCATCGCTTTTATAAGAAAATTAAATAATAAAATTAAAATTGAAATATTAGTGCCAGATTTTCGCGGATGTGGTACGCATGCTTTAAAAATTATTAGCACATTTCCTCCTGATATATTTAATCATAACATAGAAAGCGTTCCTCGATTATATCCCCAAATAAGACCTGGTGCTAAATATGAAAGATCAATTGATTTATTAAAAAAATTTAATACACTTTATCCCGATATTCCAACAAAATCCGGAATAATGTTGGGTTTAGGAGAAACTAAACGAGAAGTTATTCAGGTGATGAAAGATTTAAGAAAATCGCATGTAAGCATGTTGACAATTGGTCAATACCTCAGACCGACTCGACAGCATCTTCCCGTTATTAGATACGCTACTCCCGGCGAGTTTTCAAATTTTAAAAAAATTGCGTTAGATCTTGGTTTTACAAGTGCTATGTGCGGACCATTTGTACGGTCTTCGTATCATGCAAAAGATCAAATAACATAATATTTTATTAGCATTAAAATCAGGAGTGCAGCGTTTATTTTAGCTCGATCTTTAAGTCGATCGATTAAAATTTTCACTGCATCCGATTTTTTAATTGTTATTTAAATTTAAATTGTAGTCACGTGAGCAGCCGATGGTCCTTTGGCGCCATTAGTGATTTCAAATTCCACGCGTTGCCCTTCTGCAAGAGTTTTAAAACCATTACTTTGAATAGCAGAAAAATGAACAAATACATCTTTGCTTCCATCTTCTGGAGTAATAAATCCGAATCCTTTTGATTCATTAAACCATTTAACATTACCTTTAATTTTAGACATGCAACTTACCTTTAATAAAATTATAGAAATAAAGCTTATATTGTTTGCTAGTAAAAACTAAATTAATTTCTAGCGTTTTCAATCATAACATACATTTTAATATTAATTAAAAGATAACTCCTGAGCAACTTTTATTTTTAAAAAAAGTTTTATGTATAATGAGTTTAATTTAATTAAAAATAGTATTTCTTCGAACATAAAAGAATTGTTTATTTTTAATTTATACTTTTAATTTAAGCACTTATTAATATTATTATTTTTTTTTAAAAAATCAAATAAATAATTTAATTGTTGGTTAATTTATTATAATATTTTTGACGAATTATCTCAAATAAACAGATTCCAGTAGCAACTGAAACGTTTAAAGGAAATTTATTATTAATTACAGGAATTTTTAACATATAATCACAATTTTTTTGTATTAAATTACTAATTCCTTTTTCTTCCGAACCTACAACTAATGCTATAGGATGATTTAAATTTTCACAATACAGATTTTTTTGACTTGTGTTAGATGTACCAATAACTTTAATACTATATTTTTTTAACAGTTTTATTGTTCTTGTTAAATTTATTACTTGTATTATTGGAATAAGATATACGGATCCACTTGAAACTTTTTTTACCGTAGGGGTAATTTTAGAAGAACGATCTTTTTTTATAATAATTGCATGTGCTCCTGCTAAGTAGGCCGACCTAATACATGATCCTAAATTTCTTGGATCATTAATATTATCAATAATTAAAAAAAAATAAGAAATTTTTTTTTCAAGAATTTTAGATAAATAATTTTCCTTTAAAATATTAAAAGATTTTACGTAAGCAATAACTCCTTGATGTTTATCATATTTGATAATTTTTGTTAGCCATTTTCTAGTAGCAAACTTTATTGGAATATTATTTTGACGTGCTAAAAAGATCAGATTTTTAAATTTTAAATCTTGTCTGTTTTGTTGAAAAAAAATATGTATCAATTGATTTGAGCAGGTGTCTAAAATTTCTTTTATTACATGAATTCCGTATATTATATCGTGCATATTTTATTTATTTATATTTATAAGAAAGAGTATAAAGGTTATAAATTGATGCAAAATTATATGTTTGTTATTGTATAAATATAAATAATTATTATATTTTTTTTGCAATCATGAAGTATAAGGTGTTATTAAATTTTTGTTTAAACTATCATTTTTATGAATATTTATACATTAATTTAATATTAAATTTAAATTATAATTTTATTTTGAATTGTATATATAAAAAATTTTAGGTCGATATTCTACAAAATATTAATGTTTTTATTTCCATAAAAATTTTTTGAGTTATTTATTAATAAATGATTTTAGATTTAAAAAAATATATTATTTAAATATAAAACTTTAAAAGTTTTTATGTTATAAAGCAATAATAATTATTTAAAAAATTTATATTATTTTAATATTTGTTAATAAAATTTAGTTTAATCAGATTGAGTATCTTATCATAACAAATTAATTGTTTTAAAAATTTTATAGGTGCTTTATTTAAAAAATTAAATTTTTATTTATTTTTTTAAATGAAAATATTAAAATTTTTATGCATATCATTTATATGATTTAAAATAAAAAAATAATTGTTTTTTTATTTTATTTTTTCAAAAGATTTTTAAAAAAATTGTATATAGATAAAGCTTAATCGATTTAATTTATATTATTTAATATAATCATATCGCTTCTTTCTGAACCTGTTGAAATCATTTCAATTGGAACTTGAATTAATTCTTCTAATCTTTTTATATAATTTCTTGCAAGTACAGGAAGTTCTTCGAATTTTTTAATTCCTTTCGTTTTAGTATTCCAACCAGGCATTGATTCGTATATAGGCTCAGCTTTTTGCCAGTATTCTGAGTATGAAATATCATTAGTATTAAAACTTTTTGAAAATTTATAAGCGATACAAATTTTTAGTTCTTTTAAATCATCTAATACATCAATTTTTGTTAAACAAAAACCTGAAAAAGAATTTATCTGTATAGAACGTCTAACTGCTACAGCATCAAACCAGCCGATTCTACGATGCCTACCTGTAGTAGAACCAAATTCTTTGCCTTTTATTAATAATATATTACTAATTTCATTGAATATTTCTGTAGGAAAAGGACCTTTACCGACGCGAGTAGAGTAGGCTTTTAGTATTCCTAAAATATAATTAATTTTAAAAGGAGAAAATCCAGTACTACAAATAATTCCACCAATTGTAGTATTAGAAGAAGTGACATATGGATATGTTCCATAATCAATATCAAGCATTGCTCCTTGTGCTCCTTCAAAAATAATAGGTTCATTTTTACTTTCAGCATATTCAAGAATATTTGGAATATCTACGATCATAGATTTTAAAAATTTAGAATGTTGTATCAAATTACTTAACACATCTTGATAATTAATAGATTTTACTTGGTAGTAATTTACTAATTGAAAATTATAGTAATCTATTATAACTTTTAATCTATCTTTTAATTTATTTATATCAAATAAATGATGTATCCGTAAAGCACGTCTAGCAATTTTATCCTCATAAGCAGGTCCAATGCCACGTTTTGTTGTACCAATGCTAAATTTTTTTTTATTATTTTTTTCTCTTGCTATATCCATAGCGATGTGATTAGGTAAAACTAGTGGACAAAGTCCTGACACAAAAATTCTATTTTTTAAATCAATTCCATTTTTTTGTAACATGTTTATTTCTGATACGAAAGCATCTAAAGAAATTACAACTCCGCTAGAAATAATATTAATAGTTTGTTTATTTAAAATACTTGAAGGTATCAGATGTAAAATAATTTTTTTATTTTCAATTACTACTGTGTGTCCTGCATTATTACCTCCTTGACATCGGACTACATATCTTATTTTTTTAGACAAAAAATCAACAATTTTTCCTTTTCCTTCATCTCCCCACTGTGCTCCTAAGATGGCAATATTTTTTCTCATAATCATGTTAAATCTCAAATAATAGACTAATTAAATTTATAAAAAAATAGTTGTTAAATTAAAAATTTATATTTTATAAAAAATTTCAAAAATTAAAATTTAAAATTTTATTTGTATTAAAAATATGATTAAAATACTTAAATAAGTCAAAATTATTTCAGAAATTAAATATAGTAATACTCAATACTTTAGAATTAATTTATTTATAAAATTGTATATAATTATTTTAAATAAATCTATGAAATATATCATTTCATAGACTGAATAGCGGTTAAAGCAATAACATATACGATATCTTCAACACTTGCGCCTCTGGATAAATCGTTTACTGGTTTTCGGATTCCTTGTAATATTGGACCTATACAGGAAATATTAGCCGATCTTTGTACAGCTTTATATGTTGTATTACCAGTATTTAAATCTGGAAAAATCAGTACTGTTGAATTTCCAGCAATACAAGAGTTTGGAGCTTTAGTTTTTGACACCTGTTGCACCATGGCTGCATCATATTGTAATGGACCATCAATTATAAATTCTGGATATTTTTCTTTAACTATTCTTGTAGCATTTCGCACTTTCTCTACACTGACTCCGGATCCCGAATATCCAGTAGAATAAGAAATCATGGCAATTCTTGGTTCAATACCAAATTGAATTGCAGAATGAGCAGATTGTATTGCAATTTCAGCTAGCTGATGTTCTGTTGGGTCAATATTAATTGCACAATCTCCGTATATTAGGGTTTTTTTTGGTAATAACATAAAAAAAATTGAAGAAATTAGGGAATTTTTTTGAGAAGATTTAATAAATTGAAATGCAGGCCTTAATGTTTCTGCAGTGGTGCTAATTGCTCCGGCAACTAATCCGTCAACAATACCTTCATTTAACATTAATGTGGCTAATACAATATTATTTTTTAGTTGTTTTTTTGCGATATTTTCAGACATTTCTTTCTTGTTTCTTAATAATATCATACGAGAGATATATTTTTCTCTTATTTCTATAGGATTAAGAATATGAATATTTTTTTCTAAATACATGCCATTTTGACGTATTATTTGCTGAATATGTTTCGGATCGCCTAATAATGTGCAGCGAGCAATATTTTTTTTAATACAAGTGTTAGCTGCCTGTAATATTCTTACGTCATAAGATTCTGGAAGAATAATATTTTTTAACTCTTTTTTTGCTAATTGTATCAAATTGTATTTAAACATTTGTGGGGAATATATGTTATTTTTATATGGTTTTAACTTTAAAGAATTTATCCAATTTTTATCAATAAATTGAGCGATATATGCATTCATTTTAAAAACATCTTGATTATTTTTTAAATATGTCAGTTTTAAATTTTTTAATTTCTCAAATAAATCAAGATAGCTTGTATTTAATGATAATAAAATAACTTTTTTATTGTCGGCTATATTCCGAAGATTTTCAATTTTTATATCTTTTTGATCAACTCCTAGAATTAAGATCGCTTTAAATTTTTTCAAAAAAAATTTTAAATTTTCATTTAAACATTCCTTTGATATAATTAATAAAGATTGCTTAAAATTATTATTAAATAGAATTTGATCGTAATGTTGATAAATAATAATTGATTTTATAATATAATTTTTTTTATATGTATTTATAATGTTAGCATTAAAATATTGTTTAAAATTATATAGATATATAAAATCTAAATCTATATTCCACGCGATTCTAGCTAAAATAGGAATCTTGATATAACTGCTTAATACTTGTAGTTCAATACTCATCTTTTCTTGTTTTGCATATTTATTAACTAATAGCATTCTTGTCCAATCTGTACATTTTTTTCCATTTGAATCAACTGGGAAATTTATTTTATTTAATATTATTCCTATAATTTTTTTATTTCGTATTCCACCAAAAGGTGAGGTGATAAATTCGATATACTCGGAAAGTGATTTGAAAATATTATTATTAAATTCTGATACTAAAATAATATCTGAGTTTAAAATTTGAGCAATTTCATAATTTATTTGCATAAAATTCAAATTATTTTTATTTATATAAATTCCAGGAATTAATGTGATAAATTTTGAGTTTTTTTGTTGATAAAATTTTTCAATAATTTTTTCTATCAAAATATTTTTTTGATTAGAACATAAAATTTGTATCGTATTTTTAATAAAATGCTCTGATTTAATTTCTGTGTATTTAATATTAAGTATATTCGATGAATATTTAATGATATCAAAACTGCATGAATCTTCATGAAGATTATCAAAAGGCTGGAAAACGGTAAATGGAACACCTGATTGATTTATAGCATACATAATTCCGGAAAATATATTAGGTAATCCAACATCGTTTTGAGTTGGAATAAGCATTATTGTACGAGACATATGTATTTCTCCAATATATACTTGTAGTTCAGTTTATAATTTATTAGTAATACGTAATGTTTCTTGTGCGATAATAAGCTCTTCATTAGTTGGGATTACTAATACGGGACGACTATTTTTTTTTGTAATAATTCCAGATTTACCCAAACGTACTTTTAAATTTTTTTCTACATCAATAAAAAATCCTAAAAGATTTAACTTGTTTATAGATAATTCTCTCATGTGACATGCATTTTCTCCGATACCTCCAGTAAAAATAATCCCGTCCAATTTATTATTCATTAGCGTGCTATATGCGCCAATATATTTTGCTAAACGACGACAGTATATTTTCATAGCTATTGTTGCAGAAGCATCATAAAAAAAATTCTTTTCAATATAGCGAAAATCACTGCTTATTTGTGTTAATCCTAATAATCCAGATTCTTTAGAAAGAATATTACGAATTTTTTTAATTGGAATATGAAACTTTTCATTTAAATAAAAAATGATAGATGGATCTATATCTCCGCATCTTGTTCCCATTACTAAACCTTCTAATGGAGTTAAACCCATAGAAGTATCAATACATTTTCCATTAAAAATAGCTGCAACAGAACCTCCGTTTCCCAGATGACATGTAATGAAATTAGATTTTTCAATAGGGATATTTAAAATTTGTGCTGCTTTACGACTGACATAATAATGACTAATCCCGTGTGCTCCATATCTACGGATATTATAATTTTTATATAAAAAATATGGAATAGCATATAAATATGATTCTTTCGGCATAGTTTGATGAAATGCGGTATCAAAAACAGCTACGTTTTTTTTTATAAGATGCGGAAATATTTTAAAAGACTCTTCTATTCCGATTAAATGAGCTGGATTATGCAATGGTGCAAAAGGAATAGAATCTTTAATATTTTTTAAAATTTTTTCATTTATAATGGCAGATTGTGTACACTTTTTACCGCCATGCACAATTCTATGTCCTATGCCACATATTTTATCTAGTATTGTTTTTTTTTTTAATAAAATAACGTTCACGATAAAATTTAATGCATAGTTATGATTAGAATATTTTCCTAAACATTCATGATATGAATTATTATCAATTTTCCATGTAATAGATGCTTCTGGTAAATTTAAACATTCTGCAATTCCAGAAATATATTTAGTCTCCGTATTTGGATGAATAATAGAAAATTTTATAGAAGAACTGCCACAATTTAATACTAGTATTAATTCACTTGACATAAAATACCTTTTAAAATTTAAATATTTATTCTATAAAAAATAGCGCTATAATGAATACTAACATAGTAAGTATCGGAAAATTTATCATTTAATATTAATCTATTGATATAATTAAATTTATTCATTTATGCATTTTTATAAAATATAATTTATTTTAATTTATTTTTAGCATATAGATATGCTTTAAAAAATTTTATATGGGAAGTTTTGTACTGTATTATTGGAGCAGGATAATGAGCTAAAATATCTTTCCTGGTTGTGCAATCATGAGGATTATGTATATAACTGTCTGGAAGTTCAGATAATTCTGGAATCCAAAATCGTATAAAATTTCCATAATAATCAAATTTTTTCCCCTGAATACTAGGATTAAATACTCGAAAATACGGATTTGAACTTGCTCCAACAGATGCAGACCATTGCCAACCGCCGTTATTTGAAGATAAATTCCCGTCAATCAATTGAGATAAAAAATATTTTTCTCCGATCCTCCAGTCTACAAATAAATTTTTTACTAAAAAACTTGCAGAAATCATACGTAATCGATTATGCAACCAACCAGTTTTTTTTAACTGACGCATAGATGCGTCAATTAATGGATATCCTGTAAAACCATTTTTCCATGCTTGTATGTGTTTAGGATTATTTTCCCATGGAATGGCATCTGTCCATTGAAGAAATGGTTTAGACATTGATAGAAACGGATATGATATTATTAAATGTTGATAAAATTCTCTCCATATTAATTCGCTATACCATTTAAATGGTCCTAAATTTTTTTGCATTATAAAATTTTTATTATTTTTTAAGATTTCATATAAACATTTTCTAATTGATAAAGCTCCTACAGTTAGGTATGGAGATAAGCAACTAGTTGTATCTAAAGAAAAAAAATCTCGATTTTTATGATAATTACATAGTTTTTTACGTACAAATTTTTTTAATTTATTCAAAGCATAATCTTCTCCAGAAGGAAAATGGTTAAAAAATTTTTTATTATAAATTTTATATTGATCGATATGTAGTAAGTTATTTTTTAATGTACTATTTTTACGAATTTTTGGTGCAGGCAAGATGTTTATATTAGATTGAGAAATTATATCAGTACACTTTTTTAAAAAAGGTGTATATATTTTATATCCTTTTAATTTTTGATTAAAAATTTTTTTTGTAGAAATAAGTAAATTTCCATCAAAAGCAATACATTCGGTAATATTAGCTAGTTTTAATTTAACTAAATTATCTCTTTTAAGTTCATTGTATTCATACTGACGATTAAAATATAGTTGACTAATTTTATTTTTATAACAAAAATTAAAAATCCAATCTGTAGTTTGAAAAAAATCTTTACATGTGTGTATAATTAGATTAATTTTTTTATTAGCTAATTTTTTTTTTAATTTTAATACATTTTTATAAATAAAATTCACTTGAATATCAGAAGTAGAATGTATTTTCCATTGTTCTGGCGTAGCAATAAAAACTCCCGATATTAATGCATTTACGTTTTTACACGCATGATATAGCGCCGGATTATCATGCATTCTCAAATCATTTCGAAACCATACTAAAATTTTATCCATAAGGTTAATACGTATTAC
>JAVBJL010000009.1:5135-167083 GCA_030827005.1 Wigglesworthia glossinidia | reverse complement strand
TCTCAAATCATTTCGAAACCATACTAAAATTTTATCCATAAGGTTAATACGTATTACTTTGATAAAACAAATTATGTATAATAAATATTAGATATTTAAATAATATATTTTTTTAAAAATTTTTATCTAAATAAACATTTAAGAAATTTTTTATTAACATTTTTTTATTAAATATTTAATATACACAAAATAATAACAATTTTATCCAGAACATTAAAAATATTTACATTAATTTTATATCTTTTCACATGAAAAATTTAATAAATTTAAAATTTTATTATATATTTTAAAATAATATATTATATACTTAATAATAGTTATATACGATATTTTAAAGTATTTTTAATATAATTAAACAAATATACTCTATATTTAGAGCATATAAAATTTTACTATTTAACATAATTAAATTATGTACGATAATTTAGAAACTAAAAAAAGTCCTAAAGCCATTTTTCTTATGGGACCAACAGCTTCTGGAAAAACTAAAATTGCAGAAAAACTTAAACAGCATCTGCCAGTTGATATTATTAGTGTAGATTCTGCATGTATTTATCGAGGAATGAATATTGGTACTGCCAAACCCTCTCTATCAGAGATGGGATATAGACCGTATCATTTAATTGATATTCGTAATCCATCAGAAAGATATTCTATTAGAGATTTTAAACATGATGCACTACGTGTAATGCAAAAAATTATTTTAAATAATCGCATACCATTATTAGTCGGCGGCAGTATGTTGTATTTTTATATTTTATTTTATGGATTATCGACGCTTCCATCGCGTATGCCAAAAATTCGTAATATCTTAAAAAATCAAGCTAATCAGCTTGGTTGGAATTATATATATCGAAAATTAAATAAAGTTGATCCACAATCCGCACTGCGCATTCATCCCAATGATCATCAAAGATTATTACGCGCTTTAGAAATATATCTTGCATCAGGATTTACTCCTACAGAGTTATTTAATTTACCGAAAAAAAAATTTTGTTATGATGTGTATCAATTTTTTTTAATTCCTAACAAAAATATTTTATACAAAAATATTGAAAATCGTTTTCATAAAATGCTTGAAAATGGATTTCAAACAGAAGTTTCTAATTTAAAATTTAAGAGAAAGCTTTATAAAAATGCTCCTGCAATGTGCTGTGTCGGTTATTCTCAAATGTGGTCTTATTTATCTGGAGAAATAAATTATGATAAAATGATTTCTCTTACTTTAAACGCAACAAAATATCTTGCTAAAAAACAAATAACATGGTTACGTAAGTGGGAAAAATCATGCTATATTATTAATACTCACTCTCGTACTTTTGCCGTAGAAGAGATACGTAATTTCTTAAAAAAAAATTTTAACCATAATTAATTTTTAAAATTTTTATAAAAAATATATTTTTATTAAATATTATCAGGAAAAAACATGTCTAAAGGACAATCCTTACAAGATCCTTTTTTAAATACCTTACGAAGAGAAAGAATTCCAGTGTCTATTTACTTAGTTAATGGCATTAAGCTTCAAGGTCATATTGAATCATTTGATCAATTTGTTATTTTGTTAAAAAATAGTATTAGTCAAATGATATATAAACATGCCATCTCTACAGTAGTTCCAAATCATATAAAAAATGACGAATCTTCCGAAGATTTTTGTCGTAACATAAACTATGCATTTACGTCAAACCCCTTAAATAAGGGCTCGGTTATTAAAAAATAAAAGTCAATATTTTGCTTTATCTAAATATCTAATGATTGTTAGAATAGTTGAAAAATAACTAGTTTCACGTAAATTGTTTAATTTTTTTGTTTAAAAATTTTTTGAGTTGCAATATGATGCAAAATCAATGCGAATTCTCTTAATTGTATAATTTATTAAAAAATCTAAATGAATTTTTTAAAATTTTTCAATAAATTTAAAGAAACTTAAAATAATAATCTTTTTTTATACTATTTTGTACTAAATATGACCGTAATGATATTTTAATTTATGCATAACTACAGTCTCAATCTAAATTTTAATACTAACATTATTTCGTATAATATTTTTAAACTAAATAAATTTTTAAAAATTTTATATTTCAATAACATATGGAAAAAGATATGGCATACAAAACTAATATCAATCAGTACAATGATCCTTGGAAAAAAGATCAAAAAAATTCTGATGTAAAAGATAAAAAAACTAATGAATATGATTCTTTACCTCCAGATCTTGATGATATTTTTCGTAAATTAAGCAAAAAATTTGATAAATTTAAAAGAAAAAATATTACACATAAAACAAATAAACATCCGAAATTTTACATAGGATCAATACTAATATGCTTATTAGTTGTATGGATAAGTAGTGGATTCTATACTATTAAAGAAGCAGAAAGAGGCGTTATACTTAGATTAGGAAAATTTCATCATATTGTACAGCCCGGGCTAAATTGGAAACCAAGCTTTATTGACGTCATATATCCTGTGAACGTAGAATCTGTTAGAGAATTAGCAGCATCTGGTATTATGTTAACTTCTGATGAAAATGTTGTTAAAGTAGAAATGAATGTTCAATACAAAGTAATTCATCCTAAAAATTATTTATTTAGCGTAACTAATGCAGATAACAGTTTACGACAAGCTACCGATAGTGCATTAAGAGGAGTGATTGGAAAATATACTATGGATCGTATTCTCACAGAAGGAAGAACATTAGTACGCAGTGATACACAAAAAATTTTAGAAGAAACTATTCAACCGTATAATATGGGAATTGAATTATTAGATGTTAATTTTCAAACAGCGAGACCTCCCGAAGAAGTCAAAGCAGCTTTTGACGACGCAATTGCTGCACGTGAAAATGAACAACAATATATTAGAGAAGCGGAAGCTTATGCAAATGAAGTACAACCGCAAGCTAATGGAAAAGCGCAACGCATCTTAGAAGAAGGAAGAGCCTATAAGGCTCGTACTATTTTAGAAGCACAAGGAGAAGTGCAAAGATTTACAAAAGTTCTTCCAGAATATAAAATAGCTCCTAAAATTACAAGAGAAAGATTATACATTGATACAATGGAGCGTATTTTGAGTAAAAATAAAAAACTTTTTATCCATAGTGCAGAATCTGCTAATCATAATTTATTTTTATTTCAATTAGATCAATTATTTAAAAATTCTGAATTTAAAAATTCTCAACAAGATTTACATGAAACTATTTACAAAAAAAATCAAAATGATATAAATACAGATAATCGAAAAAATTCTGAAGATTCTTATAAGTACAAAAAAAAATTTGATACAAAGAAAAATAATGTTAGAAATGAATTAATTTTACGTTAAAATAAAACGCGAGATATATAATGAAAAAATATTTTATAATTTTTATTTTTCTGTTAACTTCTATATTTTTATATTCTGCGCTTTTCATTGTTCAGGAAGGCCAAAGAGGATTAGTACTAAGGTTCGGAAAAGTACTACGTGGAGAAGATAATACGCCAATTATATATACTCCCGGTATACATATAAAAATACCTCTAATAGAAACAGTTAAAAATCTTGACGCAAAAATACAAACCATGGAAAATCAAGCAGATCGATTTGTCACAATGGAAAAAAAAGATTTAATCGTAGATTCTTACATTAAGTGGAAAATAATAGATTTTAGTAGGTATTACTTAGCCACTGGAGGCGGAGATGTAGCTCAAGGGGAAGTGTTATTAAAAAGAAAATTTTCTGATAGATTACGATCAGAACTTGGTCGATTAGACGTAAAAGGAATCGTAACAGATTCTAGAAATAAACTAATGAGCGACGTACGATTTTCATTAAATAATGGCACATCAGGTTTAGACGAAGATGATACTATATACAATAAAAAAATAGATACTGCACTATCGAATCAAATACAACAAGGTCAAGAAGTTGGTATACATCCCAATAGTATGGCTGCATTAGGAATCGAGGTAGTAGACGTTAGAATAAAACAAATTAATTTACCATCCGAAGTTTCCGATGCTATTTATCAAAGAATGCGAGCCGAAAGAGAAGCCGTAGCAAGACGACATAGATCACAAGGAAAAGAAGAAGCGGAAAAACTACGTGCTACTGCAGATTACAAAGTGACACGTACTTTAGCAGAAGCTAAGCGACAATCTTTAATTATAAAAGGTGAGGCAGATGCTGAAACAGCTAAACTTTATGCGCTATCCTTTAATGCAGATCCAGAATTTTATGTATTTATCAGAAGCTTACGTGCATATGAAAATAGCTTTAACAACACGCAAGATTTAATTTTGATTGATTCTAAAAGTAATTTTTTACGTTTTATGCATAATGTTGAAAGTTAATTAATTAAAATTTTTATTTGGTAAATAATTTGAAAAATACCTCGAATATTTCACACAATAAATAGTATAAAAAAGCAATGAATAAGAAAATTTCTGCAGAATACACCTGAAAAACATTATTCAACTGACTCCCAACCGTAGTGAGCTCGGGGACATTTAAAATAAATGCTAAAGAAGTATCTTTTATTAAATTAATAATTAAATTCTTCCAAGAAGGAAAAGAATTTCTAACAGATTGGGGGAATAAAATTTTCCAAAAAATTTGAAAATTAGTTAAACCTTCTGAAATTCCAGCTTCAATCTGTCCTCTAGAAAGGGCATTAATTCCAGATAAAATAATATACATAACCGCCGATGCATTAAACCAGACTAGAGATAAAATTATCGTAATTTCTCGTGAAATATAACTTGAAAAAAAAAATGGAAATGTAAAGTATATCCAAAAAATTATAAATATTAATGGAACTCCTCTGACAATTTCAGATATAAAAAACAGTATCTTTTCAAAAATTTTTGGAAAACACCAGGACAACATTGTTAAAAATATTCCTAGTAAAATAGAAAAAATACTAGAAATTATAGTAATAACAAGTGTAAGTAATAATCCTCCAACTTCTCCTACGAAAGTATTTCCAAAAATAAAATAAGATAGGTTTTCTAAAATTATTGACCATTGAAAATCCATAATGTTCGCCTTAAAAAACAAGAAATTTTATGATTTTTTCTTAAAAAGATAAGATAAAATGCAACTAATTGATAATCCTAAAATTAAATATAAAATTGTTCCAATAGCAAAAGCTTCTATGGAATGTGCATTAACACTTTCTATCTGGTGAATGTGATATGTTAATTCTCCAAAACCAATAGCAGAAGTTAAAGAAGACAATTTTATTAAATTTAAATACTGACTAATTATTGGCTGATAAGAATTGCATATACTTTGAGGTAATAGTATTTTGCAATATATACACCACGTATTCAATCCTTGTGAAAGAGCAGCTTCTTTTTGTCCTTTTGATAATTTATTCAATCCTGATTGTATCTCTTCGATTAAATAGACAGATGTAAAAATAGCTAAAGACCAAACTGAACAAATAAATTCTGAAGTACATAAATAGATGTTATACGAAAATATTTTAATATTTGAAAAATTCAGTATAGATTCTATCCAAAGTTTAGGTAATATATTCCAGGCGGAAAAATACCAAAAAAATAATTGCACTAAAAACGGAGTTTTTCTGATAATAGATGTTAATGAAGAAATAAAAAATTTTAAAAAATTATTCGATATTTTTTTTAAAAAAAATAAAATAGCAGTAAAAATTGTTGCAAAACAAGATCCAACTACAGTAACCAGTACGGTATTGATTAATCCAGTGATTATCCACGTAATAGATTCTCCTTTGAAAGTTCCTATCCAATCAAAACTTAAATTTTGCATATATTCTCTTTATACTTATTTCAATGGAAAAAGTATTTTTTTTAAAAATTTTTTGACACGTGGATGTTTTGGATTTGAAAAAAAATTTTCTGGATCGGACTGTTCTAAAATTTTTCCAGACGATAAAAATACAACTTGGTCTGCTATTTTTCGTGCAAATTGAATTTCGTGTGTAACAACTATCATGGTTATTTTATGATAAGATAAATTTTTTAT
The DNA here is from genome assembly GCA_030827005.1 of Wigglesworthia glossinidia. Lineage (GTDB taxonomy): Bacteria > Pseudomonadota > Gammaproteobacteria > Enterobacterales > Enterobacteriaceae > Wigglesworthia > Wigglesworthia glossinidia_C. The sequence continues at coordinate 161,095 of JAVBJL010000009.1, read as the reverse complement.
AACAATCATGACTTCGCTAATCATCTCAGGATCTAGTGCAGAAGTCGGTTCATCAAAAATAATAATTTTTGCATTTGACGCCAGAACTCGTGCGATGGCAACTCTTTGTTGTTGTCCACCCGAAAGCTCGTGTGGATAAGAATGAGTTTTATTTGATATACCTACTTCTTTTAATTTTTCGATAGCATATTGATAAGCTTTTTCTTTCTTCCAGTTCTGGATTTGAATTAAAGATAATGCGACATTATTTAAAACATTTAAATTTGAATATAAATTAAATTTTTGAAAAACAAAACCGATGTTCATACGTAATTTTCGTAAATTATTTCCTTTTAAATTCGATATCGGTTTACCATAGACAAAAATTTCTCCGCTATCAAATTTTTCTAATCGATTGATTAACCGTACTAAAGTAGATTTTCCGGATCCAGATGGACCACAAATCACAATAACTTTTCCGGAAAAAATACTTAAGTTAATATTATTTAGGGTATATATTTTATTAAATTTTTTACATACTTCAAAAAATTCGATTGCTACTTTATTTTTTTTTTGTTCAATATATACGTTATTTGTCATATTATTTTACTTTAAACCATTTATTATAAATATTAGTTTTCATTCCGGAACTTTCTAATTGCATCAAATTTTTGTTAATTTCACTTAATAATAAATTTTCGCCTTTTTTCATTCCTATCCCGATTATTTCTTCACTAATTACATGTGGTAATATTTTGTATTTATCTTTATCTGGAGCTCCAGCAATTAACCCTTCCAAGATAGTACTATCTTGTGTAATAGCTTTAACATTGCCATTTCTTAAGGCAGAAAAAGCCATTGGCACGTCATTATAAGCAATTATTTTTGCTTGTGGAAAAATACGACTCAATGTTTGTTGCCCGGTAGTTCCTTTCACAACGCCAATATGTTCTGACGAATAATCTTGCAAGATGTCTGAAGAAGATATATGTACCAAAATTTTTTGTTTTGTAATAAAATATGGAATAGAAAAATTAATTACTTTTTGTCTTTCTGGGGTAATAGTAATATCTGCAATGATTAAATCTACTTTTCCAGATTGCAATAGTGGTATGCGATTTGAAGGGTTAGTAGATATTAATTTTAACTTTACCCCCATCATATTGGCTATTGCTTGTGCGATATCTGCATCATATCCTATGATTTGATGTGATTTAAAATCGATTTTTCCAAACGGAGGGTTAGAATCAAATATTGCTACTTTTAATACCCCAGATGTTCGAATATCATTTAATTTATCTGCAAATACCATTTGAAATGGTATTAACGAAAAACTTAATAAAATTATTTGATATAACATTTTTGAAAACAATTTAGTAAACATTATTTTTGTATCCTATAGATTTTTATTAAACATAATTCATGTTATATTTTTATAATTACACCTTAAGTACAATAAAAAGTTTTATGTTTTAATGAATTAATTTTAAATTATTTTTATATAAATTTTTTTAATATTTTGTTTTTTTAAAAAATTAATTTTTGTATATTTTAATTATTTTTAAATTAAAATATTTGAAATATAATTTTTTTTAAAATATAAAATTTTTTTATAAAATTAGAATTTTTAAATTAAAAATTAATATTAATCTAAATTTTTTTATAAATAAATTAAATCTTATTATTTTTTTAAAAAAATAGTTTTAAATTTAATATTTATTAATTACCAATTTTTTAATAGATTCACTTATATAGTATTTATGTAAAAAAAAATTTTATATTTCAAAGAATTTAAATTATAATTATCAATAATATCGTGAGCGAATTTTAATCTTTTTTTTTGAGATACTTGAAAATTAATTATTTTACATGCCTGATCTGTATTTATTTTATCTCTTAATAAAGTTCTTTTTAACTGTAAATCTGGATCAATATTGACAACTAAAACTCTGTCTACAAAATTTTGAAGATTATTTTCAATTAATAAAGCGCTCACCCATACTATATATGGAAATGACGTATATCGAAAAATCATTTTTTTTATTTTTTCGATTACAATTGGATGTACTAATTTGTTTATCCATAATAAATGTTTCTTAGATGAAAATATGTATTCTTTCAAAAAGAATTTGGTATTTTTTAAATCTTTAGTTATTTTCAATTTATTTTTTATTTTTTTATAAATTCTTTTTTCGGAAAAAATAAGATTTTTTGCAACTAAATCTGATTCGATCACAGGAATATTAAATTGTGCAAAAATTTTTGCTACTGTGCTTTTTCCGCTTCCAATGCCGCCGGTTATTCCAACAATATAAGGAGTATTAATATGTTTATTAAAATACATGTGATAAAGTTAAATAGAATTTAAAAATATATTTTAAGATCATACTTATTCTTTAATAAGAAGTAAAATTTAATTTTTTATTTTCAAAACATTAAAAATTTATATTTATATTGAATTTTAATTTATTTAAAATTTTTAAGAAATATTAATATTTATGAATGAAATATATGATTTAATATTTTATTATACGAATTACACGTCTTTTATTTATAATATAATAAATTGTTTAATTATATTATATTTACTTTATATAAATAACTTATATAATATATTAAAAAATATAATTTATTTATTTAATTTTGATAAAATTAAAACTCTTATTAAAATACATTATTTAGAATAAAATATAAAATATAAAAATAACTTAAATGATATAAAATTATTATATATAATATATTTATTAAATTTTACCTAAATTAAGACTTATTAATTATTTATGAAAAATATAAGAAATTTTTCTATTATAGCTCATATTAATCATGGTAAATCTACCTTATCTGATCGTTTTATTCAATTTTGTAATAATTTATCCTTGCATGAAATGAAAAATCAAATGTTAGATACAATGGAATTAGAACAAGAACGTGGAATTACAATTAAAGCACAAAGCGTTAGACTACATTATATATCAAAAAATAAAAATATATATCAATTTAATTTAATTGATACACCAGGACATGCAGATTTTTCTTACGAAGTTTCTCGATCTCTGTCAGCTTGCGAAGGCGCATTATTAATTATTGATGCATCACAAGGTGTAGAGGCGCAAACTATTGCCAACTGCTATGCTGCTTTAAAAATGAAAATTAAAATTATACCTGTTTTAAATAAAATAGATTTACCTCATGCTAATCCTAAAAAAGTTGCACAGGAAGTTGAGAGTATTATTGGAATTAATTCAAACAATATTCTTGAATGTTCTGCAAAAACTGGATTAGGAATTTCTAACATACTAGAGTATATCGTAAATAATTTAAATCCACCTAACGGTGATCCTAATTCTGAATTGCAAGCATTAATTATAGATTCTTGGTTCGACAATTACCTTGGTATAGTAATTTTAGTCAAAATCAAAAATGGTTACTTGAAACAAGGTGAAAAAATACAAATTATGAGTACTCAAAAAATTTATTCTGTTACTCAAATAGGAGTGTTTACTCCAAAAAAAATAAATACGCAAGATCTTAGATGCGGAGAAGTTGGATGGATTGTATGTTCTATCAAAAAAATACATGGGGTGCTTGTTGGCGATACAATTACTTTGGCATCATTTCCATCAAAAAAAGCTTTACCTGGATTTGAAAAAATTTCTCCTAAAGTATTTGCCAGTATTTTTCCGATATCGTCAGATAAATATATATCTTTAAAACAAAGTTTAAATAAACTTAGTCTAAATGATTCTTCATTTTTTTATGAAACTGAGAATTCTAATTCGTTAGGTATGGGATTTAAATGCGGATTTCTTGGTTTATTACATTTAGAAATTATTCAAGAGAGATTAGAAAGAGAATATAAAATCAATTTAATTGTAACTTCTCCTACAGTAATCTATGAAGTATTAACAAAAGATAAAACTATTATGCATATTCAATCGCCTTCTCAAATGCCTGAAAAAAAAAACATATTGGAATTAAGAGAACCTATTGCTTTATGTCATATTTTATTTCCGTCAAAATACTTAGGAAAAGTACTTGTTTTATGTAATGAAAAACGCGGTATACAAATAGATCTATTATACTACAATGCAAGTATTATGTTAGTCTATGAGTTACCAATGTCAGAAATCATATTAAATTTTTTTGATCGATTACAATCTATTTCACATGGATATGCTTCTTTAAATTATAAATTTAAATATTTTAAAAAAACTAATGCTGTTATAATAAAAACATTAGTCAATAAAACCATATTGGATGTTCTCACGTGCATAGTACACAAAGATTATACGCATATATATAGCAGAAAAATTATAGAAAAATTAAAAAAATTTATTCCTCGACAACAGTTTGATATTGTTATTCAAATTGCAATAAGTAATCAAATTATTGCAAAAGGAACAGTAAAACAATTAAGAAAAAATGTTTTATCAAAATGTCACGGAGGCGATGTCAGCAGGAAAAAAAAACTGCTTAATAAGCAAAAAATAGGAAAAAAGCGAATGAAACAGATAGGAAATTTCTTTTTACCTCAAGAAGCCTTCTTTTCTATTTTAGATATTAAAAAATAATGAATATTAAAATTAAAAATTTAAGGAAAAAATTTGATTAACCTGTTTTCTTTATTACTTATCAGTATCACTTTTATTACAGGAATTTTTTGGGTTTTTATAAATATTTTGGAAAAAAAAATATTTAAATCAAAATGTAATTTTGATATTGATAAAAATAAATTATTTAAATATACAAAACACAAGCATTTTGTATGGATAAGTTCAATTGCATCTATGTTTCCAGGATTGCTAGTTGTAATAATAATAAGATTTTTTTTATTTGAACCATTTCAAATTCCTTCTGGATCAATGATGCCTAATTTATTGATTGGAGATTTTATTTTAGTTAACAAATTTATATACGGAGTTAAAGAACCAATTACACAAAGTACCATACTATCTATTAGCTCTCCGCATAGAGGAGATGTTATTGTATTTAAATATCCTTTAAACAATAAATTAGACTATATTAAAAGAGTAATAGGTATTCCTGGAGATAGAATTTCTTACAATCCAATAAATAAAGAAATTATTATCCAATCAGGAACATCATCAAAAAAAAGTATAGTTTTTCCTCAAAATTCTTTTTTATCTTCTTATAGCATATCTCAACCAAGTATTTTCGTACAAACTTTATTGCTTCAAAAAAATAATCAAATAGATCATGATTTTATAGAATTAAATCTTGATAAACCAGTTTCGATGGGAATTCGTATGTTATCAAAAAAAGAAACGATTGCGAATCATAGTCATGATATTTTAACATTACCAATATATCAAGATCAATTAAATAATTATTATTATCAATCTAATCAAGGTTTAGGAAACTGGACTGTACCTAAAGGTAATTATTTTGTAATGGGTGATAATCGTGATAATAGTTCAGATAGTAGATACTGGGGTTTTGTTCCTGAAAAAAACATTGTAGGAAAAGCCGTTTTAATTTGGATGAGTTTAGAGAAAAAAGAAAATAAATGGCCCACTGGAATACGTATTCATCGTATTGGAAAAATACAATAATTTTTTTAGTTTTTTTATTAAAAAAATCATCATTTTAGCTAATATTAACTACTTAATTAAAAATAAACCTGCTATAATACTCCGTTTATATGAATATCGATATATCACAAAAATTACAAAATAAAATAGGATATATTTTTAGAAATGACGTTATTTTAGAGCAAGCTCTAACGCATCGAAGTTTTAGTAATAATCATAATGAAAGATTAGAATTTTTAGGCGATTCTATTTTAAATTATATTATTTCAGACTTATTATATCGTAATTTTACAGATATAACGGAAGGCGAATTAAGTCAAATAAGAGCTTCTCTAGTACGAAGTTATACTTTGGTAGAAATTGCGCGTGAATTTCATTTAGGAAATTATTTAATTTTAGGATTTGGAGAAATTAAAACAGGTGGTCGTAAACGAGAATCTATTTTATCTAATACAATAGAAGCATTAATAGGAGGAATTTTTTTAGATAGTAATATAGACACAATTTATAAAATTGTCACTAATTGGTATAAAAAACGAATAAATTCTATTCATCCAGGAAATATACAAAAAGATCCAAAAACTAGATTACAAGAGTATTTACAAAGCAATCAATATTCACCACCAAATTATTTTTTGAAAAAAATTCAAGGAGAATCACATAATCAAAAATTTTTCATATATTGCTTAATTCACGAATTAAATATAAAAATTATTGGATGCGGTAGTACACGTAGAAAAGCAGAACAATCTGCAGCAGAAAAAGCATTATTTCTATTAAATAAAACTTAAATAAAATATATTTTTATAAAAAAGATAAAATATAAAATAATATTTCTTGACAAAAACTTTAATATGCTTATATTTATATTTTATTATTTTTAGTATTCACTATATAATCAAAAAATTTATTAAAATATATGTCAGAATTACTTTTAGGTATAAATATCGATCATGTTGCTACATTAAGAAATGCAAGAGGAGGAAATTATCCAAATCCCGCCCATATTGCTATTATTGCCGAATCTGCAGGCGCAAATGGTATTACCATGCATCTCCGAGAGGATCGGAGACATATTCGTGAAAAAGATCTAATTTTAATTAAACAAATTGTACATTCAAAAATTAATCTTGAAATCTCGCCTACAAAAAATATGCTTGATATTACAAGCAATACTCTTCCCCATTCTTGCTGTTTAGTTCCAGAAAATAGGCAAGAAATTACCACAGAAAGCGGCCTAGATATAATAAAACAAAAAAAAAGTTTACGAGATTTAGTTTTAAAGCTAAAAAAAATAGGTATAGAAGTATCTGTATTTATAGATCCCATAGAAGAACAAGTTCTAGCAGCATCTAAAATTCATGCAAATTGTATAGAAATTAATACAGGAAACTATTCAAATCAAAATGATTTAACTAATAAAAAAATAGAACTAAAAAAAATTAAAAATTGCTCCGAATACGCTATTGATCTCGGATTAAAAGTACATGCAGGGCACGGATTGCATATTTTTAATGTATATGATATTGCAAAAATTAAAGAAATTACAGAAATAAATATAGGACATTCTATAATTAGTAGAAGCATAATATTAGGTATATTTAAAGCAATTCAAGAAATAAAACATGTTATTTACATGGCACGTGATAAATGACAATAATTGGCATTGGAGTAGATATCGTAAGTATAAAAAGAATCAATAAAGTAATCTTATATTATGGAAAAAAATTTATAAAAAAAATTTTATCGAAAAATGAAGAAATTCAATATAATCAACTGCTACATACCCATATTCGTAAATCAACTTATTTTTTAGCAAAACGTTTAGCGGCCAAAGAAGCTGCAAGTAAAGCTCTAGGAATGGGAATGCGAAGAGGACTATCATTTGTACATTTCGAAGTTATTCATGATCATCTAGGCAAACCATATTTAAAATTAAATTCAATAGCAAAATCTTTTTTAAAAGATTTAAATATCACTGATATACATCTTAGTTTAACTGACGAACGTAAGTATGCATGTGCTATGGTAATATTTGAAAGTAATAACTTGAATTATTAATATAAAAATTCAATTTAATAATTTAAAATATTTATTTATCTAAAATTTAAAGATATAAATATATTTTTTAATTATAGTTTTATTAATCGTATAACATAATAAAAACATTAATAATGAGATACAAATGCATACAAACACGATAACGTACACCCAATCAGGATATATTTTAAATAAAAACGATATTTTATTATGGAAACAATACACACCTATGATTCGTCACGAAGCATTACGTTTGCAAGTTAAACTACCAAGTAATGTCGAATTAGACGATCTCATTCAAGCAGGAATGATAGGGTTCTTATCTGCTATAGAAAACTTTGATATTAATCAAGGGGCAAGCTTTTCTACATATGCTAGATCTAGAATTCGGTGGAGTATGTTAGACGAATTGAGAGAGAGAGACTGGGTTCCTCGTGGTGTAAGAAGAAATGCTAGAAATATTGCTTCTGCTATACAGAGATTAGAACAAAAATTAGGCTTATCTGCTACTGAACAACAAATAGCGAAAGAGCTCGGAGTGTCTTTATCAGAATATCAAAAAATGCTTCAAGAAACTAATTGTAGTCAAATTTTTTCTTTAGAAGACCTAGGAAACCACCAAGAAACGCTTGGTAAAAATATTCTTCCAGAAGATAACACTAAAGATCCATGTCAATTATTACTAATACACACGCTAAAAATGAAAATAATACAAGAAATGCGAAATTTACCTAAAAGAGAACAGATTTTATTAAACCTCTATTATCAACAAGAATTAAACTTAAAAGAAATCGGATTAGTTTTAGGAGTTGGAGAATCAAGAGTGAGCCAACTACATAGTCTGGCTATAAAAAGATTACGTGCGCGTTTGAAAGACAGTATATAAAAAAATATTAAGCAATTTCTATTTAATTTTAAATTTTAAGATTAAACGAGCTAATTTTTACTTTACTTAAAGAATAAATTACTTCATACTTTAACGCGTTAAGCATATTTTCGAACATAGCAAAAGATTCTCTTTTATATTCTTGCTTCGGATCTTTTTGTGCATAACCTCTTAAATGAATTCCTTGTCTTAAATAATCTATAGATGATAAATGCTCTCTCCAAAGATTATCTAAAGTTTTTAACATAATATTCTTTTCAAAATTTCTTAGCGCTTGATATCCGAGTTCTTTTTCTTTTTTTTGATATGTATTTAACATAGCACTTAAGGTGTATTGATATATTTTATTGATATCAAAAAAATTTTTTTGTACGATCTCATCGGGTAAACTTACATCAAAGTTATCTTTTATTTTTTTTGCTAAATTTTTTATATCTTTTTTAGAATCTTGAGTATTATATTTTTTAAAAAATTTGCTTAATACGTCTTCTCGTATATTACTAATTATTTCTTGAATATTTTCAGAAAATAGAATTTCATTTCTTTGATAATAAATAGCTTTTCTTTGTTCATTAGCTACATCGTCATAATCTAATAGTTGTTTTCTCATATCAAAATTTCGATTTTCTACTTTACTTTGCGCATTAGAAATAGCTTTTGTAATCCATTTGTGCTCAATTGCTTCTCCGGAACGCATTCCTAATTTTTGCATAGTTTGTATGATGCGATTTGAAGAAAAAATTCTCATTAAATTATCTTGCATAGATACATAAAATCTAGATGATCCTGGATCTCCTTGACGACCTGATCTTCCTCTTAATTGATTATCAATACGGCGAGATTCGTGACGTTCAGTTCCAATAATATGCAGTCCTCCTAAATCAATAACCGATTGATTACGTATTTTCCAGGATTGTTTGATTTGTTTCACTTTTTTTACGTTTAATTTTTTTTTAAATTTTAAAATTTCAGATTTCCAATTTCCTCCAAGGATTATATCTGTACCTCTTCCTGCCATATTAGTAGCTATAGTAATGGCTTGAGGATATCCTGCTTGTGAAATAATTTCTGCTTCAAGTTCATGAAACTTTGCATTAAGAACTTTATGTTTAATTCCCATTGATTTTAATATTGTTGAAATTTTTTCAGATTTTTCAATAGAAATTGTTCCAACTAAAACTGGAATTTTTTTTAAATAACAATCTTGTATATTTTTTATAATTGCAGATAATTTTTCTGTTTCTGTCATATATACTAAGTCGGGTAAGTCTTGACGAATAATTGGTCGATTTGTTGGAATAACAATAGTATCTAATTTATAAATTGCTTTAAATTCTGCAGCTTCAGTATAAGCAGTACCTGTCATCCCAGATAGTTTTTTGTATAATCTAAAATAGTTTTGAAATGTAATTGATGCTAAAGTTTGATTTTCATTGTGAATTTGAACATTTTCTTTCGCTTCTATTGCCTGATGTAATCCATCAGACCACCTACGACCAGGCATTGTACGTCCCGTATGTTCGTCAACAATTATGACTTCATCATTTTTTATGATATAATCCACGTTTTTGAAAAATAATGTATGCGCTCTTAATGCGGAAATCACATGATGCATAAGCGTAATATTATTTGATGAATATAAAGAATCTTTTTTATTTATTAATTGATGTTTAATTAATAAATTTTCAATTAATATTAATCCACGTTCTGTTAAATTGACTTGACGAGATTTTTCATCTACTGAAAAATGACCTTTTCCTTGGAAGTTATCAGAATCTTCCTGATCTTGTTTAATTAAATTTGGAATTAAATGATTTATTTTTAAATAAATTTCTGAATTATTATTAGTAGGACCTGAAATAATTAATGGGGTCCGAGATTCATCGATAAGAATTGAATCGACTTCATCAATTAACGCAAAATATAATTTACGTTGCACTTTTTCATTTACATCAAATATCATATTATCTCTTAAATAATCAAATCCATATTCATTATTTGTTCCATATGTGATATCTGCTAAATAAGCATTACGTTTTTCTGCAGTAGTTAATCCAGATAAATTAATACCGACAGTTAATCCCAAAAATTCAAATAAAGGTTGATTATTATTTGCATCACGTTTTGCTAAATAATCATTTACAGTTACTATGTGAACGCCATGACCTAATAGTGCATTTAAATATGCTGGTAAAACTGAGGTAATTGTTTTACCTTCTCCCGTACTCATTTCAGCAATACATCGACGATTTAATACTATTCCTCCCATTAATTGCACGTCAAAATGTCTCATATTTAATAATCTTTTACTCACTTCTCGAACTGTTGCAAAAGCTTCTGGAAGCAAAAATTCTAGGCTACAACCATCTGTAAGACGATTTTGAAATTCTTGTGTTTTATTAGACAATTGTTGATCGGTAAGATTTTCCATATAAGATTCGAATTGATTGATCTTTAAAACAATTTTTTTAATTGCTTTTAAAGCACGCGCATTCGTATTTCCAATAATTTTATTAAAAAATTTTTTTAACATATTATATTTTGATAATTGTTTTACAAATATTCTTATAAAAGAAAAAAAGATGCTTGTTTACTTAAAAATTCATGATTTTTACAGTTTGTAAAATAAAAGTATTTAAACAGATATATTGTTATTTTCTTAATGTTTATATGATAGTTAAAGTATATATTATTTATATAATTAAACTGATTTTAAGAATTTTTTAAATTTCATACTTATGTTCTTTATTTAATAATAAAATAGTTAATTATAAATTTATTAAAAATATAGTAAACGATTGATTTTATTTAAAATAAATATTCCAAATTAAATTTAATTTAATACTTGTATTTTATATTATTAAAGAATTAAAAAAGTAATTTTATAGATTTTTTTTCAATAAAATTTGATGTTTTTTTTCAAATATGACGTATGGCTTTTTTATTCTTATGAAAAGTTATCAGAGTATCATGTTATATTAAAAAATAAAATTAATTATCCATGATAATATCATTATTTATGTACATTTTTGAATTTGTTTTCTTGAATTTTTTCAATTCCCAAGTATTTTTATTTTTTAAAATTTTTTTAAGTAATAAGTAATGCATAGTATGGCCGGGTTTAAAAGATTTAAAAGCACCGATGAAGTTATGACCGGGTATAAAAAAATCTCCTATTGCATCAAGTATTTTATGACGAACAAACTCGTTAGAAAATCTTAATCCATTTGGATTTAAAATACTATTTTTTCCTATAACAATAGCGCAATTATAATTACATCCTAATGCTAATTTTTGCGATCTTAGTATATCTATGTCTTTTAAAAAACCAAAAGTTCTAGCACGACTAATATTTTTAATAAAATTTTCAATAGAAAAAGAAAAAAAATAACTTTGCAGTGTAGAAGCGATTACTGGATGATCAAAATCAATAGTGACATCTAAAGTAAAGTTATCATGTGGAACTGCCTCGATCCATTTATCTTCTTTCTCTACACGTACTAATTGCTTGATATGTATAAATTTTTTCTCGTATGCTAATTTTTTAACACCAGCGCGTAATATTAAGTTAACAAAAGGCCATGCGCTACCGTCCATAATAGGAATTTCGGATCCTGTTAGTTCAACAACAATATTATCAATCCATAGTCCTGATAAAGCAGCACTTAAATGTTCTATGGTGGATATTTTAATTCCATTCTTATTTTCTAAAGATGTACAAAAATTGGTATTTTTAATCATATCAATATGCGAAGCTAATTCTACTGGAGGAACTAAGTCAATACGTCGATAAATAATTCCAGTATTTTCTGGAGCAGGTCGCAATGTAAGTGTAATGATTTTTCCTGAATGCAAACCTATCCCTTTGCATTGTATAGATTTTTTTAAAGTACTTTGCTTAATCATAGATTATTTTTATTACAATATTATATAAAATAATTTTATTTATTTAATTAGTCCGCTTGTTTACGTAAAAAAGCGGGAATGTCTAAATAATCAGATTGAAGATTATCTTCTATTATTTTTTTATTATTAAATAATTTTTTATTCATAAGCATTTTGTTTTCTAAAGGTGATCCTTGATAATTATAGCTAAAATGATCTATATTTTTTTTATTAGAATCAATATTCTTTACTAACTTAATTTCGGGTCTTTTATCCATTCCAATACCTGTGGCTACAACGGTTACGCGTAACTCTTCGTTCATATTGGGATCTAAAGAAGTTCCAATTACAACTGTAGCGTTATCTGAGGCAAAAGAACGTACAGTATTTCCTACAGATTCAAATTCATCTAAACGTAAATCAAAGCCTGCAGTAATATTAACTAATACTCCGCGTGCACCAGAAAGATCTATATCTTCTAATAAAGGACTAGATATTGCCATTTCAGATGATTCTTCTGATCTATTTTCTCCTTTAGCAGTTCCAGATCCCATCATAGCATACCCCATTTCTGACATTACTGTTTTTACATCTGCAAAGTCTACATTAATTAATCCTGGACGCGTAATTAGTTCTGCAATGCCTTGCACTGCATTTTTTAAAACATCATTTGCTGCACTAAATGCATCTAGTAATGAAATACCTCTTCCTAATACTTTTAATAATTTATCATTTGGAATGATAATTAAAGAATCTACGCTTTTTGCAAGCTCATCGATTCCTTGTTCGGCAAATAACATACGTTTTTTACCTTCAAAGTTAAATGGTTTTGTAACTACTGCTACAGTTAAAATTCCAAGATCTTTAGCGATTTCAGCAACTACTGGAGCTGCTCCTGTTCCAGTTCCACCACCCATTCCAGAAGCAATAAATACCATATCTGCACCATCTAACATGGAACGTAATGCATCTTTATCTTCTTCTGCAGAATTACGTCCTATCTCTGGATTTGCACCTGCTCCTAACCCTTTTGTAATATTATTTCCAATTTGAATTGTTTGATTTACTTCGGTTTTTTTTAGCGCTTGAGCGTCAGTATTAACTGCAAAAAAATCTACTCCTTCAATACATTCGCGTACCATATGTTCAACTGCATTTCCTCCGCCACCACCAACTCCAATTACCTTAATAACTGCATCGCTAGTTAATTCCATGGGTTCAAACATAATTTATCTCCAAAACTATAATCGAATCAATAGAATTGATCTGACTTAATTTTCAAGTTTTTAAAATTCTTTTTTAATCCAATTATTAAATTTTTTTATCCAATTTGCAAAAAAAGTATATTTTTCTGCTGTTTCAACATCTTTGTTAAAGATATATTCTTTTCCGTAATGTAATAAACCTGCTACAGTTGAATGATATGGATGATTTATAGATTCAGTTAATCCTGATACATTTTGAGGTTTTCCAATACGTACTTGCATACGAAATACCTGTTGTGCACAATCGGATAAACCATCTATCTGGGATGCTCCTCCTGTCAGGACTATCCCGGCCGATAAATGATGTTTAATTTTTGCAGAACGCAATTGTTTTTGCAAATTTAAAATTTCATTACTAACCAAATGTAATAATTCTATATATCTTGGTTCAATTACTTCTGCTAAAGTTGTTCTTTGTAGGCTTCTTCTAGGTCTTCCTCCCAAGCTGGCAATTTCAACAACTTCTTCTTTATTTACTAATGATTTCAGAGCGCATCCATAATGAATTTTAATTGATTCGGCTTCTAAAGGAGGTGTTCCAAAAGCATAAGAAATATCTTTAGTAACTATGTTTCCTGCATATGGGATTACTTTTGTATATCGTAGTGCTCCTGCTGTATAAATCGCGATATCCATTGTACCTCCGCCCATATCTACTATGCAGACTCCAAGTTCTTTTTCGTCTTCGGTTAATACTGAACAGCTAGATGCTAATCCGGAAAAAATTAATTGATCTATTTTCACTCCACATTTACGTACAGCTTTAATCATATTCTTTGCCATATCATTATGACATGTAATCAAATGTACACTTGCTTGCATTCTCATTCCTGCTAAACCAATAGGATTCTTAATGCCTTCTTGATAGTCAATAGTATAATCTTGCGGAATAACATGGAGGATACGGTGTTCGTTTTTTATTCGTACAGATTTTGCGGTATGTACAACATTTTCTACATCTTCTTGAGTGACTTCCTCTTCAGTAATTGGTACAATTCCAATTTCATTTTGGCATGCAATATGTTTTCCTGAAAGGGCAAGATATGCCGATTCGATATGACACTTAGATGTCATTTCTGCCTGATGTAACGCTTGTTGTACACATTCTACTACTGCTTCTAAATCATTCACTCCACCTTTGTCGATTCCTTTAGAAGGAGAATTACCGGATCCAATAATTTTTATAATACCATCGGGTAAAACATCTCCTACAAGAAGAGCGACTTTAGATGTGCCAATTTCTAGCCCTACTAGTTTTTTATTCGTCTCTCTCGTCATAAATTTTGCCTATGCTATTATAAAATTTATTATTTATATCCAATTGCTAATCCTGAATTGTATCTAAGATCTATATATTTTATTTTTTTGTTTTCTTTCTGCGCTATTTTTAATAATACTGGATATACTTTTACAAATCGTTTTAATCTGTATATTTTATCATACCGTCCTAATCTTATCTTTAAATTATTTTCTATAGTTAATTCCCATGTAAATTGTTCTCCAACATAAATTGAACTTAAAAATATTTCTTCTTTTTCCAAGATGTTTTTGATTTTTAACAAAATATGAAAAATATTTTTTTCAGTATTCAAAGGTGCATATATTTTTGGTAAATTTTTTACTTTTTTTAATCGATTTTTAGGTGCATAAAAAATCTTTCCGTGTATATCTATAAAATAACTTTCGTTCCAGAATCCTATTGGCGTATATTCTAAAAGCTTAATTATCAAAAAATCTGGCCATTTTTTTTCTATGCAAGCTTCTTGAATCCATGGCATTCTTTTTATGTTAGTTTGGATAGTAATTATATCTTTTTGAATAAATTTTTTAGAATATTTTATATTTAAAATAATTTGATTAATGTCTTCTTTTGTGGTAAAATTGCGATTTCCTTTAATAACTATTTTAGATAATGGAAAAACAAATAAAATATTAGAAAATTTTACTATGCTCCATATAAACCATGCTATGCATCCTAAAGATATAAATAAAAAAACAACTTCATACGACTTTTTTCTTTTTTTATAAAAATTTTTGATAAACATTAAAATCTTGGTAATTATAAGTTTCTTGTTTTATTTAATTTAGACGCATACGACCCATGAGTTGTTTAAAAATTAATTCAATATCCCCTGCTCCTTGCAACAAAAGGATATCATTATCTACAAGTAATGAATCTAATTCTTTATATAAAATAAATTTATTTAAAACAAATATAGCTCTTATTTTTTTTATATTTTTAATATCTTTGCAAAATTTTTTGCTATTTATTTCAGAGATAGATTTTTCTCCGGCAGGATATACTTCTAATATCAATAAGATATCTACTTGAGATAAAGTTTTTATAAAATCTTCATATAAAGATTGCATGCGAGTATATCTGTGTGGCTGAAATACCATTATCAATCTTCTATTACACCATAAATCTCTAATAATTTGAATAGTTAATTGTATTTCAGTAGGATGATGACCATAATCATCGATTAATGTAATTTTTCCTAATTTTTTATTAATTAATTTTAAATCATAGTTATTTTTATAATTAAATCTTCTATATACTCCTGGAAATTTTAAAATAGAATTTAAAATTATATCATGATTAATGCCTTCTTCCAATGCAACGGCAATAGCCGCTGTGGCATTGAGAATATTAAAATTTCCAGGAGTTTTAAGATTTATAGAGATATATTGTTTAATTTTTTTAATATAAACCTCGAAAGTGAACAAGAAACGTTTATGAAAATAATTTGTTATATATAAATCAGAATTTTTATTAAAACCATAAGTAATAACTTTTCGATTGATTTTAGGTAAAATCTCTTGAATAGCAGTATCGTCAATGCATAATACAACATATCCGTCGTAAGATACATTATTTAAAAATTTAATAAAAGCTAATTTTAAATTATTAAATTTTCCTTGGTAAAAATTTAAATGTTCTTCGTCTATACTAGTAACTATTGCAACAGTTGGTTTAAAATATAAAAAAGACGCATCACTTTCGTCTGCTTCAGCGATCCAATAACGGCCATTATCTAAATAACTATAAGTATCTTCCCTTATTAATTGCCCGCCATTTATATAAGTTGGATGTAAATGTGCCGATTTAAAAATACTATAAATCATTGCAGTAGTCGTTGTTTTTCCATGTGTTCCAGATACGATAATTTTATATTTATATTTCATCAATCTAGATAACATTTCTGCCCTTTTGATAACTGGAATATTATATTTTTTAGCAGTTAAAATTTCTTCGTTGGTTTTCGATATAGCACTGGAAACTACAATTAATTTAGAAGAAAAAATATTTTGGTAAGAATGTTTATTAAAAATTTTTATACCTAGATTTTTAAGACGAATAATCATTGAATTTTCAATTATATCTGATCCGCTAATGTTATATCCTAAATTTATCATTATCTCTGCAAGAGAACCCATCCCAACTCCTCCGATTCCAATGAAATGAATTCTATCGGATTTTAAGATATTTGAAAAAAGTAAATCCTTCTTATTCATATAAAATTATTTCGTCATTGTGCAATATTTAACAATTGATAGATTTCATATACGATTTTTTTTGTCGCGTTTTTTATTTTTAAATTTTTTGACTTTTTAGACATTATAAGAGATTTTTCTCGATTCCAACTGTTTAATATTTTTAAAATATTTTTTTTTGTAGATTGATTTTGTAAAATAATTTTAGCTGCACCTACTGATTCTAATATTTTAGCGTTCCAGTATTGTTGGTTATCTTTATGAGGATACGGAATAAATAAAGCAGCTAATCCGATATAAGCGATTTCACTAACTGTCAAAGCACCTGATCGACAGATTACTAAATCTGCCCAATTGTAAGCTTTATAAATATTTTTTATAAACATAGCCACTTTATATTTTATATTAGATGATAATTGTTTATATTTATTTTTTACTTTTATATGTTCATAAGATCCTGATTGATGTATAACATGGAATTTATTAGGCAATCTTTTTAAGATTGATGGAATCATGTCATTTAATATCGATGCACCTTGACTTCCACCAAGTATCAGTAAACGTAAAGGTCCAGAGCGTTTTTGAAATCTTATTTCAGGAGTATTTATATGTAAAATATCGTCTCTAATAGGGTTTCCTACTACTTTAGAGTGTGGAAAAGTATTAGGAAATGCTTGTAAAATTTTACAATTAGATAATTTAAATATCAAAAAATTTGCTAGTCCAGGAACTCTATTTTGTTCGTGTATAACTAATGGAATACTTAGCATCCATGAGGCTATAGATCCCGGTAAAGATGCATATCCTCCAGTAGAAAAAACAATATCTGGTTGTATTTTTTTTATGAATGTTTTAGCTTTGAACGAAGCATATATCATTTTTATGATACTAACAAATTTTAAAAAAATGTTTTTTCCGCAAAATCCGCTTACATAAAAATATGTAATTGGAATTTTATTTTTAGGTATTAGTCGAGATTCTATTTTTTTTTTAGCTCCTATCCATGTTACACTACATCCAGTATTGATTAGATATTTAGCAACTGATAACCCAACAAATACATGTCCTCCGCTACCCCCTCCTGAAATTAAAATATGTATTTTTTTTTTGTTTTTCATAGTATAAAGGCTTGATATTTTTTTAAACGTAATTCAAAATCTAATCTTAATACAAAAGCTAATGATAATAAAACAGTAATCAAACTAGATCCTCCATAACTAATAAGAGGTAACGTTAACCCTTTCACTGGTAAAATACCTACGACGCCCCCAATATTCATAATTGCTTGTAAACTTAACCAAGTTCCTATTGCATAAGAAAAATATCCAGAAGTTTGATTTTTATTTGTTAAAGATCTTTTTCCTATATATAATATACGTATAGACATAAAAAATATCATGAATAGTATTAGTATAGATCCCAAGTATCCCAGTTCTTCTCCTAAAACCGAAAAAATAAAATCCGTATGTGCTTCTGGTAAATATTCTAGTTTTTGTATGGAATTACCCAATCCAGTTCCAAAGATTTTCCCTCTTCCAAATGCCATTAACGATTGAGTAATTTGATATCCACTATCAAATGGATCATTCCATGGATTCCAAAAAGCTAATATTCTACGTATCCTGTATGGCTTATAAATAATTAGTATTATAATTGTTAATAATCCAAATAAAAATATAGAAAAAAATTGCCATAATTTAATTCCAACTAAAAATAACAAAATTAAAGTGGTAAAAAATAAAATTAGTGCATTTCCAAGATCAGGTTGTATAAGTAGTAATATTATAAATATTAAAGTAATTATGATTGGTTTGCAAAAACCCCAAAACGTATTTTTCAATTCATTATGTTTTCTTGATATATAATGTGAAATATAAAAAAATAATACTAATTTAGACCACTCCGAAGGTTGAAAATGTAATGATCCAATAGATATCCATCTTATTGCTCCATTGATGTTATCTCCATATAAAAACATAGTGCATAATAAAAAGAGAGTACTTAATAACCCTATTTTACTATAATTTTCCCAAAAAATTGTTGGGTATTTTAGTACCTGAAAAAATGCATAAAAAGATATAAAGAAATATAAAAAATTACGTTTTGTGAAATAAAATGGATCATTATACAATCTAATCCCAAAAGATATGGATGCCGATGCTACCATAATAAAACCGGTAATACTTAATCCTACAATTACAAATAATAGTTTTTTATCATAAAATGATATTATTTTATCTTTACTTGTTTGATTATTGTATATCATGTATATGTATTTTAATTTATCCAAATTGTTTTGCAAGCTGTGTGAACTGATTTCCTCTATCTCTAAAATTTTTAAATTGATCTAAGCTAGAGCAGGCAGGTGATAGTAATACTACATCTCCAGGTTTTAAATTTTTTTTAATCTTAATTATTGATTGTTTTAAAGTACAACTAATTTCTGCATGATTATGAATTTTAGATAGTAAATTGGCGTCTTTACCAAAACAATATAATTGAACCTTCTTTTTTTTTAAAATATTTGATAATACTGATAAATTTGCTGATTTTTTACTATCTCCACCTAACAACAAATGGATCATACCTTTGGTATAAGTTGACATTAAAGCAGTTTTAGTACTCTCTATATTTGTAGATTTAGAATCATTAATCCAAGAAACGTTATTTTTTTTCAAAATTAATTGAAATCTATGTGATAATCCAGAAAAGTTACTTAAAGCTTTAACGATAGCGTCGCGAGGAAAATGTACAATATCTGCAATCGCTAATGCCGATAACGCATTAAGATAATTATGATATCCTTGAATTTTCATGCATGAGCACTTCATTATAAACTTGTTATGTGCCACTAACCATATGCCTTTTTTTGTTTTTTTAATTTGATATTCTCCTAAATTTTTTGAAAATCCCATATATATTTTATTAATATTATTTTTAATTGGCCATGTTAATGGATCATCTAAATTTATTAAACTAACTTTAGCATAATTATAAATTTTTAATTTATATGCACGATATTGATTAATTCCTAAAGGATAACGGTCCATATGATCATGAGTGATGTTTAGTATCGATGAAACAATAGTATTGAGTTTATACGTACTTTCTAATTGAAAACTAGAAACTTCGATAATATATAATTGACAATTTTTTTTATTTAATAAATTTAATGCTGGCGTGCCTAAATTACCTCCTATACCTATTTCAATTCCTGAATAATAAGCTATTTTTCCTAGCATAGCCGTTACTGTGCTTTTTCCATTAGATCCTGTAATAGCTATAATTGGTTTTAATGCTTCTCTGGCAAATAATTCTATATCTCCAACAATTTCGATTTTTGCTTGTTTTGCTGCTATTAATGATGGGTGTGATAATGGAATTCCTGGGCTAATAACAATTAAAGTGGATTGCAATATCCATTTTGTATTTAAACTTCCTAAATGACATGGTAAATCTGATGGAATTTGTTTTAAAAATTTTGGTGTATTATTTTCGTCCATTAGCCATGGTTTGATTCCACGGCGATAAAAAAAATTTATACAAGATAATCCTGTTTTTCCTAATCCAATAATTATAATTTTTTTTCCTGCATAAGATTTCATTTATATTTTATCTCACTTTTAATGTTGCAATACCTATTAAAACTAAAATAAAAGAAATAATCCAAAATCGTACTATTACTTTAGGTTCTGAGTATCCTTTTAATTCATAGTGATGATGCATTGGTGCCATACGAAAAATTCTCTTTCCACTTAGTTTAAAAGAAATAACTTGTAAAATAACAGATATCGTTTCTAATACAAATATTCCTCCCATAATAAAAAGTAATATTTCTTGTCTTACTAAAACGGAAATTATCCCTAATGAGCCTCCTAGAGATAAAGATCCTACATCTCCCATAAAAATTTGCGCTGGATAAGAATTAAACCATAAAAAACCTAATCCTGAACCAACAATAGCAGCGCATATTATTACCAATTCTCCTGAAAAACTAATATAAGGTAAATTTAAATAACAAGCAAAATTTACATTCCCAGTAATCCACGATATGATTGCAAAACCTGAGGCTATAAAAACTATAGGCATAATAGCTAAACCATCTAAACCATCCGTTAAATTGACTGCATTACTGGTACCAACAATTACTAAATAAGTAATGATAATGTACCATAGTCCTAATCGAGGCATAAATTCTTTAACAAAAGGTATAACTAATTGTGTAGCATTAGAGTTATTATACTTTATAAATATTATACAAGAAATAGTTAATGCTATAATAGATTGCCAAAAATATTTCCATTTTGCTTGTAAACCTTGAGAACTATTTTTAATAATTTTCATATAATCGTCATAAAAACCGATTATTCCATATCCAATTAAAATATATAAAACACACCAAACATATGGATTCAATAAATGACACCAAAATAGTGTAGAAATTATAATTGAAATTAATATCATTATTCCTCCCATCGTTGGAGTGCCATGCTTATTTAGATGAGACTTGGGTCCATCCAAACGGATAATTTGATTTATTTGAATATTTTTTAAAAATGAAATAATATGCGGTCCGATCCATAAAGATAAAAAAAAGGCCGTAATTAAACTGGCAATTGCACGTACAGTTAGATATGAAAAAACATTGAAACCAGAATAAATATGCATTAATTTATTAAATAAAAATATTAGCATACTTAAAATTTCCTTTTAACATTTCTACTACTTTATACATTTTTGTGTCATGTGATCCTTTTACTAATATAGTAGTAACTGGATATTGAGTAAGAACCTGTATTATATGCGTTACAAGCATCTCGGTATTAAAATAATGATGACCTTTTTTGCTCATATCGCTTGTAAATTGACTGATGCAACCAATACTAAAAACTTTATGAATATTGGTATCTGATAAAATAATTCCAAGTTTTTTATGTAAAAAAATTTCACTTTTTAAACCGAGATCCAACATATCTCCAATAACTATCAGTCGATATCCGGGCATTTTTTGTAATACTGATATGGATGCCATCATCGATCCCATGTTAGCATTATAACTATCATCTAGTAGTATACAATTTTTACTTAAAAAAATTGGAAACAATCTCCCTGGTAATGCAAAATAACTCTTTAATCCAAGTTCTATATTGATTAAGTTTACTCCTATTAAGTAGGATATTATACTTGCCGCTATAGCGTTAGAAACATTATGATGACCTAACATATTTAAAGTAATATTTAATATTCCAGATGGGGTTTTTAATTTTATTTTTGTTATTAAGTTTTTTTGAATAATAGAGATCAAATGAAAAAAATTTTTTTGAGAATATCGTAGTCCAAACCATATAACTAATTGCTGCTGTATTTTGTTTTTCCATAATAACCAGTTATGACTATCAGAATTTAAAACTACTATACTATTTTTTAACATTCCAGAAAAAATTTCTCCTTTTGCTACGGAGACGCCATATAGGGATTTAAATCCTGATAAATGTGATTCTGTAATATTATTAATTAATACTATATCTGGACGTATTAAACGCGAAGATAATTTAATTTCATTAAATTGACTTCCTCCAATTTCTATTACAGCAAATTTATGATGTTGTTTTATCGCTAATAATGTTATTAAAACTCCTAAATTATTATTGAAATTTTTTTTTGTCGCAAGTGTTTTTCCATGTATTTTTAAAATATTAAATACCATTTCCTTGACTGAAGTTTTTCCGCAAGATCCAGTGATCGCAATAATTTTAACGTTAATATTATTACGTAACCATATTGCAATTTTTTTTAAAGAATTAATAACATTATCTACAATAATTTGAGGTATATCAATTGGTAATAATCTAGTATTTAAAATAGCTATTGCTCCATTCTGGATTGCTTCGTATACAAATTCTTCTCCATTAAATTTTTTTCCTCGAATTACTACAAATAGTGATTTATGATTTTTCTTAATTTTACGAGAATCAAAAGATATTGTATCAATTTTGCAATTATTTCCTTTATATAAAGCATTTAGGATAAACGCTACTTGTTTTAAATAAATAGGAATCATTTAATTTTTTTTAATATATTATTTACGACAATTTTATCTGAATAAAAATATTTTTTAGAATTAACTTGTTGGTATTCTTCATGACCTTTTCCTAAAATAACGATAATATCTGATTTATTACAATTGTTAACAGCATAATAAATAGCATTTTCCCTAGAAGGGATACACTTGACATTATTTAAATTTTTTATTCCACTTTTAATATCAAGAAATATTTTTTCTTCATCTTCATATCGAGGATTATCATTCGTAATAATAATATTTTTAGCATATTTTTCGCATATTTGACCCATCATTGCACGTTTTTTATGATCTCGATTTCCTCCACATCCAAATACAACATAAATATTTTGTTTAAAATGCAAAATAACGGTTATAAGTAATTGTTTTAAAGCATCTGGAGTATGTGCATAATCAATAATTATTTTAGGTACTTTTTTAAGATAAAATATTTCCATACGCCCATTTGGCATATTAATTTTTTCGATATAATTTAAAATAGATACGAAAGAATGACCGAGAATTAATAGTGCAGCAACAGATATTAATAAATTATTAATATTAAATTCTCCGAAAATTTTTATATTCACTATTCCAGATCCCCAACTGGATGCAATTAAAATTTTAACTCCATTATTATGAAACAAAATTTTTTTTGTGTATATTTTGAGATTTTTAAATTTTTTAGAAATATTTTTTTTCGTTGAAACCACAATGGATTTAGGTAATTTTTGTGCCCAATATTTTCCAATATTATCGTCAATATTGATAATGTATTTTGATACAAATAATCTAGAAAATAATTTCCATTTTACATTTATATAATCAGTCATTTTTTTATGATAATCTAAATGTTCATGAGTGATATTAGTAAAAATAGCTATTGAAAAATATAAATTATCTACTCTATTTTGAGATAATCCGTGTGAAGACACTTCCATAGAAACAGTATGAACTTTTTTTTTCAAAAAATAATTTAAAATTTTTTGACATTTAATAGCAGAACACGTAGTGTTTTCAGATTTTTTTAAATTATTTAAACAACCATACCCTAAAGTTCCTATGATACCGCTAGTTTTTCCTAAAAAATTTAACAATTTCGCAATAAAATACGATACCGTAGTTTTTCCATTAGTTCCTGTAATACCAATCAATTTAATTAATCTAGATGGATGATAATAAAATTTTCCAGATAACATGGAAAGATCACGACTTAATTGATAAAAAAAAATTATTGGAATTAAATCGATATATATAATTTTTCCATGTTTTAATACATCATTTGTTTCTACAATCACTGCTTTTGAACCGTTCTGAATTGCTTCAAAAATAAAATTTTTTCCGTGTTGCTTTTTGCCTGACACAGCAACAAATAAAGTATTTTTATGTACTTTTTTGCTATTCAATGTCATATCATTTAATCTAATATTAGGTATCTTATTTGAAGAAATCCAAGGAGAGATTAGTTTTTTTAAATTTATATAATTAATCATTTTTTTAACTCATATTAACTATTTACTATTAAAGTATTTTCTGGAAGCTTATCTGGAAGAACATTCATTTGATGTAGCACAATATTCATAATTTCACTAAACAAAGGTGCAGATACAGATCCTCCGTAATATTTTCCACCTTTAGGATCATTAATTACCACAACTAATGCAAATCTAGGATGTTCTACTGGAGCGATTCCCGCAGCACATGCAATATATTTATTAATGTAAACTCCATCAGATCCAACTTTTTTAGCAGTACCAGTTTTTACAGCCACTCTGTATCCGTTTACCGCTGCTTGAACACCGCTGCCTCCTGGTAATGCAACACTTTCCATCATACGGATTACTTTTCGTATTATTATTGGTGAAAATATTTGCTTGCCGATAATTGGTTGATTCATTTTTATAATAGACAATGGGTACATAAAACCCATACTTCCTATTGTTGCATATACTTGAGCTAATTGTAATGGAGTAACCATTAAACCATATCCGTAAGAAAACGTAGCTTTTTCAATATTACTCCATTTTTTATTTTTTGGAAAAAATCCATTACTTTCTCCGATTAATCCTAATTTAGTAGATCTATCTAAACCAAATAATTGATATGTCTCTAAAAGAGATTCTATCGGCATAGATAATGCAATTTTAGATACTCCAACATTGCTAGACTTTTTTAAAATTCCTTCTGCTGTTAAAGAATCGTAATCTACTACATCTTTGATTCGGTATCCATTTAAAATATAAGGTCGCGTATCAATGATACTATTTTCTTTGATAATACCTTGCTGTAAAGCAGAAATAATTACTATTGGTTTAACAATAGATCCTGGTTCAAAGATGTCTGTAATTGCTCTATTACGCATCATACTTTTATTAGTTTTAACAAGATTATTAGGATTGTATGATGGAATATTTGTCATAGCTAATATTTCACCGGTATTTACATTAACTAAAATTGCAGTTCCTGATTCTGCTTTATTTAGTTCTACTGATTGTTTTAATTTTTTATATACTAAAGTTTGCAAATTTCCATCAATACTTAATATTAAATCTTTAGATTGCTGAATTTTTTTTAATAAAATATGTTCAATAATTTTTCCAAATCTATCTTTTCTAATTTTTCTTTTTCCAGGCATACCGGATAGCCACGGATCAAAGCTTTTTTCAAGACCTTCAATGCCTTGACTATCAATATTCGTTATACCAATGATATGAGCTGCTGCTTGTCCAATAGGATAGTATCTTTTTGATTCTTTTTTTAAATGTATTCCGGGCAAATTTAATTGCTTGATATATTCTCCAATTTCGGAATTTACTTGACGTGCTAAATATACAAAACGACTATTTGGATTATTATTAACACGTTGAAATAGTTGATCAAAGGAAATAGATAATGTGTCCGATAAAGCTTCCCAATATATATTTTTAATTATTCCTCCATGATCATTTAATTCTTTAGGATCCACCCAGATAGCATGTACTGGCACGCTTACTGCAAGCGGACGTTTATTCCTATCTAAAATCATACCTCTGGAAACGGGTATAGATTCTATGCGTAGAGATCTCATGTTACTTTCTCGAATTAAATCATTTGGATTAATAATTTGCAAATAAGTAATTCGTATAATTAAGATAAATAAAGAAATTAAAACAAGGCTTAATAAAATTAAAAAACGCCATTTGATTAAACGAATTTTCATATATTATAATAAACAGTATTTTTAAAAGTTATTTCATATGATGAATTATGATATTTTCTTCTAATAAATTTATATGATGCATATTTAAAGTTTTTAGGGCAAACAATTCAATTCGACGATTATTACTTAATGTATATTGCTCTAATATTAAATGACTCCATTCATTTTCTAATACATCTTTTTCAAATAAAATACGTTCGCGTTCATAAATAGAATAGCGAGTTTGATATTTAACGTAGATTATTAAAATAGACGTAATAACTATTAACAATATTATGAGTATTGATAATTTTGAATAATTTAATGTATCTTGTAAAATAATCTTTGTAAGACTTTTTTTTTATATATCATAATTTTAAATCTTTTCTATACAACGTAAAATTGCACTTTTAGAGCGAAGGTTGTTTGATATCTCTTTTTGAGACGGTTTAAACTTTTTAAAAAAACTCAATTTTTTTTTAAAAAATTTTTCTATCTTTTTTTCTAAAATAGGTAAATCGTATGGATATATTTCTATTTTGTTATTTTTTTTGATAAAATTTTTTATCATTCGATCTTCAAGAGAATGAAAACTAATAAAAATCGCTCTTCCTCTGGATTTTAATAAAGGCAATATTTGTTTTAAAGTATTTTTTATTTCTTGTAATTCACTGTTAATATGAATTCTAATGGCTTGAAAGCTTCTACGTGCTGGATGTTTATTTCTTTGATAATAAATTCCACATGTTCGACATATTATATCAGACAGTTCACTAGTTTTAGTAATTATTTTTTTTTTTTTATTTCTTATAATAGCACTAGCTATTTTTTTTGCGTAACGTTCTTCTCCAAAATTTTTTAATATAAAATAAATATCTGAAAATTTTGCATTATTTATCCATTCCGATGCGGATATTCCAAATTTATTATTCATTCGCATATCTAAAGGTCCATCTTTTAAAAAAGAAAACCCTCTATTTTTGTTATCAATTTGTGAAGAGGACACTCCAAAATCAAATAAAATTCCATCAATGTTTCCGAATATTTCATATTTTTTAGCATATTTTGTTATTGATGAAAAGTTACCATGAATAATAGTTAATCTTGGATCTTTAATATTTTTTGCTATTTTTATCGAATGTGGGTCTCGATCGATAATTATTAATTTTCCTTTAGAGTTTAGTTTAGATAAAATTTTTTTTGCATGACCTCCTTCTCCAAAAGTTGCATCAATATATATTCCATTAGGAGTAATATTAAGTAGATGAATAACTTCATTTAGCATAACCGGTATATGCATTTCTAATTAATCAAGGTTTTTATAAAAAACAGATTTTTTATATTAAAATTTAAAATATTTAGTAATTTTTTTAAATTTTATTGTAAATAATGTTTTGAATTTTTTACTATTTTATGTAAAGAATATTAAAAAAATATTACGATATTAAATTAAATTTTACGAATATTTTTTAAGCTTTGATCAATAAAATAAAGTCCATTTGTCTCCGTACGCATCAGGTCGATTCGATCTAAAATAGATTTAAATATTTTTTCTTCTTCATATTGCTCTGATACGTACCATTCTAAAAAATGAAAAGTGAGATAATCTTTTATTTCTATAGCGTAATGTGATAGTTTATTGATTTTTTCACTAATCATTTTTTCGTGTTCATAAGAAAATTGTATAATATCTTTAAAGGACGGAAAATGTTTTGGAGGTTTATCTATAGCACCTATTCTAGGTAAGTTTCCTGAATCATTTAAATAATCAAATAAACGATGCATGTGGTTAATTTCTTCGTTAGATTGTTGTTTAAAAAATTTACATCCTTCTGATAATTTATTATCATTGCACCAAGCACTCATTTGAAGATATAAATTAGAAGAAAACAATTCAAGATTAAGTTGTTTATTTAAATTTACTACCATTTCTTTTTGAATCATAACTTAATTTCCTTTTTTAAAATATTATTTTTTATTCGTTTTAAGTATTAAGGATAATATATATGAAAAAAATAGTTTTTAATATATCTGATATTTCCAGTTTAGAAAAAGAAAAAATTGTTTCTGACTTAGAAGCTGCTAGTATTGCCTTTCGAGAAAGAAATAAAATTTCTGTATCCATTGCCGAGCTTGCAAGTAAGCAACCCAGACATTTATTATCATATTTTTACAAACAACTTGATTATTATAGATCAATTTCAAAAAAAATTAAAAAATCTTTTTATAAAATAATATAAATAGAATTCTTTTATTAACTTTAAAATCAGATATTATGATCATTTTTAGATAGTGTTAACGAGATTAATCTATTAATTAATGAAGAAAAATTCATTCCAGAAGCTTTCCAAAGCTTTGCGTACATGCTTTTTTCAGTAAAACCAGGTATAGTATTTATTTCGTTTAAAATGATTTTTTTATTTCTAGTTATAAAAAAATCTACACGTGCCATTATATTACATTCCAGTACTAAAAATATTTTTTTAGCTATTTTACGCACACGATCTGATAAATTTTTTGAAATTTTTGCCGGAATAATTATGCTGTTATTATTAATATATTTTTCTTGAAAATCATAAAATTTATTTTTAAATTGAATTTCTCCGCATATGCTAACAATTGGTTTTCTATATCCTAAAATTCCAACTTCTACTTCTTTACCGACAATATAAGGTTCGATAAGTATTTTTTTATCGTAAAGAAAAGAATTATTTATTGCTTGTTTTAATTCAAATAAATTTGATGCTAAATTAATGCCAATTGAAGATCCTTGTCCTGTCGGTTTAATAAGACATGGAAAACCAATTTTTTTTATAATTTTTTTATATTCTGTTTTTTTACATTTTTTTTTATCATATATAGTAATTGATGGAGCAACAGAAATATCAAAAGTTTTCAAAATACGTTTTGTAATATCCTTATCCATGCAGATGCTAGAACTCAAAACTCCAGAGCCTACATAAGGTATATTTAAAATATTGTATAATCCTTGAAAGCTACCATTTTCTCCTTTTGAACCATGCAAAAGTGAAAAAATTAAATCTACTTGAAATGTTTTTTTATTATTTAAATTTAAAAAGTTATATCCAAAATTTCCTGGTACTACCGCTAAATATGCAATAGCTGGACCCAATTGGATACGATTGATATCTTTTGGATATAAAATACATTTTTCATATTTTCTAATGCCTAACTTTCCATCTTTTTCAATACCAATTAGTATAAGATTGTATTTATTCTGATCGATAGATTGAATAATATTAATTGATGATTGCAATGAAATTTCGTGTTCTGAAGATTGCCCTCCAAATAAAATAGCGATATTTATTTTCATAATTTTATATATGTCTTATTTTATATTTAAAATAAAATTTGATAGTAAAAAAATACTTATATCAATTATTTAAATATATATTTAATATAATATTTTTTTTTATATACTTGTATTTTTTATATAATATTATATTATCAGTATAGTGAATAAAATTTTAATTATATATTTAAAATAAAAAAAATACTCGCATAATTACAAATAGATAACGTAATTTATTTTAAATAATTTAAGAATATTAAATAAATATATTAGTTAAAGGATCTTATATGTCTACAACTAAACTGGTTTTGATGCGTCACGGAACAAGCATATGGAACGATCAAGACCGATTTACTGGTTGGGCAGATATCTCATTATCTGAAAAAGGCAAATGTGAAGTAAAATATGCAGGAAAAATATTAAAATCTTTTGGATACTTATTTGATTTTGCTTATACTTCTTTATTAAAACGAGCTATTCATAGCTTATGGATTATTTTAAAAGAAATTGATCAATCCTGGATTCCAATAGAAAAATCTTGGAGATTAAATGAAAGACATTACGGTGCACTACAAGGATTAAGTAAAAATGAAATTCAAAAAAAATATGGAAGTATGCAATTAAAAGAGTGGCGTCGTGGATTTTTAAGCATACCGCCAAAATTAAATATAAATGATATAAGATTTCCAGGGAACGATCCACGCTATCTTCATTTAAAACTTACTGATCAAATTCCTACTGCGGAAAGCTTAAAAACTACAATTGACCGTATTATGCCGTATTGGCAAAAAAAAATTTTTCCTAAATTAAAAAATAAAAATAAATTAATTATTGTTGCACACGGTAATTCTATTAGAGCTATCATTAAATTATTAGATAATCTTGATGAAAATCAAATAATTAAACTAAATATTCCTACTGGAATACCATTAATATATGAATTTGACGAATATACTTGCCCTAAAAAACATTATTTTTTATATTAATAAATATTTTTAATTGTATAAAATTAACTTTTTATTTTTTTATTTTTTTTGATACGTAAAGCTTTTATCGTACTAACGAACACAATATATATTATAATACTGTCCTTTCAGTTTTAATAAAGATTCATGCGTTCCTTTCTCAACAATTCTTCCACGATTTAAAACTAAAATCTGATCTGCATTAAGTACAGTGCTTAATCTGTGCGCAATTACTATTAAAGTTGTAGTACGTCGTATTTTATCTAAAATATGGTTAATTTTTTGTTCTGTAGAGGAATCTATATTAGCAGTTGCCTCGTCTAATATTAATACTTTAGGGTTAGTAACTAATACTCTCACAAAAGATAATAACTGCTTTTGACCTAAAGATAACTCATTTCCATACTCATTTAATTTATAAAAAATACCTTTCGGAAAAGAATTTATAAAAGAAACTAAATTTAAATTATTTAAAACAGACCATATTATTTCTTCACTAATATTTCTTCCAAATAATATATTTTCATAAATTGTTTTTGCCATAAAACTTGGTTCTTGTTGTACCATTGCAATACCGCTTCTTAATACATGTTTAGAAAATGTTTTTATTGATCTATTATCTATTAATATATGACCTCTTTTAAAAGGATAATGTGCCATAATTAAATTTGCTAGAGTAGTTTTGCCACTACCCGTTTGACCTACTAATGCTAAAAATTTTTTTGCTGATACTGAAAACGATATTTGATTCAAAATTACATTCTTATGATAAGAAAATGTTAAATTTTTTACTTTAATATTTCCTTGAATTATGCTTCTATTATCGTTTCCATAACGTTGTATAGGAGCATCTAATAAATAAAAAATTCTTTCTCCTGCCGCTATAGCTTGCTGTAAAATAGATTGCTGAGCAGTTAGTTCTATTAATGGTTCACTTAATCTACCAAGATAATTAATAAATGCATATAAAATACCAACTCCCATAATTTGAATATTTAATCCAAAAAATAAAAGTATAATACACAAAATCAACGAAAATAATAAACTTAGTAAGGGACGTAATAAACATCCTTCTAATTTTAGATTTTGCATTCTCAATCTAAAATGTTCAGAATTTAATGTATATAATTGTTTTCTGAATTTTTTTTGTTGTTTAAATTGTTGTATAACACTCATATTTTGAATAATTTCACTAAAAAAATTATTAATATTTTCAACACAAATACGTAATCTTCTAAAAATTGGAATACTATAATATTGGTATAAACGCATTATATAAAAGATTAT
The DNA here is from genome assembly GCA_030827005.1 of Wigglesworthia glossinidia. GTDB lineage: Bacteria > Pseudomonadota > Gammaproteobacteria > Enterobacterales > Enterobacteriaceae > Wigglesworthia > Wigglesworthia glossinidia_C. The sequence continues at coordinate 129,189 of JAVBJL010000009.1, read as the reverse complement.
TGGAAATAAAAAAAATAAAATACAGCCTAGTTTTAAATTTAGCATTAATATTGCTATCAAAATACTACTAATTAATGCTACATTTTTGAGTAAAGATGATATAAAATGAGTAAATAAATCTTTTATTATTTCAGTATCATTAATAATAATTGAAATTATTTTTCCAGTTGATTGAAAATTAAACCAAGATAACGGAAATCTTAATATAGAATTCATAATTTTGATTCTAATTACTTTAATAATATCTAAAGATATTTTGCTAAATAAAAATGATTGATAATACTTTGAAATAGCAGATAAAAATTGAAAACTTAAAAAAGTTATAATTAATATTACTATAATTTTATTAGAAATTTTTATTTCACTAAAAAAACGATCAATAAAATAACTAATAATTATTGGGCCAGAAATTTCCATTATAGAAGAAATCCATAATAATACGCATATTAAAATAAATTTTTTACGAAACGGTAAAATATAACGTAATAATCTTTTTAACGTGATGTCTATGCAAAATTTTTTGTGCATTAAATATTATTCCCTAATCTTCTTTTGAAGAAGGATTGTATTTGAATTTTTGATATTGATAGATTTTAGAATACCATCCTTGTTGCTTAATAAGTACATGATGACTTCCGTGTTGTTTAATTTTTCCATGTTGTAATACAAAAATTTCTGACGATTCTTTTAAAAAAGACAGCTTGTGCGTACTAATAATTAAAATATAATAATGCTTTAATTTTTTAATATTTGTTAATATATTATGTCCTATATAATTATCTACAGAAGAAAATGCATCATCTAAAATTAGTATTTTTGAAGGAAATAGTAATGCTCTTGCAATAGCAATACGCTGTTTTTGACCTCCTGATAGCATTATTCCCTGTTCGCCAACTTTTGTATGATAATTTTTTGGAAAATTTATTATATCTTGATGTATACAAGCTAATTTTGCTACGTATTCAATTTGATTTAATGTTGCTTTTGGATTTCCTAAACAAATATTATTTTTAATACTATCTGAAAACAAAAATGGAACTTGATCTACAAAAGAAATTAAACTTCTCCATTCATTTAAGTTTAATGAACTTAAAGGTAAGTTATGAAATAATATTTTTCCTTTATATAAATCTAAATTTCTTAAAATTAGAGAGATTAATGTGCTTTTTCCTGATCCAGTAGGACCACATAATCCGATATAACTTTTTGGTTTAATATTGATTTTTATATTTTTTAAAACTACCTGATTACTATCAGGATATGAAAATTTATCGATTGATATTAATATATTTCCTTGATGACCTGGTACAGGTAAATTTCCATTTTTAAATGGTTCTAAATTTAAATAAGCATAAATTCGGTTATATGCCACGTTACCTCTTTCAACAATATTAAATGTCCAGGCAAAAGCCAGCATTGGCCAGATCATTAAACCAAGATACATAATAAAACTTGTTAGCTCTCCTATAGTAATAATATTTTTATGAATTAAATAAATTCCTCCAGCAACTGCTAGTAAATTAGACAATCCTATAAAAAAATAAATTATTGGATCAAATTTTGCATCTATTTTGGATGAATGTATATTTTTCCTATGTAATTTTGCAATAAAAGTTATAAAATATGTCAATTGATATTTTTCAGATCCAAATGATTTGGTAATACGTATATTTTTTAAATTTTCATGTATTATATTGTTTAATTTAGAAAAAGCATTTTGTGAAATACAAAAACTGCGATATAGTTTTTTTCCGAAATTATTGATGCATAAAACCATTAATGGCATAGGAAATAATGCAAAAAATGTAAGATATATATTAATTTTAATGCTCATAATTATTATTACAGAACAACCGAGTACCAAAGAATCTACTAAAGCCAAAACACCTTCTCCAACAGCATAAACAACTTTATCTACATCATGTACTGCCCGAGTAATCAGATCTCCAGTTTTATTTTTTGAGTAAAAATGTGGTTTTTGCTTACTTAAGATAATATAAAATTGATCGCGTAAATCTAACGCAAGTTGATATGCGGAACTAAATAGTATGATACGCCAAATATAACGTAGATAGTATACTAAAATAGAGGATGCGATAATTCCAGCAATTAAAATCAATAAACTTTGTATTGTAGAACGTAAATTTACAACATTATCTACGATAATTCCTACCATCCAAGGAGAAATTAATTTTAATATAGAAATAAAAATTAATAAAAGTATTGATAAAATATATTTTTTCCATTCACGTCTAAAGAACCAACTTAATTTTAAAAATAATCTCACAATTATCTTTCCAAAAAATGTGTTATAAATTAAAATTTATGTAAAATTAATGTTTTAGTATAATTATACTGTAATTAATCAAATTAGTCTTATAATATTACAATGAATAAAATATTACAAATTCAGAATTTGATTTATTAATTATTTTAATTTACTATTAATTATTAGAAATTATTCAAAATAGTTATTTAAAAATATTAATAAGTATCATTTTATAGATATTATATAATTTATTTTTTATCTAATTTTTAATTTAAAATTATTTTATCGGACAATTAATATTGTCGATTTGAAGAAATTTTATTTGGATTTTTTTTGAATTTTGAAGTACGATTGTGATTTTTTTGACACATATTATTATGTCTTATAATATGCTTCTTAAATTTTTTATTTTGACTGATTAATTTAATATTTAAAGGTTTTTTACAAATTACTATCTCCATTAATAATTTTATTTGATCTTCAGATAAATTCGTTAATAATTCTATTATAGAATAGTTAAAAAATAATTTTATATTTTTAATAAATTTTTTATTTATTTTCCCCGAATTTATCAGTAGTTCAAAAATTTGTTTAGTCAATATTTTATCTTTTTTACCAATATTTATTTGATAATAATAGTTAGAACTTGACTGTTTATTATGGTATATCTTATATTTTTCATTTTCATTTGTAACATATTTTTTTCTATGGTTTAAGTTTAAAATTTTTTTATTTTCAGATATTATTAGCGGTTTATTTTTTTGTGTTAATTTTAATAAAACTGCAGATATTATATTTATGTCAGATATATGTGTAATTTTCATAATTTTTAATAATAAATGATTATATTTATTTAGATCTAAATGTTTCGTATATTCCTGAATTGTTTTTGATAAATTACTTAATCGTTTTTCCATTAAATCTTGAATTTTAGGTAGTTTGATTTCAGTAATTTTTAATTTAGTATAACGTTTGATACTGTAAAGTATTTTTTTTTCTCGATTTTCTAAAAATAACAATGCTTTTCCTGTTCTTCCTGCACGACCGGTTCTACCAATTCGGTGTATATATGCTTCGGAGTCTGATGGGATATCATAATTAATTATCAAATTAACATGTTCTACGTCTAATCCTCGAGAAGCTATATCTGTAGCGACGAGAATATCTAATTTTTTAATTTTAAATTTATTTAATGTATTCTCTCTGAGTGATTGATTCATGTCTCCATTAAGAGGAGAGCTATTGTATCCATGTTTTTCTAAAATTTCAGAAAGCTCTAAAGTAGCATTTTTAGTTTTTACAAAAATGATTACTGCTTCAAAATTTTCTACTTCTAAAAACCGCAATAATGCATCTATTTTACGTATATGATATGCGATCCAATAATATTGCTTAATATCTGGTTGTGTTTTTATATTAGATTGAATTCGAACTTCTTTAGGTGTTTTCATAAAACGACGTGCAATTTTATGAATTTCTTTTGGCATAGTTGCTGAAAAAAGAACAGTTTGATGTATTTTTGAAGTTTTTGATAATATATTTTCTACGTCTTCAATAAACCCCATTCTTAACATTTCATCTGCTTCGTCTAAAATGCAGCTAGTAATTTTAGATAGATTTAAATATTTTTTATTTAATAAATCCAGGATTCTTCCTGGAGTTCCAACAATAATTTGTGGCATTTTTTTTAGTTTTTTTAATTGAATTTCATAATTTTGACCTCCATATAATGAAACAATGTAAATATTTTTTGTGTATTTTGATAAATTAGAACATGCAATTTGTATTTGTAATGCAAGCTCTCTTGTTGGGGTGAGAATAAGTATTTGCGGAAAATTATATTGAAAATTAATATTATTTAATAAAGGTAAAAAAAAAGCGGCCGTCTTTCCACTACCAGTTTGTGCAATCCCTAGAAGATCATGTCCTCGCAGAAGATATGGTATGCATTCGGATTGGATTGGAGAAGGACTTTTATATCCAAGATCATGTAAAGATTTTAAAATTTCATCATTTAATCCAAGATCGGAAAAAGAAATTTGCTTTTTAGACATTTACTGATATGACCTCTTTTTAAATTAACTATTTTTTTAAATTTAATAAAATATAGTGTTTTTTATAAATTTATTTTTATTGTTTAAATTTAGAAAATTTGATTTATAGTTTGAATATTTTATTTACTATCTTTTGGTATATATCGATGTAAAATTTAAGTCTTTACATTTATATTTTTCATTGTTAAACGTATTTTTCCATATCGATCTACTTCTATTACTTTTACGGAAACTTGTTGTCCCAATTTTAGATGTTTTGAAATATCATCTATTTTATTATGAGAAATTTGTGAAACATGAATTAAACCTTCTTTTCCGTTATTTAAGCTTGCAAAAGCACCAAAATTCATAATTTTTGTAATTTTTGCAACGTATATTTTATGTATTTTAATTTCATCAGTAATATTTTTTATTTCTTTTAAAGCTTTTTTTGCATTTTCTATATTAGCAGAAATTACTTTTATAGTACCGTCGTCTTCTATTTCAATAGCAGATTTAGTTTTTTCTGTTAACATTCTAATTACTGATCCACCTTTTCCGATAACATTTTTAATTTTTTCTGGATTGATATTAATTTTATAAATTCTTGGTGCAAAAATCGATATTTCATTTTTAGGTTTTTGAATATATTTACTCATAATATTTAAAATATGTATTCTTGCATCTTTAGCTTGGTATAAGGCGATTTTTAATATTTTTGGAGTGATTTCTTCTATTTTGATATCCATTTGTAATGCTGTAATTCCCTCTGTATTACCAGCTACTTTAAAATCCATATCTCCTAAAAAATCTTCGTCTCCTAATATATCTGATAAAACAACGAATTTATCTTTTTCTTTAATGAGTCCCATTGCAATTCCTGCAATAGAATTTTTAATAGGTACACCTGCATTCATGAGCGCTAAAGATGCTCCACAAACAGAAGCCATAGACGAAGATCCATTGGATTCTGTAATTTCTGAAACTACACGAACTGTATATGGAAATGTATTTGCTTCTGGCATAACAGCTAGTAGGCTACGTTTAGCTAATTTTCCATGCCCTATTTCTCGTCTTTTTGGAGAGCTAATGATTCCAATTTCTCCTACGCAATAAGGAGGAAAGTTATAATGAAATAAAAATCTATCTAATCTATCTCCTATTAATTCGTCGATATTTTGCGCGTCTCTTTCGGTTCCTAGTGTGACTACTGAAAGCGATTGAGTTTCTCCTCGAGTAAATAATGCCGATCCATGCGTTCTTTTTAAAATACCAAGTTTAATATCTATATCTCTAATTACATTATTTTTTCGACCATCAATACGTAATTTTCCAGATAAAATTCTACTTCGTACAATATCTCGTTCTATATTTTTAATTAAAAAATCTATTTGATCTTCGTTGAAATCATCTTGTTGTTCGTTTACATGATCGAAAATTTTATTTTTAATATTCAAAATTTGCTCGAATCTTTTTTTCTTTTCAGAAATAAAATAAGCTTCTTCTAATTCGTTTCGAAATAAATTATTTATATGAGTTTGTAATTTTAAATTTATATTTTTTAATTCATCCCATTCCCATTTTTGTACTTCTATTTTTTTTACTAATTCATTAATATTTTCTATTATTATCTGTTGTTTTTGATGACCATATAGCATTGCTTCTAAAATTTGATTTTCTGTTAATATTTTAGACTCTGATTCGACCATTAAGATCCCTTTAGAAGTTCCAGATACTATCATGTTCAGTTTACTACTTATTAATTCCGTAGTGCTAGGATTTAAAATGTATTGACCATTTATATAACCCACTCTAGCAGCACCAATAGGTGCTTTAAACGGCAATCCGGATATGCTTAGTGCTGCAGAAACCCCGATAACAGATACGATATCTGGATTAATTTCCGGATCGACAGATACAACTGTTGCTGTTATTTGTACGTCATGAAAAAAATTTTTTGGAAACAAAGGTCTTACGGGTCTGTCTATTAGTCTTGATACTAGTATTTCATTTTCATTTGGACGACCTTCTCTTCTAAAGAAGCCTCCTGGAAATCGACCTGCAGCATATGATCTTTCTTGATAGTTGATTTTTAATGGAAAAAAATTTTGACCAGATCCTGATGGTTTTTCTTTTTTATCACTTACCACGGCAATTAAAACTGAGGTATCATCCATATGTATCATCAATGATGATGTTGCTTGACGACCTATCGTGCCTGTTTCAATAGTAATATTGTGCTTTCCATATTGAAACTTTTGAATGGTAGAATTTAGCAAATTAAAAATCCTTTTATATTATTAGTTTATTTTTTTAATAAACTTGATTTAATTTAATATATATTGATGTTTATTAATAAATTATTAGCTTCTTAATTGTAAAGTTTTTATTAAGCTTGAATAATTTGTAAAATTTTTATTTTTTAAATAATTTAATAGTTTTCGACGTCGTGATACTTTTTTGAGTAATCCGCGACGGCTATGACGATCTTTTTTGTTTTTTATAAAATGTTGTTGTAATTTGCTGATTTTTTGAGTCAAAATTGTGATTTGTTGTTTAGTATCTAGATTTTTATTTGAATTTTGTTTTATAGATTTAGAAGGTGTAGTTTTTTCTATTTTTTTATTATTTTGAAGCATTTTAAAAAAGCCTTAGTATTTTGACGATATAATTTATTTTTAAATCACGAATAGCTTACTTAATTTTCAGTTTACTCTTAGTTTAATCGAATCGCAAGAAAATTTATTTTATTATTAAATTAATTTTTAGACATAGTGTATATATTTAAGTTAACTATTTTAGGAAATTTATCAGTATGCTGATAGCATTTTATATAACAGAATATTTTAATTTGTTATTTTTATTTTTTTATTTGTGATAATTGTAAGAATTTTTTATTTTCAATTATGATCATTGAAATTTCAGATTCTATTTTTTCTGTAGGAATTAAATAATTATAAAAATAATTTTGATTTATTTTTTGATGACTATATAACATGTCAATATGAATCATATTTTTTTCTTTATAATTAGAAATTTTTGTTCTTCTTAGTGCAATCACGTGTGCTCCGCAAAGTAATTTCTCTCCTATATCATCAATAATTTGCCTGATATAAGTCCCCTTAGAACATGTAATTTTTAAAGAAAAAAATGTTTTTGAAAATGAAATTAATTCTATATTATCGATATAAATTTTACGCTTTTTTCTTGGTAAATAAATTTTTTTTCTAGCGTATTTATATAATGGAACTCCTTTGTATTTTAATGCAGAAAACATTGGTGGAGTTTGATAAATTTCTCCTTTAAATTCAGAAAGAACTTGATAAATATTAGATTCTGAAATTTTTATTGGGCGTGTCGATATTATATTACCGTATGAATCTGAAGTATCAGTACGTTCTCCTAATTTAGCAGTTACGAAGTATTGTTTTTTAGTATTCAATAAATATTCAGATAATTTAGTAGTTGTTCCAAATAGTATAGGTAACATTCCAGATGCCAAAGGATCTAGAGTGCCAGAATATCCAGCTTTTTTTGCCTGTAATGATTTTTTTATTTTTTGTAAAATATAATTTGATGAATAACCTGTAGGTTTATCTAATAATAGTAGACCGTTGATATTTTTTTCTTTTTTTTTGTTTTTATATAAATCGTGGTTTAACATATTATTTATTAATCAATGTATTAATTTTATTAAATTATCAATACGTGCTCCTTGAATTAAAGAATTGTCATATACAAAAGTCAATTTAGGAATGTTTCTTAATTTAGTATTTTTATTCAGTATTTTTCTAATAAATTTTGTAGAATTATTTAGTATGCATATGCTTAAATCGATTTGTTTTTGAGTGTTTTTATTTAAAAAAGTTACGAAAATTTTTGCATGCGAAAAGTCTCGTGATAATTTTATTCCGGACACAGTTGACATGCCTAATCTGGGATCATTAATTTTTTGATGAATAATAGTTGCAATTTTTCTTTGAATTTCTTTAGAAATTCGGCATCTTCTACTATTTTTTTTTTTTAACATATATTTTTCATAAATACTAATTTAGTATAAATTTAATTTTTTTAATTGATTTATATTATTTTTCTAACACTTCAATTATATCAAGAATCTTAAATGAATTAAAATTTTTTATTCCAATTCCGCATTCCATTCCATATTTTACTTCATTTACATCTTCTTTAAATCTACGTAGAGAACAGATTTCACTTTTATAAATCATAGTATTATTTCTTAATATTTTTACTTTATCATTTTTTTTGATTGTTCCTGTTTTTACTATACATCCGGCAATCATACCAGATTTCGGAAGATGAAATATATGTTTTACTTCTAATATTCCGTTAATCTTTTTACAAGATATTGGAGAATATTCTAAATTTATTTCGTTTTTTACGTAATTGATTAAATCATAAATTATTGAAAATAATTTAATTTTTAAATTTTCTGCTTCAATTATTTTTACTGCTAAAACGTCTGCGCGTACATTAAAACCTAATAAAGTTGCATTAGAAGCTTTAGCTAAAACCACATCTGTTTCTGTAATTGAACCTACTCCTAAGCCGATAATTTTTATTTCCACCTTATCACTTGATAGATGATTTAGGGTATCTGAAATAGCTTGTGCAGTACCTTGTACATCGGATTTAAGAATAAAATTAAAAAACTTTTTATTTGATACATTCAAATTAAAAAAAGAATTTTGTGTATATTTAATTTTATTATTTTTTAATTTGTTTTCTCTTAGTTTATTTTGTCTATATATTGCTATTTCCCGTGCTTTTTTTTCATTTTTTACTACTGTAGTTTTATCTCCTGCTATAGGTACACCGGATAATCCTAGTATTTCAACTGGAATTGATGGACCTACAGAGATAATATTATTTCCATATGAATCTCGTATTGCTCTTATGCGTCCATATTCACATCCACATAAAACTGTATCTCCGCGATTTAGTTTTCCTTCATGAATTAAAATAGTAGCTATTGGACCTTTTCCTTTATCTAACCTAGATTCAATTACTACTCCGTGGGCGATTCCTGTATGATTTGCTTTTAATTCTAATATTTCTGCTTGCAATAATATTGATTCTAATAATGAATCTATTCCTTTACCTGATTTTGCAGATACTAAAATGCATTGATTTTCTCCACCGAATTCTTCCGGAAGAATTCCATGTTGCATGAGTTCTTTTTTTACTTTTAACGGGTCTGCTACATTTTTATCAATTTTATTAATTGCGATAATGATGGGAACTTGAGCATGTTTTGCATGTTGAATTGCTTCTATAGTTTGAGGCATTACGCTATCGTCTGCAGCTACTACTAAAACTACGATATCTGTGATCTGTGCTCCTCTAGCTCGCATTGCGGTGAACGCAGCATGTCCTGGTGTGTCAAGAAATGTAATATTTCCATGTTTCGTTTTTACTAAATATGCTCCGATATGTTGTGTAATTCCTCCTATCTCTTTTAGAGAAATAGTGCTTTTTCGGATATAATCTAAAAGTGATGTTTTTCCATGATCAACGTGCCCCATAATTGTTACAATAGGAGCTCTAGGGTAAAGTTGAGGTTGAGATACATTTGCTTCGGATAATATTGATTCTTCTAGAGCATTTTCGCGAATTAACTTTGCCTTATGACCCATGTCTTCAATGATTAACTGAGCAGTATCTTGATCTATAATCGTATTAATAGTATGAAAAATACCAAGTTTTTTCATATTATCAATGATTCGTGAACTTTTAACTGCCATTTTATTTGCTAATTCTATTATAGAAATATTTTTTCTTATAGTAATATTTCGTATAAACTTTTTAGTTGGTTTACTAAATTTATGTGAAAGCTTACTTTTTTGTTTTTTATTCTTAACTTTGCTTTCTGCAATTTTTATGTTTTCTATTGATTTTTCTATTTGAAATCGATTATTTTGTCTTTTTTTAACATATTTTTTATTTTCATCTTCAGTTAAATAAAAATTTTCTAAATATTTATTTTTTTCTTTTTTTATAATTTTATTTTTTAATGAATTTTTTTTGTTTATTTTATTTTCGTATGTTTCTTTAAAAATATCGCTTTGATTCGATTGAATATTTGTATTTTTTTCTTTTTTTGGTTCTTCTATAAATTTTAATTTTTGTGTATTAATATTTATACAATCTGAACTGATATCATTTTTACTAGATAAATTTTTTATTTGATTTAGTTCGATTTTATTGTTTTCTTCTTGATATCTATTTATTTTTTGTAATATATTTTTTTGATTTAAATTAGTTTTTTTAATTTTATTTTTAGAATCTTTATCAAAAGTAGATTTATTTTCTAAATAATTTAAATCATTAATTTCGTTACTTTTGTTTTTTGATACTAAAGATATATCGCATTTTAGGTATTTTTTTTTTCTTATTTCTATATGAATTAGCTTATTTTGACCTCCTACTTTAGCAATATTTAATGTGCTATGTGTTTTTTTTTTCAAACTCAATTTTTTTTTAAATATATGATGATTGCGATTAATATATGCTAGCAGTATTTTCTTTTCTTCTATGCTGATTGCGTCAAGAGGAGTTTTTTTAATACCTGCATCGGCAAATTTTTGTATTAAACGTTTAATGGGTATTTGCATTTGTTCAGCAAAAGATTTTATAGTAACATTTGTCATAATACAAATTTTCTCATTTTTTTAAATATTATGTGTTGCTGCTGTTAAACCAACATATATTTCTTGCGGCCATTATTAATTCTCCGGCTTTTTTAATAGTTAACTCTTGAATATCTGAAATATCATCTATTCCTTGCTCTGCTAAGTCTTCTAAGGTGAGAATTCCTCTTTCTGCAAATTGATAAGCAATCTCTGAATTTACTCCAGATAATTGAATGAGATTTTTATCTACCGATATTAGACTTTTTTCTTCTTTTTTTAAAGCTAATTCTGTCAAAACAAATTGGGCTTGTTCTTTTAAGTTTTGTGCAGTTTTTTCGTTCAAAGATTTAATGGATAATAGCTCATTTATTGGAACATATGCGATTTCTTCCAATACAGAAAATCCTTCTTGTACTAAAGATTCTGCTAGTTCTGAAGTAATTTTTAAATACTTAATGAACGAATTTATTGTTTTTTTTTCTTCTGCTTGATGTTTATCTTTTAAATCTTCTGAAGTCATGACATTTAGGTCCCATCCGCTTAATTGGGATGCCAGACGAACATTTTGTCCATTTTTACCGATTGCCTGTGCTAAGTTCTCACTTTTTACTGCAATATCCATTGTATGATTATCTTCGTCTACTATTATTGAGGTTACATCTGCTGGCGCCATTGCATTAATAACAAATTGCGCTGGATTACTATCCCATAAAATTATATCTATACGCTCTCCTCCGAGCTCTCTGGACACGGCTTGCACTCTAGCTCCGCGCATTCCAACACATGCCCCAATAGGATCGATACGTTTATCATTAGTATGTACTGCGATTTTAGATCTTAATCCGGGATCTCTTGCTGCAGATTTAACGTTAATAATTTCTTCTCCAATTTCTGGAACTTCTATTCGAAATAGCTCTATTAGCATTTCTTTTTTAGTTCTACTTACAAACAGTTGTGCTCCTCTTGATTCGGGTTTAATTAGATATAATACCCCTTTTACACGATCTCCTAGTCTAAAATGTTCTCTTGGTAGCATATCTTCTCGGCTAATTATAGCTTCTGCGTGACTTCCAAGGTCTAATCCAATACTATCTCGATTTAGTTTTTTAACAATTCCAGTAATTATTTCGCCTTTGTGTTCACGAAATTTATTCACTATCATTGCTCGCTCTGCTTCTCGAACTTTTTGAACAATTACTTGTTTTGCAGTTTGCGTTGTAATTCTATCAAAAAAAATTGATTGCACTTGATCTTCAACGTATTCGAATATTTTTGCTTGTGGATCATCGATTTTTGCAGCATCTAAAGTTATTTCTCGAGTTGGTTGTTTTACTTCGTCTACGATCATCCATCGACGAAATGTCTCAAATTTACCTGATTTTCTATCAATATTTACTCTTACGTCAATATCTTGATCATATTTTTTTTTTGTAGCAGCTTCTAATGCCGTTTCTAACGCCTCAAAAATTTTTTCTCTTGGTAGTTCTTTTTCGTTAGATACGGCTTCAACGACGGCTAAAATTTCTTTATTCATTTAAATCGCCTATTAAATCTTTAAATTATATTTTCTGAAAATTATAACATCATTGATTTTAAGTGCAAAACAGCAAAAAATTAGTGAATTTCTGATAGTATCATTCAAAAAAATGTATATTTTAAATTTAAAAAAATAAGACTGATCTAGTGGTAAAAGCAAAATTTGATTAAATTTTAACGTTTATTTGTTGGTTGCGGGAGTTGGATTTGAACCAACGACCTTCGGGTTATGAGCCCGACGAGCTACCATGCTGCTCCACCCCGCATTAATTAATATAAATTATAATTTAAAAAAAATCAAGATGATTTTGTCCAACTCAAATCATGCCGAGAGCGGGATTCGAACCCGCACGCTTATACAGCATTACCCCCTCAAAGTAACGTGTCTACCGGTTTCACCATCTCGGCAAAATAACGTTTATGTGCTTAATATATTTTAAAATTTTTAAATTCGAATTTATTTTTCTTCTTTGCTTACATTACGTAAAAGAGATTCCCATTTATTATCATTTTTGGACACATTACTATTTAAACGACCTAAAATTAAGCTTAAAATAAAAAATAAAGCTGCCAAAAAAGCTGTAAACTTTGTAATTGCATTATTAGAAGTTGATTTGCCAAAAATACTACTAGAAAATGGATTATATGTAGTATGAATATCATAAGATTTACTATCTTGAATAATAATTAAAAACACTAATCCGATTGACACTATCAAAAAAACTATCAGTATAAAAATATGCATGTTGTACCTATATAAAAATAACGAGTAAATACATAATTATATTGTTAAATCTATTTTTTTTGATTTTACAATATTTGCAATGTGATATGCTAATTTAATCACCTTAGTTGCTTCCGTTCCTTCTACCATAACTCTTACTACTGGCTCTGTTCCAGATTTTCTTAATAAGATACGTCCATTACCTGCTAAAATCTTCTTTGATATTGCACTGACATGTTGTACTATATGAGAATCTAAAGGATTAGAAGATTCTTGATTTAATTGTACATTAATTAAAATCTGAGGTAATAACTTTATCCCTTTGCAAAGATTTTTTAACGTAGTATTATCATGTACGATAATAGATAAAATTTGTAACCCCGCAATAATAGCGTCTCCAGTAAAAGAATGTTCTAATAGAATTATATGTCCAGAATTCTCTGCGCCTAGAGTCCATCCATTTTCCTCTAAAGCTTTTAAAATATTTCTATCACCAATGTGTGCTCTTAAAAATGGCACTCCTAAGCGTTTTAAAGCAAGTTCTAATCCCATATTGCTCATTAGTGTTCCGACTACTCCTCCGTGAAATTTTTTATTCTTTATTCTATCTCTTACTAAAATATATAAAATTTGATCTCCATCTACAACATTTCCAAGATGGTCTATCATAATTAAACGATCTCCATCTCCATCATAAGCGATACCTAAATCTGCTTTTTCTTTCAAAACCCTGTATCTTAAAGGAAAAATATTAGTTGTTCCGCATTCATGATTAATATTGATTCCATTAGGTTGACAACTAATAGCAATTACATTTGCTCCAAGTTTTCTTAACAAAGTTGGTGCAATTTGATATGTAGCGCCATTTGCACAATCTACGACAATATTTAATCCTTTTAAGTTTAAATGATGATTTGGAATAGTAGACTCGCAAAATTTGAGATATTGATTAATTGCATTGAATTGTTGATATTTTTTTTGACACAAAAAATTGTTTTTTTTATATACTATTTCTAATAATTCTTTTTCAATGTGATTTTCTATTTTTTTAGATAATTTTTTACCAGATTTAGAAAAAAATTTTATTCCGTTATCATCAAATGGATTATGTGATGCAGAAATAGCAATTCCTACATCTGCGTTAAAAAATTGCGTAAGATAAGAGATTGCTGGAGTTGGAATAGTTCCAATTAATAATGACGATACTCCGGAACAAGATAGACCGGCGGCTAACGCGGATTTTAAAATAGGCCCGGATTCTCTAGTATCATTACCAATGATGACTATTCGGGAAGTGCAATTTTTACATAAAACGTTTCCTATTGCAAATCCTAAATGAATAAAAAATTCTGAAGTAATTGGATGATCTCCAAATTTACCTCTTATTCCATCTGTGCCAAAATATTTACGATATACCATGCAACATTTTTTCTGAAATAAATGTATTTAAGACGCTAAGTGCATCAGCGGTTTCTTGTACATCATGCACTCTAATAATGGAAGCGCCTTCAATACATGCAAGAATTGCACATACAATACTACCGATAACCCGTTGATTTGGAGAGTATTTTTTATATATATCTGTCATGATTTTCCTTGAAAAACCTACAAGAATAGGAGTTTCAAATTTTAAAAAATACTTTAAATTTGCCAAAAGACTATAATTATGTTGTGTTTTTTTTCCAAATCCAAAACCTGGATCAATAATAATGCGATCTTTATTTATCCCTTTTAATGTAAGAAAAGAGATTCTTTTTGTAAAGAATTCTTCTATTTCTGAAATAATACATTTATATTTTGGAGATTGTTGCATATATTCTGGATTACCTTGCATGTGCATTAAGCACAGCATAACATTGCTGTGAATGATAGAATTTAGTGAGTGACATTCTGTAAATGATCGAATATCATTTATCATATGCACTCCAAGTGTGATACATTCTTTCATAATAGATAAGTGCGATGTATTAACAGAGACAGCTATATCGAATTGTTTCAAAATTTTTTCTACAATCGGAATGACTCGTTCTGCCTCTTCGGATTCACCGACTCTTTTTGCTCCTGGACGACTAGATTCTCCCCCCACATCAATTATGTCTACTCCAGAACGTATCATAAAACGTACATGATTTATTGCATTATTTATGTTAGTAAATTTTCCGCCATCAGAAAATGAATCTGGAGTGACATTTAAAATTCCCATAATATTTAGTTTTGATGATATATTTTTTTTTAATTTATCGAACATAGACTGAGTTTAAATTATATTATTATAAATAAATTTTAATAATTAACATTTATCTTATTGAATTTGGTTAAAAATATTTTTATTAATAATATTTGATTTATTTTGATTTTCTAATTTTTCTGTTGTGCTATTAATTTTTGTTTTTGGATCAATCCAATCTGATGGAGGTCGAACTGGTTTTCTATCCATTAAATCATCGATCTGATAGTCATGGATTGTTTCATATTGCATTAATGCATCTTTCATTGCATGTAATATATCAATATTTTCTAAAATTAATTTTCGAGCTCTCAAGTAATTTTTTTCAATTAAAGAGCGTACTTCTTGATCGATAATACATGCTGTTTTATCTGAAATATGACGAGATTTTGAAACTGAACGACCTAAAAATATTTCTTCTTCTTCTTCTGAATATAATAAGGGACCAAGTTTATTGGAAAATCCCCATTGGGTTATCATATTACGTGCAATTGATGTGGCTATTTTAATATCATTAGAAGCTCCAGTAGATACTTCAGAAATTCCATAAATAATTTCTTCTGCTAATCTACCTCCATACAAAGTAGAAATCTGACTTTCTAATTTTTGTCGACTTGTACTAATAATGTCTCCTTTAGGTAGAAAAAAAGTAATACCTAAAGCGCGTCCTCGAGGAATAATTGTAACTTTATGAACTGGATCATGTGCTGGAACCAAACGACCTACGATTGCATGTCCTGCTTCATGATAGGCAGTGGCTTCTTTTTGTGTTTCTGTCATAACCATTGAACGTCTTTCAGCCCCCATCATAATTTTATCTTTTGCTTTTTCAAATTCTATCATAGATACATTTATATTATTTTTTCTTGCTGCGAATAATGCCGCTTCATTTACTAAATTTGCCAAATCTGCTCCAGAAAATCCAGGAGTTCCACGTGCGATTACCGCAGAATCTATATCAGAAGATAGAGGTACTTGTTTCATATGAACTTTAAGTATTTGCTCTCTTCCACGTACATCGGGTAAACCAACTATCACTTGTCTATCGAATCTTCCTGGTCTTAATAACGCAGGATCTAAAACATCTGGTCTATTAGTAGCAGCAATGACAATAATGCTTTCATTTCCTTCAAAGCCATCCATTTCAACTAACATTTGATTTAATGTTTGCTCTCTTTCATCATGTCCTCCTCCTAATCCAGCTCCTCTTTGACGTCCTACTGCGTCAATTTCATCGATGAATATAATACATGGTGCAGTCTTTTTGGCTTGTTCAAACATATCTCTCACTCTAGAAGCACCGACTCCTACAAACATTTCTACGAAATCTGATCCTGAAATTGTAAAAAATGGAACTTTTGCTTCTCCTGCAATGGCTTTTGCTAAAAGTGTTTTTCCTGTTCCGGGTGGTCCTACCATGAGTATACCTTTGGGAATTTTTCCGCCTAGTTTTTGAAATCGACTAGGTTCTTTTAAATAATCTACTAATTCGCTGACTTCTTCTTTTGCCTCATCACAACCTGCGACGTCTAAAAATGTTGTTTTAATTTGATCTTCTGTTAACATGCGTGCTTTACTTTTACCAAAAGACATCGCTCCTTTTCCACCTCCTCCTTGCATTTGCCGCATGAAAAATATCCACACCCCAATTAATAATAGCATTGGAAACCAAGAAATAAAGATAGAAGTTAATAGGCTTGGTTCTTCTGGTGGTTCACCAATTATTTTGACATTCTTTGACAAAAGAATATCTAGCAGTTTTGGATCGTTAATTGGAATATAAGTGGTATATTTGCTACCATCTTTTTTAAAAACAATAACCTCTCTACCATTAATACGAGTTTCTTTAATTTGTTCTTGGTTTAATTCTGACATAAAAGTAGAATAATCTACTTTTCTTTTATTAGAATCACTTGGCCCGAAACTTTGAAAAACAGACATTAGAACAACTGCGATAATTAGCCAAAGAATTAGGTTTTTAGCCATGTCGCTCAAGACAGTAACCTCATTTTCATTTTAAAAATTTATTAGTAATAATTAATAAAAATTTACTTTTTATAACCAATTGCGATAATATATATCTCTTTGGAATGCGCTCGAGAAGCATTCGGTTTAAAAATTTTTATTTTATTGAATAATTGCTTTATTTCTGTATAGAAAGTAATCAAGTCTGAACCATGAAAACTTTTAATAACAAATATGCCGTTTTTTAATAATATAGATCTGTATAAATTTAATATTTTATAATTCATATTGATGCATTTTGGATGATCTATTTCTGTGATTCCAGTAATATTGGGAGCAATATCGCATAAAATCACATCTATTTTATTTTTTATTTTTTTAAAAATATTATTTAGTATATTTTTTTTAAATACATCTCCTAAAATAAAAGATACTTTTGGTATTGCATGCATGGGTTGAATATCGCAGGATATCACGTGACCTTGTTTTTTCACTTGTTTAGATGCATATTGAGACCATCCTCCAGGCGAAGATCCAAGATCCAGTACAGTCATTCCTGGAGAAATAACATTATTTATTTTTTGTATTTCGTTTAATTTAAACCAAGCGCGAGATCTATATCCAAAACGTTTAGATTTTTTTACAAATTGATCCGAGACATGTTTTGACAGCCAAGTATTAGAATGCGCATAGTGCATACTCATTTCCTATTTAAAAAACTAAATTATTCCAATTTAATTAAAAATTTATTTTATTTTGATAAAATAGTTTTGTAATGGTATCATTATCATAAAATAATTAAAAGGCTAACTTATAAATATTTTATATCTAATATTTTATATGTTGTTATTCCTCTCGGGGTATAGATATCAACGATATCTAATTTTTTTTTTCCAATTAAACCACGTGCTAAAGGGGAACTAATAGAAATTAGGTTGGATTTAAAATCTGCTTCGTCGTCTCCGACGATCTGATATTCTTTTTTTTCAGAAGTATCTAGGTTTTTTATAATGATAGTTACTCCAAAAATTACGCGATCTTTTACTGGAATTTTTTTAATATCAATTATATTAGAATTAACTAATTTAGATTCAATTTCCTGAATTCTACCTTCACAAAAATATTGCTGTTCTTTAGCGGAATGATATTCTGCATTTTCTTTTAAATCTCCATATTGTCTAGCTTCTGCAATATCTTTTATTATTTCTGGACGTCGTACTTGTTTTAAATATTTTAATTCTTCACGTAGTTTTTTTGCTCCATTTAAAGTCATTGGAATATGATTCATAATTATATCTCTTGAAAATTTAAAAAACTAGTAATATATAATATTACTAATTTACATATACAATATTAATATTTGATAAATTAATTGTTAATTAATATATAAAATAGTTTTATTAAGTTAAATTATAAATATTTTTTATTAAATATAGTGTAATAAAAACTATTTAGTTTTATTTGATTTATTTTTAATAGCCTTTATTCTAAATCATTATTTATTATGATTTTTTCATATATGTTTTGTAAAAATTGAAATTATATTGACTTACACTGCATCCGAGAGGATTTGAACCCCTGACCTCTCGGTTCGTAGCCGAGTGCTCTATCCAGACTGAGCTACGGATGCAAAAGATTCGGTGAGAGAGGGATTCGAACCCTCGATATATTCTCTATATACTCCCTTAGCAGAGGAGCGCCTTCAGCCTCTCGGCCATCTCACCATATATGATGATATTGAATTAAATTTTTTTAGATAATATCACAAATATTTTTTTAAATATAGATTTTAAGCTTTTTAGATCCATGGATCCCACTGCTTCAGCAAAATGTACGTTTCCACCGCCTTTTAAAGGATGAAATTTTTTAAAGTAAATAATAATATTATTTGCTTGTATATTATCACAAATTTCTTTTGCAACACTTACTACTACATGTATTTGATTATTATTTATCGCAGCTAAAATAATAATACTGTTGTTTAATTTTTCTTTCAATTTATTTAAAATTAAACGTAGCATCTTTTTATCAATCAAATCACATATATGGTCAATAATAATTTTTTTATTTTTAATAAACTTGGCATTTTTATAAATGATTTGTATCAAATTTTTGATTTTTATATTATTTGAATCAGATATTATTTTTCTTGAAGATTTTAAATCTTCTTTCATTTGTTGTATTTTTTCAAATACATTAGATGTGCTGCTATGCATTAAATAATTTATTTTATTTAAAATACTACGTTGATTGTGTAAAAATTTTATAGCAGATTTACCAGTTACTGCTTTAATACGATGTATTTCTGCAGCAATTTTTTTTTCAGAAATAATCGTAAAACAACCAATTTCACCAGTTTGTTTAACATGCGTACCGCCACATAATTCTACGGAAAAATTACCTATTTTTAACACACGAACTTCAGAATGATATTTTTCTTTAAATAAAGCAATTGCTCCAATATTTAATGCATTGTTTAGTGACATATAATCTGTGACAATTTTTAAATTATTACGAATTTGCATATTGACTGTATGCTCTATAGTATTAATTGTATCTATACTGATTTTATCAAAATAAGAAAAATCCAAACTTAAATACTTTTCATGTACTAAAGAGCCTTTTTGAATAGCGTTAGAGCCTAAAATTTGATGTAATGTCGCATGTAATAAATGTATTGCAGAATGATTTAGAGTTATACGTTTTCTTTTTTTTCGATCAATTGACACAGATACTGTATTTCCAATATTAAATTTTCCATCTATCATTGTTCCAATATGTATTATTGTATCGCCATATTTTTTTGTATCTTTCACATGAAAAATCCCATCATTTGATTTAATTACACCGGAATCCCCGATTTGACCTCCAGATTCGCCATAAAAAGTGGTGGTATTTAAAATAATTAAAGCTTCTTGATTTTTTTTTATTTGTTCCGTTGATATTTTATCATGATATATTGCAGTTATTTTTGCTATGCATTTAAAATTATTAAACCCGCAAAAAATAGTCGAATTCTTATTTACTATATAATGTGAAAAATTTTTAAAATAACTATTTTGATATGATTGATGTTTTTGCATTTTCATAGCAATATCAAATCCAGATTGATCAAAATTAATATTTTTTTTATTACAAATTTTACGTGTTAAATCTACAGGAAATCCGTAGGTATCGTGTAACTTAAAAATAACATCTCCGGATAAAATATTATTTCGAATTTTAATAAGTTTTTTATTAAAAAATTGTATTCCCTTTTTTATAGAATTTAAAAATAGTTCCTCTTCCGTTTTGATAATTTTTTTTATATAATCTTGTCTATTATATAATTGAACATCAATATACGACATTATTTGAACGACCGGATCAACTAATTTATAAAAAAAACAATTTTCATTTAAATCAATGTTTCCACGCAAAATTGCACGACGTATAATTCTTCTTAAAACATATCCTCTGCCAGAATTAGAAGGAATAACATCGTCATAAATTAAAAAAACAGCAGCACGAATATGATCTGAAATAATTTTATGTGATGTTAAATCAATATCATTAATTTTAATCACTTTAGATATTTCTTGTATAAGAAATTTAAATATGTCTATTTCGTAATTAGAATTAACTTTTTGTAACACAGATGCTATACGTTCTAATCCCATGCCGGTATCAATAGATAATTTAGGTAAAGGTAATAATTTTCCTGTGGATTCTAAATTAAATTGCATAAAAACTAAATTCCAAATTTCAATACATTGGTCTTTTAAAAACAAATCATTTATCCTGGCAGGATTACTAAAACAATAAAATACTTCTGAACATGGACCGCAGGGTCCATAATTTCCCATAGTCCAAAAATTATCTGAATGGTACGGTGTATTTTGCTTGTCTTTAATGAAAATAACGTTTTTAGGATTAATAGTTGTTTTATTTGTCCAAATATCATAAGTTGTTTGATCTTTATAATATACTGTTACTAGTAACCTTTCTTTTGGAAGATCAAACCATTCTTTACCGGTCAGTAATTCCCATGCAAATTGAATAGCTTCTACTTTGAAATATGCTCCAAAACTAAAATTACCTAGCATTTCAAAAAATGTATGATGTATTTTAGTTTTTCCGACCATGTTGAAATCGTTATGCTTCCCTCCTGCACGTATACAACGTTGTGCAGTAGCAACACATGGATATTGTATTTCTTCTAATCCAAGAAACACGTTTTTAAATTGATGCATTCCTGAATTAGTAAATAATACAGTTTTATCATTTTGCGCAACTAAACTGCTACCACTAAGAATTTTATGATTTTTTTTGGAAAAAAAATCTAAAAATGTTTTTCTAATTTCAAAAGTATGTTTCATTTTTATATATTGTTAAAAATTTTTTAATATATTTTATATTTTGAAAATATATTTATAGCTATCTTATAGTTTTAGTTGATAAACATAAAATTTGGTATGTAATTAAATTATAAACTTAATTTTTTTTGTTTAAATTTATGTTACCTAGTTGTATTTTTTTTTTTATTTCTTGTGCAATATTTGCATTTGATTTAAAAAATTTATAAACGTTAGTTTTTCCTTGACCGATTTTTATTCCATTATAGCTATACCATGATCCTAATTTTTCAATAATACTGTATTTTACGCCTAAATTTAATATTTCTCCTGCAGTATTAATTCCAAATCCATATAAAATTTGAAATTCTGCTTGCTTAAAAGGAACAGCAATTTTATTTTTTACAACTTTCACTCGTGTTTCACTACCTATAATAGATTCTCCATCTTTGACTGAACCAATTTTACGAATATCTAGTCTTACTGAAGCATAAAACTTAAGAGCATTTCCACCTGTTGTCACTTCTGGATTGCCAAAAATTGTTCCAATTTTAACACGAATTTGATTAATAAAAATTAATAAAGTATTAGCATGTTTTAAATTTCTTGCAAGTTTACGCATGGCTTGGCTCATCATTCTAGCTGCTAAACCTATATGTAAATCACCTATTTCTCCATCTATTTCAGCTTTTGGAGTTAATGCTGCAACAGAATCTACTACAATTAAATTGATTACATTTGATTTAGTTAAAACATCACAAATTTCTAGTGCTTGCTCTCCTGTATCTGGTTGAGAACATAAAAGATTATCAATATCCACACCTAATAATTTTGCATAATTTGGATCTAACGCATGTTCTGCATCAATAAAAGCACAAGTTTTACCTTTTTTTTGTGCTTCTGCAATAATAGTAAGAGTTAATGTAGTTTTTCCGGATGATTCAGGTCCATAAATTTCAACAATACGACCCATTGGCAAACCACCAGCTCCTAGTGCAACATCTAAAGATAAAGATCCTGTTGAAATAGTTTCTATATCCATAGATCTATCTTCACCTAATCGCATAATGGTACCTTGTCCAAATTGTTTTTCAATTTGATACATAGCTGCATCTAATGCTTGTTTTTTACTATTTTTAATATTCATTTAAATTTCCAAAATTGAAAAATTAATTTTAAATGAAAATATTTAAATATTAACTTTATTTGAATATAGTCTAAATATTAAACATTATGAAATAAATAATAAATTTAATATTAACGAAAATTTCATTGTAAAAATAATGATTTTTTATAAAAATTGTAGGAAAATCATATATTTGATATATTAATCCAATAAAATTGAATTTCAAAAATTTTATTTTTATATAATATAATTATGTTTATACTATAATTAACTTATAAATATATTGCTAATAATATGCAAAATAAAAAATTATTCATTAGTCCTAAAAATCTAAAAAAACAATATCCTGTTGGGATTCAAGAAAAAAAATTTATTTATCAATCCAGAAAAATTATTTCTAATATTATACATAATAAAGATTCAAGATTATTAATAATATGCGGTCCGTGCTCAATTCATGACTTAAATTCTACAATAGATTATGCAACTAGATTATATGAATTATCAATAAAATTTATTAATCACTTATATATTGTTATGCGAGTTTACTATGAAAAACCACGTACTTCATTAAGTTGGAAAGGATATATTTACGATCCGAATTTAAATGGACTATATAATATCGAACTAGGATTAAGAAATGTACGTAATTTATTCCTTAAATTAATCAAAATACAACAACCTATAGCCATAGAAATATTAAATCCTTTATTTTCTTATTATTTTAATGATCTTATTAGCTGGTCTTCAATTGGTGCACGCACTGTTAGTTCTCAAATACATAGAGAAATTGCTTCTAATTTATCAAATCCAGTAGGTTTCAAAAATAGTTTAGATGGTAATATAAATAATGCATTTAATGCTATGTTAAGTGCCGCTTCAACCCATAAATTTTTAGGTATTAATCAGAATGGGAAGATTTGTACTATAACTAGCTCAGGAAATATAGATAGTCATATTATTTTAAGAGGAGGTAATTTTCCAAATTACTTTCAGCAAAATATTTATGATTGTAAAAAAAAAATGAATATTCTTGATATTCCTGCAGCAATTATGATTGATTGCAATCATAGTAATTCTGATAAAAATGATAAAAATCAAATTCATGTGGCAGAATCTATTTTAAGATACTTATCAGATAATCATCAATTAATTATTGGATTAATGCTGGAAAGTAACATCTACTCTGGAAATCAACAATGGATGATCCCAAGAAAAAAAATTAAATATGGCGTATCAATTACAGATCCATGTATTGGATGGGATGATACGTGTTATTTTTTAACAAATTTATACAATTTTTTAAAAATAAAAAATAAATAATACTATTATAGATTAATAAATATTTTGAACATTTTAGTTTATTAAATTATTTAAAATAAATACTAATAAGATTCAAAACATTAAGTTTTAATTAATTGCAAATTGATCAGAAAAAATAATTTTTTTATTTTAGTGAAAGACGATACGAAATAATATCTTTTATAATCAATACTGGCATATTAGTTTTATAAGAAAAATGTAATATTTCCGGCATCTTCGCCATAGATCCATCATCATTCATCACTTCGCATATAACACCTGATGGATTTAATCCAGCTAATTTTGTCAAGTCTATAGCGGCTTCAGTATGTCCGGCACGACATAAAACTCCTCCGGATTTTGCTCGTAAAGGAAACACATGTCCTGGACGATGTAAATCTTCGGGTTTGGCATTATCCCGAATAGCAGTTTTAATAGTTTTTAATCTATCATAAGCTGATACTCCAGTAGTGATACCAGATGCTGATTCAATGCTTACTGTAAATGCAGTTTGATATTTACTATTGTTTTTTTGTACCATCATTGGCAAATTAAGTTTGCGACATTTTTCTTTAGTTAAACATATACATATAATACCACTTCCAAATCGAATTGCTAATGCCATTTGCGATATAGTCATATTTTCTGCGGCAAAAATCATATCTCCTTCATTTTCTCTATTTTCATCATCTAAAACTAATACTCCTTGTCCATTTTTCAATGCACTTAAAGCATTTTCAACTCTTTGCCTTGAAGATCCAAATTTATTATGTAAAAAATTTTTATTCATTATATGTCACTCCATCGAAATATTTGATTTAATTATACCAAGTGTATATTTAAAATTTGTTTTTAATAAAATTTAAATAAGTATTTTTTTTATTTGTTTGATATTAATATAAAATATTAAAACTATTATTTTTATGGTAAAAGAATATACATTGAAATTAATTAATTTTCAATAAAATTGAATATATTAAATTATTTAAATATACTCAAATTAAATTAATAATTGAATTAAGTCTTAACAATAAAATTTTATTTATGAAATATAAATTATTCATTTAAAATTTCGTTAAGTTGATACGTTATATCTATTTACAGTATATAATTAAATCCTTTATCATATTAAAATATAAAAAATTTATTAAAAATTTAAATATATTTTTGTATACTAATGTTGATTAAAATTATTCGTTTTTAATTTACAATAAAGAATTAAAAAAATAGATATCAAATAAAAACTAAAAGATTTAATTTTTATATAAAAAATTAATAAATTCATTTAAAGCATGAAAAAATACTTAGTAGGCGGAGCGGTACGCGATAGCCTGTTAAATATGCCAGTTAAAGAGAGAGATTGGGTAGTTGTAGGATCCAATCCACAAGAAATGATCAATTTAGGATTTTTACCAGTCGGAAAATCTTTTCCAGTTTTTTTACATCCTAAAAATCGTGAAGAATATGCTTTAGCTAGAACAGAATATAAAAACGGATTTGGTCATACAGGATTTTGTTTTAAAACATCTGAAAAAATTACCTTAGAAGAAGATTTAAAAAGACGAGATCTTACTATTAATGCGATTGCTAAAGATGATCAAGGAAATTTTATTGATCCATATGGTGGATTAAATGATTTAAATTTACGTTGTTTAAAACATATATCTAATTCTTTTCAAGATGATCCCTTAAGAGTACTTAGGGTAGCTAGATTCGCAGCATATTTAGCACATCTAAATTTTTTTATTGCATCAGATACATTAAAAAAAATGTCTGAAATGGTTAATGAATTATCAGATTTACCATCAGAAAGAATTTGGTTAGAAACACAAAAAGCTTTATCATCTTATAATCCTCAAGTTTATTTTAAAGTGCTTTTAAAATGCGGAGCATTAAGCAAAATTTTTCCAGAAATTTTTTATTTATTTCATAATTCCAATTATTTAAATAAATATGAAAGAAAAAATTTAGGACAAAAAACATTGCTATCATTATCTATCGTTTCATATTTATCTAATGATATTACAATAAGATTTGCAACATTATGTTATAACTTTGGAAAGTTAAATGAATTGAATTTAAATAATAATATGAATAAGAACATCACAAATAATGGTTTAATATTACTTAACAACATGTTTCAACGTCTAAAATTACCAAAAAAAATTTTAATTTTATCTAAAATTTTTATAAACTATCACGATATTTTAAAAAAAATTTTTTTTATGCATTCAAAAAAAATTATTAAATTTTTAAATGCAATTGACGCTTGGAAAAAACCTCAAAGAATAAATGACATAATCATTATTAACAAAGCACATCTATGTGATTTAAAAAATTTTAAATACTATTTATATCCTCAAGAAATGTTTTTAAAAAAAATATATAAAATTGCTAATACTATTAAAGTACATGATATCATCCAAGATGGTTTTACTGGAGTTAAAATTAAAAACGAATTATTTTTAAGAAGAAAAAGTGTAATTGAAGAAAAAATGTTTAAATTTCAAATTTTTAAAAAAAAATAATTTTTTTACTTTTTTTAAAACTTGAAATTTTTATATTTTTGAACAAAAATAACATTTTTTTAAAACTCATTGATATTTAAAACACTTAAAAAAATAAATAATAATATCATCCAAAAAATATTTTTTTATTTAAAATTTGTAAAAATTATATTAAAATAAAATACTAAAAATACTTAGATACATTAAAAATGACAAAAGAAGAAAGTATCGAAATGCAAGGAGTTGTTTTAGACACACTTCCTAACACGATGTTTAAAGTAGAATTAGAAAACAAACACATTATTCTTGCTCACATATCCGGTAAAATGAGAAAAAACTATATTCGAATTTTAACCGGAGATAAAGTTACAGTAGAACTCACACCATACGATCTAACTAAAGGAAGAATTATTTTTCGTAGTCGATAAAATTATTAATTAAATTTTTGATTAATCAATTTTTTTTGATAATTATAAATACTACTAAAATAAAAAAAAATAATAAACCAAATAAAATACATATTCAATTTAGTTTTTTAAAAAAATATTTAAAATAACTATTTATAAAAAATAACACTTCAAAAAAATTATTTTTTAAAATTCACGTATGTAGCAAATATCAATTTATATGAAAAAAAATTGTTTAATAATAGCTACTAGAACTAGTCCACTTGCGATTTGGCAAGCAAATTATGTGAAAAAACAACTGCTTTGCTACTATCCGTATTTAAGTATAAAACTTTTACCTATAATAACATCAGGAGATTTTAATATAAGAAGTAAAAAAAAACAGTCATACAATAAAGGTTCGTTTATTAACGAATTAGAAAAATCTTTATTACGATACGAATCTGATATTGCAGTGCACTCAATGAAAGATTTTACTTCAACTTTTTCAAACATTTTAGGAATAGCAGCAATTTGTAAAAGAGATGATCCAAGAGATGCAATAGTTAGCAAATTTTATACGGACATTTATTCATTACCAAAAAAAGCAATTATTGGGACATCCAGTGTAAGACGTAAATTTCAACTATTAGCGCTGCGTCCAGACCTTTCTGTACATCCATTACGAGGAAATATACACAGCAGATTAAATAAATTATATCAAAGAGATTTTCATGCAATTATACTTGCCGTAGCTGCTTTAAAAAGATTAAATATTAATAAAAAATTATATACTCCTTTAACTTTTTCTAATATGATCCCTGCTATGGGACAGGGTGCAATTATGGTGCAATGCCGCCTTAAAGATAGTAAAATATTAGATCTTATGCATACAATAAATGATAAAGAAACAGAAATTTGTATCAATTCAGAAAGAACTATTATATCTCATTTAGCAACTGGATGCCATATCCCAATTGGGGTATATGCAAAAATTGAACAAAAAAATCAAATTTTCATTCAAACTGTAGTGGGTTCATTCAATGGATCAAAAGTTATTCGTAGCGAAGGTAAATCTGATATTAAACAGGCAAAAACGCTTAGCCATAAACAGGTAAAAAAATTAATCGATCAAGGCGCTAAAAATCTTATAAAATTATTATAATAGTATGCGAATTTTAATTACACGACCACATCCATATGGAGAAAATCTCGTAAAAATTTTACGATCGTATGGAAAAAAAGCATGGCATCTACCATTAATATATTTTACACCAGGCAAAGATTTACCAGTTCTTAACAAATTTATACATTCTTTATTAAATAAAGACTATATATTCATAATTTCTCCACGCGCAGTTTATTATGCAAACACCCAAATCATTTCAGAAAAATTAAGCTGGCCGAAATACATTAACTATTATAGTTTAGGAGATACAAGCGCAAAATATTTTACTAAATTGACCGGAATACATGTAAATTACTCAAAATACGGTAATACTAGCGAAAATTTAATAGAATTATTTTCTTTAAATAATTTCAAAGAAAAAAATGTATTAATTTTAAAAGGAAATAATGGACGAAAAAAATTAAAAAAATATTTACAATTTGATGGAGCTAATATAATAGACTGCGAATGCTATTATCGAAATTTTATTCAATACAGTCATAATCAAATGTTAGCAATAATCAAATATTTTCAAATAAATACGATTGTAGTAACTAGTTGTAAACTATTATCGCAAATACACGCTCTTATTCCAATGAAATATCGAACATTATTTATTATACAGTGCCGATTAGTTGTTGTAAGTAATAGAATGTATTCTATTGCATATTATTTAGGTTGGAGAAATATAAC
The DNA here is from genome assembly GCA_030827005.1 of Wigglesworthia glossinidia. Taxonomy (GTDB): domain Bacteria; phylum Pseudomonadota; class Gammaproteobacteria; order Enterobacterales; family Enterobacteriaceae; genus Wigglesworthia; species Wigglesworthia glossinidia_C. The sequence continues at coordinate 100,266 of JAVBJL010000009.1, read as the reverse complement.
AGTTTCAAATTCTTCAAAAAATAATAGTCTAATAGAGACTATTTTGTGTATTAAATAAATTCTGATTCTATTTGGAAGCTTTACTTCTAAGATTTTATTTTTTTTGAAAAAAAATAATAAAAAATTATAATGCTAATATTTAAAATTTTTTTTAAATAAACATGTTGATATTTTTAATAAAATATTCACGTTTTAAATACGATGTGCGCCCTACAGGAATTGAACCTGTGACCGACGGCTTAGAAGGCCGTTGCTCTATCCAGCTAAGCTAAGGGCGCAAAAACTATATTATAAAAATATTTAACTTTATAAATAGGTTACTATACTTTTAAAAAATTTTAAATAAAAAAATAAGTACAATTTAAAATTTATGTGTTTTAATTTTGGTTATTTATGTTAAATATAACGACAATTATATTATGAAAGCAAAAATAATAGACGGTAGTTTTGTTGCTAAAAAAATTATTCATAAAATACATAAAAATTTAAACGATTATTTTTTAAAAGGAATGCGTCCAGCATCTTTAGCTATGATTTTAGTAGGTCATGATCCAGCTTCTAAAATTTACGTTAAAAATAAAAAAAAAATATGTAAAAAAATAGGAATTATTTCATATTTTTATCATCTTTCAGAAAATATTTCTGAAATAGATCTAATTAAGTTAATTAAAAAATTAAATAAAAATAACTTAATAGACGGAATTTTAGTACAATTACCATTACCAAAAAAATTAAATAGCTTTTATATACTGGAAAAAATATCTCCAAAAAAAGATGTGGATGGTTTTCATCCATACAATATAGGAAGATTATGTCAACGTCATCCAAAAATACGATCATGCACTCCAAAAGGAGTTATTACATTATTAAAATATTATCAAATAAATCTTTTAGGACTGCATGCAGTAGTAGTAGGTGCTTCTAACATCGTTGGGCGTCCAATGAGCTTAGAATTATTATTATTAGGGTGTACAGTGACAGTGATTCACCGTTTTACTGTAGATTTAAAAAAATATATTCAAAGCGCAGAATTATTAATTGTTGCAATAGGAAAGGCGGAATTTATTCCTGGTAGTTGGATTAAACCTGGAGCTATTATAATAGACATAGGAATTAACCGTTTAAATAATGGACAAATTGTAGGGGACGTAAAGTATGGAGACGCCGTAAAAGTTGCATCTTATATTACTCCTGTTCCGGGAGGTATAGGTCCAATGACCATTGCTATGCTTCTTGAAAATACTATGCAAGTCTATTTAGAACATTTAAATATTTCTAATAAAAAAAACAATTAAAATTCTAATTTTATTTTTTCATCAATATGCCACTTTGTTCCATTTTCAGTATCTACTAAAGAAATTCCCATGGTTTTTAGTTTTGCTCTCTTTATATCTGCCTCTTTCCATTTAAAATTTTTTCTATCTATTTCACGTTTTTCAATTAAAATTTTAATTTTTTTTATTTGATTTTCTGATAAACTTGTACGATTTTTTAAAAAATTATTTGGATTATCATATAAAATTCCTAATAAATTAGAGAGTATAAGTAATATGTTTGCTAATTCATTTGCTTTATGTATATCTTTTTTTCTAAAAAGATTAATTTCTTTGGTTAAAGAAAATAAAACTGCATATGCTTTAGGAGTATTAAAATCATCATTCATTGCTGATATAAACTGTAAATAGAATTTATTGTTTGTATGCTTTTCTGTTATTTCTTCACGTTTCATTCCTAATAAAGTAGAATAAAGTTTTTTTATTGCATAATATGCTTGTTGCAAGCTATCTTCGGTGTAATTAATTTTGCTACGATAATGTGGAAATGTTAAACAATACCGTATTACATCGACATGATATTTTTTTAGACAGTTTTGAATTGTATAATAGTTTCCTAATGATTTAGACATTTTTTTATCTTTATACATTACCATTCCTGTATGCATCCAAAAATTTACGTATGGGCCCGGATGCGCGCAAACAGACTGTGCTATTTCATTTTCATGATGAGGAAATATTAAATCTGAACCTCCTCCATGAATATCACAGTAATTTCCAAATATTTTATAATTCATTGCAGAACATTCAATATGCCATCCTGGACGGCCATCTCCCCATGGAGATGACCAATAAGGTTCGTTATGTTTAGCTCGTTTCCACAAAACAAAATCATTGCTATTTTGTTTTTTGTTATAATTATTTTTGTATTTTTTATGTTTGATAATTAACAATGGTTTTTCGTTTTTTAAAAATAATCCGTAATTTTTATATGTAGAAAGATTGAACATCATATCGCCGTCGTGATTAATATATGCATGTCCCTTTTGATATAAAATTTGAATCATATTTATGATGTCAATAATATGATCCGTCACGCGTGGTTCTTGATTGGGAGAAATTAAATTAAGCATTCTGCAATCATGTTGCATTTTTTGAATCATAAAATTAGATAATTCACTGTATGATTTATTGCATTCTAAAGACCGAATAATAATTTTATCATCAATATCGGTAATATTTCTTACATAATTAACTGAATATCCTTTATAGTTTAAATACCTACAAACTAGATCAAAAAATATTAAAGTACGTGCGTGACCTATATGACATATATCATATACGGTAATACCGCAAACATATATATTTAATTTTTTAGGAAAAATAGATACTAATTTTTCCTTTTTTCTTTTCAAAGTATTAAAAATTTTTATCATTTTACATCTAAAAATAATTATTAATAATATTGTATAAAACTATAACAAACTTGACAAATTAAATAAGATTAATTTTTAATTAAGTTAAAATAATTTTATTCTTTAACACAATATAGATAATAACATGAAAACATTATTTATTTCAGATATACATTTAAATCAAAATAATCCAAATGTGGTAAATTTGTTTTTAAATTTTTTAAAATATCAAGCAAGTACTGCAAATTCTTTATATATTTTAGGTGATTTATTCGATATATGGATTGGAGATGATCATATTGATGAAATGTCTTTAAAAATATCAAAAACATTAAAAAATCTTGCGATACAAGGTACTTCTTGTTATTTTATTCGTGGAAATCGAGATTTTTTAATTGGTAAAAAATATACAAAATTAGCAAATATTATTTTATTGCCCAATGAAACAGTAATAAATTTAAATGGCAAATCAACATTGCTTTTACACGGAGATACCCTATGTACACACGATCGAAAGTATCAAAATTTTAGAAAAACAATTAATCAAAATTGGATAAAAAATTTTTTTTTAAAATTGCCAGTACATTTACGTATAAAAATTAGTAATTTTATTAAAAAAACAAGTATTATTTCTAATAAAAACAAAACTAGTAAAATTATGGATGTAAATCAAAAATATGTTCTCAATCTTATGCAAAAAACAAAAACATGCATCATGATTCATGGACACACCCATATTCCAATGATTCATTGTTTACCTAAAAGTCATTACCGAATAGTTTTAGGTACATGGAATAATACAGGTTGCGTATTAGAAGCAAAAAAAAATCTTACATTGATTAAATTTTCAAAACATCTTAAGTCCACTACATTATATACCTTAAAAAATTTTAAAAATTAATGTATATATATAATAAAATATAGAGTTTAAGTAATATTTAAATTGAAAAAATATATATTACAAAGTATTTTAAAAATTTTATAAATAATCAAATCTGATAAATACTAAAAAATATGAAGCATATAAATCAAAAGAAAATTGCTATTATTATGGGATCAAAAAGTGATTGGAATACACTTAAGTATTCCGCATACACGTTAAAAGAATTAAATATACTTTTTGATTTAAAAGTAATTTCTGCACATCGTACTCCAGATAAATTATTTAAATTTGCAGAATCAGCTAAAACAACTGGATATCATGTGCTAATAGCTGGAGCCGGAGGTGCAGCTCATTTACCCGGAATGTTAGCATCAAAAACACTTTTACCCATTTTAGGAGTACCCGTAGAAACAAAGCAACTTAGAGGACTAGATAGTCTTTATTCAATTGTTCAAATGCCAGCGGAAGTTCCAGTAGGAACATTAGCTATTGGAAAATTTGGTGCGATTAATGCTGCTATTTTAGCAGCTCAAATTCTTTCTTTAAATGATAGTAATCTGTATATATGTCTTGAAAATAGAAGAAAAAAAATTGCTAATAAAATATTAAACTATAAACCTATAAGTGTATGAAAAAATTTGTATATGTGATCGGGGACGGACAATTATCTCTTATGTTATTTCAAGCTGGATCTATTTTGGGAATTCCAGTGATTCCTATTAGCTTAAATAATAAACAGAAGCAATTTAATATTATACCTAATCGCAATAACATAATTACAATAGAAATTGAGAATTGGAAAAATACACAATACATTCAGACAATATGTGAAAATAATACATTTATTAATTGCAATATTTTACCATTAATTTCAGATCGATTGAATCAAAAAAAATTAATTAATCAATTAAAATTACCTACCTCTCCATGGATAGAAATTAATCGATGTTGTCATTGGAAAGAAATTTTTTATACTCTTGGAGAAGATATAATTTTAAAAAAAAGAACAGGAGGATACAATGGAAAAAATCAATATCAAATATCATTTGAAAATCAAAAAAATTTTGATTTAAACCTTTACAAAAATTATATCGCTGAAAAAAAAATTAAATTCATAGAAGAGATGTCTCTCATTGGAGCTCGAAATAAATCAGGAAAAATAGTATTTTATCCAATAACATTTAATTTTCATGAAAAAGGAATTTTAAAATGTAGTATTCCAGATATTAACAATCGTTATGCTTTGCAAAATAAGGCAGAATTAATTTTAAGTCATTTTATGACATCAAAAAATTACATCGGAGTAGTAGCGATGGAATTTTTTGTTTTAAAAAATAATCAAATTATTATCAATGAAATATCTCCGAGAGTACATAATAGTGGCCATTGGACACAGGATGGCGCTTCTATTAATCAATTTGAATTGCATCTTCGATCCATATTAGATCTACCAATACCCACCCCTAAGATAAATTGTCTATCTGTCATGATTAATATAATTGGAGAAAATATTAATATAGATTGGTTAAACGATTCTCTTTTATGTTTACACTGGTACAATAAAAATATAAGTAAATACAGAAAAGTTGGTCATATAAATCTAGTTTCTAATAGCTATAATGAATTAAAAAATAGCATAAAAAATTTAGAAAAAAAATTATTGAATCAATATGATATATCTTTTTCTTGGCTAATAAAAAAGTTGCGATATATGAAATAAAACATATATATTTAGAATATTTTATACAAATTTTTTAATAACAATCCTTATCTTATTATCTATCTTCAATAAAAAAAACTGTATGTACTTAATTTAATTAAACATAGCCTATTTAGTATTTAATATACAGTACATAAAATTTTTAATTTTAAATATTTTTATTTATCTTTTATTAATTAAAAAATTAAAAAATATAAATTAAATCATTTAAAAATATACTATAATCTTATAAATAATAGGAGATAAACTTGCTACCAACAGTATCTGAAATACTTCCTTGGATTAAAGATAATGCAGAAATATTAAAAGTTATGTTTAGAGGTATAGAAAGAGAGACGTTAAGAATTGATCATAAAGGAAATCTTTCAAAGAATTTACATCCAAAACTACTTGGATCCTCTTTCACACATCATTGGATTACCACTGACTTTTCCGAAGCTCTTCTGGAGTTTATTACCCCAGTAAATAAAAATATAAAAAATACATTAAATTTTTTACAAGATTTGCATATTTTTGTAACAAAAAATTTATACAAAGAACTTCTATGGCCCATGAGTATGCCGTGTAAAGTAAAAAATGAGTCATCTATTTTAATAGCGCAATATGGTAATTCAAAATTAGCTAAAATTAAAAATACTTATCGTCATGGATTAAAAAATAGATATGGATCTCGTGTTCAAATAATATCTGGTATACATTATAATCTCTCTTTTAATAAGAATTTTTGGAATACATATCATAATTTTCATCAAAAAAAGTCAAAAAAAAATATTATTTCAGAGGGATACTTAAATTTAATAAGAAATTACTATCGATTTGGATGGATTTTTACATATTATTTTGGAGCCTCACCAATTGCACATTCTTCATTTTTTAAACATGTAAAAAGTGAATTACCGTTTAAAAAAAATAAATTCGGAGATTTATATTTACCATATTCGACGTCATTAAGATTAAGCGAAATAGGATATATCAATAAAGTTCAAAAAAAAATAAAAATAAAATTTAATAGCTTAAAAGAATATATTAATACGCTTTCAAAAGCACTACAGACTCCGTATATGGATTATCAAAAAATAGGATTAAAAAAAAATGAATATAATATACAATTAAATACAAATTTATTACAAAAAGCAAATGAACTATACACCCCTATTCGCCCAAAACGTACATTAAAAATGCACGAATCTTTATTAAAAACTATTTACTCAAAAGGCATTGAATACGTAGAAGTTCGTTCTTTAGATATAAATCCGTTCTCCCCAATTGGATTAGAAAAACATCAAATTTATTTCTTAGATATATTTTTAATTTGGTGTATACTGATAGAATCACCACCTATTAATAGTAATGAGCTAAATTATATTCATGAAAATTGGAATAGAATTGTGTTAGAAGGACGAAAACCAAATATAAAATTAATATCATATACAGAAAAAAAAGAAATAAAACTATCTGATATATTAAAAAAAATATTACAAGACTTACAGTATATAGTAGATATAACCTATTCTGATAGAAAAAAAAATATTTATAAAAAAATTTTTAGTGATCTTTTTAAGATGCTTGAAAAACCAAACTTAACTTTATCAGGAAAGTTACTCGAGTATACAATAGATTATGGTTTTGAAAATTTAGGATTAAAATTAGCAAAATCATATAAAATTCATTTAAAAAAAGAAAAACTAAAAATTTTAAGTGAAAAAAAACTACAAAAAGAGACAAATATGTCTATATACAGAAAAAGTCTTATCGAGAGTGAGTATTTTAAATAAAAATAAATTTATAAAAAAATATAATGTTTTCAAATTTATCTAATAAACTATCTAAAATTTTTAAAAATATTAGCGAGAGGGGAAGATTAACCTCAGAAAATATTAAAGATACCCTGCGTCAAGTGCGTATAGCTCTCTTAGAAGCAGACGTAGCACTATCTGTTATTGAAAAATTTATTCAAGACATTAAAAATATTGCGTTAAATCAAGAAATAAATAAAAATTTAACGCCAGGTCAAGAATTTATTAAAATTGTACGTAATGAACTAATAAATATTATAGGAAGCGATCAGTCAGAAATAACATATTCAAAAAACTTGCCAACGATTATTTTTTTAGTTGGACTACAGGGTAGTGGAAAAACAACCACTATTGGAAAATTAGGAAAATATTTAAAAGATAAAAACAAAAAAAAAGTCTTAGCAACATCTATAGATTTTTATCGACCAGCCGCCTTAAAACAATTAGAATATCTTGCAAAAATAGCCGAAATAGATTTTTTTAAAATACAAAAAGCAAAAAATTACAAAACAGAAAATATAATTAAAAATTCTATTAAACAAGCAAAATTAAAGCAGTACGATATTTTACTTATTGATACACCTGGAATAATGCATACCAATACCGAAATAATTAAAAAAATTCAAATAATACAAAATATTTCATATCCATCAGAAACTTTATGCGTTATAGATGCTATGATGGGCCAAGATGCAGTAAATAACATAACAACTTTTAATCACCAACTTTCTATTACAGGTATAATTTTAACCAAATTAGATGGCGATTCTCGCGGAGGAGTAGCATTATCTGCTCGATATATCACTAAAAAACCAATTAAATTTATTGGAACAGGAGAGCATATAAATCAATTAGAAATGTTTTCCCCAAAAATTTTAGTAAAAAAAATTTTAGGAATGCAAGATATCTTTTCTTTAATAAAAGATGTAGAATATCGAGTAAGTAAAATTAATAAACAAAAAAATTTTTTTGGAAATAAAAAAAATAAAGTATTTAATCTAAATGACTTTTTGATGCATTTATCTCAAATAAAAAAAATAGGCGGAATTAGCACAGTCATGCAACATCTTTCTAGATCATCAAAATCAAAAAAAAGTTACGAAAATATAAACAATAAATTGTTTATAAAAATGGAATCTATCATTAAATCAATGACTATCGAAGAACGAAATAATCCAAGTATTATTAAAAATTCTCGAAAAAAAAGAATTGCTCTTGGATCTGGAAATAAAGTTCAAGATGTAAATATGTTACTTCAAAGATTTCATGATACAGAAAGAATTATGAAACAAATTAAAAATAACGGATTAATCAAAGCTATGCAAAAAATTAAAAATCTCATTCCTATAAGATCAAAAAAAAATTAAAATTTTTAATATAAAAATAATTTAAACTATCTATTATAATTTATCAAAATACCATGGTCATCATTCGTCTATCACGTAAAGGCTCTAAAAATAAGCCATTTTATCAAATTGTTGTCAGCGATAATCGTAAACCAAGAGATGGAAAATTTATTGAAAAATTAGGATTTTTTAATCCAATTGTATCTGGAAAATCTATTTCTCATTTTTTAAAAATAGAACGAATAAATTTTTGGATGCAAAAAGGAGCTAGGATTTCAAATAGAGTAAAAAAATTAATATCTCAATACAAAAAATAATTTTATATCATTTTTTAAAATGATCGAAAATAAGCTGGTATGTATAGGAAAAATTGGATCTCCATTTGGAATAAATGGATGGGTCAAGTTATTTTCATACACAGAAAATACTACAAATATATTTAAATACCAACCTTGGATATTTAAAATAAATGATAAATATCAAAAATTTAATATAACTTCTTGGAAAAAGTTTTCATCAAAACTGTTCATTGTGAAAATAGAAACAATTCATAACAGATCTATGGCTCATTTAATAACTAATTTAAATATTATGTTATTTAAAAATCAACTTCCTAAATTAGAAAAAGACGAGTACTATTTACATGAAATAATCGGACTACAAGTTTTTAATATAAAAAATATTAAGTTAGGAGAAATAATTGGTTGTATTCAAACCAAATGTAACGACATACTGGTAATAAAATCTCAAAAAAAAAATGGTTTAAAATTTCAAGAATATTTAATCCCATTTATACAAAATACTATTATTAAAAAAATTAATAAAAATTTTAATATTATTGTAGATTGGAATCCAAATTTTTAAAATCAAAAATATTATGCAAATCGGTATAATTACAATATTTCCCGGAATGTTTTATGATTTTATGAACTATGGAATTATCAAAAATATATTAAAAAAAAATTATTTAAATTTAAATTTTTGGAATCCAAGGGATTATTCAGAAAATAAAAAAAGAAAAATTGATCATAAAATATATGGTGGAGGGAAAGGCATGTTAATGCAACCTCAACCATTAAAAAATACAATTTTTATAGCAAAAAAAAAGCTAGGATCTAACGTAAAAACTATTTATCTTTCTCCAAAAGGAGTTTTGTTAAATCAATTCAAAATCATACAATTACTAAAAGATAACAATTTAATTATAGTGTGTGGAAGATATAAAGGAATTGATGAGCGTATTATTAAATCTGAAATAGACGAAGAAATTTCAATAGGAGATTATATTATAAGCGGCGGAGAATTAGCAGCTATGATTTTAATTGATGCTATCGCAAGAATTATTCCTGGAGCATTGAAACAACAATCATATACAACGGATTCATTTTTTAATGGACTATTAAGTCATCCAGATTATACGTATCCAAAAATATTTAATAACATGGAAGTGCCCGAAGTACTATTATCTGGGAATCATAAAGAAATAGAAAAATGGAGATTGAAACAAGCATTGGGAACAACGTGGATAAAAAAACCTCAATTACTAAATAATATAAATTTAACATATCAACAAAAAAAATTATTACATGAATTTAAAATTGAATTTTATAAAAAAAAAGGTTAATTAAATGAACAAAATCATACAATCTTTAAATAAAAATCAAATGAAAAAAAATTTACCGCAATTTTGTTCAGGGGATATTGTAAAAGTTAAATTATGGATTGTAGAAGGTACAAAAAAAAGAATTCAAATATTTGAAGGAATGATAATTTCAATTAAAAATAAAAGCATTAGCTCATCGATTACTTTAAGAAAAATATCTAACGGAGAAGGTGTTGAACGTTTATTTCATATACACTCTCCTGTTATTGATAGCTTTATAATTCAACGTCGTAGCGTTGTAAGAAAATCTAAATTATATTATCTAAGAAATAGGTCAGGAAAATCTGCAAGAGTTAAAGTACGTCTATAAAAATATTGTTTTAAAGTTTTTATACGATTAAAAAAATTTGTTAGCTTTTAAAAGATCCTCTTGAGTATTTACACTAATACATTTTTCGATCTTTCTAGTGAGCACATATATTTTTTTTCCATAAAATAACATTCTAAGCTGTTCTAAATTTTCTAATTTTTCTATATCAACAGGGCCATATTTCATGTATAAACGAATAAATTTTGCACGATATGCGTAAATTCCTATATGTTTTAAAAACACCGAGCGAGAAAATTTTTCATTTTTACACCAAGGAATCATAGATCTCGAAAAATATAAAGCATTTCCATAAGTATCGGTAATTACTTTTACAGAATTTGGATCAAGAATATCTAATCTTTTATTTATTGGAATAGCTAAAGTGGAAACGTCAACATTTTTATCATTTAAACACTTTGCAACTTTTTTTATTATCCATCCTGGAATACATGGCTCATCTACTTGCAAATTAACAATCACTTGATCATCTTCAAATTTAAGTTGATCAATAACTTCAAACAATCTTTCTGTTCCAGATCGATATTTTTTTTTTGTTATATACACCTCTGTTCCGTTTTTTTTAACTAAATTATTTATTTTTTTATGATCAGTAGCAACAATTATACGTTTTGCTCCAGATTTTTCTGCAGATTCTATTGTACGTATGATCATGGGTTTTCCGCCAATTTCAGCTAAAGGTTTATTTGGAAATCGGTTCGATGATAATCTTGCCGGTATCATGACAATAAAATTCATTATTATTCCTTATGAGTTTTTAATCGGATGACTTGCATTCTCTAATAGAATAGGTATGCCGTCTTCAATAGGAAAAGCTACTGAATCTAATTCGCAAACTAATTTTTTTTGTTTTAAGTTTAATTTTCCATGACATATTGGGCATGCTATAATATTTAATAATTTTTGATCCAAATTTTTAATCCTTTTAAAATCAATTAGTTAAAATGATATAAAAATATAATATTTTTATGACTTGTATTTTTTATGGTATTTTTTTATTTTATTTTTTACTGAATATAAAAGTTTTTGTTTAAATCTATTTTTAATAAAAACGTATACGGGAACATACCACCAATTATTTTTTGCAAATTTCTTACATTTTACTGCATCTTTTTCAGTCATTAATAGTTGTTCTTTCGAGCTAGTAAGGCGAATTAACATATTTTCTTGATATTTTTGATGATCTAAAAAACTAATTTCTCTTATAGGATGTATATTACTGTTTTTTAACATATTAAAAAATTTTTTTGGATCACTAATTCCTGCCATAGCAACAATGGGAAGCAAATTTAAAAGTTTTTTTTTTAGTTACTAAATTAATAGCAAAATTTTTATGATAAAATCTAGCCTGAATATTTTTATTATTTTTTTTGCAAAATCCATTCAGAATTATATTATCTACGGAATATAATCTTTTTTTTGTTTCCCGCATTGGTCCTGCTGGTAATAAAAAATTATTACCAAACTTTTTATTATAATCTACTGCGATCCATTCAATAGATCTTCCCATGGAATAATGCTGTAATCCATCATCAGAAATAATAACATCTAAGTGGTATGTATTAAGCAATATATTGATCGCTTTTACACGATTAGGACTAACTGCAACGGGTATGTGAAATCTATCATATATCATTGCCGGCTCATCTCCAGATTCTTCACATGTCGTATTTTGTCCAACAATAATAGTTAATTTTTTATATTTTCTACCATATCCTCGAGATACTACACCTACTTTCCAATTATTTTTTTTTAATTGTTCAATTAGCCACATTACTAATGGAGTTTTTCCATTCCCTCCAACAGTAATATTTCCTATTACTATGATTGGAACAGTGAATTTTTTTATTTTTTTCCATCCAATTTGGTATATTATATAAATAAATTTATTAATACATAAATATATAATAGATAACGGAAATAGAAAAAATGTTAATGCAGTTTTACGCATCCAAGCATCTTTAATAAAAGATATACTATATTCTTTTAAAAAAATCTTTTTTTTCTTGACCCAATTGCAAATAGTGCATATGAGCATATGCCCCTTGAAGCTCCATAAGTTCATTATGACTTCCATATTCTATGATCTTACCATTTTCTACTAATAATATTATATCAGATTTTTTTATAGTAGAAATTCGGTGTGCTACAATTAAGGATGTACGATTTTTTTTAAGTTTATTTAATGCTTTTTGTATTGCTATTTCAGATTCTATATCTAATGACGATGTAGCTTCATCGAGAATTAGTATTGGACAATCACGTAGTAAAGCTCTTGCAATAGCAATTCTTTGACGTTGACCACCTGATAGCAATATACCATTTTCTCCTATAATTGTATTTAATCCGTTTTTCATTTTAATAATAAAATTCATTGCATATGCCATGGAAGCGGCTTTTTCGATCTGTTTTTTAGAGTAAGTATTTTTTTTTGCATAAGCAATATTATTAGCTATTGTATCATTAAATAAATATATATTTTGTGATACTAAAGCTACTTGGTTTCTTAAATGAGATAATTTGTATTTTTTTACGTCGATGTTATCAAGCAAGATTACGCCTTCATTAACATCATAAAACCTAGTTAATAAATTTATTAAAGTAGATTTTCCGGAACCAGATGATCCAATTAAAGCAACAGTACATCCTGAAGAAATTTGAATGTTAATATTTTTTAAAGACGGTGTAGTTTTTCCAGGATAAGTAAAGGTGACATTTTTAAATTTAATTTCTCCTCGAGCTCTTTTAATTTTTAGTATTCCACGATCCTGTTCTTTTTGAATGTCTAAAATTGAAAATAAAGTTTGACATGCTACCATGCCTTTTTGAAAATTTGAATTAACATTTGTTAATGATTTTAATGGGCGCATTAAAGCTATCATGGAAGAAAAAATTACTGTAATAGTCCCTGCTGTCAAACTTTCTATAACTTTAGGCAAACTCGAAATGTATAATATACCGGCTAGTGCTATAGAAAAAATTAATTGTATAATCATATCTAATGCTGCAGATGCTACTACTATCTTCATGCATTGTTGTCTCATAAAATTACTAAAATAATTAAAACGTTTACTTTCTTCTTTTTGTCCACCAAAAATTCGAATTTCTTTATGACCTTTTAACATTTGCTCTGCGCTACTAGTTACCATGCCCATGTTATTTTGCATACTTTTATTAATTTTTCTAAATTTTTTGGAAACATATTGAATAGAAAAAAATACAATAGGAATTGTAATAATTAGAATAGATGATAATTGCCAACTATGATAAAATATCATAAAAAATAATCCAATTATTAATGACCCTTCACGAACAAGAGTGATTAAAACATTAGAAGAAGACAATGCTACTTGTTCAGCATCATAAGTGATGCGCGATAGTAAAGTTCCAGTGGATTTTCGATCAAAAAAAGCGACAGGCATCCTCATGATATGTTGAAATAAATTTCTTCTCATATGCATAACGACTTTTCCAGAAACCCAGGATAAACAATAATTAGAAATAAATCCACTACTTCCTCTAGAACACATTAACGCTATAATAGTTATTGGCATCCATATGGGAATAATATTGTTGAATCCTCTGAATCCATCATCTAAAAGCGGTTTAAGCAAAGATAACATGAGAGTATCGCTTGTAGCGTTAATAATTAATGCTATCGTAGCAATAATTAATCCTCCTTTAAAAGGAGAAATTATTGGCCATAAGCGGCAAAAAATACGCCAAGTAGAAAAATTTTTTTTTAACATATATTTAACTAAATAAAATTGATTATTGTATGCTTAATTATATCTAAACTTTAATTTTTTTTAAAAATATTGTATCAAATTAAAATTTTTAATACATTTATCATGTAGCATTTTAAATGGATATGTTTTATATTATGATAAAATTTTATTAAAATATTTTTATTAAAAAAATAGATTTTTTATTAAAACTCTAAGTTGCGAGAAATTTAAAAAAATTTAATCTAATATACTGAATTTAAAATAAAATTAATATTAAATATACATAAAAAATTATAAATTTTTATTTTTAAAATTAAAAAGATTAATAAAATTTTTTATTTAACTAAACAAAAAAAATAAACACTAATTCAACTCAGTCATGATCTAAATTTTAAAAAATAATAAAAATAGTATTTAAATTACAATATACTTTTGGGATAAAATATAATGAATATTTTTTTTGAGAATATAAATCTTGATACAAATCAAATTCCAAATTCACAAAATAACCCATATACTCTATTAATAATGTTATTAATCTTTGGTGTTATTTTTTATTTTATTATTTTAAGGCCTCAACAAAAAAGAGCCAATATACATAAAAAACTGGTAGCTTCCTTATCTAAAGGAGATGAGGTGCTTACTTCATCTGGAATTATTGGAAAAATAATAAAAATTATTGATATAAATTATGTCGTATTAGAATTGTATGAAAACAATTTAGTAATAATTAAAAAAGATCGCATTACTAGTATATTCCCACAAGGTACACTAAAATCTTTTAAATAAAATAATGTTTTAAAAAAATAGCTATAAAAATTTTATTATAAGTACTTTTAATAATTTAAAAGTAAAACTAAATAATTCAATTTATTATATCTAAAAAGATTTATTTAACATAATTTTTAGATTTTAATCGAATATCTTTGATAGAAAAATTTATTTTAATGTTTGTATCAATTTTAGTTAACTTATGATATATATATACCATATTTTTATTACTTATTAGTGAATCAATTATTTTATTTTTATTTATAAATTTCATTTTTTTAATAATATTAAGATTGTTATAAATTCCCTGGATAGAATAAAATTTAGTTAACAAAATTGAAGCTGTTTTTTTCCCTATTCCAGGAACTCCTGGAATATTATCCGATACATCTCCTACTAAAGCGAGATAATCAGAAATTACATGCGGAAAAACTCTATATTTTAAATAAACTTCATGTGGATCAAATTTTTTATAAGAATTAATATGAATTATATTTATATCTTTTGATACTAATTGCATCATATCTTTATCATTAGTAAATATACATGATTTTTTTCCTTGATTTTCTAATAATTTTGAAATACTACCGATAACATCATCAGCCTCTATTCCATCTATAGAAAATACAGACAATCCCATTAATTTCAATATTTTTTTTATTGCAGGTATTTGACAATGTAAGTTATCTGGCATTTTATTGCGATTTTCTTTGTACAATTTATATATTTTATGCTTATTAGTAGTTTTTCCTGAATCAAATATAATTGCTACATAATAAGGTGTATATTTTTTCAGTATTTTTTTGATCATACTAATCATTCCATAAATCGCACCTATTGGTTGACCAAGTTTATTTTTTAAATTTGGTAATCCATAATACGCGCGATACAGATATATAGATCCATCTATTAATATGATTTCTTCATTCATGTTTTTTATAATTGAAAAAAGATAATTTATATATAAGTATAATTTAACATTTAACCATTAGATAATAAATGATTAATTATATTAATATATTTTTTAGTATAATTTTCTATGGAATTTGCATGAATTGCATCATTGTTGATAATAAATTGATTATTTACTAGAATAGTTGGAATGCTTTTTAAATTTAATTTTTCTTCAATATCGTATTGTTTTTTTAAAAAACATTTTACTGAAAAACTATTTTTTGCTAATTCATATTTTTCTTTATTAATTCCAAAACTTGCAAAAATTGATAAAATATCCATTTCTGTAATTGGATTACTAATATTTTGTACTTTTTGAAATAAAATAGGACTTATTTTTTCATCTATTTTGAAGAAAATTGCTATTGCCCATGCAATAGTCAACTCTTTTCCCATTGATCCGAGAAAATCTACATGATATTTCATAAATTTATCTTTTTCTATTAGTTGCTTTTTTATATTCAAATCAATTTTATATATTTCATCAAACTGATAACAATATGTACAATAAAAAGAAAAAAATTCAATAATTTGATATTGATTAAAAATTGGAAAATCCAACTGAGTATATTCTTTTGTATAAAAAGAATCTGTATTATTACTTCCAAATGTATTATATATATAAAAAAATATTATTAATATGAGTTTATTCATAAATTATTAAAATTATTGAATAAAAAATAAATGTTTTTGAATTATTTATAAGTTTTAAAAATCTATTAATTTTACTAATTTTATTAAAAATATTAGCCCCAAACATTATTAATGTTTGGGGCTTTCTATTTTATGTTAATTTATTCATATATCTTTTAAAGAAGATTGGAAAAGTAGGAACTACATCATTCCTCCCATTCCTCCCATTCCAGCTCCTGCATTACTCATGTCTGGTTTTTCTTCTTTTGGAAGATCTGTAATCATACATTCTGTTGTAATCATTAATCCGGCTATAGATGCTGCATATTGTAGTGCTGATCTTGTTACTTTAGTTGGATCTAAAATTCCCATGTCAATCATATTTCCATATACTTCGGTAGCGGCATTGTATCCTGTATTACCTTCTCCTGCTTTTACTTTATTAGCAATTACGGATGGTTCTTCACCTGCGTTAGCTACAATTTGACGTAATGGTGCTTCCATGGCGCGACGTGCTACTCTAATTCCTACATTTTGATCTTCATTTTCGCCTCTTAGATTTACAATACGATTCGCAACTCTAATTAGGGCGACACCTCCTCCTGCAACTACTCCTTCTTCTACTGCTGCACGAGTTGCGTGTAATGCGTCTTCTACTCTAGCTTTTTTTTCCTTCATTTCAACTTCAGTAGCAGCTCCGACCTTAATAACAGCTACTCCTCCTGCTAGTTTAGCTACTCGTTCTTGAAGTTTTTCTCGATCGTAGTCTGATGATGCTTCGTCACGTTCTTGGTTAATTTGAGATACTCTACTGCTTATTACTGATTTATCTCCTGTTCCATCTATAATAGTAGTTGTATCTTTTGTAATTACTACTCTTTTTGCTTGTCCCATATCTTCTAGGGCGGCTTTTTCTAATTCTAATCCCATTTCTTCTGAAATAACAGTCCCTGAAGTTAGTATTGCTATGTCTTGTAGCATAGCTTTTCTTCGATCTCCAAATCCTGGCGCTTTAACCGCTGCAACTTTTACAATTCCTCGCATGTTATTTACTACTAATGTTGCTAGTGCTTCTCCTTCTACATCTTCTGCGATAATTAGCAATGGTTTTCCTGATTTTGCAACAGATTCTAGGATTGGAAGCATTTCTCTAATATTAGAAATTTTTTTATCTGAAAGTAAAATAAATGGATTATCTAATTCTACTGATCGTGCTTCTGGTTTATTTACGAAATAGGGTGAAAGGTATCCTCGATCAAATTGCATCCCTTCCACGACGTCTAGTTCGTCTTGTAATCCTGATCCCTCTTCAACAGTAATTACGCCTTCTTTTCCTACTTTTTCCATAGCTTCAGCTATTAAAGTTCCTACTGTTCTATCGGCGTTTGCAGAAATTGTTCCTACCTGAGCGATTGCTTTGGAGTCAGAGCAAGGAACAGATAATTTTTTTAGCTCCTCTACGGCTCCTATTACTGCTCTATCAATTCCGCGTTTTAAATCCATCGGATTCATTCCGGCTGCAACAGCTTTTAGTCCCTCGTTAACTATAGATTGTGCTAAAACGGTTGCTGTTGTCGTACCGTCTCCGGCGGCATCATTTGCTTTTGAAGCGACTTCTTTTAGCATTTGAGCTCCCATATTTTCAAACTTATCTTCAAGCTCAACTTCACGTGCTACAGAAACGCCATCTTTTGTTATCATTGGTGCACCGAAAGATTTATCCAATACCACGTTCCGTCCTTTTGGTCCAAGAGTTACTTTGACTGCATCGGCTAGAACGTTTACGCCTCGAAGCATTTTAGAACGAGCGTCATTACCAAATTTTACGTCTTTAGCTGCCATTTTAATTGCTCCTCGAATTCGTCAGTTCATATGATTGTATGCAGATTATTTTTCAACTATAGCTAGTATGTCACTTTCTGACATTATTAGCACTTCGTCATTATCAATTTTTTCTACTTTTACACCATATCCGTCGTTGAAGATAACGATATCTCCAATTTTTACATCTAAAGGTTTTACTTCTCCGTTATCTAAAATACGTCCGTGTCCTACTGCTAATACTTCACCTCTAGTAGATTTACCTGCGGCAGAACCGGTTAGAACTATGCCTCCTGCAGACTTGGCTTCCGCTTCTTTGCGTTTAATAATAACGCGGTCATGTAGTGGGCGAATTTTCATTTAATAGCTCCCCTTGAGAAAGAAAGTCCGTATTAGTTATAAATAAAATTCCAAAACTATTTTTAATTTTAAATTAAAAAATGCATACTTTAATTTTCAATTAATTATTAATAGATTTCGGTACCAATGATACCTAAAATGGGGGTTATTTTACGATCCTTCAAGGGGTGTATAAAAAAAATCATTGTAGAATCTAATTCTAAAATATAAATTTTTGTTTATTAATTATTTTTAATTTTTAAAATATTGGATATGAAATATTTACGTAAACTAATTTTAAATATAAATTTTTATTACAAATTAAAATTTTAAAAATATATAAAGCAGATAATATCTGTTCGATTTATACTTTATCTGCTTTAATTTTTTTTGTCATTAAAAATGATAATTTTTTATATTACACATAAATTAGTCAACTTTTTTTTGACGTTCAAAATACTTTCTTTTTTCCCAATCTTCTCGGCATTCTACACAACAAAAATTTCCCGATGTTGTTTCTTCGCAGTTATAACAGCGTCCGTTAATCGGTAAAGCATATGCTTGATGACGTGATAAAGAGTACTGTCGAAATTCCTCTTCACTTTGACTTGCTAAATCTACTTCATCGGTCATATTACAACTCCTTTTAGGATTTACGAAATAAATATATATTATATCAAATATAAAATTATTCAGAAAAAATTATTAAAAAATAAATTGCAAGATATTTAATGATAAAATTCTTGTAATTATGTTACAAAATTTTTTAATTTAAGTATATTAGATATTATCATCGCTAGTCTTTTAGAGGTTTTAGATTGAACTACTTATTCTGTTTGAATAAAATTTTAATTTACTATTTAATTAATACATTTAAGTTGTATGTTTTATATTTAAAAAATTTCCAAAAAATAAAGTATATTTGTACTAATTAAAAAAACAAATTAATTTGATTGTATCATTTTTTTAGTAATTAATATTTTTTTAAAATTACGTCGATATTCGTAAATATTTTTTGATTAATTTGAATTTTTATTTTATATGTACCAAGTAGTTTTAATGGACCATTTGGTAGTTTAATTTCATTTTTCATTATATATATATTATTTTCCTTAATTTTTTCTGCAATTTGACGTGGTCCAATAGATCCAAATAATTTATCATTTACTCCTGCTTTGCAATTTATTTCAATGCGCTCTAAATTTTTTATACTATTACAGCGATTTATTAGTATGGACTCTTCGTGTTTTAATTTTTTTTCTAGCTGTTTTCGATTATATTCGAAATATTTAATATTTTCTTGAGAGGCTGTAATAGCTAAATGATTAGGAAACAAAAAATTTCTAGCATATCCGGGTTTAACATTTATTTGTTCTCCCGGATTTCCTAAATTAATAACTTTTTTTAACAAGATTATTTGCATTTTAATTCCGTTTAATTTTTTTAAAAATTTTAGGTTCTTTATTTATTTTAATGATGATGATCAGTGTATGGTAAAAGCGATAAATATCGTGCTCTTTTGATGGCTTTAGATAATTTTCTTTGATATTTAGCGCGTGTACCTGTAATTCTACTTGGAACTATTTTCCCGTTTTCTGTAATATAGTTTTTTAATAAAACAATATCTTTATAATCAATATGATGAATTTTTTCTACCGTAAATCGACAAAATTTACGTCTACGAAAATTACGCATTATAAATTTTCTCCAGAATATTTAAAATAAGCTCTTTTTATTTACATAATTATGAAATAAATGTTATTTTTTTTCAATATTAAAAAATTTAGTAATTTATATTATTTTATCGAAAGATAATACGATCTAAATTTGATCAAATATACAAAAAAACTAAATCGTTTAAATTGAACTATTTTTTTTAACAGATTGTATCGAATTAATTGTATGTTTTTCTTCTTTTGTTTTGATCATAGGAGATGGTTCTGTAACGGCCGATTTTATTTTTATAATTAAATTTCTTAATATAGCGGTATTTAAATTTAAATCTCGAATAATTTCATGTAGTATTTTAGTCGAAATTTCTATGTTCATAAGAACATAATGTGCTTTGTGTAATTTTTGAATTGGGTACGCCAACTGTCTTCTACCCCAATCTTCTAAACGATGTATGCAACCCTTATTATTTTTAATAATTTTAGTATAGTATTCAATTATTTTAGAAACCTGTTCACTTTGATCGGTATGCACCATAAATACTATCTCATAATGACGCATGATTTTCTCCTATAATTTATTTAATAATTTAAGAAATATAACTTTTTATTAGTTATTTTTTTTAAAATCCAGTGTTCAAATACTCTTTAAGTATTTCAAATTTGAATATTAATTTAGTTGAAAATAATTTAAAATAAAGTTTTTATTAATGTTAAATGCTATATTACAGTATTTTTATTATTATCAATGAATTTATAATATAACTTTTATTTCATGAAATAAAAAATGATAATCGTATTGAAATAATAATTTTATTATCTTTTATTTACAGTTTATAAATTTTTATCTAAAAACATCACGCTAAAAATAAATTTATTTTTTTTATATTTTAATATAGTCTATTTGTAAAAATATACTATTTATTCATATAATTAGCAGATAAAATTGATTTTTTTACCAACGATAATAATCAAAATCATTTTTTATTCATATAAAATTATGAAATTAAATTAAATATTATTTTATAGTGAATAAAAGCCTTAATGTCATTTAGAGTATATTGAAGTATTCAATATATCGTTTTAAATTAAAATTTAGAGGATAACTATGTGGAATTAGTTACAATTTCTGATATCTTTAATAAAAAAACTTCAACTTCAAAAGTGGTTGAAATTAAAGCATGGGTGAAAAATAAAAGAGATTCGAAAATAGGCATATCTTTTATTGATATATATGACGGATCATGCTTTAAACATATTCAAGTTATTGCTAATAACAAGTTGAAAAACTACACGAAAGATATTTTAAAACTAAATTCTGGATGCTCAATTTATGTACGAGGTACAATTCAACAATCTACTAATAGTCAGTTCGAGATTTACGCTCAATCTTTACAAATCATAGGAAATGTTTTTAATCCGGAAACTTATCCTATATCTCCAAAGCCACATACTTTAGAGTACTTAAGAAATTTTACTCATTTAAGACCAAGAACGAATATTATTGGAGCAATTACAAGAATAAGACACTTTGTATCACAAGAAATACATAAATTTTTAAGCAATCACGGATTTTTTTGGATTGCAACTCCATTAATTACTAGTTTAAATACAGAAGGAAGCGGAGAAATGTTTTGCGTTTCTACTTTAAATTTTGAAAAAATTCAAAAAAATATAAAAAACCAAGTAAATTACAAAAAAGATTTTTTTGGAAAAAAAACATTTCTAACAGTTTCTGGACAATTACATCTAGAAAGCTACGCTTGTGCTTTATCAAAAGTTTATACTTTTGGTCCAACATTTCGTGCTGAAAATTCAAATACTACTAGACATTTGGCAGAATTTTGGATGATAGAAGTTGAAGCTGCTTTTTTAAGCTTAAAAAATATAATGAATTTAGCATATGAAATATTAAAAAGCATTTTTAAAAGAGTTTTAAAGACATGTATTGATGACTTAAATTTTTTAGCAAAAAAAACAAATATCGATTTAATTAATCGCATGAAAAATTTTATTTCTAGTGAATTATTTTCAATAGAATATACAGATGCCGTGAAAATAATAAACAATTCATCCGGCTATTTTAAATCAAGTTTTATCTGGGGGGAAGATTTTTCTTCAGAACACGAAAAATACTTATCTGACATATATTACAAAAAACCAATAATGATTAAAAATTATCCAAAAGAAACAAAAGCATTTTATATGCGTTTAAATCAAGATAAAAAAACTGTCGCCTCTGCAGATATCTTATTACCTGGAATTGGAGAAATTATTGGCGGATCAGAAAGAGAAGATCGTTTGCAAAAATTAAACTTGCGTTTAAAAGAAAAAAATCTTAATCCCGACAACTATCGTTGGTACCAGGATTTACGAATGTACGGAACAGTTCCACATTCTGGATTTGGTTTGGGTTTAGAACGATTATTATCCTACATAACTGGTTTAAAAAATGTCAAAGATCTTATTCCATTTCCTAGAACACCAAAAAATGCAAGCTTTTAAAATATAAAATTAGAAATGAAAATTTTTATATAAAATAATAGATTAAATCATAATGATAATTAATATCTCAAATTTAAACGTACTGTTTTTTTTAAATTATAAATATTTTATGTTAAAATTTTTAAAAAAATACAGAAGATACGAAAATTTTATTTTAAACTATTAAATATTGACTTAATTTAACTCATGTAAATATTTTACAAAAAAAATAACATTGATTATCAAAAATAAATTTAAGTATTGAAAATAAATATGCGTATTATTACAAAATAATAAAAATTCTAGCAATTTAATATTAAAATCTTTTTTAAGAAATTTTATTAAAATCCACAACAATTTTCTGTTAAAATTTAATTGTAATATATGTAATATTAAATTTAATTTTTTAGAATAATTTAGTAAAATCAATAATTTTTTAAATAGATTTTATTATACAACCAAAATTTTTAAAACATTTATATTTAAATGAAATAAAAAAATAACTTATTCTAGTATAATTTTAATGCCAATCTTCATTTAAAATAAAATTTTTTAATAATTTTGATGTAGTACATTAATTAATACATATTAATTAAAAAATTACTATTTAAGACAGGACATCACGAGTTTAAAATACGTAATTAAATTTAATTTACTCATATATATTAAAATAAATATTAATAAAATTTAAAATTTTAACAAAATCTAAAATTAAAAAACATAATTCTTATAATTAAATAATATAAATTTTTTTAAAAAAAAAAGAAATAATATTATTTATTTCTAATATCTTTATATAGAATATTTAATAAAATTAAATTTTTATTTATATCAAAAAAAATACTAAAAAATTATTTAATAAAATAATAAACGGTAAAATTTTATGTGCAATAATACATGGATTGCTATAGGAAGTAACATGAATAATCCTAAAATACAAGCAGATTTTGCCATAAAATATTTAAAAAAACTTCCAAAAACAAAAATTATTAAATGCTCTAAATATTATCGAAGCAAACCTTTTGGAATAAAAAATCAACCAGATTTTCTTAATGCAGTTGTTCAACTATACACTTGTTTATCTCCAAAAAAACTTCTAATAAATTTAAAAAAAATAGAGCATGAAAGAGGAAGAATTAGAAATATAAACAGATGGGGTCCGCGCACTTTAGATCTGGATATTTTGCTTTTTGCAAATAATACATATAATTTTTCAAATTTGATTATTCCACATTATGATATATATAATCGATCTTTTTTTCTATATCCATTATTAGAAGTTTCTCCTAATTTAATATTTCCTGACGGAACTACTTTAATGTATAGATTATCTAAAGTTCAACACGATAATTTAAAATTATGGAAATAATAAATATGTTTTTTAAAATTTGAATTTAAACTGTTATTATGAACTTAATATTGAACTAATAAAAAGAATTAAATTTTTTATATAAAAATATGTTTTATATTTATCATTCAAATGAATTAAATATTTTAAAAGATATACTATCATCTTTCATGAAAAAATTTCCTATAGAAAATCCAATGTGCAATGAAATTATTGTCACTACGCATAAATCAATAATCAAATGGTTAAGTATAAAACTTGCATATAATATGGACATAGTTTTAAACATAAATATTATATTAATCAATAATTTTATTTGGGATATATTAAAATTCACTATAAAAAATCTTCCTCATAACTATTTTTCTTTTAAAAAAATGATTATGTGGTACATAATGCGTATAATACTAGATGATAAAATTTTTTCAAAAAATATGGATTTTCATCGATTATTACAAATTAAAAAAACACATAAAATATTTCATTTTGCTAATAAGTTATCTGATCTGTATTTGAAATACCTTATCTTTCGACCTGACTGGATAGATCTATGGGAAAATAACATACTAGTTAAAAGTTTAGGAAAAGAAGAAATCTGGCAGTCGCAAATATGGAAAAAATTAATCAAAAAAATAAAAAAAGAAAAAAATATCTGTATTTCTAATATTTATCAAACATGTCTTAAATCCATTACAAAAAATTTTACTCCTCCTAAAAATTATCCGAAAAGAATTTTTTTATTTGATATTTCTTTTGTACCTCCAATATATATAAAAATTTTAGAAAGATTAAGTTTACATATAGAAACTCACATATTTTTTATGAATCCATCTTGTATGTACTGGAGTGATATAAAAAATCAATCATTTTTTTCACATAATACAAAATCACATAAAATTTTATTCAAAAATTCAGAAAAAAAAATATTTATTCAACATTCATTATTACTTTCTTTTGGAAAATCAGGAGCTAACTTTCTGTTTTTATTAGATAAAATTAAACAGTCTATAGAGATAGAAGCTTTTTGTAAAATAAAAAATAATACACTTCTAAATTGCTTAAAAAAAGATATATTACAATACCGTTTATATCCTACAGTAAAATTTTCTAATGTAAATACGAATGATATAAATTACTTAAATGTAAAAGACGATTCTATAGAGATTCGTGAATGTAGTAGTATATATAATGAAATAGAATTATTATACATTTATCTTCTTAACATTTTCGAAAATAATCATCATATTTTTCCTCGAGATGTTATTGTAATGTCAACTGATATAGAAGTTTATGCTCAAGCAATTCAATCAATATTTAATGATAGTTCTAATAATATACATGCTATAATTTCGGATAGAAAGATACTTAATCTAAACCCTATTATTTGCAGTACTTTCAATCTTTTAAAGTTACCAAAATATAAATTTTCTATAGAAGAAGTTTTTAATTTTTTAGATTGTCCAGCAATTTTGAAACGTTATAAAATTAGTATAAATGAATTTTATATGTTAAAAAGTTTAATTCAATATACAGAAGTGCATTGGGGATTAAATAGTAAAATTTTTAAAAAAAATCATCCTAATTGTATGTCTAGACATACTTGGACGGATAACATTAAAAAAATATTATATCAATATGCCATGGATGAAATAGATAGCAAATATGAAATTTTTTTAAAAAAAAATTATAATAAAACTAACATTTTTAATATTATAGGAAAATTAAGCAATTTTATTGAAGAATTAACTATATGGTATGAAAAATTATCTTATGCTCGCATATTATGTGAATGGAAAAATTGTATAAATGAAATAATAAGTAGTTTTTTTAAGCTTAACAAAAACGAAGAGAATATACTAAAAATATTAAAACAACACTGGAGAAAAACTATTTCTTATGGAAAGCATGCAAAATACAAAGCACCAATTAAAATGGAAGTGTTATTAAAAATTTTATTTGATAATCTAGAAAAAGAAAAATATAGTCAAAAATTTTTATCTGGAAAAATTAATTTTTGCAATTTATCTGCACTGAAAATACTGCCGTTTAAAGTTATCTGCTTACTAGGAATGAATGAAGACATATACCCTAGATCTAATAAAAATATTGATTTTGATTTAATGTATCAATCTTCACGTTTTGGAGATCAAAATTCTTATGATGAAGATCGTTATGGGTTCTTAAAAATATTGCTATCTACGAAAAATAATTTATATATCAGTTTTATTGCTAATTCGATACAAACAGAAAATCTAAAATTCCCATCTGTTATTATTAATGAATTATTAGAATATATTGCAATTAGATTTCAATATCCAAATAAAAACAAAAATAATCTTATAGAAAATTTTCGTTTGATAAAAAATTTTTTAATCAAGAAGAATTCTACAGAATCAAGCTTAAAATGTATACTTCACATAAATCATAAAAATAAAAATTTTTTAAAAATTAATACAGATAACAAGCAACCTCGTATTTCAAATCTCGAAAATATAAAAATTAATATAAGAAATAAAATTGTTTGTAATCAAATATCAGTGAAAAATATTTTAGAATTTTATGCGCATCCAATACGTTTTTGGTGTAAAAATTACTTAAATATAAGTTTTTCAAATAATTTTTCTTATAACAATCAGATTTTTAATTTTCAATTACTAAAATATCATGTAAATACAAATTTGTTTATATATTTTAACCAAAATTATGGTAATTTATCATTAAGCGATTTTGTTTATAAAATAAATAATCTACCCTATGGTAAATTTGCAGCTATTATTGCAGAAACACAATATAGTAAAATATCTAAATTAGTTAATACACTTAAAAAATATATAAATAAAAAACATAATAAAATAAAAATATATTTTAAATGTAACAATATCGATATTATCGGTTATTTGCCAAATAATTCTACATCAGGATTATTACGTTGGAAATTAAATAAATTATCATTATACGATGGATTATTATTTTGGATAGAACATCTTATTTATTGTATTTCAGGGGGTTTTGGAAACAGTTACTTATTTGGAATAGAATCAAATTGGAATTTTTCATATATATATCCAGAACAAGCGATAGATTTATTTTATATATTTTTAAAAGGTTACCAAAATGGTATACATTATCCTTTATTTTTATTAAATAAATCTGGTACTGCATGGATAAAAAGTTGTTTTAATAAAAATAAAAATACATTAAATATGGATGAAAAATCTCAAAATGATGCACGTACTAAATTAGTTAATGCTTGGAAAGGAAACTTATTTTTTCCTGGTGAATCGAAAGATTTATATTTGCGTAAAGCAATACCTTATTTAACTGAATTCTATATTGATTTGATTATTAAAGAAGCAAAAAAATATTTAATTTTTCCACTAAAATTCAATTGTTTTAAAAAAAATTAAATTATCAAAAATTTTTAAAAATCAGATATTCTACATAATTTAAAATTTTAAATCAAATACATTTTGACATGCAAAATTATGAAATACTAAATCCAATTATCTTTCCAATACAAAATACATGCTTGATTGAAGCATCAGCAGGTACAGGAAAAACACATAGTATTGTTATTTTTTATTTAAGACTTTTATTAGGGTTAAATAAAAATTTATTTTTATCGGGATTGACGACTAAAGAAATATTAGTGGTCACTTATACTGAAGCTGCAAAAAATCAATTAAAAAATCGAATTAGGCAAGAAATTTTTTATTTAAAATTAGCCTGTATTAATCATGATAAAAATCATCCTTTAGTTAAAGAAATTAAAGATTTGAAATTAGCAACGCTACGCTTAATTACTGCAGAAAAACAAATAGACGAAGCATCTATATTTACTATTCATGGATTTTGTCATCGTATGCTAAATTTGAATTTTATTGAATCTGGATATTCTTTAAATAGTTCTTTATTAGATAATGAATATATTTTATATCAAAAAATTTTTGAAAATTTTTGGTATGAAAATTGCGAAAAATTACCTATAAATATTATTCGTATTATTTTTTCTTTATGGAAAAACCCCCAATATTTATTAAGAGATATTCATCCATTTCTAAAAGGTAAGATGCCTAAAATACTAAATTCAAGTGACGGTATGGAATCGATTGAAAAATTTTATCGAATTCATATAAAAAAAATTAATTCCTTAAAAAATATATGGAAAAAAATAAAAAATAAAATTCAAAATTCAATAAATTCCAATTTCGCTAAGAATAAAAAATATGGTCAAATAAATTTGAGTATTGAAACGATAGAAACATGGATATCAGAAAATACAGAAAATTTTTATGTTCCATTAGAGTTTAAAAAACTTCAACATTATTTACATAAATTAAATATAAATTGCATAAAAATGTTTAAATCAGTGTTTTTTGATAAATTATACTGTGCATATCAGTATACAGAAAAATTTAAACAGTTGATATTTATAAAAGTTATAATATCAATGCGTAAAAGTATTGAAAAAGAAAAATATTTACAAGAAAAATTAGAATTTGACGATTTATTAAAATTATTAAAACGTGCTTTATATAGTTCATGTAATTTATCTAGAACTATTCGAAATTATTATCCGGTTGCCATGATCGATGAATTTCAAGATACTAATAAAATTCAATACAAAATATTCTTTAGAATTTATCATAAAAAAAATATGTGTGCGTTAATTTTAATAGGAGATCCAAAACAAGCAATATATGGATTTCGTGGTGCAGATATTTTTACGTATATGCAAATAAAAAAAAAAATTAATACATGTTATTCGCTAGAAACTAATTGGCGCTCTTCAAGAGGAATGATAAATGCTATAAATTGCTTATTTCAAAGAATTAGCAATCCATTTACATTTAAACATATTAAATATAATAATATTAAATATACAAAATACAATTGTTCTTTAAACTTTATTATTGAAAAAAAAATACAACCATCTTTAGAATTTCTATGTCATCCATCTTTGAGTGTAAATTTAAAAGATTATCAAATATATATAGCAAATCAATATGCAATAAAAATTCAAAATCTTTTATATCTTGCACAAAAAAATTGCGTCTTCTTTACAAAAGAAGGCTCTATTTATCATTTAACCGCTGATGATATCACCATATTAGTACGAAATCGATATGAAGCTAACATCATGCAAGAAGCATGTAATAAATTTTCTATTCCTAACATATATCTATCGGATAATAATAATTTATTTCATACTTTTGAAGCTAAAGAAATATTGCAAATATTAGAGGGAATTTTATATGCAGAAAATATTCAATTGCTAAAACAAGCATTATCCACAAAAATATTTAGATTTGAAATAAATCAAATTCATATTGACAAAAATATGTCAAAATATTATCAAAAATTTATATTTTATAGGAATATATGGGAGATGTATGGAATTAAATTTATGTTAAATAAATTAATTACATGTGAAATTTGCTATTTTACAAATAATTCAATTGAAATAAATAAAAGATCCATAAATAATATATTATATATTTCGGAAATATTGCAAGAAATCTCAAAAAGTATTAGAGATAAGCTTTCTTTATTACGCTGGATTTCTGCACAAATTAACTTACCTAAAACACAAAATGCAGCTTATAAAGTACGAATAAATAATAATTCAAATATAATAAAAATTATGACAATTTTTAAAGCCAAAGGATTAGAGTTCCCAATTGTAATTTTACCATTTTTATTAAATTTTCGTCAAAAAAATTATGCATTATTTCATAATAAAAATACATATCAACTAATGTTAGATTTAGATAAACATAAAAGAAGCAAAAAACTAACAGAACAAGAACGATTATCAGAAGATTTACGATTAACATATGTCGCTTTAACACGCTCTATTTATCATTGTAGCGTAGGGATATGTGCATTATTTCGAGGAAATACTAAAAAAAATCAATTTAGTCATACACACCTTACTTCAATAGGGTATTTAATACAAAAAAGAAAAGAAAATAACTTTAATGATATGCAAAAAAATTTAAAAGATTTATCTATCATTTCTAATGGAGATATTTTTATCAATTCAGGATTAAAACATCCTAAAAATTTAATAATAAATTCTTTAATAGATTTAAATCAATTTGATAATCAATATTGGAATAGAAAAATTCTAAATTCATGGAAAATTTTAAGTTATTCAGATTTAAAAAAAGATTATTTTTTTTCACTAAAAGATACTTATCTAATCGAAAAAAATAAACAATCTTATTTTTCTCCGCATAAATTTCCAAGAGGAAAAGTATTTGGAAATTTTATACATAAATTATTTGAATTGATTAGTTTTAATAAACCATTAAATATTAATCTCATTAAAGATCAACTTACAAAATACGAAATAGATATATCTTTTGCAGAAAATATAATGTTATGGATGAAAAAAATTTTGTATATACATTTAAATAATCAAAAATTATTTTTAGCAAAAATTAAAGAAAATCATAAACTCACTGAATTAAAATTTTTTCTTTCTATAAATTCAGAAATAAATGCTCAAATATTTAATGAATTAATTAAAAAATATGATGTAATTTCTCAAAAATGTCCGGATATTCAAAATATTCATGGTATTAAAGGCATCCTTACAGGATCAATAGATTTAATTTTTTTATGGAAAAATAAATATTATTTTATAGATTATAAATCAAATTGGCTAGGCGATAGTGATGAATCGTACAATCGTAGTTTGATGGAACAAGAAATAATAAGGTATAGATATGACTTGCAGTATCAGATATACACATTAGCGCTGCATCGATATTTAAAGAATCGTTTAAAAAAATATGATTATAATAAAGATTTTGGTGGTATATACTACCTCTTTCTAAGAGGAATAAATAATAATACAATAAAAAATAAAAATGGAATATATTTTTTCCGTCCAAATTTAAAATTAATTAATTCTATCGATAAATTATTTCTTATGAAAGAATAATTATGTTTTTTAATTGTTTAATTTCAACTAGCATTATCTTATTATGAAAACGATTAATTATATTCTTTTAAAATTAAAAAAAATAGGAATTTTGAATTCTATAGACATACAATTTGCATTTTCTATTGTCACAAAAAATGATCCATATTTAATTTTAGCAATTGCATATTTAAGTGCAGAAAATAGATCTGGACATTCTTATCTTTCACTACATGTTTTACAAAAATTATTTAAAAAACATAATTTACATAATATGTTACATGAAAAATATGAAAAAATTAGTAACTTAATTCAGTGGAAAGATAAATTATCAAAATTTAAAGTGATTGGAAATTTACTGTGCCAAGGACCTATTGTATTATCGGGAAATAGTTTGTATTTATATCGAATCTGGAAGCAGGAAGTAAAATTTAAAAAATTTTTATACTCAAGAGAATATTTTCCATTCAACTATAAAAAACATAAAATAATTTATAATTATTTCAAAAAAATATGTATGCATTTAAAACGTAATAAATGGAAAATAGAAGCAATATACTGTATGTACAAATATAATCCATCATGGTTATTAGGGTCTAAAAATTCTGGAAAAAACTATTTTGTTTTTGATATCTTATTAATATTATTAAAATTAAATTATAAAAATTACTTTAATATACTATTAGTAGTATTAAACAAAAAGTCTATAGTTTTTTTTAAAAAACAATTAAGATATCTTAAAAAAAAACATTTAAAAAATAATTTTTCTATAAGCTTCATTACATTTCATAAATTTTTGAATTCATATTTATACAATCAACATACTATTTCATATTATTCTTATCCAATATATTATGATTTAATGATCATTTACGATATTTCCGTACTCGATTTATCTCTTATAAACTACGTAATTGATATTTATCAAAATAATTCAGGAAAAATAATTTTTATTGGAAATCATTTAGATTTAAAAAATATAGAAAAAGGATCAATTTTAAAACAATTAATTTTTTATTTAAATAGATCGAAAGATATTTTTTACAAAACAAGAAACGATAATATCGTTGAATACGACATATTATCTATAGAAAAAAAACCGGATCCAATTATATCAAATTATTTAGACAATATTTATATAATAAAAAAAGAAAAAAATTATAAAATTCATCCAAATATTAGATATTTATCAAAATTAATCAAAATTAAAAATTTTAATAGAACTAAAAAGTTTTTAAATGAAAATATTTATAATGGAATAAAATATATTGATTTAAAAAATCAAGAAGACTATCAAAATATGATATTAAAAATCTTTTTCAGTTATGTTAAATATTTGAATAGAATTAAAAAAAATATTAATAATATAGAATATATATTAAACAATTTTTTTAAAAAATTTCGAGTTATTTGTATAGCTCGGAATAGTTATCTCGGAGAATATCGGCTAAATTATATTATCGAAAATATGATAAAAAGTTATTTATCTTACAAATATAATTTATTAATACAAAATGACTTATATACGGGAAGATTGGTAATATCTAAAATTAATTATTCATCTCTAGGAATTGGTATTAATGATCTTGGAGTGATAATAAATCATGGAATAAAAAGTTATGTATTTTTTTATAAAAAAAAAAACTTGTCAAATACGATTTGAATATGTTTGTAGGTTTAAAACCAGCATATCTTTTATATATAAAAGATTTTTTAGATGTATCGTTTAAATTAGATAATGCAATAATATTAATCGATAATTCTTTAAAATCTACGATTAGTCACGAATTTTTATATGTAACGCTATTAAAAATTAAAAATCAAGTTATCATTTATGACCTGAATAATACTCTAAAAACAATTTTTTATCATTCTATACAAAAAAGAGTAGGAATTCTTAATAATTTTTAATTAAAATTGTACTAATTATTTCTTTGATATTATAGATTGAAATGTATTTTAATAAAAAATCAAAATTTAATTTATTGATTATTTTTTTAGTTTTTTTAGTTTTTCAAAATAAATCTTTTTCTATTGATAAAAATAATTCTAATTTAATTTTTAATATTAAAATAAAAAATTTTAACAACAAAACTGATATTAAGTTGCAATTTAAAAGCCACATTCATTATAAATATTTTTTTTTAAACAATCCAAAACGCTTGGTTATTGACTTTAAAAATTCAAATATATCAATAAACGATTTTATTTTATTAAAAAAAAAGATTTATATAATCAAAGAATTAAATTAGTTAGAATTGGAATATTTAAAAAAAACATAATTCGATTAGTACTAGAATTACAAAATTTTTCTGATGCAAATTTAGTATATTCAAAAAAAAAATTTCAATTAAATATTATTATTATAAATCAAAATAATATATCATATGAAATCAATAGTAATAAAATTATATCAGATATAATAAATCATTTAAATTTAATGCAATTTAAAAAAAAAGAAAAAAATAAAAATACAGATAATTTAAATTTAAAAAAAATATTTAAAATAATGATAGATCCTGGACATGGGGGGGGAGATCCAGGAGCAATTGGAAAGAATAACACTTATGAAAAAAATATTACTTTACAAGTCTCTCAAAAATTAAAATATTTAATGCAAAAAAATCATTATATACATGTATATATGACAAGAAACAAAGATATATTTGTTTCTTTAAAAAATAGAATATCTCAAGCACGAAGTAATAAAGTAGACTTATTTATTTCAATTCATACTAATTCAGTAAAAAATACATCAGCAAAAGGTGCATCAGTATTTATTTTATCTAAAAAAAGCGCAATAAATGTTGCAGAAAAACACTCATTAAGTATACATGATTCTATAGAAAAATTTATAGGAATACGAAGTAGTGGAGATTATTATTTGGATAATACAATATTTGATTTACTACAAACAGCAACAATGCGTGAAAGTTTGAGATTTGGACGTCATATCTTGAATTCTATTGGAAAAATAACTAAATTACATAAACATAATGTTGATTATGCTGGATTTGCCGTATTAAAATATCCAGAAATTCCATCAATTCTAATTGAATTAGCATTTATTAGCAATGTACAAGAAGAAATAAAATTAAAAAATAATGATTATCAGCAAAAAATTGCAGAAGCTATTTTTCGTGGAATACAGATATACTTATCTAATAAGTAATCGACATGCAAATTTTATTAAATTAAGTATTTTTAAAAAAAATTGGTTTTAAATTTTATTAATTGTAAAAATCAATTAAATTAAGTATCATTTGAAGATTATGAAAAAAATTAAAGCATTCCAACTTATCATCATAAGTATCGTTTATCTATTAAAAAACCACTTTTTACTTGCTAAAGAAATAGATTTTAAAAAAAATACAGAAATATCGTTATATAGAAAAATTGTTTTAAATTATAAATTTTTACAAGAAAAAAAGCATGATTATAATCTTTTTTTTTCTTATGGATTTTTATGTAATTTGAAATTTAGTCAAAATGTATCTAGTTTTTGTAAAATAGAACATACTCCGTTTAAAAACAAATACGGAGATAATTTATTTTTTGAAAAAAGCATATCTTCTAATTTCGGAATGAATATATATAAAAATACCATTGAATATGGAAAAAATCGTATTGCTTTGAGTGAAGTATCTGATTTTATAAAAAATATACCGTCATTTGATAAATATTTTAATTTTAAAAATGTTGTTTTAGGATATTTTCCCGGGAAAATAGTAACTTATCGAAATTCAGATTTATATAACATTTTTCCAGGATTAACATTTACTTTGCAACGCGTATTTCCTTGGAATAGTTATTTTATAAATATAAAAAATGATATCAAAAATATTTATAACCATGCTTATAGTGCTGCTATAAAATATCATTTAAAAACAAATAATATATCTCTGGCAACTTCATATTTGAAAAATTACGCGACTTATATGTTAGTAGATAATAAAAAGCAGTATAATAGTCAATTTTTTTCTTTAGGTGTAAAATACGAACAATCCCCGATCTATTTGGCTATCTTATACGGAAAAAAGTGGCATACTAATTTAGATGATAATTTTAATGACATATTTTTATTGCATGAAAGAATATTATCAAATAATAAAAGTATTGAATTTTTATCACATTATAATTTAAATGACAGCATTCGTCCATTTATAGGATATTTAATTTCTAATACCAATACGATTGGTAATAATAATTTGAATAAAATACAAGAAAAAAATATTATTTTTGGAACATCGATGCATCTTGATGATAATTCCGAAATGACAATACATTATCTTGTAAAAAATAACCGGATAAGTAATGATGAAATAAAAAGATTTAATGAATTATCGTTAGGAGTAAGCTATAATTTTTAAAAAAATGAAAATTTATTTTTTATCTATCGAAAAAATCAGTTTTATATAAAAACTGATAAAATTTAATAAATAAATGTATATTTTCTTATTTTAAGAAAATCTATGATTTTTTAGAAATCAAATTAGCTATATTATATAAGTTCTAATTTAAATAGTAAATGATTTTTTAATTCATAAAATATATATTTTAAATTTAATTTTTACAATAAAGTACAATAATATAATTTATTATGTTAATATAAATCAAATTTTATAAATATAATAAACACATACTTGATATAATGTACTTTTCAAAAATGCACAGTATAGGTAACGATTTTGTATTAGTAGATAATATTAATCAAAAAATTAATTTATCAAAGAAAAAAATACGTCAATTATCTGATCGAAACTCGGGAATCGGTTTCGATCAAATAATAATTATTATGAAATCCGATAATATTAAAAATTCAGATTTTAAAATTCGTATTTTTAATTCTGATTCTTCTGAAGCAAAACAATGCGTTAATGGAATACGCTGCGTTTTTCAATACTTACGTTTAAATAATTTGATAAAAAAAAGAGTAATTCGAATTAATACTCAATATAATACAGCATATGCATTTTTAATTAATAAAAAACTAATTTGCGTGCGTATCGCACCTCCAAAATTTGAAAAAATTCAAAAAAATACACCAAATAATCATATTTTTAATCAAAAATCTTTTAACTTTTTAAAAAAAAAGTTAGATACCATATTGTTTCAGTAGGAAATACACACTGTGTAATATTTTTTAAAAGTATTCGATTAAATATAATAAAAAAAATTGCTCCATTTTTAAGTAAATATATTGCATTTCCAAAAATAGTGAATGTAAGCTTTTCAAAGATAATTAATCGTAATCATATTAAAATTAGAGTTTATGAGAAAGGAGCCGGAATAACATATTGTTGTGGAAGTGCTTCGGCCGCTACAGTAGCATTGGGAATTCATCTTAAAAAATTAAATAATATAGTAAAAGTCGATTTTTTACGTGGAAGTTTAAAAGTATCTTGGAAAAATAATTCAAACTTAATTTCAATTATAGGTCCCGCAGAACACATATATAACGGAAATATTAATCTATAATTTTTTTAAAATCATTCATAAAAACGTTTTACAAATAAAAATTTCGTGCATTGTAAGTAAAATATTAAAATATGATATATTTTTACCGTTTAATTCAAAAATTTCGAGCACTAACTTTCGATCTCGACGATACATTGTATGATAATAAACCAATTATTAGTCGAACTGAAAAAAAGCTAATAAATTTTTTAAATCATTCAAATAAAAAATTATTAAATTTTAAACACAAAAATTATAAATTTTATCGTAAACAACTATTAATAAAATATCCTAAAATATATTATAATATTAATTTTTGGAGAAAACAGTCAATTTTATTATCTATTACAAGTTTTGGAATAAATTATAAATTAGCAGTAATTATTACTAAAAAAGCTATGAAATTAGTAAATTTATGGAGAAATCAAATTTATATAGAAAGCGATATACATCGCATATTAGAATTACTAAGTAAAAAATGGCCATTAATTGCTATTACAAATGGCGATGCAAATATATATAAATGTAAAATTAGTCAGTATTTTTCTTGTATTTTTAGATCTGGAATAGATGGACCCCCTAAACCTTATAAAAAAATGTATGATTTAGCAGCTAAAAAATTAAAATTACCACCAAAAGAAATTCTACATGTTGGTGACTGTTTAGAAACCGATGTTTTCGGTGCAATAAACTATGGAATGCAATCTTGTTGGTTAAATACACATAATACAAAATTGTTATCATCTATTAATGCAAGAACAATACCTCATTTTGAAATTTCAAAATTAAAATATTTAAAAAAATTCATATAAATACTTGTTTTTTATTTAAAAATAAAAATATTTAATATTAAAATTATATTTATTTTAAATAAAAATACGTATTAAATATTAAAATTTATTTATAATAATTTAGTGATTTATTAAAATAATATTAATTAATTTTATTATTACTTGATTAAATTTTAAATTGAATATTTTTTTTAATAAAAAATTAAACTCTTTAGCATTTTTATAATTAACATTAATTAAATAATTAGTCAAAAAAAAAATTAAAATTTATAATTACGTTTTTTTATGATGCTGACAAAACAGCTTATTAGAGTACAAATTTTATTTATGTTAAAATAAATTTAGAATTAATTTTTTTAAAAAATCTCATAAATAATTTTATTAAAAAAATCAAAATTTTGCATTAATACATACATTATATGTAATAATTAGTTTAAATAATAAAATTATTATGTTTTAATTTGAAAACGAATTAACTACTAATAACAA
Organism: Wigglesworthia glossinidia; assembly: GCA_030827005.1. Lineage (GTDB taxonomy): Bacteria > Pseudomonadota > Gammaproteobacteria > Enterobacterales > Enterobacteriaceae > Wigglesworthia > Wigglesworthia glossinidia_C. The sequence continues at coordinate 62,425 of JAVBJL010000009.1, read as the reverse complement.
ATAACTACTTTTTTATATACAATTAAAAAGAGTTTTATTAAAATCTTTAATTTTCGAAATAAATTTTAATATACATATTAAAATTTACTTTTTTCAACGCACCGAATAGGTACAATTTTTTATTATTATTAATATAATTTTATGATAAATGCATTTCAATTACATAAAAACCGTTTACTGCGTTTAAATTTAAAACAACTATCTTTATTGCAAGCAATATGGATTGATCTTGTCGAACCAACCGAACAAGAACGAAATCGTATTCAAATTGAATTAGGACAAAATTTAGCAAAATATCTAGACTTAGAAGACATAGAAGCATCTGCTAGATTTTTTGAAGATCAAGAAGGGTTACATATACATTCTTTTTTCTTTTTTTCAGATGTTGAAGGTCATGTTGGAAATTCCACCGTTGCATTTACAATTAGAAATCACCGCTTATACACTTTAAGAGAACGTGACTTACCGGCTTTTCGTCTTTATCGCATGCGTACTAGAAATCAAACGCTTCTTGACGGTAATGCATATGAGGTATTATTAGATTTATTTGAAACAAAAATAGAACAATTAGCAGATGAAATAGAAAATATTTATAGCGATTTAGAAACTCTTAGCATGATAATTATGAAAGATAATCAAAGAGATGAATATGATAGTGCACTTTCTACTTTAGCTTCTTTAGAAGATGTCGGGTGGAAAGTACGTCTATGTTTAATGGATACACAAAGAGCGCTAAATTTTTTAGTTAAAAAAATTCATTTACCAGCTAAACAACTAGAACAAGCTAAAGGAGTATTACATGATATTGATTCTTTGCTACCTCATAACGAATCTTTATTTCAAAAAGTAAACTTCTTAATGCAAGCTGCAATGAGCTTTATTAATATCGAACAAAATAGGATTATAAAAATATTCTCTGTAGTATCAGTAGTATTTTTACCTCCAACATTAGTTGCTTCTAGTTATGGAATGAATTTTGAATTTATGCCAGAATTAAAATGGGCTCTAGGATATCCAATAGCAATTTTAGAAATGATTTTAGCTGGATTAGCACCGTACTTTTACTTTAGAAGTAAAAAGTGGCTATAATTTATCTGCAATACGTATAATAGACAAAAATTCTTTTAATTTTAAAGATGATTTTCCTAACAATACACCATTTACGTCAGATTGTGATAATATTTTAAAAACATTTTGAGAATTTACTGAACCGCCATACTGTAATACAATCTTACTGGCAAGATATGAACTATATTTAGATAAATAACTTCGAATATATTCATGTACATTTTGTATATACTCCGGAGACGGTAAAATTCCAGTTCCTATTGCCCAAATGGGCTCATATGCAATAATTGTTTCTTTAAATCCATCTATGCCTAAAATATTTAAAATAGGATCTATTTGTTTTATACAAATATTTTTTATTTCTTTATAAAAGCGATCTTGAATCGTTTCTCCGATGCATAATACTGGTATTAAATTATATTTTTTAAGAACTAAAAATTTTTTTACAATAATAGAATCATCTTCATTATGCAAATTTCTTCTTTCAGCATGTCCTATAATTACATATCGTACTCCAAATTCTTGAAGCATATAAGCAGAAATTTCACCAGTAAAAGATCCAGAAATATGCATATCCACATTTTGTGCAGCTAAATAAATATTTTTATTATTATAAAGATATTTTTGCATTTCACTTAAATATATTACTGGAGGAGCTATAGCTATGTGTACTTTTTTTAAAAATTTTACTTCATTTTTTAAAGCAGACAACAATCGTTTAACTAATAAAATATTTCCGTTTAATTTCCAATTTGCTAATATAAATGGATTTGTTTTCATATTAGTTATTTTACCTTTATTAAAATATATATTTATAAAAAATATTATTTATTTCCAATATAATTCGCTAGTAATATGACCCGGAGATGTTTGGTAATTCTTTACCATGAAATATTTTTTATTTAAACACTCATAAGTATCACGAATCATATTTGGATTTCCACATAACATAATATGTGTATCTTTTGGATTAATTTTTAAATTAATAGCATTTTCTAATTGACCGTTAAAAATTAACTCCGGTATTCTACCGTATAGAGTATTAATAATTTTTTCGCGACTAATGATTATTTGAAAAGATAGTTTTTTATTATAAATTTTTTTTAGTTGTATTATTTTTTTTAAATAACTTAAGTCTTTATAAAATCTTACTGCATGAACTAGAACTATATTATCAAATCTTTTTAAATTTTCTCCATGTTGCAATATAGATAGATACGGTCCAATTGCAGTTCCAGTAGAAATCATCCATAAATTTTTACATTCAGGTATTATATTTAAAATAAAAGATCCAGATGCATATTTTGTAATTAAAATATTTTCATCTGGATTTAAAGCTCTTAAAATAGGACTAAATTTTCCCGATTTAGCTTCAACTAAATAAAATTCTAGGTTTTTATTATTTGGAGCATTTACATACGAATATGCACGCTGTATTGATACGTTGTGTATATTTAGTCGTAATTTAGCAAATTGACCCGCAATGAATGGTGCAATTGGTGCATGTAAAACAATACTAAATAATTTTTCAGTCCAATTTTTTACTTTAATTATTTTGCCAGTAATCCATTCTGTCATCGTTATTACTCTAATTTAATTTATATTAGTTTATTATACCTAAACTAAAAAAATTATAAACTTGAATATATAATTTTAAAGTTATTAAATACTATATTTAATTAAATTTTATTTAAAATTTCCATTTTTAAATAATTTATTTCAGTTTTATTTTTTGAAAAAATGGTAGTAATAATAACAATTAACTATTATATTTAGATGATATAATTTGTTATTTTTTTTCAAAAATGATCAATAAACCAAAAAATTCACATATATTATGTTTATTAATATTTTTAATTGCTATTGGACAAATATCACAAACTATTTATGTTCCTAGTATTGCAAAAATTGCTTATGATTTAGGTGTGATTCAAGAAAAAATACAAGGATTAATGGCGGGATATCTTTTGTGTTATGGAATTTCACAATTCATATATGGACCTCTATCCGATAGAATTGGAAGAAAACCAGTAATTTTAATAGGAATGTCTATTTTTATATTTGCTACGATTTTGGTTTTATTCATTAATTCTTTATGGTCAATGATTATATTATGCGGAATACAAGGACTTGGTACGGGAGTAGGTGGAGTAATGGCGCGTACTTTACCGAGAGATATTTTTTTAAATCATCATGATTTAAAAAAAGCTAATGGATTTCTTAATATGGGCATTCTTATTAGCCCTCTATTAGCGCCAATATTAGGAGGAATAATATCAAATACGTTTGGTTGGCGTATGTGTTTTATATTTTTATTAATCATAGGCATAGTAATTAGCATGTTAATACTATATGTTTTTCCTGAAACCAATCCAAACAAAAATTTTAATAAAAAAATCGGATTTAAATTTTTATTATCTAAAAAAAAATTTAATTATTATTTAATTATTTTAACAAGTAGCTTATCTGGAATTGTAGCATTTGAATCTAGTAGTGGAATATTTTTAAGCCAAATGGGCTTTGATATTATAGAAATTAGCATATTATTTATTTTACCTGTACCAAGTATTTTTTTAGGATCTTTTTATATTAGATATAGCAAAAAGTCTTTTACAGAATTAATGTGGAGAGCTACAATATTTTGTTTTTTATCTGGAATATTCATGTGGATTCCCGGACTATTAGGTATAATTAAAATTTGGACAATTTTAGCTCCTGCAAGTTTATTTTTTTTTGGAGCAGGAATGTTATTTCCGTTGGCAACTACAGGAGCGATGGAGCCATATAGTTATATGGCCGGAACTGCAGGAGCCCTTTTAGGGGGTATACAAAATACTGGATCCAGCCTAATAGCGTTTATATTATCTTTTTTTTCTAAAAATAATGAACAGTTTACACTTGGAGTAATTACTTTTTTTATAGGTTTAATTATTTTATTGTGTTGGATTCGTTTATCTCGTCTAAAAAATTAAAATTATTTTTTTATTTTTTAATAAAAACTGGATTACTATTAATTACGTAAGAAATGATAAATCTGGAAATTTTATATTTTATAATATAAATCGACTTAAATCTTCGTCGGAAACTAGTTTATCTAAATGATTGCTTACATATTTATCGTCAATGCTAATTTTTTTTCCACTCCAATCGCTTGCGTTATATGAAATTTCTTCCATGAGACGCTCTAAAATAGTATGTAATCTTCTGGCACCAATATTTTCTGTAGCTTCATTTACCTGGCAAGCAGCTTCTGCTATTTTTTTAATCCCTGATTTTTTAAAACATACAGTAACTCCTTCTGTGGCCATAAGAGCACTGTATTGTCTTGTAAGGGAAGCATTTGGTTCTGTTAAAATTTTTTCAAAATCTTCGGTAGTTAATGCAGATAATTCCACTCGAATAGGTAGTCTGCCTTGCAATTCTGGAATTAAATCAGAAGGATTGGCAACTTGAAAAGCACCTGATGCGATAAATAAAATATGATCTGTTTTTACCATCCCATGTTTTGTTGATACAGTGCATCCTTCTACTAAGGGTAACAAATCTCTTTGAACACCTTCTCTAGATACGTCTGGACCTGATATTTCGCCTCTTTTACAAATTTTATCAATTTCGTCAATGAATACAATTCCATTTTGTTCAACAGCTTCAATCGCTTTTTCTTTAATCTCTTCTATATTAATTAATTTTGCAGATTCTTCTTCAATTAACAGTCGTATCGCTTCTTTTATTTTTATTTTTCTTGTTTTTTGTTTCTGTCCAGCTAAATGTTTAAACATTGATTGCAGTTGACTAGTCATCTCTTCCATGCCTGGAGGAGCCATAATTTCTACTCCAATTGGAGTTGCAGCTAAATTAATTTCTATTTCTTTATCGTCTAATTCTTTGGATTTTAATTTTTTTCTAAAATTTTGGCGTGTTTTTAGTGGTTGAGAATTGATATCTACTTTTCCCCAGTTGTTTTTTGCTGGAGGAATTAAAACATCTAAAACTCTTTCTTCTGCTAGTTCTTCTGCTCTAAATCGATTTTTTTCTATAGATTGTAATCTAATCATTTTTACTGCGGCATCAGTCAAATCTCTAATAATAGAATCTACTTCTTTACCTACATATCCAACTTCTGTAAATTTTGTTGCCTCAACTTTAATAAATGGTGCTTTAGCGAGCTTTGCTAACCGACGAGCAATTTCAGTTTTTCCTACTCCTGTAGGTCCGATCATTAAAATGTTTTTCGGAGTAACTTCGTGTCTCAGTGATTCTTCGAGTCGCATGCGACGCCAACGATTACGTAGTGCTATTGCAACAGCTTTTTTCGCATCTTTTTGACCAATAATATATCCGTCAAGTTCTTTAACAATATTTTTTGGAGTCATATTAGACATTTTAAGTAGCCTTATTTTCAGGTATAAGTTCTTCTAGAGAAAAAAAATGATTGCTGTATATACAAATATCTCCAGAGATTTTCAGTGATTTTTTTACTATGTCACGTGCACATAATTCTGTATTCTCTAATAAAGCACGTGCTGCAGATTGCGCATATGGACCTCCAGATCCAATTGCAATCACGTCACTTTCTGGTTGAATGACGTCTCCGTGTCCAGTAATTATAAGTGAAGTATGCTTATCGGCTACTGCTAATAAGGCTTCTAATCTTTTTAACATACGATCTGTTCGCCAATCTTTTGCTAATTCTACGGCTGATTTTACAAAATGTCCCTGATGTATTTGTAACTTTTTTTCAAATAATTCAAATAACGTAAAAGCGTCAGCTGTACCTCCTGCAAAACCTGCAATAACTGTTTCATTATATAATCTACGAACTTTTTTAACATTATTTTTCATGATAGTATTTCCGATTGTTGCTTGTCCGTCACCTCCAATAACTACGTATTTATTACGGCGTACACTGACAATCGTCGTCATAATATGAATTCCTTGAAATATTTTGTTATATAAAAAATAAATAATAAGAAAGGTTTTATATTTTAAATATTTAAAAATTTTTAGAAAGTATATTTTAAATGTTTTTATAAGTATAATATGATTGTTGATTTTAATTTTATTAAAAATCCTGTACGTTGTCTAATTTAATTTTAAAAAAGTTCATTTTTTTTACTTAAAAGTGCGTATTTAAAATAACTATTTATTGATATTTGATTTAAATTTTGTAATAAATTTAAGTACACAATTTAAGCTTTACTTATTTTTTTAGTTTTATGTGAGTAATGTAACATTTATATAATTTATATCTCAAAAAAAACAAAAATATGCAAATTCTCTAATTCTTTGATATAATACCATCTGTTTTGTGGTTTTGGGGGTAATTGATTATTATTGTTTTTAACAAATACAATATCTTTTTTTTTGTTTTCATGATGATTAATAGAAGATAAAACAAAATGTGTAACAATAAAAAAAGAAGTAAAAAGTATTAGTATGTTTACAATTAAAAAAAACTGAAAAACAGACAGGCCGGCATGTTTTTTTCTTTTTTTTTCTGTCTTAAAAAATTTTCGACAATAAATATAGTCTTTGTTTATCACGGTATTATAAAAATTTAATTTTTGTTAATTATCTATTATATCCGATACTTTATTTTAAAAATTACATATAAACAGTACAATTTATAATTGTTTAAAAAGATTATTTTTGTTTTAATAAAATAGATTAAAAATTTTAATAAGAAATAAAGAATTTTATAAGAATTTAATAATAAAGTTATTAATATATTTATATTATTATAAATTTTCAATTTTTTTCAATAATAAGGTATCTTAAAATACTTAAAAATAATATTGATAATTGACTTATATATATAATTGAAATAAATTTAATTATAATCATTTTTGTATATAAAGTAAATTAATTTTAAAAAATTATTAAAAATTTTTTATTTAAAAAATATAAAATTTTAAATATTAAAATAAATAAATATATTTTTAAAAATATTATCTATAGATTTTTATATATAAACGAATAAATATTATCTTATATATTGAATTTATTAAATAAATATACATTTTTTTTAAAGTGTAAATCAATAAAATGTATTAAAATTGATATAACATATATTAATTCTTTTACTAAATAAAATTCTATTCTATTTAAAAGAAAATATATCATCTTAATAAAAATAACTAATTGACTAAAATTCTTTTATTCTTTTTCAAAGAAAATAATTTTTATAAAAATAAATTTTCTACTCTAAAATTAAATTAACTGTAAATTTTATTTGCATATATTAAAAATGTTTTGTATATTTAAAAGAATTTAATCAAATTTCCAATATAATTTTTTATGGTTTAAATAAAAAATATATTTAATATGAAAAAAAAAATTCATCCAAAATGCACAGAAGTTAAAGTAAAATGCGCGTGCGGAAATTCTTTTAAAATAATATCTACTTTATTAAATAGCATACGCCTAGACGTATGCAATGCATGTCATCCATTCTATACGGGAAAACAACGAATTGTAGATACAGGAGGAAGAGTAAGCAAGTTTAACACAAGATTCGATAAAATCGTTTCTATTAAATAATAATCAAAAAAATATCACTTAAATTCTCAATAAATTAAAATAAAATACGATTTATTCAAAATGCTATTTATTTTAAAATAAATAAAAAAAATCAAAAATCACAGTATTTTTTATAAAAAATCAAAAAAAATATTTTTTATTAAAATAAAAATATACTGCGAATTAATTTTAATTTTATAAAAATATGAAAATCTCCACATATGGAATATGCCCTAGAAATAAAAAAATTAAAAAAAATATATAACAAAAATATTTATGCTGTTAGATCAATTGATTTGACGGTAAAAACAAGAGACTTTTATGCATTACTGGGTCCTAATGGGGCAGGAAAATCTACAATTATAGGAATAATCAGTCATCTTATAAAAAAAAGTTCTGGAACAGTAAAAATCTTCGGAAAAGATATAGATAAAAATCCTTTTTCTTATAAAAGAAAGATCGGGCTTGTTCCACAAGAATTTAATTTCAGTCCATTTGAAACAATTAAACAAATTATTATTAATCAAGCCGGATACTATGGAGTAAAAAAAAAAATTGCCAATATTCGTGCAAAAAAATACTTAAATCAACTAAACTTATGGAATGAAAGAAATAAAGCAGCCCGTATGTTATCTGGAGGAATGAAACGTAGATTAATGATTGTTCGCGCATTAATGCATGAGCCAAAACTGCTAATTCTTGATGAACCAACAGCAGGAGTAGATATAGACAGTAGAAGATTGATTTGGAGTTTGTTAAAAAATTTTAATAAAAAAGGAAAAACAATAATACTAACCACACATTATTTTGAAGAAGCAGAAAATCTATGTCGTCATATCGGGATAATGCGATGCGGAACATTAATAGAAAATACTTCAATAAAAAACTTATTATCAAAAATAAAATCTGAAAAATTCATTTTAGATTTATCATGTAAAATATCAAATATAAAACTAAACGGATATAATTTTAAAGTTTTAAATGATTTTTCTTTAGAAGTTGAAGTAAAAAAATATCAAGGATTAAATGACCTCTTTTTGCAATTAAATTCAAAAAATATTCAAGTTAAAAGCATGCGAAATAAAAGTAATCGATTAGAGGAATTGTTTTTGAATTTAGTATCAAATTAAAAGTCTATGGAAAAAATATGAAAAAATCGTACTTAATTGCATTAAAAAGCATTTTATGCAAAGAAGTAATGAGGTTTACTAGAATTTGGGGTCAAACCTTAGTGCCTCCAATAATTACGATGATACTATATTTTATCATTTTTGGCAATTTAATTGGGTCAAAAATTGGGAATATACATGGATTTTCTTATATGGAATTTATCATTCCCGGAATGATTATGATGTCTGTAATAACTAATGCATACAGCAATGTCGCATCTTCATTTTTTAGCGCTAAATTTCAAAAAAATATTGAAGAGTTACTTATTGCTCCAGTACCAGCATATATTATTATTTTTGGATATATCGGAGGAGGGATAATACGAGCAATTTTTGTAGGATCATTAGTCACCACAGTATCGCTATGTTTTTTTGCAATACATATTCAAAAATATATAATTACTATTATAATTTTAATACTAACTTCTATTCTGTTTTCTCTTGCTGGTTTATTAAATGGAATATTTGCTAAAAATTTTGATGATATCAGTATAATACCAACATTTATTTTAACACCTTTAACATATCTAGGAGGTGTGTTTTATTCATTAAACTTACTTCCTGTTTTTTGGCAAAAAATTTCTCAATTAAATCCCGTCGTTTACATGGTAAACGGATTTAGATATGGTTTCTTGGGAATTACAGATGTTTCTATTTTTTTATCATTTAGTATTATGATTTTTATTATTTTTGTTTTATACATTATAGCTTGGTATTGCATTAAAATAAGCTGGAATCTTAAAAATTAACTTAAAATATTTTAAAAATTTTTATAAATAATTAAATAAACAAAATAATCTCTCTATGTCATTTAAAAAACAAGTAATCAACTTAGCATGCAATTTAATAAAATGTCCTTCTTTGACGCCTAATGACGCTGGATGTAATAAAATTATTATTAGTTATCTACGCAAAATAGGTTTTAAAACTGAAATTATGCAATTTGGTAATACTACAAATATATGGGCTTATCGAGGTAAAGGATATACCGTATTATTTGCAGGCCATACTGACGTGGTAAATATTGGAAATTTAAAATATTGGAAATTTCCTCCATTCGAACCAACATTAAATAATGGTTTTTTATACGGTAGAGGAGCATCCGATATGAAAGGCGCCATTTCTGCGATGCTAGTTGCTTCTAGAGAATTTTTTTATACTAATAAAAACTTTAATCAAGGAAGATTAGCATTTTTAATTTCTTCTGATGAAGAAGGATCAGGTAAACATGGAATTAAAAAAGTTATTGAAGTTTTAATCAAAAGAAAAGAAAAAATTGATTGTTGCTTAATTGGAGAGCCAACAGGAAAAAAATATATTGGAGATACCATAAAAAATGGTAGAAGAGGTTCTTTAGACGCATATATAATTATTTATGGAAAACAGTGCCACGTTGCATATTCAAATTTTAATAAAAATCCTATTAATTTAGTTAATTTAGCAATTAATCAATTAATAAAAACGTCTTGGAATGATAAAATGTGCATATTACCACCAACTAGTATGCAGATTGTAAAAATTAAAAGCGATTCTAAATCATGTAATAACGTTACACCAAATCAAGTGTTATTAAAATTAAATTTTAGATTTAATCTAAAATCGAACGAAATTATTATTCAAAAAAAAATTGATATAATATTAAAATCATTACAATGTAAATATAAAACTAAATATATTTTAAACAGTAATCCTTTTATTACACAAGCAGGATCTTTATTGCAAATAGTTTCACATTCAATCAAAATATGTCAAAATATTTTTCCATCTATAAAAAATAATGGTGGAACTTCTGACGGAAGATTTATTTGTAAAATTAGCAAACAAATTATAGAATTGGGATTATTAAACAAAACAATTCATCAAGAAAACGAATGTGTAAAAATTACAGATTTATATATTTTAAGCAAAATATATCAAACAATTTTATCAAAAATTTATTTAAATCAATACGCTAGTTAATTTTTGATAAATTCCAATCTATTGGAGTTTTACCTAAAATAGAAAGTATCTTGTTTGTTTTAGAAAAATGCTTACATCCTATAAATCCAAGATGCGCCGATAATGGCGACGGATGAGATGCAGATAAAATTATATGATGCTTAAAATTAATAAACATACTTTTTTTTTTGCATAATTACCCCATAAAATAAAAATAATTTGTTTGCAAAATTGATTAATATACTTAATAACTTGGTTTGTAAATAATTCCCATCCAATTTTAGCATGTGAATTTGGTCTACCTTCTTCCACTGTTAGAATACTATTCAGTAATAATACTCCCTGAAATGCCCATTTCTCTAAACAACCATTTTTTGGAATAATAAAGTTTGGCACACTATTTTTTATTTCTATAAAAATATTTTTTAGAGAAGGAGGGATTTTGCATCCAGATTTTACAGAAAAACATAATCCGTCTGCTTGATTAAACCCATGATATGGATCTTGTCCTAAGATTACTACTTTAATTTTGTTAATTGGTGTTAGTTGTAATGCTTTAAATATATTTTTTTTTTCAGGATAGATATTAATTCCTAATTTTCTTCTTATATTAATATATTCGAAAATATCATAAAAATATTTTTTATTTTTTTCTTGTTTTAATAGATTTTGCCATGTTATTTGCATTAGTTTTACATTATCATTATAAAAGATAGAAATTTTTTTAAAAACAGCTAATATGTTGTCATTAAAATATTATAATTTTGAAATTAACTCAATTTACTAATATAATGTTTTATTTATATTAGGAATAATGTTATTTATATAATTAATAGTAAATAGAATTTCTTCATGAGAGATAAATTTACCTAGTGAAATACGAATTGAACTGCTTGATAATATACGACTTATACCCATTGCATGTAGAACATGAGACGAGCTAGAATTACCCGACGTACATGCAGACCCCGTAGAAATTGCTAAATCTTTTAATAAGGATATAATTAATCTACTATCAATTCCTGGAAAAGTAATATTTAGTATATGCGGAACGCTATTATTTTGATCTCCATTCAATATAATGTCATTTTTCTTTCGTATACCATTTATAAATATTTTTTTTAATTTTTTTATTTTTTTATTCTCTTTATCCATTTCTCTTTGGATCAGACGGCATGCTTCTCCCATTCCAACAACTTGATGTACGGGCAATGTTCCTGGTCTTAAACTATTTTCTTGACTTCCACCGTGCATTTGTGCTTTTAAGTATATAGGAGGTTTTCTACGAATGAATAATACGCCAATTCCTTTGGGTCCATAAATTTTATGTGCATTAAATGACATAAGATTTATTTCAATTTTACGAAGATCGATTGGTATTTTACCGATGCTTTGAGTAGCATCTACATGAAATAATATTCCGGCAGCATTGCATATTTTTCCAAATGATTCTACATCTTGAATTACACCGGTTTCATTATTAACGTGCATAAGAGATACTAAAACAGTATTTTCGCGCAGTTCTTTTTGAAGTTGTTCAGGAAGGATCATGCCATTTTTTTGAGGAGTTAATAAACTTAGCTCTATTCCATGCGATTGTAATGCATAACAGGTATCCAACACCGAATGATGTTCAGTTTTTCCAGAAATAATATGGATTTTTTGTTTTTTATGTAAATTAATAACACCTTTAATTGCCAAATTATTTGATTCTGTTGCACCAGAAGTGAAAATAATTTCTCGAGTATTTGCACAAATTAGATCTGCTACATTTTTTCTTGACATTTCTATAGCATTTTCTGCTTCCCATCCATAAATATGTGAACTTGATGCCGGGTTTCCAAATATTCCACTACGTGTTAAATAATTTAGCATCTTTTCATATACTTTTTTATCTACTGGAGTAGTGGATGCGTAATCTAAATATATTGGAAATTTCACTTTTTGTTTCATTCCTATGCTATTTTATATAAATTTAAATACTAGTAGATCGGTATCTGTTATTATCAGCAAGATCTAATTTAAAATTGAAACAGTTTATAATATACTGTAATTTTGAAAAAAAAAGAATTGCTTTATATAAATTTTATACACTATTTACTATAACATATAAATAAATATTATTTTTATATATAGGTAATATTTAAAATTCATACAAGTATATTGAAATATTCAATTTATAATATTTTTATTTAATATTTAATTATTATAAATTTATTAAATACTCTTATATAGAGATTATATATGATGCATCCGATACTTAATATTGCTATTTATGCAGTTAGAGAAGCAGGAAAATTAATTAACAAATATTATGGTATGTTCTCTTCTATTAATCATGTAAAATTTAATGAAAATTTATTGAATATAAGCAATACTTCGGCATATTTAATTGCAAATATTATTAAAAAATTTTATCCAAATCATATATTTTTAAATATTTATCAAAATGATGAAAAAAAAAATATTTTTTCAAAAACACAATGGATTGTTGATCCATTAAATGGATTCAGAAATTTTGCTAATAACTTGCCACATTTTTCTATCTCTATTGCTGTACAAATTAATTTAAAAACAGAAATTTCGGTAATATACGATCCAATTAGAAATGAATTATTTACTGCAATAAGGGGTCAAGGAGCTCAATTAAATGGATATCGAATAAGGATTAAAAAGAATGAAAATATAAAATATGCAATTCTATCGAGCTCTTCAGATTGTATGAAAAATGAATATAATAGTGATTATTGTAGTTTTATAAACAGTTTATTATTAAACTATCAAAGTTTTCGTTGTACTGGATCTGTAGCATTAGATTTAGCATATGTTGCAGCAGGACGTTTTTCTTTATTTTTTAATGTACAGTCAAAAATCAAAAAAAAATTTATTAGCGGAGATCTTTTGGTACGTGAATCCGGAGGTGTTGTCACTGATTTCTTTGGAGGACATGATTACTTGATTTCTGGTAATATTTTAGCTGGTCATCCAAATACTATAAAAAAAATATTATCGAATATTCAAGATATTTTCAATTTAAAAAATATTAAAAAATAATATTTTCATAAAATAATTAAAATATATTTCATACGATCTATATTTGCATTATTTTAAGCGATAATATAGTATTTAATATATTTAATTTTTTGAAAAAATAATATTAAAAAACCAATAAACAAATGTAGTATTGATTTTTTTTTAAATCATATCTGGATAGGATGGATAATTGCATTGATTTCATATTTAACAAATCATTTTCTATTATGCACAGCTACCTCCATCTTTGTAGTATTATCACTTATACTCTATTACTGTAGAATTCGAAATTACAGCAAATATATAAAAAATAATAAAAATATTAACTTCAACAAATTTGATTCACCTTCGATAATTGAAAATAAAAGCTATTCCGAATTTTATAATTTAAAAAACAAAGACACTTTATTATCTAAAAATACTACATTTACTGGAAATATTAATATAAAAGGAAATATTTATATTTCAGGAAAAATATACGGTAATATAACAGCTAAAGAAAACACCGTTTACATCATGCAAACAGGTAAAATTATAGGAAATATAATTGCAAAAAAAATTATTATTGACGGTATCGTTAAAGGAAAATGTATAGCTTCTAATATAAATATATTAGAATGCGGTAAATTATTTGGAATTATGAAATGTTACACTATTATGATTAAAGAAGGAGGCAAATTTATTGGGAAATCAAAAAAATTTCATATAAACAAAACAGATGACTATTGCTCAAATAATAGCATTCTTATTTTGAATCCAAATAAAAATAGTGCTTAAATTTTTTTTATTTCATGAATTTAAATTTATTAAAATCTTATTTTTTTCTCCCGGAACTTCTTTAACTAATTTTGGCACAAGATAACCAGGAGAATTTTCTAAAAGTTTTAACATAATTTTTTTTGCCTTAGTTTCTGGAACATTAAAATGAGCTGCGCCTTGAACTTTATCTAATAAATGTAAGTAATACGGAATGATTCCGAGATTAAACAATTTTTTATGTAATTTAAGAAGAGTTTCTGCATTATCATTAATGTCACGTAGAAGAACACTTTGATTAAATAATATAACCCTACTATCACGTAAATAAATAATCTTTTTTTGAAATTCATCGCTAATTTCACGATAATGATTAATATGAGTTACTAATACTATATTTAATGAGCAGGAAATTAATCGATCGCATAAGAATCTTGTCATTCTAACAGGTAGAAGCGTCGGTAATCTAGTATGAATACGTAATGTATTGAGATGCGAAATTTTTTCTAAATGAGTAATAACTATATCTAGTAATTTATCTTTCGCCATTAATGGATCGCCTCCAGATAAAATAATTTCATTGATATTTTTATTTTTATTAATATATTTATAAATATAGTTCCATCTTTCTGTATTCAAAGTATGCTTAGGATAAGGAAAATGTCTTCGAAAACAATATCTACAATTCGTTGCACAATTTCCTTTGAGTAAAATTAACAAACGATTTTTATATTTTTTTATAAATCCATAATATTTTTTTTTATTACTATTTTCTTTTAAAGGATCTTTAAAAAATTTTGTAGATTGTATCATTTCTTCATATCTAGTAAATATTTGTAAAAATAACGGATCTTTTGCATTCCCTTTTTCCATTAAATTAACAAAAAACATAGGAACACGAAATGAAAATAATTTATTTGCTTTCATTCCATGTAATAAATCTTGATTATGATCTAATTTAAGATATTTTAATAAATCTAAAGGATTTATGATAGAATTAGACAGTTCTTTTAACCAATCATCTTTTAAAATTAATTTTTTTTTATTATAAATAGCTTTAATCATTTAAATTATATATGTAAAATATATGACACGTTATTATAGCGTAAATCAACTACGTATTGGATTAAAAATTTTATTAAACAATGAACCATATGTAATTTTAAATAATCAATTTGTCAAACCAGGTAAGGGACAGCCATTTAACCGAATAAAATTAAAAAAAATAACTTCTGGAAAAATTATTGATAAAATATTTAAATCAAATGAATATTATTTATCTGCTAATGTAAATGATATTTTAGCAAAAACACTTTATCAAAGTTCTAATTTTTGGTATTTCATAAAAAAAGATAATTTTGAACAATTCTGTATTAATAAAAAATTTTTAGGAGAAAATAATAAATGGATCGTAGAACAACTAGAATGTACAGTAACTTTTTGGAATAAAAAACCCATTTTTATTAATTTACCTAAATTTATAAATTTGAAAGTATTACATGCAGATTATGAATCCAAAAAAGATACTATTCAGTCTACAAGTAAACCGGTAGTTTTATCTACCGGTGCAATAATCAAGGTTCCATTGTTTATACAAAAAAATGATATTATTAGAATAAATACTCGTAGCGAAGAGTACGTAGCTAGAGTAAAATAATAAATACAGCATTACTAAATAATAAAAAAAAAGATATAATCCACATATTATTAATATAATGTTTTTAAATAAATTTATAAATTAAATTAACAAATTTAAATAACTTAATTCATTATTTAATATATTTTTATATAAAATTTAACTGTTCAATATTAAACTAAAATGAATAAGCGAAAAATTCCATCACATTTCATTTATAAAATTGTACATAAAGATTTTTTAACAAAGAAATATAAAACCATTCGTACAAGATTTCCTCCAGAACCAAATGGGTATTTACATTTAGGTCATGCAAAATCAATCTGCTTAAATTTTTATATAGCGAAATGTTTTCAAGGAGAATGTTATTTACGTTTTGATGATACTAATCCTGAAACAAAACATCAAAAGTATATAGAATCAATTAAACATGATATAAAATGGTTAAAATTTAAATGGAATAAATCAGTGCATTATTCTTCAGATTACTTTGAAAAAAAGTATCATTTCGCCATAGAGTTAATTAAAAAAAATTTAGCATATGTAGAAGAATTATCTTTAGATGATATTCGTAAATATCGTGGATCTTTAACTAAAATTGGAAAAAATAGTCCTTATAGAAATCGAAGTATTCAAGAAAATTTATACTTATTTAAACAAATGCGTCTTGGAAATTTTTCTGAAGGAACAGCATGTTTACGTGCTAAAATTGATATGACATCTCCTTTTCTTATTATGAGAGATCCTATTCTATATAGAATAAGATTTAAAAATCATCATCGTACACAAAATAAATGGTGTATTTATCCTACATATGATTTTAGCCACTGTATTTCAGATGCAATTGAAAATATTACACATTCCTTATGTACTTTAGAATTTCAAGATAATAGACAATTGTATAATTGGATATTAAAAAATATTTCAATACGATTTATCTCAAAACAATATGAATTCTCTCGTATGAATTTAGAATATACTGTGATGTCTAAACGAAAATTAAAAATTTTAGTGAAAAACAATATTGTAGATGGATGGGACGATCCTAGAATGCCAACAATTTCTGGATTAAGAAGACGAGGATATACTCCATTGTCTATTCGTACATTTTGTGATCGTATTGGAATTACTAAGCAAAATAGCATAATCAATATTTCAGCACTAGAATCATGCATCAAAAAAGAATTAAATATAACCGCGATGCGATTTATGGCAGTTATCAATCCCGTTTTATTAATATTCGAAAATCTTCCAGATAAATTCGAAAAACTTATAGAAGTTCCTAATCATCCAAGCAATTATGCCATGGGAAAACGAAAAATATTTTTTAATAAAAAAATATATATTGATCGTTCAGATTTTTCGGAAAAATCAAATCTTTTATATAAGCGCTTATCTTTAGGAAAAACAGTGAAACTTCGACATGCATATGTTATACGCGCAAATCGTATTGAAAAAAATAAAAAAGGTCAAGTGACAACCATTTTTTGTACGTGTTATCAAAATTATAATGATCATATAAATTTAATCAATCCTAATAAGATAGGAATCATTCACTGGGTATCTGCTAAAAAAAATATTCCTTCTGAATTTAGATTTTATCATAATTTATTTACTCACATTAATCCGGATATTATAAAAAATTTTTTATCATTTTTAAATGAAAATTCTTTAAAAATTTATCATGGATTTATAGAAAGCAGTGTTACTAGAGATCATGTTAAGCACCCAATTCAATTTGAACGTATAGGATATTTTTTTGCTGATTGTCGCTATTATAGTGACATATATCCAGTATTTAACTTAATTACATATATATCAAAATTTTGGAAAATAGACTGATTTTATTCTTGAACGCGCATTTTAATTTCTTGAATAATATATCGAGGTATTAGCAAATCTACATTCCCTCCATAATATATAATCTCTTTTATCATACTAGACGAAACATGAGACCAATGATCATCTGATATCATAAAAACGCTTTCTATTTCTGGATAAAGAAATTTATTCATTTTTAACATTTTTAATTCGTATTCAAAATCGAATATATTTCGTATTCCTCGAATAATAATATTTATATTTTTTCTCTTTGCAAAATGCATTGTTAATGAATTAATACCAACTACACGAACATTTGATAAATGTCGTGTTGCCTTTTTTACGTGCAAAATACGTTCATTTAAATTAAATAATTGTTTTTTTTTTAAACTATTTGCCACTAATATAAAAATATAATCAAATATTTTTATAGCGCGATTAATCAAATTAATATGACCATTAGTAATCGGATCAAATGTTCCGGGAAGGATGGCTTTTTTTAAATTCACAAACATTACCTAATATATTTAATTTAAAATTATTATTTATATTTTTAAAATATTATTTTTTTATAATGATGAACTAATAATTATTTTTTATCTAAAAAATCTTTGATAAGATAGAATAAATTTTTTGTTGCTCCTTGATATTTATAAAATACCTTTAAAGCACGTAATCCATATGCAATACGTAAACTTTTATTAAATAATAATATTTGCATCCACATAATAAATATTTCGTAATTTTCTACTATAATTAATGCATTATTTTGTTTAAGTTTTATATTAATATCATGAAAATTTTTAAAAAATGGACCCATAAGTATGGGTAATTTATTTATTGCAGCTTCTAATGGATTATGACCACCGTAATTGAAAAAACTACCTCCAATAAAAGCTATATCTGAAATTTTATAAAAACACTCAAGCCTTCCTATATCGTCATATAAAATTACATGTGTAGATTCTGATATACTATTTTTATTTGTATAATTAATACAATTAAATTTAAAATTTTTAATCATTTGAGATACTTTTTTAAATCTTTCTGGATGTCTTGGAGCTAAAATTAATATTAAATTTGGAAATTTTTTTAATAAATTAAGATGTAATTTTAATATTATTTTTTCCTCGCCAGGATGAGTGCTAGCTGCAATCCATACAAGTCTTTTATGATTGTTATTAAAATTTATATAATTTTGTTTTTTTTTTACAATACAAGAATAATTTATATCAAATTTAACATTACCAATTGTTTTTAATTTCTCTTTTTTTAATCCCAATGCTAAAAATCTATTACTATCATCAATACTCTGAGAAGCTATAATGTTGATATAATTAAGAATATTTTTAATAAAAAATTTAATTTTTTTATATCTTTTAAAAGATTTATCCGATAATCGTGCATTAGCTATTATAATTGGAATCTTTCTTAGATGTAATTCTTTAATAAAATTTGGCCATATTTCTTTTTCTACGATAATAACCAATCTGAGATTTATTTTTTTTAAAAATTTTTTTATTATTATTAATAAATCATATGGAAAATATGCATAATAAAGAGATTCAGAAAATTCTTTTTTTATTTGATTTAATCCAGTTAAAGTTGTAGAAGTTAATAATATTGGAATATATTTATATTTTTTTTGTATTATTTTTATTAACGGGATTATCGCTTTAACTTCTCCTAAAGACACACAATGTATTAAAATACATTTTTTAAAAATAGAAAATTTTAAAAAACCATAGCGTTCTTTCCAATTTTTTAAATACATATTATTTTTTAAGATACGAAATAAAAAATTTAAAAATAAAATTGGTTGTAAAAAATACATAAATATATTGTATATTATATATAATATTTTAATTTTCATATTAATTAGTTACTGTATATAAAATATATAATCTTTAGTATATAAGATAATTATTACCACATAATAATTATATCTAATAAATTATTTTTTTTATATAAAAATATTGCATATCATGCATACATTTTATACAATTTAAGTTTATTAAATTAATACATTACTTAAATGGTTACTATCAACACAGCACTATGTAAAAATTCTACACGCGTCATGTTATTAGGATCCGGAGAATTAGGAAAAGAAATTGCCATAGAATGTCAACGTATGGGAATAGAAGTAATTGCTGTTGATTCCTATTGCAACGCTCCAGCGATGCATGTTTCACATCGACAGCATATAATTGATATGTTGAATTCAAAAGAATTAAAACGTTGTATTGCTCTTGAACAACCAAATTTTATTGTTCCAGAAATTGAATCAATTGATACAAATACATTAATGAAATTAGAAAAAAGCGGATACCATATTGTACCTTCAGCATATGCAGCGCATACTACAATGAATCGAAAATTTATTCGAAATCTAGCGTCAAAAGTATTAAATATACCTACTTCTGAATATAAATTTGCAACTAGCTATAAAGATTTAAAAAAAAAAATAAAATCTATAGGATATCCGTGTATAATAAAACCAATAATTAGTTCATCAGGAAAAGGACAAAGTACTATTAATAATGAAAATGAAATCGATATAGCATGGAAAAAATCTCAAACGCACGGAAGAGTTAATATTGCAGAAGTAATAATTGAAAAACAAATACTTTTCGATTTCGAATTTACATTAATTGCAGTTAATGCCATTGATGGCATACATTTTTGTCTCCCAATTGGGCATCGCCAAGAAAATGGAGATTATAAAGAATCTTGGCAACCTCAAGAAATAAGTGATTGTTCACTAGAAAAAGCAAAAAACTTTTCAAAAAAAATTATCTCTACACTAGGAGGATACGGAGTATTCGGAGTAGAATTTTTTTTACATCAAGATAATGTAATATTTAGTGAAATTTCTCCTAGACCACACGACACCGGCATGGTCACACTTATCTCGCAAGATCTATCCGAATTTGCACTGCATGTACGCGCCTTTCTTGGAATTCCAATAAGTTCAATTAATCAATACGGACCATCTTCCTCTGTAGTATTATTAGGAAATAATTTATATGGCAATTCGATTAGTTTTAGCAATTTAGAATTAATAAAAAAAAATCAACAAATTCGAATATTTTCTAAACCAAAAATTAGTGGCTCACGTAGATTGGGTGTGGTGCTAGATCGTTCTAAGACGATTAAAAAATCTATACTACGGGCTAAAGATACTGTTAGTAAAATTTTAATTCAAACTTAAAGTTCTTATTTATACATTTAAAGAACTAGGTATTTTGAAGTGAACACTCTCTTTTTTACCAGGAATTTGATGTATAGAAATGGAAAATTTAAAGACATTTTTTAGGTGATTAATAACTTTTTCAGTTAAAATTTCTGGCGCAGAAGCACCAGATGTAATTCCAACATTTTTTATATTTTTAAACCAAAAAAATTTAAGATCTTTATTGTCATCAATTAGATAAGCTGGTTTTTTAAATTTTTTTGATAATTCTAGTAATCGATTAGAATTTGAGGAATTTTTTGATCCAATCACTAGTATTAAATCTACAAATTTTACAAGCAATTTTACGGCGTTTTGTCTATTTTCGGTAGCAAAACAAATATCTTTTTTACGTGCACTGTTAATTTTAGGAAATTTATTTTTTAATTTTTTAATAATATGATTTGTATCATCAATAGATAATGTAGTTTGAGTAGTAAAAAATAAGTTATTAATATTTTTTACTTGTAATTTTTTCATATCTTTCGAGGATTCTATTAAATAAATTTTTCCTTTTGGATTATCATATTGTCCAAGAGTTCCAATAATTTCTGGATGATTTTTATGTCCTATTAAAATTACTTCTTGTCCTTTTGAACTAGCTTTAGATACTTCGTTATGTACTTTTTTAACTAATGGACATGTTGCATCAAAAATAGTTAATTTTTTTTCTTCAGATAATTTTCTAACTTCTTTTGATACTCCATGAGCAGAAAAAATCAAAATAGAATTTTGTGGTATATCATGAATATTTTCAACAAAAATTATTCCTTTTTTTTTTAAGTCATTTACCACGTATTTATTATGTACTAATTCATGATGAATATAGATAGGAGACCCGTATATTTTTAAAACATTATGTGCAATATTAATTGCTCTTTCTACTCCTGCACAAAATCCTCTAGGATTTGCTAAAAATATTTTCATATTGATATTTGTATATCATTAAAGTTGTAATTAATATTTTACTTATAAAGTATAAAAAAAATTATAGATTATTTAAATTTTAACATAAAATTTTTACTATTTTTTAAAATTAAAAAAATTATTCCAATTGAAATGCTAATATCTGCAATATTAAAAACTGGCCAATGCCAATTACCAACATGTACGTCAATAAAATCTGTTACTGATCCGTACAATATGCGATCATATATGTTTCCTATTCCTCCTCCTAAAATCATAGAGTAACTAAATTTATCTAATTCATTTTTACATTTTATACAAATTTTAAATAATATGCATAGAAAAACAGTGGAAATAGTTAGCAAAATTTTAGATTTCCAGTATGCTTCGTTCTGAAAAAATCCAAACGCAATTCCAGAATTACGTAAGTGTATTAAACGAATCATAGATGTAATATTTATATTCTGTTCTATCAAAAAATTATTGATAACCCATCTTTTACTTATATAATCTATGTAAAAAATAATAAAGATTACGAGTATAAATTTTATTTTTTTCATAATTGATAATTTTAAAAAAATTTACGTATTTCTATATTTCCTGAGATATTATTTTTACAACGAATACATATTTCATTTTCTATAGAATAACTGTAGTGCCAACATCTTGCACATTTTTTACCTTTAGATTTTTTTATACAAACTTTTAATTTTTTAATTTTGTCAGAAATAACAGTATTTTTATCTAATGCATTATAATAATTTTTTAATACAACAGAAGAAACTAAGAAAAAAAAATGTAATTCTTTTTTCAAAAATAAAATCTTTTTTAAAATCTTATGATTTAAATATATAGTAACTTCAGCTTCTAATGAATTTTTAATTTTTTTTTCTTTACGTTTACATTCAATTAATTTATTGATTTTTTCACGAAGATATATTAATGTTTTCCAAACATCATTTGTAATATAGCTGTTAAATTTAATTTGTAAAATTTCCTTATACCACTCTTCTGTAAAAATATATTTAGAACGTTCACCGGGAATATACTGCCAAACTTCATGTGCTGTAAAAGATAAAATTGGCATAATCCAACGAACAAGAGATTCGAGCATATGGTATAACGTTGTTTGGCAACTGCGACGTGCTAAACTTGTTTTATAATTTGTATATTGACGATCTTTGATAATATCGAGGTAAAATGCACCCATATCCACTGAACAAAATTCAACGATGTTATGTACAACCTCGCGAAAATTATATTTTTGATATGCACAAATAATGTTTTTTTGTTTTTTTTGTGTTGTATTTAATGCCCATTGGTCTATACTGATCATTTCATTTGTTAAAATTAGATCTTTTTTTGGATCAAAATCATAAATATTAGACAATAAAAACCGTATCGTATTTCTAATACGACGGTATATATCAATAGAACGTTGAATAATTTCTTCTGAAATATGCATGTCTGATTTATAATCAGAGGATGCAACCCAAAGACGTAAAATATCTGCTCCAAATTTTTTAACAATTTCATTTGGAGATATAATATTTCCAATAGATTTAGACATCTTTCTTCCTTGTGCATCTACCACAAAACCATGCGTTAAAATAGTTTTACATGGTCTTCTTCCCGTGATTGCTGTAGATAATACGATAGAAGACATAAACCATCCTCGATACTGATCAGATCCTTCTAGATACATATCTACCGGACGACTTTTTAGTATTGAATATTTTTTTCTTAATATCGCATCATAAGTTGCACCAGAATCAAACCATACATCTAAAGTATCTAAAACTTTTTTATAAAGATTTTTATCTTTTCCTAACACTTCATTTCTTTTTAAATCCCACCAAATTTGTATTCCATATTTTTCTATTTCTTTAGAAATAATTTTTATTAATTGAGGCATGTTAGGATGAATGTTATCGGTATTTTTTTGTACAAAAAGAGTTATTGGAATCCCCCAAGTACGTTGACGAGAAATACACCAATCAGGACGATTTAGTACTAAATTTTTAATTTGTTCCATACCATGGTTGGGTATCCAATGAATTTGATTAATTTCTGAAATAACTTTTTGACGTAAATTATTTCGATTCATATTCATAAACCATTGTTTGGTAGCACGAAAAAAAGTTGGTATTTTATGTCTCCAACAATAAGGATAGCTATGCTCAATGTTATTCATGCTATATAATGCATGTTTTTTGTTCAATAAATCGCAGATTTTTTTATCTGCTGTAAAAATATTTAATCTATCTAAAGACGGTAATGTGTTTTCTAAATAATTTCCATCTGGTGAGATGGGATCATACATTTCTAAATTATATTTTTTTCCAATCATATAATCGTCTACTCCATAAGAAGGAGCGATATGTACAATTCCAGATCCTATATCTAACGTTACATGCTCACTGATTATAAGTGGAATAGCAAGATTTGTTAGTGGATTAATAAATATTAAATTTTGTAATTCTTTTCCTAAAATTTTTCCTAAAATTTTTATTTTATTTATTTTCGATCGTTTAATTAATTTTTCAATTAAAAGATTAGCAATAATTAATAATTCTTGATTTATTTGTATTAAAGCATATTCGTAATTGGCATGTACCGCAATTGCACGATTTGCTACAAGAGTCCATGGAGTAGTAGTCCAAACTAATATTTTAATATTGCATATGTTATTTATATTTTTCAATTTAAATCTTTTTTTTACAGATTTTTTGCAATGAGCTAAGAAAGCTACATCTATGGCTATAGATTTTTTTATAGAATAATTTACTTCAGTTTCAGCTAAAGCAGATTTGCAATGTATACACCAATGAACTGGTTTAATGCCTTGATATATATATTTATCTGTAATTATTTTATGTAATGTACGTACAATGTTTGCCTCTATATCAAAATGCATTGTTAGATATGCATTTTCCCAATCTCCGAATACACCTAATCGAATAAAATCTTTTTTTTGTTTTTTTACTTGATTTAAAGCATAAATGCGGCATTTTTTTCTAAAAATTTCGGCACTAATTTTATCGGTGGGAGTTCCAAGTTTTTTTTCTACTTGTAATTCTATAGGTAATCCGTGACAATCCCATCCTGGTAAATACGGAGCATCATATCCAGATAATGATTTAAATTTAATAATTATATCTTTCAATATTTTATTAACTGCATGACCAATATGAATATTTCCATTAGCATATGGTGGTCCATCATGTAAGAAAAAAGTTTTTTTTCCTTGTTTAGATTTTCTAATTATATTATATAAGTTATCATCGTACCATAATGTTAATATTTTTTTTTCTAATTCTAGTAAATTTGCACGCATTTTAAATTTAGTTAAAGGTAAATTTAATGTATTTTTATAATTATCCATTAGCATGTTTGCCTTATATATTTTTATTTAAAGAAATACTTTTTAACATTTTTAATATCATTTGAAATTTGCTTTTTTAATTCTAATATGGATGAAAAAAACTTTTCTTCTCTTATCTTTTTATTTATTACGATTTCAACATGTTTAAAATAAAAATTTCCATACAAGTTTAATATATGTACTTCAATACTTTGTTCTACCCCAAAAAATGTAGGTTTAATACCTATATTTGCAATTCCATAAATCAAATTTTTACTAATTCCTTTCAGTTCTACTGCATATACTCCGTTAATAGCTAATTTTTTCTTTTTTAAAGAAATATTAATTGTTGGCACCCCTATTGTACGTCCGATAGCAGATCCATGTATGATTTTTCCTGAAATACAATATTTATGACCTAACATTTTTTCTGCATTTTTTAAGTCGTTTTTTTTTAAAGCATTTCTAATTTTAGTACTGCTAATACGTTCATGATTTATCTTACATGTTTTTATTTCTAACACATCAAATCCTAATTTATCTCCTTGATTTTTTAATAAATCGATATTTCCATGAGCTTTATAACCAAACTTAAAATCTTCTCCAATTACTATACATTTAATATTTAAAATACGAACTAAAAATTCTGTAATAAAATATTTTGCATGTAATTTTGCAAAATATCTGTTAAAATTAATACACAATACTTGATTAACACCCATATATTTAAAATATTTTATTTTATCACGAAATATCGTGATTCTTTTTGGAGCAAATTTACATAAATACTCTTTTGGTTGAGGTTCAAAAACTAATAATATCATTGGTAAATTTCTTTTTTTACTTTCTAATTTTAATTTATTTATTAATTTTTGATGTCCCAAATGTACTCCATCAAAATTACCAATCGTGATTATACATTCCTTATGATAATTTGTTATTTTTGAAAAATTACGAATACGCTTAATTTTCATATATTTCAATATAATTAAAAATCAATGATAAAATTAAAAAAATATTATAGTATATATTTTAAAATTTTTAGTAAATAAGGTATAAAACAAATTCTATATATTTATTTATTAATTTTTAAGGAGAATTTAATTGTCTAATACAAAATCTGCAAAAAAAAGAGTAGTTCAATCTGAAAAAAATCGTCGTAAAAATTCTAGTCAAAAATCTATGATACGTACTTTCATAAAAAAAGTATATATTGCAATTTTAAATAAAAATGAAGAGTCCGCTATTAATGCTTTTAAAAGCATGCAGTCTAATATTGATAAATGTTCTCAAAAAGGTTTAATTCATAAAAATACGGGATCGAGATACAAATCTAAATTATCTAAAAAAATTAAATTTATTTCAACAAAATCGAATTAATTTTTTAATCTATCAAATAGTATTTTTTATTTTTTATAGATTTTATATAAAAATAAAAATCCAAATATTCCTGATATTAAAGATGAAAATAATATACTAAATTTTGCCAGTGAAATTATTTCTGTAGATATATTAGAAAACGCTAAATTAGAAATAAACATTGACATAGTAAAACCGATACCGCATAAAATAGAAATCCCGAATATTTCTTTTAGAGAAATACCCTCAGGTAATTTAGAAATTTTAAGTAAAATAGAAAGGTAGGAAAAACTAAAAACACCAATAGGCTTTCCGAATACTAATCCTAAAAAAATACCTGTTGATAAAGAAAAATTAAATACATGATAAGATATATTTGTAATGCAGACTCCAGAATTTACAAAAGCAAATGCTGGAAGAATAAAGTATTTTGTCAAATAACTCAGTTTTTTTGTAAACAAAATAATAGAATCTTGATATTTTTGAGATATTGAAAATTTATGAGGTAAAATAATACCTAGAATTATTCCGGATAAAGTTACGTGTATTCCGGAATATAATATAGATATCCATAATAATATTCCTATTATCAAGTATAAGGTGATATATCGAATATTATAGATATTTAATAAAAATAAAAGTAATACTGTTCCTAAAGAAAATAAAATCATGTATTGATTAATATCATTACTATAGAACAGTGCAATAGCTAATATTGCACCTATATCGTCAAAAATAGCTAATGCAAGTAAAAAAGTTACTAAACTCTTCGGAACTCTATTTCCTAATATTTTTAAAATTCCAACGGCAAATACTATGTCTGTTGCAATAGAAATAGCCCATCCTGATCGAATCAGATGAGTATCATTTATAGTAAGTATGCTGTAAATTAAAGCTGGTATGGCCATTCCGCCAATTGCAGCAATTCCTGGTAGTATAGATTTTGCTTTACTATTTAAAGATCCAACGAGCATTTCATTCTTTATTTCTAGACCTATTTCTAAAAAGAATAGAGTCATTAAAACATCATTTACAAGATTTAGTATTGTAAATTTTTCATAATATGTATTAATTCCAAATATTGGATAGTTAATAATCTTATCATATAAATAAGAATAATTACTATTTTTTATTAACATAGCAAATACGCAACAAAAAATTAATAGCACTCCTCCGAGTGCTGGATGCTTTAAAAGGCTTAAAGTAATTTTTTTTAACATAAGTATCTTTTAATATGTGAAAAAATTTTTCAATATTTGTTGAAATTTTTTAATTAGTTAAATCATCAAAAAATTTTTTTACTCCATCAAAAAAGCTTTTTGATCTTGGACTATTATTCATACCAGATTGACTAGAAAAGCTTGATCCTAATTCTTTTAAAAGATATTTTTGACGTTCATTAAGTTTTACTGGTGTTTCAACAACCACCCTGCATAATAAATCTCCTTGATATCCGCTTCTAATAGATTTTACTCCTTTTCCTCTCATACGAAATAATCTTCCGGTTTGTGTCTCTGAAGGAATTCTGAGTTTTACTCTGCCGTCTAGCGCTGGTACTTCTATATCTCCTCCTAATGCTGCCATTGTGAAATTAATTGGAACTTCGCAATATAAATTATTTTCTTCCCTTTTAAATATTGGATGTTCTTTTACTGAAACTTGTACGTATAAATCTCCTTTTGGTCCACCTAAAAATCCTGCTTCTCCTTCTCCTGATAAGCGAATTTTATCTCCATTATCAATTCCTGCAGGGATTCTTACTGAAAGCTTTTTAAATTTTTTAATACGGCCTTGTCCGGAACAGTACCTGCAGGGATATTTGATGACTTTACATTTTCCTCGACATGCTGGACAGGTTTGTTGTACAGCGAAAAATCCTTGCCGCATTTGAATTTGTCCTTGTCCGTTGCATGTGGAACATGTTTGTGCTGTTGTTCCAGGTTGTGATCCGTTTCCTGAACATATATTACATTTTTCTAAAGTGGGAATACGTACTTCTTTAGTGATCCCACGTACTGCTTCTTCTAAAGAAAGATTAATGTTGTATTGTAAATCTGATCCACGGTTATTACGATTACGTCTATTATTTCCAAATATATCTCCAAAAACATCTCCAAAAATATCACTAAAATCTGCGCTAGAAGTAAATTCTGTACGAGAAGTATTTTGATCAAACGCTGTATGTCCGTATTGGTCATATGCAGTGCGCTTTTTAGGATCTATTAAAACTTCGTAAGCTTCTTTAATTTCTTTAAATTTTATTTCTGCTGTTGCATTTCCTGGATTGCGATCGGGATGAAATTTAACAGCTAATCTTTTATAAGCTTTTTTTATTTCACGTTCATTTGCATCTTTAGAAATACCTAAACTTTCATAATAATCTGACTTTGCCATGTTTTTCTCTTTTTTACAACAATTACTATTTTAAATATAATTTTGCAGTATTAAACTAAACAATTGAATAAATCTATTTATTTTTTTTATCTTTAATTTCTTCAAATTCTGCTTCTACTACATCGTCATTAGATTTATTTTTATTATTATTCTTATTTTCTTTTAATATTTCTTCACTCGTAGGAGTATTTTGTTGCTTAGTAAATTCGACTAGACAGCTTGCTGACTGTATTAAAGATTGTATTTTTTCTTCAATATCTTTTTTATTTTCTCCTTTGATAGATAATTCTAGTTCATTAAGATTTTTTTCTATGTCTATTCTTTTGTCATTTGGTAATTGTTTTGCATCTTTTAATTGTTTTTTTGTACTATGTAATAAATGATCAGCTTGGTTTTTGGTTTTAATTAATTCTTCAAATTGACGATCAAGTTCTACATTTGATTCGGCTTCTTTAACCATTTTTTGTATTTCTTCTTCATTCAATCCAGAAGAAGCTTTAATGGTAATTTTTTGTTCACGTCCGCTATTTTTATCTTTAGCAGATACATGAAGAATTCCATCTGCATCAATATCAAATGTTACTTCAATCTGTGGAATTCCACGCATTGCTGGCGCTATTCCATCTAAATTGAACTGGCCTAAGGATTTATTATCTCTTGCTCTTTTACGTTCCCCTTGTAGCACATGAATAGTAACAGCCGATTGATTATCTTCTGCTGTAGAAAAAACTTGACTATGCTTAGTAGGTATTGTGGTATTTTTAGAAATTAGTGAGGTCATGATTCCTCCCATAGTTTCAATACCTAATGATAATGGAGTAACATCAAGTAATAATACGTCTTTTACGTCTCCTGCTAATACTCCACCCTGGACTGCTGCGCCGATTGCTACTGCTTCATCTGGATTAACATCTTTTCTAGGATCTTTTCCAAAAAAACTTGCAACTTTTTTTTGTACTAATGGCATTCTTGTTTGTCCGCCAACTAAAATTACGTCTTTTATGTCGGTAATTTTTAGATTGGCATCTTTTAAAGCCATTTTTAATGGTTCTAAAGTTTTGTTTATTAGATCTTCTACTAATGATTCTAATTTAGCACGTGTAACTTTAATATTCATATGTTTTGGGCCATTAGAATCGGCAGTAATGTAAGGCAAATTAACATCTGTTTGTTGCACTGAAGAAAGTTCTATTTTTGCTTTTTCAGCGGATTCTTTTAATCTTTGCATGGCTAGTGGATCATTGCGTAAATCAATTCCTTGGTCTTTTTTAAATTCATCTACTAAATATTTAATTAATTGACTATCAAAATCTTCTCCTCCTAAATGCGTATCACCATTAGTAGATAATACTTCAAATGTTTTTTCTCCGTCAACATCGTCAATTTCGATAATAGAAATATCGAATGTACCACCTCCTAAATCATATACTGCAATGATTCTATTTCCTGTTCTTTTATCTAAACCATATGCTAATGCTGCAGCAGTTGGCTCGTTAATAATTCTTTTAACATCTAAACCGGCTATTTTTCCAGCATCTTTTGTTGCTTGACGTTGTGTATCGTTAAAATATGCCGGTACAGTAATCACGGCTTCTTTAATTTCTCCACCAATATAATCTTCTGCTGTTTTTTTCATTTTTTTTAAAATTTCAGCAGAAATTTGTGGAGGTGCAATTTTTTGGTTTTTAACATTTAACCAGGCATCTCCATTTTCAGATGCAACAATTTCGTATGGCATAATACTTGCATCTCGTTGTACTTCTGTATCTGTAAAACGTCTTCCGATTAAACGTTTGATTGCAAAAAATGTATTTTTTGGATTTGTCACAGATTGTCGTTTAGCAGGTTGTCCCACTAAAATTTCGCCTTCTTGCGTATATGCAATAATTGATGGTGTCGTGCGATCTCCTTCGCTATTTTCGATTACACGTGTTTTACCATTTTCAATAATTGCTACACAAGAATTTGTGGTACCTAGATCAATACCAATAATTTTTCCCATTTAAAATCTCCATAAAACTAAATTTTAGAATCGTGCATTTGATATGAGACTGAAAATAAACTTTTCAAGTTTTAATTTTTATTTTAAATTTATCACGTAATTAAAAAGTATTTAATATTTTTCAGTATGATGTTATCATGCTAATGTTTATTATAAGTATTTTATTTTAAATTTTTAATACTAGTTAAGTTTAGAAATTTAATAAATCATATACGCTGATGTCGATTAATAATTTCAAATAACCACTATTTATGATGTTTTTTGATAAAGCATGTACAGTAAATTTTATAAAAAATATAAAAATTAATTTTTAATTTATTAATAATTTTAAAAATACTTAATTGATGTAAATTATAAATATTAATTTTAAACAAAAATTAACTCGTAAATCAGAGTTACGCTTCGTACGTATCGTGATATTTTTTAAATTCAATAATCAATAATATAAAATTAATAAAATTAGCATTAATTAAAATAAGATGTCAATTTTAAAAAAATTTACTTTTTAATAATTAAAACAATAGTGTGTTCTGAATATTTCATTAAAAAATAATTAAAAACTTGTTGCGTTAAGACGATTAAAAATTTTTTAATACAATATCTATTTATTATTTTTAACACTTTTAGGTATATAGAGACAATTATTTTTTATCAAAAGATAAGGTCTTTTGTTATTAAAATAGTTTTTAGATACATGTATAATTTGATTAAATTTAAAATAAAATATATATATTTATATTTTTCAGATGTCTATTTAAAAAAAATTAAAATATGCACTTTAATAAATTTAAGTATTTATTAAATTAAAATAATATAATATATGTTTACTATATTAATAAATTTATATTAAACAATATAAGTTGTATTGTTTAATTTTTAATTTTCATTTAATTTTTTTAAATCAATATTTTTATTTTTAGTATAAAATTTTTACTTTTATTTAAATATTAAATTTTTTTTAAAAAATAGATAACTTAATATAAGTTTATAAAAAAATAAAAATTTTTTAAAAATTATTCATTAAATTATATTTAATATGATATTTATAATACAATTTTCAGTTAGATAACATCTGTCTATTATATATTTTTAAAAAATATTTGCAAGCTAACTATTATTAATAAACAACTATTTCAAAAAAAAATTCTATATAAAAATTTATACAGATTTTCTGAATTTTCAGAACAGGTAATTACATGTTAAAAAAACGTCAATTTTATACAAAAAAAGATTTGTTGTCCTCTAGTCGAGGAGAACTGTTTGGAAAAAATGGACCTCAACTTCCAGCTCCTAATATGCTTATGATCGATCGTCTCATTACAGTAACAGAAAATGGAGGTCATTATAATAAAGGCTTTATTGCAGCAGAATTAGATATTAGTCCTAATATGTGGTTTTTTGATTGTCATTTTATTAACGATCCAGTAATGCCAGGATGTTTAGGCTTAGATGCAATGTGGCAATTAGTAGGATTTTATTTAGGATGGCTTGGCGGAGAAGGAAAAGGACGTGCATTAGGCGTACGTGAAGTAAAATTTTCTGGGCAAATTTTGCCAACTTCTAAAATAGTAACATATCATATTCATTTTCGTCGTATAATTCATAGAAAATTATGTATGGGAATGGCCGATGGAGAATTAATTTGTGATGGTAAGATGATTTATACTGCACATGATTTGAAAGTTGGATTATTTAAAGATATGACTAATTTTAAAAATATAGAAATTTAAAAATGTTTTATTTATTATTTAACTGTTAATTATAATTTATAATGTAAATTTATTTTTGTTTATTTTATTTTTTTTAAAAATTATTAAAAAATTTTAGACCAATAAAATTTTAATGATAATAAATAGTTTGTTATTTATATATATTTAAATTAATAAATAAAAAATTTTCGTTTTTTTTTGCAAGCTATTGTTATAATTTTTAATTATATTATTGCACTTCAAAAATATATTTTATTTTTTTTTTATAATTTATAATATTTTTAATTATTATACTGATATTATGTTTTCATTTATATTTTTTTATACAAATCGATAGATGTTTTGCAATAAAAATCTGTCGATCCTACTTGTATTTCATTCTAAAATTGACTTGATGTTAATAAAAAAAATTAATTTTATACTATTTTTTTATATTAAAAAAATTCTTTTAAAAAATTCAAAAGTTATTTTTATCATTAAAAAATTTGTTTATTTTATAAGTATTTATATTTTTTTTAAAAAAATATATATAAGAATTTAAATTTTTTATTTAATATTGAATTTTCAATATTTAATAGTATTAAAAATCTTATTATTATACGTCTAATATTATATTTAAATAGTTTGATGTTTAAATTTTAACTTAAAATTTATTTGTAAATTATTAATTTATTATATTTAAAATACGTACTTTATATAATAAAGTTAACATATAAATTATATTATTTTATTTTGAAAATACAGATTTTTAAATAATATATATTGCTGTTAATGTACTAATTATTTTATAAATGAAATATTTATTTTGTATTAATTTAATATTTTATTTAAAACAGATTTATTGTATCAAAAATTAATTTTATTTCATTAAAGTTAAGATGAATCGTATTATATAAAAAAATAATCAAAAAAAATAATTTTTAATAATATGAGTCACTATTTCGTACATGTTCAGTAACGTCTTTTACTCCTTTAATTTCAGGAAAAAATTTTTTTATTTCTTTTTCAATTCCATCTTTTAAAGTCATATTAACCATAGAACATCCGTTGCATCCTCCAAAAAATTTTATCAAAACAAACATGTCTTTTGTAAGTTCAATTAATTCTAAATGCCCACCGTGTTGCATTAAATATTTATTAATTTTTGATTCTATGAAGATAGATAATTTTTTTTTCAAATTTATTTTTTTTTCTTCAATTTTTATAATAATTTGATTATTTAAAGTATTTTGCTTTAATTTAATATGGATGAATTTAATATTAATTAAGCTTTTTTTATTAATGTATACATTAAATTTTGAAAATTTAAATTTCTTTTCTTCATCAGAATTTTGATTATTTTTAGGTTTATAGTATTCTATTTGGCATTTTATGTTTTTAGTTTTTGGAGATAAAATTATTAACTTAATATGAGTTTTTTGCGTTTTATTTAATAACAAATTTTCAAAATATGTTTGTGCTTCTTCAGTAATACGTAACATAAATAGTTTTAACCTAATATATTAAAATTAAGTTTATCAAAATTATAAAAATTAGTTTACTTTAAGTATAGTTTCTATATACAAGAATCAATTATCAAAAAAATTACTAATATTTAATTTTTTAAGTATTATATTTTTACTACTACATCGGCGAGAGAGGACTCGAACCTCCGACCTACTGGTCCCAAACCAGTTGCGCTACCAAGCTGCGCTACTCGCCGAATTTTAAGACAATTTTTTAAAATTACTAAAATCTT
Source organism: Wigglesworthia glossinidia (assembly GCA_030827005.1). Lineage (GTDB taxonomy): Bacteria > Pseudomonadota > Gammaproteobacteria > Enterobacterales > Enterobacteriaceae > Wigglesworthia > Wigglesworthia glossinidia_C. Next base: position 27,778 of record JAVBJL010000009.1, on the reverse strand, counting down.
ATGGGTGATTGATGGGATTCGAACCCACGACAACTGGAATCACAATCCAGGGCTCTACCGACTGAGCTACAATCACCATATATAAGAAAACGCCCGACAGGATTTGAACCTGAAACCTTTGCCTTCGGAAAGCAATGCTCTGTCCTATTGAGCTACGGGCGTATTAAAAAGATACTAATAAAATTAAAAATTTATTTTAATGTTAGCTATATTATTTCTTTAATATGTATAGTTTTTTTAAAATTATTTTTATATAAAAAAATGTCAGCTTTTTATTGTTTTCAAGTATTTTTTAATTATTTAATAAATAAATATTATCACATATCATTTATAATTGTCGATAAATTTGTATACTTTGTATATAATGTGTTGTTGATCTTTTTTATTTAAATTAAAAAATAATGGCAATCTTACCAATTTTTTACTAATCTGAGTTGTATATACGTCATTTCCAAAAAATTTACCGAATTTTATACCGGCAGGACTTAGATGTAAAGGCATATAGTGTCGCGTGACATTTATTTTTTTTTTGTTCATATATTGTATAAAAGAATCACAGTCTTTGCGATTTTTACATTTTAAATAAAATGTATGTGCATTATGTTTACAATATTGAGGATATATCGGCATACCAAAAAATTTTAAACAATTCATAGAAATAAAATAGTTATTCCACAATTCAAGTCGTTTAATTTGTATAAGTTTTGCAACTTTTAATTGAGCCCAAAGGTAAGCCGCCTGAATATCTGACATCAAATAACTAGATCCTATAGAATGCCAAGTATACTTATCTACTGCTCCTCGTATATAACATGATCGATTTGTTCCTTTTTCTCTAATAATTTCTGCTTTTTCAATTAAAGATTCGTCATTAATTAAAATTGCTCCTCCTTCTCCTCCGGAGGTAAAATTTTTTGTTCCATGAAAACTTAAACATCCAATATGACCGATGCTTCCTAAATTATGATTTCTATATTTTGCTAAAATACTTTGTGCACTATCTTCTATAATCCAAAGTTTATATTTTTTAGATATATTTACGATTTTATCCATTTCACAAGATACTCCTGCATAATGAATTACCACAATTGCTTTAGTTTTTTTTGTAATTGCAGGTTCAATTAAATTTTCATTAATATTTAAAGTATCTGGTCTAATATCTATAAAAATAATTTTTGCTCCACGTAAAACAAACGCATTTGCAGTAGATACAAATGTATAACTTGGCATGATAATTTCGTCTTCTTGTTGAATATTTAAAATCATTGCTGCCATTTCTAATGAAGCTGTACAGGAAGGTGTGAGAAATACTTTTTTAATACTTAATTTTTTTTCTATCCAACTAGAACAGAGGTTAGAAAATTTTCCATCACCAGATAGCATATTACTTTTTATTGCAATACTAACATATTTTTTTTCAGTTCCAACTAGCGTTGGTTTATTAAAAGGGATATTAATTTTTTTATACATATAATTTTTTAAATTATGAATTAAGGAAATTAACATATACAAAATTTATATTGTAACTCTTAAGAACGCTTCATCATTTCAAAAAATTCGTTATTTGTTTTTGTCATAGAAAGTTTATTCATTAAAAATTCCATACCATCAATTTCATTCATTGGGTGAATAATTCTTCTTAAAATCCACATTTTTTGTAATTCTTCAGTGCTAGTTAATAACTCTTCTTTTCTAGTTCCAGATCTATTATAATCAATTGCAGGAAATACACGCTTTTCTGCTACCTTTCTTGATAGATGCAGCTCCATATTTCCAGTGCCTTTAAATTCCTCATATATAACTTCGTCCATTTTAGATCCAGTATCAATTAGTGCGGTAGCAATAATTGTCAGGCTACCTCCTTCTTCCATATTTCTAGCTGCCCCAAAAAATCTTTTTGGGCGATGTAACGCGTTAGCATCGACTCCTCCGGTTAATACTTTTCCGGATGCGGGAACTACGGTATTATATGCACGTGCTAGTCTTGTAATGGAATCTAATAAAATAATGACGTCTTTTTTATGTTCTACTAATCTTTTTGCTTTTTCTATCACCATTTCAGACACTTGTACATGACGTGATGCGGGTTCATCAAAAGTTGATGCAATCACTTCTCCTTTAACTAATCTCTGCATTTCAGTCACTTCTTCCGGACGTTCATCGATTAATAAAACTATTAATACACAATCTGGATAATTATACGAAATACTTTGTGCGATATTTTGCAATAAAATTGTTTTTCCTGCTTTAGGAGGTGCTACTATTAATCCTCGTTGTCCTCTTCCAATTGGTGCTGCTAAATCTAGAACTCGTGTAGTTAAGTCTTCTGTAGATCCATTACCTCGTTCCATTTTTAAGCGAGAATTTGCATGTAAAGGTGTTAAATTTTCAAATAAAATTTTATTACGGGAATTTTCTGGTTTATCGTGATTTACTTCGTCAACTTTTAATAGTGCGAAATAGCGTTCTCCTTCTTTTGGTGGACGTATTTTTCCAGAAATTGTGTCTCCTGTGCGCAAATTAAATCTTCTAATTTGACTTGGCGATACATAAATATCATCCGGACCAGCAAGATATGAACTATCACTTGATCTTAGGAATCCAAAACCATCTTGTAATATTTCTAATACGCCATCTCCAAAAATGTCTTCTCCGCTTTTAGCGTGTTGTTTTAAAGTAGCAAAAATGATATCTTGTTTACGCATTCGAGCAAGGTTTTCTAATCCCATATTTTCGCCGAGAGTAACTAAGTCTGAAACCGGCTTATTTTTTAATTCGGTAAGATTCATAATAATGAAATAATGGTGACGGGTATTGATTTATAAGCATATTTATAATTCTTATATAAAAATTTTTTAGTTTTTTAAAAATTAAGCTAACTATTAGTTTTTTAGGTACATATAAAGCGGCTAATATATTTTATTTAAAACGCTTGGGTGTAATATTTATATAAAGCACGTTATTCGGTACTATCGAATTTAGTTTAACTTTTTTTTGGTTATTTTGATTTTTAACTAATGATTCATAGATTTTTTTAAATGAGTATCAAGAAATATTTCTAATTCATTTTGCGAACATACTCCTATTTTTTTTCCTAAAATACTTTGATTAAAAAACAGTATTAAAGTGGGTATGCTACGTATTAAATATTTTTCTTGAGTATCTGAATATTTTTCTATATTAATTTTCACTAATTTTAGTTTTTTAGCATATTTTTTTGCTATATTTTGCAGTATAGGCGTCATAGATTTGCATGGTGTACACCAATCTGCCCAAAAATCAACTAATATGGGATTTTTGGATTTTAATAAAATTGAACAAAATTCATTGTCGCTAATATCCAAAATGTTATTTTTGTGATCCATCGGGAATCCGTTTTTAATTTTATTATAGTATTGTATCATACAATAATGCCGTTATATTAAAAAATTTTTACTATAAATTTGGCTTAACAAATAAATTAAGCTGTCTGAAATAATGATTTTTTAAATCTTAAATTTATTCGGAAAATTTGTATATAAATATAAATTCTTATAAATTTATCTGATCCAGTAGAACTTATGTAAATGTTATTGTATAATGTTCTATATGTAGTTAATTTTTTAGATTAACTTGTATAGAAAAAAAATAAAAAAGCATTTCAAACATTGAAATTTATTAAGATTCTAAACGAATTTAAGAAAAATTCAAATTTATTTTAATAGATAATTATCTTAAAACATTCATATAAAAAAAACTACCATTGAAAATTGACTATAAAGTTTTAAATTGATTTTTAAAGATTTAAGTTTTTTATTCAAACAAACTGATTCATGAGCCGTGAATTTATATGCAAATACCATGTATAACTGATTTTTATTTAAAAAATAAAATAATATTAATACGTTCTGATTTTAATGTTCCAATTAAAAATAAAAAAATTGCCTGCGATATGCGAATCCAAAATTCCATATCAACGATAAATTTTGCTTTAAGAAATCATACAAAGTGCGTGATAGTTATGTCACATTTCGGAAGACCTAAAAAAGAAAAATATATTGAACATTACTCGTTAAAACCCATTGTAAAAATATTACAAAAATATATTCATTATCCAATCAGATTAATTAGAAATTACTTAAACGGAATTGAAATAAGAAAAAATGAATTGATAATGTTAGAAAATGTACGTTTTAATAAAGGAGAGAAAAAAAATGATATAACTTTATCAAAACGATATGCTAATTTATGTGATATATTTGTTATGGACGCATTTGGAGCATCGCATCGCATAGAGTCATCTACATACGGAGTAATAGAATTTGCAAAAAAAAGCTGTATAGGAATACTTTTAAAAAAAGAAATTGAATATTTAAATAATACTTTACTAAAAGCAAAACCTCCAATAGTTACTGTTATTGGAGGATCTAAAATTTCAACAAAGCTTGCTGTAATTGAAAAATTATCAAAAATTTCTGATAAAATTATCATAGGAGGAGGGGTGGCAAATACATTTTTGCTATCACAAGGATATAATATCGGAAAATCTTTACATGACCTAACTTATATTGATAAAGCAAAATTTCTTCTAAAAAAACAAAATAATCTCGTACTACCTAAAGACGTAAAAGTTATCAAAAATAATCAATTTCATTGTCTTACTGAAAAATCTATTTTAAAAATAAAAAATGAAGACTGTATCGTAGATATAGGAGAAAAATCATGTAAAACATTTATTAACATTTTAAATACAGCTAAAACAATTTTTTGGAATGGACCTCTAGGATGTTTTGAATTAAGCAATCAATGTTCAGGAACCAAACAAGTGGCAAAAGGAATAGTAAGAAAAAATGTCTTATCTATTATTGGAGGCGGAGAAACAATATTAGCAGCAAGACAATTTGGAATTTTTAATTTTTTTTCATATGTCTCTACAGGAGGAGGAGCGCTATTAAAATTTCTTGAAACTCAAACGTTACCAATTATATCACAATTAAAACGTTTTTATATACCATAAAACACATTCATATTTTAAATCAATTAAAGAGTTTAAATTTTTATGCAAAATATTTTAAAATCAATCGGATCTGGAGTAATATTCGGAAATAAAATAAAACAACTATTTGATATTGCAAAAATAAAAGGTTTTGCTATACCAGCAATTAATTGTATTGGAACAGATTCAATTAATGCTTCTTTAGAAGCTGCATCTAAATTACGTGCTCCAATTATTATTCAATTTTCTTATAGCGGATCTTCTTTTATCGCAGGAAAAAAAATAAATTCTATTCGCGGATCCGTTTTAGGTGCAATATCAGGAGCATTACATGTTCACAACGTTGCAAAAGACTATAATATTCCGGTCATATTGCATACAGACCATTGTTCTAAAAAAATGCTACCCTGGATAGATGCTTTGATTATAGAAGGAAAAAAACATTTTCAGAAAACAGGAATTCCTTTATTTTCATCTCATATGATTGACTTATCTGCAGAAAATTTAAAAGAAAATATTAATATTAGCAGTATGTATTTAACCAATATATCTCCATTAAATATGATGCTCGAAATTGAATTAGGATGCACTGGTGGAGAAGAAGACGGTATAAATAACCAAAATTTACATCGCTCTAAGTTATATACTAAACCCGAAGATGTAGTATATGCATACGAAAATTTAATAAAAATTGGAAATAATTTCATTATTGCAGCATCTTTCGGAAACTGTCATGGTGTGTATCGGTTTGGAAATATTAAATTAAAACCAGAAATCTTAAAATTTTCACAACAATGTGTTGCTAAAAAATTTGGATTACCTCATAACCCTTTGAATCTTGTGTTTCACGGCGGGTCGGGATCAGATATCAAAGATATTAAACGTGCAATCAAGTATGGCATTGTCAAAATAAATATCGATACAGATACTCAATGGGCCACTTGGAAAGGAATATTAGATTTTTATAAAAAAAATAAAAATTACCTGTATACACAACTTGGTAATCCCGAGGGGAGTGACTCTCCAAATAAAAAATTTTATGACCCAAGAAATTGGTTAAGATGCGCACAACTTTCTATGATTGATAAACTAGAAGCGATATTTTATCATCTTAATTCCGTTAATATTTTATAACAGTTAGTATAAGATATTATCATTTTAATCTTTAAAAATTTAAATAAAATTTTAATTGTTTTTATTAAAAATGAATATATTATTAAGTAATGACGATGGCATTTATTCTCCCGGATTACAAAACTTAGCAAAAAAATTAAAAAAAACTTTCAATGTACAAGTAATTGCTCCAAATTATGACCGAAGCGGCATATCTAACGCTCTTACAGTCAATTCTCCATTAAGTATTCATCGTTTTTCTAATGGAGATATTACTGTTATCTCTGGAACTCCAGCAGATTGCGCATATTTAGGTATTAATGTTTTTATGAATCCTAAACCAGATTTTATCATTTCAGGAATCAATTTAGGATCAAACCTGGGGGATGATATTTTTTATTCTGGAACTATAGCTGCGGCTCGTGAAGGACGTGAATTAAAGTATTCTTCTTTTGCAATATCATTAGACGGACGACGTCATATTAGTAGTGCCGTTAAAATTACATATAGATTATTGGGTGCTTTTTTCAAGAATCCATTCAAAAAAAGATACATATTTAATATCAATATACCGGATCTTCCTCTGAAAAATATTAGAGGATTTAAAATTACTAAACTTGGCAAGCATACTACAAAACATAAAGTGATAAAACAAAAAAATCCAAAAAATAACAAAATTTTTTGGATAGGAAAAAATTCAAAGATTTATAAAAAATCTTCTAAAACTGATTTTTATGCCATCCAAAATGGCTATATTTCAGTTACCCCATTATCTTTAGACTTGACATCTCATGGAGAAATAGAAACGGTTTCTAATTGGTTTGATATAAATATATAACTAGTTCTTTATATTATGTGCATCCCTTGGTAAGGTAAATTAATACAAAATATTTAAGAATTCAACATTTTATTAAAAAAATTAATCGCATTATTTATTTTATAGGCTATAAAATATGCTTTTTTTTAATTATAAATTATTATTTTTTTTACTTTTAAATATCAGTTTTTTCATTAAACCATTACATATTTATTATGATTTAATAAAAAATACATATTTTAAAAATATATTTTTTACTTTAAAAAAGATCGATGAAAAAAAAAATTGTTTAAAACAATACTATAAATATATAAATAATACTGTTTATTATATAAAAATAAAGCAATCAAATACTCCAAATATATTAAAAAAAAATTTTTTATTTTTTATTCAATTAAAATTAAAAATTATTCATTAATATTAAAAAATAAAAAAAAAATTTTTTTTTATTATATACAAAAAAATCAAAAAAATTCTAATCAAAAACTTATTCTAAAAAATTTAGTATCTGATTTAATTGAAAAAAAAAATTATACGCTAAAAATCAAGAAAAAAAAAATACTAAAAAACAATATAATACTAATAAATCTATTTTTTGGGTATGGCCTGCAAATGGAAAAATTATCATGAATTCTCAAAATAAAAACTTATATATACTTGGAATATACAATGAACCCGTTTTAGCCGCTTGTGACGGGACAGTAGTTTATGTTGGAAATAAAATAAAAGGGTATGGAAATTTGATTATTTTAAAACATAAAAACAATTATCTTAGTATATATGCATATAATAATATTTTATTAGTACATAACAAACAGCAAGTAAAATCTGGACAAAAAATATCTACAATGGGACATTCTAATACAAATGAAATAAAATTATATTTTGAAATACGACATCAAGGAAAAAAAGTTAATCCACTATCTGTATTGCCAAAAAAAATAAAAAAATTTCAGTAATTATATTGAGTATAATATAAAAATAAATAGTACTATTATTTTACATGCAAATAATATTTACTTTTAACAAAAAATATATATTATATTCTATAAATAAAAAAATTTTAATTAATTAATATCTATCATATAAAATATGAATATTTTAATTGATAAAAATCTTTCTTTTTTTTTAAATTGGTTTGAAAAACTTGGTATTACAAAATTAATTGATGGACGTAGCATTATCAAATCAAAATTAAAAAATATTGATATTTTAATTATTAAATCTACAACAAATATCACTGAAGATTTAATAAAAAATACTCAGATAAAATTTATTGGAAGTGCAACTTCTGGAATTGACCACGTCGATCTTATTAGCTTAAAAAAAAAGCAAATAAATTTTCATTTTTCTCCAGGATGTAACTCTATTTCTGTTGCAGAATATGTATTATCAAGCTTATTATACTTAGCTGAACGGGACAAATTTTTTTTAATTAAAAAAACAGTAGGAATTATCGGAATGGGTAATATCGGTACATGTTTAAATAAAAAACTACATGCTCTTGGTATTAAAACATTATTATATGATCCTTTTGTAAAAGTAGACTCATGCCGTTACACTTGGACATCATTAGATACTCTTATAAAAAATTCAGATATTTTAACACTACATGTTCCATTAACTACGCATGGATTATATCCAACTAAACATTTAATTGATGAAAAAATTCTATTAAAATTACCAGATAATTGTATATTAATAAATACTTCTCGAGGATCTGTTATTGATAATTTAGCCTTATTAAATATTTTACGTTTAGGTAAGCCAATTAAAGTTGTTTTAGATGTTTGGGAAAATGAACCTTTAATATGTTTAGAACTACTATCTCGTATTGATATAGGAACTCCACATATAGCAGGACATAGTATTGAAGGAAAAATTAGAAGTATACTTGTAATATTTAATAAACTATGTAAATTTTTAGGAAAAAAAATAAAATTAAAACCAATATCTTTGATATTTGACGAATTTTATAAATCTGATATAGATCATATATCTTTGTTTGGAAAATATACTCAATCAAAAATTTACTTATTATCTAATTTAATTAATAATATTTTATATGACGATAATCAGTTTAGAAGTTATATTAATAAAAAAAATAATTTTGATAAATTACGTGAATTTTATCGACATCGTCGTGAATGGTCTTCTATAAGAGTAAAAACGAATAATTTATATTTTTCCTCAGTTTTAAAAAAAATAGGATTTAATTCTATACATGAAAAAAAATGAGTATAAAATGCTTGAAATATTTCATATTTCATAAAAATTATTCAATAAAAATTTATTAATATAAACTAAATTCAATATTTAAAATTATGCAAAAATTTGCTGCTGGATTTGAATATAATGGAAGCAGGTACTGTGGATGGCAAGTACAAAAAGAAAATACTAGTATTCAAGTGGAAATTGAAAACGCATTAATGAAATTTTCCGGAAATAAAATTTTAACATATTGTTCTGGAAGAACCGACGCTAAAGTGCACGCTATTTTTCAAGTTATACATTTTTATACACATATTATACGTTCTTACCGTCAATGGGTTTTAGGAATGAACACGTATCTTCCTCGTGATATCTCCATGATATGGATTATTCCAGTAAAAAATAATTTTCACGCGAGACATAGTGCGACGTCTAGAAGATATGTATATTTAATATACAACCACACTATACGTCCCGGAATATTTCAAGAATATTTTACTACAATATTTTCTCCATTAAATATAAATAAGATGAAAAATGCAGCAAAACAACTAATAGGAAAACATGACTTTACTTCTTTTAGGAGTAAAAAATGTCAATCAAAAACAGCTTATCGCATTATATATAATATTCAAGTTTACAAAAGTGGAAAATATATTTATATTGATATCCGTGCTAATTCATTTGTTTATAATATGGTAAGAAATATTGTAGGAACTTTAATTCAAATTGGAAAAGGCGATAAATCTGAATTTTGGATATCTGAATTATTAAAATTAAAAAATAGAAAGCTATCTGGCCCAAAAACTCCACCACAAGGATTATATCTAGTCGAAGTACGTTATCCAACAAATTTTAAAATTCCTCGTGTAAATCTTGAAATTTCTTTTTTTAATCAGTTTTTATTTAAAAAATTTATGAATTAAGTTATCTTATTAAAGATTAAAATACATGTGTTAATTTAAAAAATTAATTAATCTTAAATTAACAAAATTTTAAAACAAAAATATTAAATATAATTATATAATTTTATATGAGCTGGATTGAACGTATCTTAAAAAAACATACAATTATAAAAAAAACTAACATTCCAGAAGGGTTGTGGACAAAATGCTCCAATTGCAACCAAATGCTATATCGATTAGATCTAGAACGAAACCTAGAAGTATGTCCAAAATGCGATTTTCACATGAGAATAACAGCGAGAAAAAGATTAAAAAGTTTTTTAGATCAGGATAATATAGTAGAAATTGGACAAGAATTAGAACCAAAAGATATTCTGAAATTTAAAGATACAAAAAAATACAAAGATCGATTAAATTCTGCTCAAAAAGAAACACAAGAAAAAGATGCCATAATAGTCATGCAAGGGACCCTATACAGTATGCCAGTCATTGCTGCAGCATTTGAATTTTCTTTTATTGGAGGGTCTATGTCAGCTGTCGTTGGAGCTCGATTTGTAAAAGGTGTTAATCAAGCAATAAAACAAAATTGTCCAATGATATGTTTTTCTTCAAGTGGAGGAGCGCGCATACAGGAAGCGTTAATTTCTTTAATGCAAATGGCTAAAACAAGTGCAGCATTAGGCAAATTACAACAACATGGCATTCCATATATATCTGTATTAACCGATCCTAGCATGGGGGGGGTTTCCGCAAGTATAGCAATGTTAGGAGATTTAAACGTTGCAGAACCAAAAGCTCTAATAGGATTTGCTGGCCCACGTGTAATTGCACAAACTGTAAAAGAAAAATTGCCATCTAATTTTCAAAAAAGTGAATTTTTAATTCAAAAAGGAGCAATTGATTTGATTATCAGAAGACCTAAAATGCGTAATTCACTTGCAAAAATATTAGCGAAAATTACCAATCAACCAGAACCAAATATTAATTCCTAATTAAATAATTTTTATATATCACATCATGAAATATATATTTATACCAAATAATTATTCTAAAATTTCAGATTGGATAAAGTATATCGAAAACATACATTATAAAGAAATGGATTTTAGGTTAGATGCAATATATCATATCGCTTCAAATTTAGGTTTACTACAACCAGCTCCAATCGCTATTATTGTCGGAGGAACTAATGGAAAAGGAAGTACTTGTCGTTTAATAGAAGCTATACTATTAAATAGCAAGAAAACTGTTGGAGTATATAGCTCTCCGCATTTATTAAAATATAATGAACGTATTCGTGTGCAAGGATTGCCTATTTCAAATGAAATTTGTATATTAGCGATATCTTATATTAATAAAATAAGAGGGAAAATATCCATCAGTTATTTCGAATTCAGTACCTTGGTGGCTTTGTGGATTTTTAAATATTTAAAATTAGATGTTGTCATTTTAGAAGTAGGTTTAGGAGGAAGTTTAGATGCTACTAATATCGTTAATTCCAATATTTCTGTAATTACAAATGTTGCACTAGAACATACACAAATTTTAGGAGGTACATACGATCAAATAGCAAAAGAAAAATCCGGTATTTTTCGTTCTGGAAAAATAGCAATTTTTGGAGACGTAAAAAATTCGTTTAAATTAAGATATGCCGCTCAAATTCATAAAGCAATACCGTATTTTTGTAATATTCATTGGTTTTGGAAGAAATATTCTACATTTTGGATGTGGAAAGATCAAAAATGCACAATAAATCTACCGTATCCAAATCTTTCGGTAAAAAATGCAGCAACTGCATTGGCAGTAATTCAATCTCTACCATATTTTATATCATATCAATCAATTATACAAGGATTAAAAACCACTCTAATCGGGAGATTTCAAATTATTAATAAAAAACCATTAATTATTTTAGATGTAGCTCATAATCCTCATGCGGCTAGTTTTTTATCAAAAAAAATGAAAAAGATTAAAAAAAATATCAATTTTTTATATGCTATTGTAGGTATGTTACGTGATAAAGACATTAAGAATACACTAAAATATTTTTTAAATATTATTGATGTATGGTACTGCGTCTCTTTATTAGAGTATCCTAGAGGCGCTAAAAATGAAGAACTATCAGTACATTTATGTGAAAAAAAGAGTAGAATAGAAAAATTTGAAAACGTTAAAAGTGCCTGGGAGCAGGCAATAAAGAAAGTAAAAAAAAACGATTGTATATTAGTTTTTGGATCATTTTATACTATATCTTCAATTTTAAATAGAAAAATAAATAAAAAATTATAACATTTAAGCAATTTAATCAAATTATTTAGATTTATTTAAGAATTTTAAATAAATTATTTAATTTATTTAAATAAAATTTTATATAATCTATAGTTATTTTAAAAACAAGGAATTTAATTATGATTGCTACCGATTATTTTATCGCTAGCATTATTATATTTTCTAGCTTAATTAGTTTCATTAGAGGATTTATTAACGAATTATTTTCTTTAATTGTATGGATAATAGCAATTGTGTTATCCAGTCGATATTATAATATATTTTCTAATCTTTTTGTATTTTTCGAAGAAAAAATTATTCGAAATGTATTATCTATTTTCTTAATATTTTTATTTATATTAATCATGGGATCTGTACTTAGTAATTATTTAAATATTTTCATTAATAAAATTGGATTATCTTTTTTCAATAAATTTTTAGGAATTTTTTTTGGAATTTTTCGTGGTATTTTAATAGTATCAATATTTTTATTTTTTTTAAAAGCTTTTACAAAATGTTCAAGTAGTATTTACTGGACTAATTCAAAGCTTATTCCTTATTTTAATTATATAATTTTATGGTTTGTGAAAATTTTAGGAAAATATATAAGTTTTATAACAAGTATTTATCAATAAAAATTCATTTTAAAAGGAAATCATATGTGCGGTGTTGTTGGGATTGTAGGATCTCATTCAATTGCTCAATCTATATACGATGCTTTAACGGTATTGCAGCATCGAGGGCAAGATGCAGCGGGCATAACCACCATGGATCAATATAATTTTTTTCGTATGCATAAATCTAGCGGATTAGTAAGAGATGTATTCAAATCGCACGATATAGGTAAACTTCAAGGTAGTATCGGAATTGGTCATGTGCGTTATCCTACTTCAGGAAAAAACAATATATATGAAGTACAACCATTTTATGTAAATTCTCCATTCGGAATCACTCTAGCACATAATGGAAACTTAATAAATACAAATCAACTCAGAAAACAATTATTTGAAACTCAAAGACGTCATATGAACACTGCTTCTGATTCAGAAGTATTATTAAATATTTTTGCATCTGAATTAGATCAATTTCAAAATTATCCTATACAATCTGAAAATATTTTTTCTGCAATTTCTAAAACACATCAGAGAGTTAAAGGAGCATATTCTTGTGTAGGAATGATTATTGGACATGGACTATTTGCTTTTAGAGATCCCAATGGGATTCGTCCTTTATTTATCGGAGAACGTAAAATAAATCTTAAAAAAACTGAATATATTATTGCATCTGAAAGTGTAGCATTAGATATATTAGGATTTAAACACTTAAGAGATGTGGCTCCAGGAGAAGGTATATTTTTAACTTATTCTGGAAAATTAATGACTAAGCAATGTTCTATAAAATCTGAATCTTGTCCATGTTTATTTGAATATATTTATTTTGCTAGACCAGATTCAATTATTGATAAAATATCAGTATATACTGCAAGAATGCAAATGGGTCAAATTTTAGGAAAAAAAATATCTAAAGAATGGAAAAATCTTAAAATTGACGCCGTTATTCCTATTCCAGAAACATCCTGTGATACTGCATTAGAAATCGCTAGAATCTTAAACAAACCTTATCGTCAAGGTTTTGTAAAAAATAGATATGTAGGACGTACTTTTATTATATCTAATCCAAATATAAGAAAAAGATCGATACGCTACAAATTTAACGTTAATAAAGCTGAATTTTATAAAAAAAAAGTATTATTAGTAGATGATTCAATTGTTCGCGGAAATACATCACGACAAATTGTAGAAATGGCACGTGATGCAGGTGCGATCAATGTATATTTAGCATCTGCTGCACCAGAAATTCGATTTCCTAATCTTTACGGAATTGATATTCCTAATTCTTCCGAACTTATTGCATATCAAAAATCATTAAATGAAATTCGTATCACAATTGGAGCAGATGCTCTAATTTTTCAAAATTTACAGGATTTAGAAGATCAACTAAAAAAATATAATCCTAGAATTAAAAATTTTGAATCATCTATATTTAACGGGATTTATCCAATTAAAAACGATTTTGAAAAGTATTAATTTCATTAAAAATACTTTATATGATAAAATGTCGCAATAAAATTGTATCTTTTTTAAATATGCAAAATCTAATCGTTGGAATTAGCGGTGCAAGTGGAATTGTCTATGGAATTCATTTATTAAAAACTTTAAAAGTTATGAAAAATATCGTTGTACATTTGGTACTTACTAAATCAGCTAAAAAAACATTGTTTTTAGAAACAAATTTATCTGTAAAAGAAGTTCAAAAAATGGCTAATATTATACATAATACTAACGATATTTCTGCTAATATTAGTTCTGGATCATATAAAACAATAGGAATGATAGTTATTCCCTGTACAATAAAAACATTGTCTGGAATTGCAAATAGTTATAATGATTCACTATTAATACGTGCAGCGGATGTTGTATTAAAAGAAAAAAGAACATTGGTTCTTGCTATCAGAGAAACTCCGTTGCATATAGGGCACTTAGAATTAATGATGCGTGTGTCTAAAATTGGGGCTATTATTATGCCGCCAGTTCCTGCTTTTTATAATAACCCTAAAACAATTAATGATATTTTAAATCACACTATAATTAGAATTTTAGATCAATTCCATTTAAATATTTCGGAAGACCTTACAAATCGTTGGAATGGAAAAAAAATTTTATGATTTTATTTGTAAATAAAAAAAATTTTTTATTAATATTTTAATTAAAATCTTAAATTTATTGAATTAAAATTTTTGCCCAAGGCGGGACTCGAACCCGCATAGCAAAGAGCCGAGGGATTTTAAGTCCCTTGTGTCTACCGATTTCACCACCTGGGCCTATAAAGTTTAAAATTAGGCGCGTCTCGGAATTGAACCGAGATTAATGGATTTGCAATCCACTGCATACACCATTCTGCCAACGCGCCTTGATTTTAAAAATATAACGAATTCTTGTCAATTTTATTAGTTGTTATGTCAGCGGAAGACGAGACTTGAACTCGCGACCCTAACCTTGGCAAGGTTATGCTCTTCCTCTGAGCTACTTCCGCTAATTTATTTAGATATGGGAGTATAATAGAATTATTATGACTTAATAAACGTAAATCATCAAGGATAATTTCAATTTTCAAATAAATTTCTCCAAGCAATATAAAAGTACTTTAACATAGACCAAAATGCTAAAATCGCAGCTGTATATAACGCTAGTGTGCCAATAATTATAATAATGTGCGTTTCTTTCCAGAGAAGCGCAAAAATTGCTAACATTTGTATACTAGTTTTCAACTTTCCTAAAACAGAAACTGTAAGAATATTATTTTTCCCTAGTTCTGCCATCCATTCTCTTAAAGAAGCAATAATAATTTCTCTTGTAATCATAATAGATGACGGCAAAGTAATCCAAAAAGAATGAAAATATTCAATAATTAATATTAATCCAATTACTACTATAATTTTATCTACAACCGGATCAAGAAAAGCGCCAAAACAAGTGGTTTGATTTAAACGACGTGCTAAAAATCCGTCAAACCAATCTGTAAGAGCTGCCAATATAAAAATGATGGCAGAATAAAATGGAGCATTTTTAAATGGTAGGTAAAATACAATAATAAATAATGGTATAATACTTAAGCGAAATAAAGTAAAATAAGTTGGTATGTTTAAACGCATATTCTTAAATAAAAATGATTTTTAAGTCAATACTAAATATTTCTTAGATTTTTGTCATTAATATTTAAATATTAATTTTTTTGAATTTTATATCATCATTAAATATTGTTTAAAGATTAATAAAAAATTTCATCTAATAATAGAATTAAAATAAATATTTAATTTATAATTTTTCATTAATAATGATAACGTTTTATAAAAAATATTTTACTTTAAAAGATCAATACATATTCAGATTTTATATCTTTCATGATATTTTGAGGCATAATTTTTGCATAATTTAAAATTTTTTTAAATAAAAATTATTGATACATAAATGTTATATACAAATTAAGTTATTTATTTAATAACACTTTTATTTTTTTTAATAAATCAAATAAAAAATT
This sequence comes from Wigglesworthia glossinidia, assembly GCA_030827005.1. Lineage (GTDB taxonomy): Bacteria > Pseudomonadota > Gammaproteobacteria > Enterobacterales > Enterobacteriaceae > Wigglesworthia > Wigglesworthia glossinidia_C. The sequence continues at coordinate 11,391 of JAVBJL010000009.1, read as the reverse complement.
TTAAATTTTAATTGAAATTAATTCAATAAATATTGATTGCTATATATACAAAAAAATATTTTAATTTTTAGATTAATTTGTAAAATTAAAAGTTGCTAGTATTAATTTAATAGTATAAAATAATATTTTTTTCATTCATTGTATAGTAAACTTAAATTTAATATATTATACATCAAAAAAATTTTTAAAATTTAGTAAAAAAATAAAGGATATCATGTGGACCAATCATTATTTACATCTGAATCTGTGTCAGAAGGACATCCCGATAAAATAGCAGATCAAATTTCTGACACAATTTTAGATGCTATTTTAACACAAGATTCACAAGCACGTGTTGCATGCGAAACATATGTAAAAACTGGTATGGTTTTAATTGGAGGCGAAATTAATACTCATGCAAAAATTGATATTGAAGAGTTAGTACGAAATACAATTCGAGAGATTGGATATACTCATACAAATACGGGATTCGACGGAAATTCTTGTGCTATATTAAATAATATTAGTAAGCAATCAAAAGACATCGCAATTGGATTAAATAAATTTAACACTGTACATCAAGGGGCAGGAGATCAAGGAATAATTTTTGGATATGCTACTAATGAAACTGAAATATTTATGCCAGCACCAATTACTTATGCAAATAAGTTAATGATCCAACAATCTAAGGTAAGAAAAAATAATATTTTACCATGGTTAAGACCAGATGCTAAAAGCCAATTAACATTTATATACGAAAATAAAAAAATCATTGGAATTGATACCGTGGTGTTTTCTACACAACATTCTGAAGATGTAAAAATTTCTGATTTAAGATCAGGTATTATGGAAGAAATCATTCAACCGGTGTTACCAAAGAAATGGTTAACAAAAAAAACAAAATATTTTATTAATCCTACCGGAAGATTTGTAATTGGTGGTCCAATGGGAGATTGCGGATTAACTGGAAGAAAAATTATGGTAGATACATATGGAGGGATGGCACGTCATGGAGGGGGATCTCTTTCCGGAAAAGACCCATCTAAAGTAGACCGTTCTGCAACTTACGCCTTAAGATATATAGCAAAAAATATTGTTGCTTCAGGATTAGCTAAACGTTGTGAAATTCAGATTTCTTATGCAATCGGTGTATCTAAGCCACTTTCTATATCCATAGATACATTCGGAACTCAAAAAATTTCTAATAAAAAATTAATTCAATTAATTAATAAACATTTTGATCTACGTCCTCACGGAATTATTACAATGCTAGACTTACTTAAACCTATTTATAGAGAAACTGCAGTATATGGGCATTTTAGTAGGAAGCATTTTCCTTGGGAAAAAATTGATAAAACTTCATTATTACTCGATTCTTCTGGAGTTAGAATATGATAAATATTTCAACTTATTTTTCGCTTTTTTAAATATGATAACTATATTTTTTAAATAATCATTTATTAATTCGTAAATATTTTAAATAAAATATTTTAATATATATTAAAAAAATTGATGTTTTATATTTTTACATATAATTTTAATTATAATTAAATATCAACTGAATTCAAAAACAAACTAATTCGACATTAAATCTAATTGAGAAGTATATGTCAAAATTTACAAAAGAAGCAATGCAAGTAAAAAATGCTTTAATCTCTAAAGGACTAGAAACCCCTTTTTCTAATTATATGAAGAATAAAAAAAATAAAAAAATATTAATTACTACATATATTAAAAAAATTATGAAAATTTTAAATCTAAATTTAGATAATGACAGTCTTTCTCAAACACCATCACGTATTGCACGTATGTATGTAGAAGAAATTTTTTCTGGATTAGATTATATGAATTTTCCAAAAATTACTGTTATAAAAAATACAAAAGAAATTAATGAAATGATTACAATGAATAATATAATTTTACATAGCATATGTGAGCATCATTTTTTAATTTTTGAAGGAAGAGCTACAGTTGCTTATGTTCCTAAAAAATTTTTAATTGGTTTATCTAAAATTAATCGTATTGTAAATTTTTTTTCTAAACGACCTCAAATACAAGAACGACTTACGCATCAAATTTTAATAGCTTTACAGATTTTACTTAATACAAATAATGTAGCAGTTTCTATTATTGCTCGTCATTTTTGTGTTCAAGCACGAGGTGTTAGGGATTCTGAAAGTAATGCACAGACTTTAGCTTGTGGTGGTGTTTTTCAAAATAAATCAAATTTAAGAAATGAGTTTTTACAAATCACTAATAATATTAAGTTTTAATATATAATAAAATTTTACTTCAATTTTTACCATTATAAATCGGCATTTTATTATTGCCAAATTTCATAAAAGTGATTTAATGGACCTTTTCCACTTCCAATATTTAATTGATCTGCATTTAATATAGCACCGTATAACCAATTTTTTGCTAATTTTACGGTCACTTCCCAGCTGTTACATTTTGGACGTAAAGCTGCTAAAGCAGCCGATAGTGTACAACCTGTACCATGGGTGTTATTAGTTGCAATCCTAGTCGAATTAAATCTAATTTCAGCATTTTTACTAATTAACCAATCTGGACTATTTTTAGTATTTAAATGACCTCCTTTCATTAAAACATATTTGCATCCATATTTTAAAAGTGCTTTTCCTTGAATTTTCATTTCTTGTTCATTACACGCTGTAGAACTTCCTAATAAAAGTCCTGCTTCTAATAAATTTGGTGTAATAATTGATGCTAATGGGATAAGTATATTTTTTAAAACATCTTCTGATTCTTCATTTAATAATCTAGACCCATCTTTTGCGAAGATTACTGGATCTAGTACGACCCAAGGTATAGAAAATTTTTTAAGTATTTCGGAAATTATATAAATAATATCGGATGTCAAAATCATTCCAATTTTAATTGCATCAATTTTTAAATCATTAATAATAGAATTAATTTGGTATTTTATGCATTCTTCTGAAACAGAAAAAATTTTTTGTATTCCTAAAGTATTTTGAGCTACTACTGCAGTTATAACAGAAGCGCCATAAGCTCCTAATGCTGCAAATGTTTTTAAATCTGCTTGCATTCCAGCACCTCCGCTTGGATCAGTGCCAGAAATAGATAATATTTGATAAATTGGTTTCATAAAAAATTTTTTAATTAATTTGTTGTTTAAAGATTTATTTGTATTTATTAGTATAGTATTTTATATCTATAAAATACATTAATATATGATTAAATAAAATAAAGTTTCATAGAAAAAAATCAGGATTTTTTTAATTTTTTACTTAAATTCAAATAAATATTATATATTACTAATAAGTAAAATTTGATTATAAAATATTGAAAAAAAATAAAAATTGATATGCAAAATTGTTATTTAATATTTCCTCAATATAATCCTATACTTTTTTCTATCGGAATATTCTCCATTCATTGGTATGGTATTATGTATTTAATAAGTTTTTATTTTATCATGTGGAGTGCAATAAAACGAGTGCATCTTATTTGCTTAAATAAAAAAAAGATAGAAAATATATTATATTATTCTTTTTTAAATGCAGTGATTGGAGGAAGACTTGGATACGTATTATTATATAAAATGGATACATTAATTTTAGATCCATATTATATATTTAAAATATGGGAAGGCGGCATGTCATTTCACGGTGGATTAATTGGAGCAACCTGTTCTATATACTATTTTTCAAAACTTTATAAATATCAATTTTTTAAAATTACTGATTTTTTTGTACCTCTAGTGCCATTTGGATTAGGAGCTGGTAGAATAGGAAATTTTATTAATGGTGAGTTATGGGGCAGAGTAAATACATCTTTTTGTCTAACTATGCTATTTCCTAATTCACAATCAGAAGATATTAAATTACTTCAAGAAAATCCTCAATGGCAATCTATTTTTGATCAATACCATGTACTACCTAGACATATGTCACAAATATACGAAATGTTTTTAGAAGGGATATTATTGTTTATAATTCTTAATTTTTTTGTTAAAAAATGTATGCCTACAGGTTATTTATCTGGATTATTTTTATTATTATACGGTATTTTTAGAATAATAGCAGAGTGCTTTCGACAGCCAGATCCACAGATAGGGTTTTTATTTGATTATATAAGTTTAGGACAAATATTATCGTTTCCTATGATTTTAATAGGAATAATTTTAATTATATACTCATATTGTCGTATTAAAAAGAATTGAAATTATATGAAACAATATTTAGATTTATTACATTTTATCTTACGTCATGGTATTCCAAAACAAGATCGCACTAAAATTGGAACATTGTCTATTTTTGGTTATCAGATGCGAATAAATTTAAAAAATGGATTTCCTTTATTAACAACAAAACATTGTCATTTTAAATCAATAGTATACGAATTACTTTGGTTTTTAAGTGGCAATACAAATATATCTTACTTAAAAAAACATAAAATATCTATTTGGAATCACTGGGCTGACAAAAAAGGAGATCTTGGACCAATATATGGTAAGCAGTGGAGATACTGGAAGACTTATAATAATTCTACTATCGACCAAATTTTAACTGCCGTAAATCAATTGAAAAACACTCCGGAATCTAGAAGAATATTAATTTCTGCCTGGAATGTTGGGGATTTAAAATTCATGTCTCTTCCTCCGTGTCATATATTATTTCAATTTTATGTTGTAAATCAAACCTTATCATGTCAAGTATATCAAAGATCATGCGATATTTTTCTTGGATTACCTTTTAATCTTGCTAGTTATGCTTTATTAACGCATATGTTTGCACAGCAATGCGAATTACAAGTTGGAGAATTAATTTGGACAGGAGGAGATGTGCATTTATATAGTAATCATATAAAACAGGCCAGTATACAAGTAAAAAGAACTCCATTTGAATCACCTAAAATTTTATTGATTCAAAAACCAAAGTCTTTATTAAATTATAAATTTAGAAATTTTAATTTAATAAACTATCGTTTTCATCCAAAAATAAGCGCCGAAATAGCAATTTAAGAACTTCCAAAAGTTTTAATTTTTTTTAATATGCTTAAATTAAAATTTATTTTTTATTTTTTTTATTTACAAAATCAGTGATAGTTCCAGAAAATATTTCAGACGCTCTGCTTATAGATTCGTATAATGTAGGATGTGCATGGATTGTTAAAGCAATATCCTCGGCTTCACAGCCCATTTCAATTGCTAAACTAATTTCTCCAAGAAGTTCGCTGCTATTATGACCAACTATAGAACCTCCGATAATTTTTTTTGTATTTTTATTAAAAATCAGTTTTGTTATTCCATTATGATACCCAGAAGCAACTGCTCTTCCAAGAGCATTCCATGGAAATATTGAGGATTCATATGGTAAATTATTTTTTATTGCTTCTTTTTCTGTAATGCCAACCCAAGAAATTTCTGGATTAGTATATGCAACTGAAGGAATGATTCGAGGATCAAAATAATGTTTTTTTCCATAAATAACTTCTGCTGCCACATGAGCTTGATACATACCTTTATGGGCTAACATAGGTTGACCGACAACGTCTCCAATCGCAAAAATATGTGGAATGCTAGTACGCATTTGATTATCTACTGGAATATATCCGTGTTGATCTATATTTACTCCAATATCTTGAATATTAATTAATTTTCCATTTGAATTGCGACCTATTGAAAATAGTATGGCATCAAATAATATGGTTTGAGCTTTAGAGTTTTTAGTATTATATAAATCTACACTTATATCATTCCCTATAAGATTTAAATTATTAATTTTAGTGTTTAACATAATATTAAACTTATTTTTTACATCTTTACAGAAATATTCTATTATATCCAAATCTACTGAGGAAATAATTTGATCGGATATTTCGGAGATATATACTTCTGAACCGAAAGCATGATAGACGGTTGCCATTTCTAAACCAATGACACCTCCTCCAACAATTAGTAATTTTTTTGGAATAAAATTAATTTTTAGAGCATCTGTAGAATCCCAAATTTTTTCATGTGATTCAGGAATAAATGTTTGCTTTATTGGTTGCGATCCTACAGCGACAATAGCGTGATCAAAATTCAATGTAATTTCAGTTTCATTATTTTTTATGTTTAATGCATGAGGATTTATAAATTTTCCATAACCATGGATAATTTGCACTTTTCTAGCATTTGCCATAGATTTTAAGCCACTAGTAAGTTTTAAAATAATCTCAGATTGCCATTTACGCATTTGAAATAAATCGATTTTAGGATTTTTAAAAAATATCCCTGAATTTTTTAGTT
>JAVBJL010000009.1:0-5041 GCA_030827005.1 Wigglesworthia glossinidia | reverse complement strand
TAGTTTATATGCATCATTTAAAGTTTGTGCAATATGTAATAAAGATTTTGATGGAATACATCCCACATTTAAACAAACACCCCCTAAGGAAGAAAATTGCTCAATTAAAACGGTTTTTAATCCTAAATCTGCACAACGAAATGCGGCAGAATATCCACTTGGTCCAGATCCAAGAACAGCAACTTGAGTATTGATAATATTGTTTTTCATATTTACCTTAATTTATATTAAAAATTAGTTTTATTAAAAATGTTTCATAATATTAATGATCTGATATCTGATATGATAGTTGTTAAATGTTGGATAAATTGGGCACCTTCAACGCCATCAATTACTCTATGATCATAAGATAAAGATAATGGTAGCATTAATTTTGGAATAAAATTATTTCCATCCCAAATTGCTTGTATATTAGATCTTGAAATTCCTAGAATTGCTACTTCTGGAACATTAATAATAGGAGTAAATTCTTTGCCTCCAATTCCTCCTAAATTAGATATCGTAAAACATCCACCTTGCATATCTTTTCCGGATAGTTTTCCTAATCTAGCTTTTTTAGCGATAAAAAATAATTCTTGTGAAAGATCGATAATTCCTTTTGTATCTGCATTAAAAATGATTGGAACCATTAATCCGTGTTGAGTATTTACTGCTATTCCGATATTAAAATATTTTTTTAAAATTATTCGTTTTCCATCACTAGATAAAGAACTGTTAAACTGTGGATATACTTTTAACGTTGCAATAACAGCTTTAATAATAAAAGCTAATATTGTAATTTTTATCTCATTTTTTTCTTGTAGTATTTTATTTTGTTTTTTTCTAAAAATTTCTAATTCATTGATGTCTGCATGATCAAATTGTGTGATATGCGGTACGGTTGTCCAATTTTTTAATAAATTATTGCCAGAAATTTTTTTTATTTTTGTTAATTCTTGAATTTTTATTTTTCCATATATTTCATATTTAGATTCTTCTAGATGTAAACTATTATTTTCTATATTTTTATTTAATTGAAGATTTTTATAATCATAAATATATTTATCAAGATCTATTCGTGTAATTCTTCCTTTACGACCACTACCATCTATTTTAGATAGATCAATACTGTATTTTAATGCAATACGTCGTATTAGTGGGCTAGCATATATATTATAAATTTTTTGTAATATATCTGTTTTTGATAAATCCTTGTTGCATGTATTTTTGTTTATTAAAGAAACATCATCGGAGTAAATAGAGTAAAGCAATGTACTAGAATCAATTTTATCACCAATTTTTACGTAAATAGTCTGTATTTTTCCAGTTATAGATGATGTAATTTTTTTCATACCTCGAGTATTTTGAATTATTAAAACAGGACATTGAATTTTTAAACTATCTTTTTCAGAAACTAATACATCTAAAATTTTTGAATCTTCTAATATTCCTAACATATTCGAATATATTTTTTGTATGTTTTTTTCAGATTTAACAGGTTTATTTTTAGATTTTTTTAATTTTTCATTAAAAACTGAGTTTTTTTCACTATTTTTTTCGAATATCATAATTTCTTGATCAGTAGATACCCTGTCTCCAATTTTTATCATAATTTTTTTTAAAATTCCTGATATAGGAGCAGGTACCTGCATAGATGCTTTATCTCCTTCAATTGTAATTAAAGGCTGTTCAATTTTAATTTTTTCTCCGATACTTGCTAGTATTTCTGTAACTTCTGCATCTTCTACCCCAATATCTGGAATTTTGATTACACTGTTCATTTTTCATCCTTTATTAAACTAAACGCGGATTAATTTTATCAACATCAATATTAAATTTTTTAATTGCTTTTGTAACAATTTCTACTTTGATGCTTTTTTCCTCATATAAAGCGCTTAAGGCAGTAACGACAATATATTCTGCATTAATTTCAAAATATCTACGTAAATTATCTCGACTATCAGAACGTCCAAATCCGTCAGTACCCAATGCTTTAAAAATATTTGATGGAAGAAAATTTCTAATTTGTTCTGCAAATAATTTAATATAATCAGTAGATGCAATAATGGGACTAGAATTCATAATTTGACTGATATATGGTACACGTGGTTTTTTTGTTGGATTTAATGTATTCCATCTCATACAATCCTGTCCATTACGTGCTATTTCTGTAAAAGATGTTGCACTATATACGTCAACGGTAATATTATATTCTTCGCATAAAATTTTTGCTGCAATTCTTATTTGTCTGAGTATTGCTCCCGATCCAATGAGTTGCACTTTTTTTGTTCCAGATAATAAAGATTCTAATTTATATATACCCTTACAAATTCCTTCTTCTACTCCATGTGGCATCGAAGGCATATGATAATTTTCATTTAAAGTAGTAATATAATAAAAAATATTTTCAGGATTTATTCCATACATACGATTTAGTCCATTTTGTATAATTACAGCAAGTTCGTATGAATATGTTGGATCATATGAAATACAGTTTGGAATGACTAAAGATTGAATATGACTATGTCCATCTGCATGTTGTAATCCTTCTCCATTTAAGGTGGTACGTCCAGACGTAGCTCCGATTAAAAAACCGCGTGCCTGTTGGTCACTTGCAGACCATATTAGATCTCCAATTCTTTGAAATCCAAACATTGAATAATATATATAGAATGGAATCATAGAGACTTGATTAGTGCTATAAGAAGTTGCAGCTGCTATCCATGAAGCTGCCGCTCCTAATTCGTTAATTCCTTCTTGAAGGATTTGTCCTGTTTTTTCTTCTTTATAATATGCTAGTTGTTCTTGATCTTGAGGAACGTATTTTTGCCCGTGTTGATTATAAATCCCAATCTGACGAAATAAACCTTCCATTCCAAATGTACGTGCTTCATCTGCAATAATTGGAACTAAATGTTTTGCAGTAGATTGATTTTTTAATAAAACATTTAATATTCTTACAAAAACTATTGTGGTAGAAATATGTTTTTTTTGTTCTTTTAAAAGAGCACTGAAGTCTTTAAGAGAAGGTAAATTATTAATTGAACTATTATTATACATTCTTTTTGGTAAATATCCGTATAATTTTTTTCGACAATCATGCAAATACGCATATTCTTGTGAATTTGCTTTAAACGAAACATATGGCATAAGATCTAATTGATCATCTTTAATATCGTACAAATTAAATCTATCACGAAAACTTTTTATGCTAGTTGAATTCATATTTTTTATTTGATGCGCTATATTTTTTCCTTCTGCTAAATCTCCCATTCCATATCCTTTAACTGTATGTATAAGAATTACAACTGGTTTATTTTGGATACTTTTAGCTTTTTTTAAAGCAGCATATATTTTTTTTGGATCATGTCCGCCTCTATTTAAATTCCATATTTCATCGTCAGTCATGTTTTCTACTAATTTTTTTGTTTCAGAAAATTTTCCAAAAAAATTTTTTCGGACATATGCTCCATTTTTAGATTTTAGATTTTGATAATCACCATCAACAGTTTCATTCATTAATTTCACTAATTTTTTAGATTTATCTTTTTGTAAAAGAATATCCCATTTATCTCCCCAAATTACTCTAATTACTTCCCATCCTGATCCTTGAAAAAAATTTGTAAGTTCATTAATTACTTTTCCATTTCCATATACAGGACCATCTAATCTTTGCAAATTACAGTTAATAATAAAAATTAAATTATCTAATTTTTCGCGTGCTGCTATGTTAATAGCGCCTTTAGATTCTGGTTCATCCATTTCTCCGTCGCCTAAAAAAACGTACACTATTTTTTTTTCAGTATTTTTAATTTTTCTATGATGTAAATATTTAAGGAATTTTGCTTGATAAATTCCACTAATTGCACCTAGTCCCATTGAGACTGTAGGAAATTGCCAAAAATTTGGCATTAATCTTGGATGAGGATAAGATGATAGACCATCACCATTTGTTTCTTGTCTAAAATTATCTAGATGTTTTTCAGTGAGTCTACCTTCAAGAAAAGCACGAGCATAGATTCCTGGTGAAATATGACCTTGAAAATAGACTAAATCGCCTCCGTCCTCAGATTGAGATCCACGAAAAAAATGATTAAAACAAACTTCATAAATAGTTGCAGCTGATTGAAAAGATGATATGTGACCTCCTAGCTCTAATTTTTTTTTAGAAGCTCTTAATACCATCATAACTGCATTCCATCTAATTGCAGAACGAATACGACGTTCTATTTTTAGATTTCCAGGGTATTTAGGTTCTTCTTTTACTGCAATACTATTAATATAATCGTGGTTATTTATTTTTTGATTTTTTTTAGTGATTTCTTCAGAAATTTTATCAATTAAATATTGAGCTCTTGAAACACCATCAGATTGAATTACTGCGCGAATAGATTCGATCCACTCGGCAGTTTCACTCGAATCTACATCATGATATGAATTTTTTGACATCATTATGTGCTCCTATAGCAATTTTTATAAAATTTAATTTTATCTATATAAATATCAAATTATACATGTTAGTATTGATATAAATAATTTTATATTACTTAAAATTTTTTTATTTATATGAATAAATATATTTTATACGGCTATCTATAAAATAAATTCGATAAAACTATCAATAGCGGTATTTTTAAGTATTTAAACATGGTAAATCTTAAAAAAACAATATGACCTATTTGATATTAATTTCCGAAAAAATGTTAAATTAAAAATTATTTAAAAAATAAAATACACGATAATAAATGAAATAATATTTTTTATGCAAATTAATTTTAACTTGTAATTTTTATGTAAAAAAATAGAAATTCATATTAGAAATTAATTTTTATTTACCTAAATAATTATCAGAAGGTAATCGACATAATACATAATTTAATATGTAAAATACACCTAATTAAATTAAATGCTAATATTATATATAAATTTTTATCAACTAATAAAATTAAAAAGATAATCGATTGCAGTGTTCATTACAAGAATGCACTGTTTTCTTTTCACTTTTAAAATATTCTTTTATAAGACAAAATTTTAATGGATTAAAACTTTTAAAACAATTTTT
>JAVBJL010000008.1 GCA_030827005.1 Wigglesworthia glossinidia | reverse complement strand
AATATTCTTTTATAAGACAAAATTTTAATGGATTAAAACTTTTAAAACAATTTTTTAAAAAATATTCTATAAGATCTTTAAATATCATGAATAAAAAACAAAGTTTTATTAAAAGTATAAAAAAAAATATATCCCAATCTGTTTATCAAGCTCTTATAGAAGATCTTGGAAAAGAAATTGATATTAATTTTGATATTACAACTTCTTTATTACAAACTAATCATAATGTATCAGCAAGTGTATTTACAGAAGAGGATGGAATTTTATGCGGTCAAACATGGTTCGAAGAAGTATTCCAACAAATAAATAATAGTATAAAAATTCGTTGGTATATATCTGATGGAGAAAAAATAAATAAAAATCAACTAATTTGCAATATATATGGACCAGTAAAATCCATATTAGTTGCTGAAAGAACAGCATTAAATTTTATTCAAAGTTTATCAGGAATATCTACACAAGTAAAAGTTTATACCGATCTTTTAAAAAAAACCAATATAAAGCTAAGAGATACTAGAAAAACAATACCTGGATTAAGATATGCGTTAAAATATGCAGTTTTATGCGGAGGAGCATGTAATCATAGATTAGGACTTTTTGACAGTATCTTAATAAAAGATAATCATATAAAATATGCTCAATCAATTACTAATCTAATAAAAACAGCAAAAATAAACTATCCCAATCTTCCGATCGAAACAGAAGTAGAGAATCTCGAAGAATTTCAAGAAGCATTAAATGCTAGATCCGATATTATTATGCTCGATAATTTTGTTTATCGAGACATAATACAAGCGGTAAATATTAATAGAAATAGAGCGATATTAGAAGTGTCTGGAAATATTACAAAAGACAATCTTTTGAAATTTGCTTCTATAGGAATTGACTATATTTCTATTGGAAAATTAACAAAGGACATGCGATCTTTAAATTTTAATATGCATTTTGATTAAAAAAATAATAAGTTTGTAGTTAATTTTTTATAAATATAAATCTTAACTTTTTAAAAGAAATTACAAAAATTTTTTATTTAGATAAAAAAATAGAGTCTTCTATTAAAGAATCCGCTATTTTGTTAAAATCGTTAAATAATAAATTTTTTTCAATAGAGTTACGTATTTTCTCTATTTTTTTTATATCGACAACGTGTTCTTGATGCTTTATTTTTTTAAAAAATAAATTTATTATATCTTGATTTTTTTGTTTTTTCTTTACTGAAATAACGTCTCTTTTATACAACTGATTATTATTTTTTTTTTCAATACTATTTAATTTATTAATAAACTGTATTGATTTAATGCTATTAATACTCATTGATACTCCTTTTCAAATCAGTATTAAATTTATTATTATATCATTTATAATAAAATATGGTTTTTATAAATTTGTTATGTAAAAGATATTATAAATTAAACTATATTAAATTTATTTTGATATTTCTTTTTAAAAATTTTTTAAAATTATATAGTTTTTTTAAAAACATGAAGATAACTCGATTATATAAAATAAAAAAATTATTTTATTTAATTTTATCCGGAATATTAATAACCCTGTATAAAAAAAATGCATATGCATTATATTACATGCAAATCAAAAATCAATTAAATTATTCTAAATTTTTTATTCATCATATGCATGATGGGCTAAAATATAGTATTTCAGCGCAATATATACATGTTATATCTCACAATGAACATGTATTTTTTTCTCAACCAAAAATAATCATTTTTGATGAATATCAAGTACCAATATGGATTATAGAATCTATACAAGCATATTTATCAAAAGATCACTTACATTTATCTGGTAGTGTAAAAATTAAAAATTTTTTTTATCACTCGCATATTAAACAAGTATTAACTGAAAATTTTAAAATAAATTTAAAAACACAAGATTTCATATCCAAAAAAAAAACTAGCTTATATGGTATATATTTTTATTCTATTGGAAATAGTATGCAAGGAAATTTAAAAAAAAAATTTATCAGATTAAATACAATTAATACTATTTTTCATGAAAAATAAACATTTATTAATAATATTTTGTATTTTATTTTGCAAAATAACATTGGCAAATTACATAAAAACAGAAAAAATACAAATCTATTCACATAATCAAATTTTTGATATTTCATCTAAAAAAGTAATTTTTACTGAAAAAGTACAGTTAAAATACAAAAATTTTATAATGCAAGCCAGTAAGATTATTTTTATACAAAAAAAAAATGCAAAGAATTTTTTAGAAGGATATGGGGCACCAATTATTTTAAATCAAATTGAAAAAAATAAAATAATTATGCAAATTTCTTGTTTAAGAATACGCTTTAATATAACAGATAAAGTATTATTTTTATCAGAAAATGTTAATCTTAAACAAGAAAACGGAACTATAATTAGTGACAATATTATTATTAATTTAAAAAATAATACTGTTCAGGCAAAAGGTAACAGTAATAAACAAATTAAAACCATACTTACTTTTAAGTAATAATACAAACGCTATATGTCTATATTAAACGTAAACAAAATATTTAAATCATATAAAAAAAAAAATTATATCTAATATCAATTTGCATGTAAAATCTAAAGAAATCATAGGATTAGCAGGTCCTAACGGAGCAGGTAAAACAACTACTTTTTATATAATAGCCGGAGTATTACGCGCAGATCAAGGATCGATTATATTAAATAACAAAGATATTAGTCGTCTTCCATTATATGCACGTGTCAAATTAGGAATTGGATACTTACCACAAGAACCATCAATATTACTGGGAATTAGTGTATTAGATAACTTAATGATAGCATTACAAAATCGTTACGATTTAAATCAATATAAAAAAAATCAATTGGCACAGCAATTAATGGAAGAATTTAAAATCAGCCATATTCAAAATAATTTAGGATATGTTTTATCTGGAGGAGAAAAACGTAGGTTAGAGATTGCACGTACTCTCGCTATTAAACCAAAATTTATTTTACTTGATGAGCCATTTTCTGGCGTTGATCCTATTGCAATTTTAAATATTAAAAAAACTATTCAAAAATTATCCCAAAAAAATCTTGGAATAATAATTACCGATCATAATGTACGTGAAATATTTTCGATATGTCATCGTATATATATTATACATCAAGGAAAATTAATTGCATCAGGATCTCCAAAAAGTATTAAAAAAAATGATTATGTAAAAAATATTTATTTAGGTAATTTTTCATAAAACATACAGTTTAATGAAATATGTATGTTATTTTTTTTACTCAACTTAATAGCATTAAAAATTAATTGAATATTATTTGAATATAAAATATATATAAATTTATAATATTAAAAATTTTTAATTAAAAACAAGGCATATATTATTATATCAATAAATAATTATACTAAAAAATATAATCTAATTATATTTTATAAATTAATTAATAATATTTTATATAAATATTAAAAATGAGATTGAAAAAATCAAATGTATAAATTAAAATTATACATTTTAAATACATAAAAAATTAATTTTTTAAAAAATTTATCTTATTTGTAAAAATCTAAAAAATATTCAAGTCAATTATTTATTGTAAATATATTATTATAATACATCAATCGATATAAAAAATTAATATAATCCAATGTTTAATATATCGCGCATTTGAATAATTCCAAGAAGATAGCTATTAATTGCTACTAATAAAAATTTTACATTGCTATATTTCATTTCTTCTAATGCTTTTGAAGCCAAAATATTTGGATGAATTATTTTAAATGTAGATGTCATAACAGTTTTAATATTAGTGTTTCTGAAGTCTAAATCTAATTTAGATAGACTAATAAGAATTTTTGATGTAAAAACACCTAATATTTTTTTATGATTATTTAAAACTACCACGGTTCCAAAATTTTTTTTTGCAATTTCTATAATTGCATGAAAAACAGAACATGTCCAATCGACGACTGGGATATCATTTTTAGCACGCATTATTTCATGTACACGTATCAATAGTTTTTTTCCTAATAAACCTCCAGGATGTAAAAAAGAAAATTTTTTAACATTAAAATTTTTCGCACGTGCTAATGAAATAGCTAATGCATCTCCTATAATTAATGCAGCAGTCGTGCTAGTAGTAGGAGCACCTAAAGCACAAGCTTCTTGTGTTTTATGAATAGAAATATAAACATTTGCTGATTTTGCAATAGTGCTTGAAGGATTTTCAGTAATACAAATATAAGGAATATCTAAATGTTTGATAAAAGAAATCAAAACAATTATTTCGTGAGATTCTCCGGATTTAGAAAAGGCAACTATAATATCTCCAGATGATAACATACCGAGATCTCCATGACTTGCTTCTGTTGGATGAATAAAAAAAGAAGGATTTCCGGTACTAGAAAATGTAGCAGCTAATTTTCTAGCTATATATCCCGATTTTCCAATACCCATAGTTATTATTTTTCCGCTACAATTTAATAAAATTTCTCCAGCTTTTTGAAAATTATGATTAATACATTGATGTAGCTGTTGTAAATTTTTTAATTCTAAAGCTAATATTTTTTTTCCAGATTTAACAAAATCAAAAGTTGAAACTAAAGAATTTTTTAACATTTCAATATCTCAGTGAAATTTTAATTATTAATATAATTTTATATTTTATTTAAATAAATTAAATATAATATATAATTATTTTTAATTTAATATTAATATGATTAATTAAATTATATTACGTTTTAAATTTAATTTTATTTATGTTTAAATATTTAAATATTGACATTTTTAAATCACAATCGATTGTGATATTTACTTTTTATTACAATGAACGGATAAATTGATTTTTAATATATTAAAAATAATTACATTTTTTACTTATATTAAAAATTATTTGAGTTATTAAAAAAAATAAATTATGTAATTATTTATTAATTTAGATATATAGTTTTTATAATTTTATATTACAATATTTTGTTAAATAAAACTTGTTAAAAGTTATTAATTAATTAATATAAGTCAATAATTAAGTATTAATTCATATAAATTTATTTGGTGCAATATTTTACTTTTATTTTTTTTATATTCATTAAATATTTGATAATACAGTTGATATATTAAATAATAATTAGATAAACTTTAAAAAAATGAAAATGATATGGAAATTAAAGAAATAAAAAATATACTGAAAAATAAACTTCAATTTAATGATATTCATATAACTAATAATGGAAAATATTTTAAAATTACTTTAATTAGTGATATTTTTTCTCAACTTAATCATGTGCAAAGAGAACAAATGATTTATAAATATTTAAAACCATATATTAAAAATAATTCTATTCATGCTATATCTATTTATCCATATACTTTAAAAGAATGGGAATTGAAAAATAAAATTAATTTTAAAAATAGATAATTATTATATTTATTCATAAATTGATAGAGATAAACTCACAGTGAATCAATTTTACATTCAAGGTACAACTAAATTAAGTGGAGATGTCATAATATCAGGTGCTAAAAATTCTTCTCTTCCTATTTTATTTGCAACAATATTATCAGAAGAAGAAATCGAAATACAAAATGTACCTAAATTAAAAGATATCGAAATTGCTATAAATTTATTAAAATATTTAGGAGCTAAAGTTGAAGAAAATAAATCTATTTATATTAATGCAAGAAGTATTAATATATACCATGCCCCATGTCAATTAGCAAAGACCATACGTGCTTCCATTTGGATTTTAGGTCCTCTACTTGCTAGATTTGGAGAAGGCAAAATTTCTCTTCCTGGAGGTTGCGCCATTGGATCTAGACCAGTCGATCTCCATATTGATGGTTTAAAAAAACTTGGTGCAAAAATCTATTTTAAAGATGGATATGTTAAAGCTAATGTAAAAGGGAGATTACACTGTGCACATATTGTAATGAAAAAAAGCAGTGTAGGAGCAACAGTTACGATAATGAGCGCTGCAACATTAGCAATCGGCATGACTGTAATTGAAAATGCCGCGAGGGAACCAGAGGTAATAGATACAGCTAATTTTTTAATTTTATTAGGAGCCAAAATACATGGCTTAGGGACAAAAACTATTATTATTCAGGGTGTAAAAAAATTGAGAGGCGGTGTATATCGTATATTGCCAGATCGTATAGAAACTGGTACATTCTTGGTTGCAGGAGCAGTGTCTAGAGGTAAAATTACGTGTTACGATACTAATCCTAATAATTTAAATATTGTATTAAAAAAATTATACGAAGCAGGTGCAAAAATTAATATTGGTAAAAATTGGATTACACTTGATATGTGCGGGAAAAGGCCTCGTGCTGTTAAAATTAAAACAGAACCGTATCCTGGATTTCCAACAGATATGCAAGCTCAATTTACTTTATTAAATTTAGTTTCTCAAGGTTTAGGTGTTATTGTAGAAACAATTTTTGAAAATAGATTTATGCACGTTCCAGAACTTATAAGAATGGGCGCAAAAGCAATTATTAAAAGCAATAAAATTTTTTGCTATGGAGTTAAGCAGCTATATGGAACACAAGTAATTGCTAAAGATTTACGATCTTCTGCAAGTCTCATACTCGCGGGATGCATTGCAGATGGAATTACAATAGTAGACTGTGTTTCTCATATTGATCGCGGATATGATTGTATTGAAAATAAGCTTCGACAATTAGGTGCAAATATTAAAAGATTAAAAAAATAAGTACGTTTATTTAAAATTAAAAAGATTATCAATTATTAAAGTATTTAAAAATTAATTTATCTATAATTTTTTATCTTTTTTTAAAGATCGCATCCAATTTTTTTAGCTACTTTTTGATAACATCTAATAATATCAAAATTTAAATTATTTCTAAAAATATCTTTATCCATTGTTTTAAATGTATTTTTTTCCCAAATTCTACTGCTATCTAAAGAAAATTCATCTCCTAGCGTCAAAACATTATTAAATAGACCAAATTCTAATTTAAAATCCACTAATATTAATTCTGCTTTATAAAATAACTTTTTTAAAATATGGTTAACTTGATTTATTATTTTTTTTATGTTTTCCAGATGTATTTTGCTAATTAAATTAAATGTAATACAGTGAGAGTCATTAATTAATGGATCTCCAAGATCATCGTTTTTAAGATATATCTCAAATACTGGAGGTTTTAAAAAAGACTTGTCTTTAATTTTAAGTCTTTTCACTATTGATCCAGCTGCGTAATTACGCATTACACATTCTATAGGAAACATATTTAAATTTTTAACTAATGTTTGATTTTCTGATAATAAAGATATTATATGAGTTTTTACATTATTTTTAGACAATAAATTCATAATAAAATAACTAAACTTATTATTAATAATATCTTTTTTTACAAATTTTTTAATATATTTTCCATTACATTTAGACATAGTTTCTTTAAATTGTAATATTAGTATATTAGAATCATTCGTTTCATATAACTTTTTCGATTTACCATCATAAATTTTATTATGTTTTATAATTTTCATATAATAAATGAAATTTCAAATAAATTTTAATAAAGAATATAATTCTAAAAAAATTTTTTATTTGTAAAAATAGTTTTTAATATATTTTTTAAAAAATATGCATGTTTTTTACTGATATGTAAAATTGGTAGTCGCGATTTACATGTTTTAATTAATCCTAAAAATTTACATGCCCACTTAATAGCTGATGGATTAGGTTCGATAGTAAGTGCGTGGTACAAATTGTACAATTTATTATATATTTTTTCTGCTTCATAGTAATATTTATTATTCATTAAACGACATATCTGTGCTGACTCTTTAGCTATAATGTTAGATGCCATAGATATTACTCCAGATCCACCAAGTTTTATAAAATCTAATATATGTATATCGTCTCCGCAAAGTATTTTAAAATGATTATCAGATATAATTTTTATCTTTTTAATTCGACTTAGATCGCCACTAGATTCTTTAATACCAACAATATTTTTAATTTTTGACAATTTAGCAACAGTTTTTGGTAAAATATCGCATCCGGTACGACGAGGTATATTATAAATAATTTGTGGAACATTAGTAAGTTCAGAAATTTTTTTAAAATACTGATATAATCCGTCCTGATTTGGACAGCTATAGTATGGCGTAGATATTAAAAATCCGTTTATTTTTGTTTGATTATAAAAAGATATTTGTTTTGTTATGTCTTTAAATGAAGCCGATCCTATACCTGTAATAATAGGAATTTTATTGGCACATAGTTCTAAAGAAAATATTAATACTTCGCATTTTTCTTTAAAAGTTAACGAATATCCCTCGCCAGTAGAGCTTATAATTAATATTGCCGAAGTATTATTGCATATGTGATAATTTATCAAATTTTTTAAACTATCAAAATCTATTTTTCCAGAATTTAACATGGGTGTAATCAATGCTACTATGCTGCCTGAAAACATGTACAATTTCCTATAAAGTTATAATTATTATGCATTTAAATTAATAATTATTTTTAGATATATTACAGTTGATATAACTTTTAGTATATTAATAGAATTTAGCTATCTACAGGATAGGTTTATTTATATAAATTATTTTAATAGTAATTTTATTAACAAATAACTTATGAATATGATTGTTTTTAAAATTTTATTTTTTTAATACATCTTATAAACTATATGTCTTTAAATTTAGATTATTTTATTTAGTAAGTATATAATAATTTTAATCAAAAAAATTTTCAAAATATATTGATTGTTTGTATAAATTTTTATCAATAATTTTTCCAATTATCCATGCATTTTCTCCGCTATCTTTTAGTATTTTCAATGAATTTTGTATATCTTTTGAAGAAATAATAATAATCATTCCAATTCCACAATTGAATGTATTATACATTTCATTTTTCTGAATATTACCAATTTTACTTATCCAACTAAAAATATTTGGCCATTTCCAAGTTTTTTCTTTAATGACTGCGCATGTGTTCTTTGGTAAAATTCTTGGAATATTTTCAATCAAACCTCCTCCGGTAATATGTGCAATCGCATGTACATTAATTTTTTTTATCAAATTAATTATTGAATTAACATAAATACGAGTAGGAATTAATAGGTGATCAATTAATTTTTTATTATCTAAAAGATAATTATGATAGTCTATTTTATTTTTTTTTATAATATTTCTTATTAAAGAATATCCGTTAGAATGTAATCCACTAGAGCTAAGAGCAATAATTGAATTTCCAATGTTAACTTTATCAACATTAATTATTTTCGATTTTTCTACTACTCCTACGCAAAAACCGGATAGATCAAAATCTTTTTTTGCATACATTCCTGGCATTTCAGATGTTTCCCCACCGACTAATGAACATTTAGAAATTTCACATCCTGTTATTATTCCTTCAATAATTTTTATAGATATATCGAGATTTAACTTTCCAGTCGCATAATAATCTAAAAAAAATAAAGGCTGCGCTCCTTGTGTGATTATATCATTGACACACATTGCTACTAAATCGACTCCGATATTTTTATAAATATTGTTATCAATTGCAAAACGTAGTTTTGTTCCTACTCCATCTGTACTTAAAACTAATATTGGTTGATGATATTTTTTTGGGATGGCACATAGGGAAGAGAATCCACCAATATTATTCATAACTTCTTTAGCATGTGTTTTACGCGCTAAAGATTTGATTTTTTTTATTAAATTGTTAGCCGATTTAATATTAACCCCTGAATCTTTATATAGTAGACTTTTTTTATTTTCCATATTGTTTTTTTTGGAAGAGTTAACGTGATTATAATATACTAAATTTTAGTTTTTATATACTGTTCTTATATAAATAATATTTCAAACACATATTGTTATTTATATAAATATATATATAATGTAATTTTATTTAAATTAATTTAAATATTTTATAGTAAAAAAATTATTGCTATTTATTATTTTATTAAATATATAAAGATCTAATTTACGTCTGTAGCTCAGAAAGGTCAGAGTACCACCCTGACATGGTGGGGGTCAGTGGTTCAAATCCACTCAGACGTATAAATTTTTTTAGTTTTGAAATAAATCGTATAAAACTAAATTAAAATTTGTTAAAAGTTATAATCATGCAAATACTAAATGTATAAAATAAATATTAAACAATTGATAAGATAAATTTTATGTTTACTGGAATTATACAAGGAATAGGTTTCGTAAATACTTTAAAAAAAAACACTGATATATTCACCTATAGTGTTATTTTCCCAAAAAATCTTTTATCAAATTTATCAATAGGAGATTCGATATCAAATAATGGATGCTGTTTAACAATAACTAAAATTGAAAATGAAAATATTACATTTGATTTAATAAAAGAAACAATTGATATTACAAATTTCAAAAAAATAAAAATCGGAGATCAAATTAATTTAGAAAAATCAGTTTCTCTTAACCAACCGATCGGCGGACATCTTATGTCTGGACATATTACATGTTTTGGAACGATATCAGAAATTCAATGCACTGAAAATAAAAAAACTATTTATATTACAATACCGAATAAAAAAATAATGAAATATTTTTTTTATAAGGGATACGTTGGAATTGATGGAATTAGTTTAACTATTTCAAAAATATTAAATAATGGTTTTTATATACATTTAATTCCTGAAACAATTGAAAAAACGGCTTTAAAATACAAAAAAATAGGTAGCTTAGTAAATATCGAAATAGATTTAAACACACAAATAATAGTTGATACTGTTGAAAGAATATTAAATAAAAAATTTAATTGCGAGATTGATTAGAAAAGTTCAACTATACATATAAATATTTTTTAAAATCAAAAAAATAATAATTATTGGAAAATTATAAATGGACAATACGACAAAAAAAATTCAAGAACAAATAAAAAAAAATTTAATCCTTTTATACATGAAAGGATCGCCAGAAAATCCAAAATGCGGTTTTTCTGCACAAATATCACAAATACTATGTAATTTAGGATTTAAATTCGCATATGTAGACGTTATTGAAAATCCAGATATTCGATTACAACTACCAGATTTTGCTAATTGGCCCACGTTTCCTCAATTATGGATTAATGGTAACTTAATTGGAGGATGTGATATTGTAACTCAAATGCATAAGAATGGAGAATTAGTGCCACTGATAAGTAACGCGTTGAAATCAGCAATTCCTGATGAATAAAAATTAATAATAAATTAAAAATTTGTTTTTAATACTTTTTATATCGTTTAATTGGCCACCCACCTAAACGTTTCCAACGATTCACTATTTCACAAAATAATTTCGCAGTTATTTCTGTGTCATATAACGCAGAATGCGCCGCATTGCTATCAAATCTAATTCCTGCCGTCGCACATGCTTTAGCCAATACTGTTTGTCCTAAAACTAGTCCGCTTAGCGTTGCTGTATCAAAAGTCGAAAATAGATGAAACGGATTATATTTCAACAATGATCGTTTAGTAGCTGCCATTAAAAAACTGTGATCAAAAGCTGCATTATGCGCAACTACAATGGCTTTATTACAGGATTGTATTTTAATTCCCTGACGTACTGTTTGAAAAATTTTTTTTAATGCTTCGCGTTCTTTTATTGCAATTCGAAAAGGATTATAAGGATCGATTTTATTAAAAGCTAATGCTGATTTTTCAATATTTAAACCAGGAAAGGGGATAATATGAAAATGTAATTTTTGATCTATTACCAACCACCCATCATAATCCATTTTAAATGTAATTATTGCAATTTCTAATAGAGCATCTTTGCTAGAGTTGAATCCTGCAGTTTCTACATCAATAACTACTGGATAAAAACCTCTAAATCGTTTATATAAAGTATTTTCTTCGATTTTTTGAAACATGGTAAAATTATAATAAAAATAAAATTTAAAGTTTAAATAAAACTAATTTTCTATTAAAAAACTTAGGATGTATAAATTGAAATAATTCTTAAAAAATATTATTGACTTTTATATAATGATTTATTTTAATTAACTATAATTAAGTTAATAATTTTATTAATTAACGATTATAGCATCTTATTTTGTATTTTCTAAATTTCTTATAAAATAATATATGCATGAATGTTTTTATTGTAAAAATATAATTATTACTTATTAATAATTTAAAGAATGAAAATAAAAATTTTTAACGAAATTAATATAAAATAAAATATTAAAATAACAAATATAAACATTGTATATATTTTTTAAAAAAATGTATAATCATACTTATTTAAAGTAAATAATACCTGTATACATAAAAATACTTTAATAAAACAAAAAAAATATTGAATACTTATTACAAATAAGGAGATAAAATTGGAATCACCTTTAGGATCTGATTTAGCGCGTTTAGTAAGAATATGGCGTGCCCTGATTGATCATCGCTTAAAACCATTAGAGCTTACACAAACACACTGGATAACTTTACATAATATCTGTCAACTACCACCAGAACAATCTCAAATTCAATTAGCAAAATCTATAGGAATCGAACAGCCTTCATTAGTAAGAACATTAGATCAGTTAGAAGAAAAAAAACTCATCACACGTCATACATGTACAAACGATCGAAGAGCTAAAAGAATTAAGTTAACTAAATTTGCAGAACCAATTATTAAAGAAGTAAATAGTGTCATCCATACTACGCGTAAAGAAGTTCTTCAAGGCATTAGTCAAGAAGAAATTGAATGGCTGAGTCAGATGATCTCTAAATTAGAAAAAAATATTTTAGAATTATACAATAAATCTTAATTGTATTAAAATAAATTTTAAGCTACTAACTTATATCCGGTCTTATTTCGAGGCCGGCAAATTTTAAAAATTATAATTACTATGTCTAATTTGTTATTAAATGAATAAAAAAATAAATAAAATTCTATTATCACGCAGAGAATATTTAAAAGGAAAACTAAGAAGTTTTCAATTAACTTATCATCCAATTAATTTATTTAAGATATGGTTAAAAGATGCATACGAAGCAAAAATACCAGATTTTAATATGATGAGCTTGGGAACCATAGATAAAAATCATCAATCCCATCAAAGAATTGTTTCGATGAAAAAAATTGAAAAAAAAAAGATTATATTTTTTACTAATTTTTCTAGTAAAAAAGCATTGCATATAAAGTATAATTCTCGCGTGAGCTTATTATTTATATGGAATAACATCAATAGACAAATTTTACTTTTAGGAACTGCAAAAAAAATATCGCACGATAAGAGTTTAAAATACTTTTATACGCGTCCGAAATTGAGCCAAATTAGCATCTGGGCATCACAGCAATCACGAAAAATTTCTAATAGAAACATACTAGAACATACATTTAAAACATTTCAAAAAAAATTTGAAAATTCCATAGTGCCATTTCCAAAATTTTGGGGTGGATATCAAGTGGATATTTACACAGCAGAATTTTGGCAAGGCAGACGCAACCGATTACATGATAGATTTTTATATGAAAAAATTCATTCAAAATGGATAGTGACACGCATAGCTCCATAATTTTAACTTTTTAAAAAAATATATTTTTATACTAGACAAAAATGAAAATTGATATAATTCAAGAATTATTTAGTCGAGGTTTAATTTCAAAATTAACCGATAAAGATAATCTAAAAAAAATTATGCAAGAAAAAAAAATTAACTTGTACTGCGGCTTTGATCCAACTGCAGAAAGCTTACATATAGGGCATTTAGTTCCTTTGTTATGTTTAAAGCATTTTTATTTAAGCGGTCATACATTAATCATTGTAATAGGACAAGGTACGGCTCTAATTGGAGATCCTAGTTTTAAAGAAAAAAATATAAAACTATTATCGCATGGTTCAATTTGTAATTGGACTAAAAATATAAAAAAACAAATTAAAAAATTTTTATTTTGCAAAAAAAATCCATCTAAACTACATATATTAAATAACTATTTTTGGTTAAAAAATTTAACAATTTTAAATTTTTTAAGAAAAATTGGAATTTATTGTTCAATAAACAAATTATTGAATAAAGAAATAATTAAAACTAAACTCAAAAATAAATGTCATTTATCATTGATGACATTTTCTTATAGTTTTTTACAAGGATACGATTATTGTTTTTTAAATAAAAAATATAATGTGTCTCTACAAATTGGAGGCTCAGATCAGTGGGGAAATATTACTTTAGGAATTGATTTAGTAAAACACGTAAATAAAAAATCAGTATATGGAGTTACCACACCATTAATGCTTCGATCTAATGGTTCTAAACTGGGAAAATCAGACGATGATAATGTAATATGGTTAGATAAAAATAAAACCAGCGTTTATGATTTTTACCAATTTTGGATGAATTGTGCAGACGCAAATGTATTCAAATTTTTAAAAATGTTTACTTTTTTAAAAATTTCAGACATTAATGCATTAGAAAAAAAATTTGTCAATAAACAAATAAAACCATTTGAAATTCAAAAAATTTTAGCTCAAGAAATCACTCGTTTTGTACATGGAAAACATAAATTAAATTTAGTACAAAAAGCAACAGAAATTTTATTTCATAAAAATATTTTAAATATTTCAGAAAAAGATTTAATCTTATTGTCTAATTCAGGAATGAATACATATAACATATTTAAAAAATGTATGGATATTAAAAATATTTTAGTAGGTTCCGGGTTATCTACATCAAAACAAAATGCTAAAAATATGATTTTATGTTCCTCAATTTCTATTAATAATAAAAAAAATATATCTTCAAACTATATTTTGAGTCATTCAGATAAATTGTATCAACGATATACACTTTTAAAAAAAGGAAAAAAAAATTTTTGCTTATTAGTCTGGAATAATTAATTTTTTAACTAATTTTGATCCTGTAGGAACAAAGATCATTTAAACTACAATTTTTGCACAAAGGATGTCTGGATTTACACACGTATCTTCCATGCAATACCAACCAGATATGACTATTTAAGATGAATTTTTTTGGAATTCGAGTAATTAGTTGATGTTCGACTAATTTAGGACTGTTCGAATTTGACAGACCCAATCTATTACTAACTCGCAAAACATGTGTATCCACTCCAATAGTTTTTTTATTAAATGCAGTATTTAATATCACATTAGCGCTTTTTCTTCCGATACCAGGTAGTAGCTCTAGATTACGTCTATTACTTGGAATATTCCCATGAAATTTTCGTACTAGTATTTGACAAGATTTTATTATAAATTCGGTTTTTTTTTTATATAATCCAATAGAACGAATATGATAAATAATTTTTTTTCTACCTAAATTTAACATATCTCTAGGATTACTAGCTTGAATGAATAATTTTTTAGTTATTTTATTTACTTGCGTATCTCTTGATCTTGCAGATAATAAAACAGCAATAAAAAGTTCAAAGTGGGATGAAAATTTTAACTCAATTACTGGTTTTGGTATTTTTTGTTGCAATCTTGTAAAGATTTCGGAAATTTTTTTTTATTCATTTGATTTTAAATAAATTGGGTTTTCGTGTTATGCGCTGAATCGGCTAGTTGCTAATTAAGTAATTTTTATTTTTTTCAGATGCTTCATTCCATAGTCTATTAAATTCTATTTCATATTTTTCTGCAATTTCTGCAATATTTTTTATAAAAATGACATTTTCTGCATTTTTATTTGCTGCGCTTTGTGTATAATTAAATGATCCAGTTTGCACTGATTTGTGATCGATAATCATGAACTTATTATGCATAATAGAATATTTATCATTTAATCGTACAGGTATTTTATGATTAGATAGATATGTAGCCGCAGTATATTTTCCACTATTTGATTTTTTATCTGCTAAAATTCTAATTTTTACTCCGCGCTGTTCCGCATCTATTAAAGCGAGGCTAATTAATTTACTTGTAAACGAATATGCTGCTATATCAATTGAAATAGACGATTCTTTTATTGCATCTAATATTATTTTTTGAGCAGTATTTCCAGGTGAAAATCCTACTCTAATTAAATTAGAACTCGTATTATTTGTTGTACTTAATACTATATTTGAATTAATAAGACTGCAAAGAATAAAGAAAATAAAAAAAAATTTTTTCATATTATCTATTATTAGATTTTAAATTTTATATTAAAAGTTTAAACTATATTTTTTTTTTGTAAAATTAAATTTTCTATTTAAATTTTTGAAATTAAGTAGAATTTTAAGTAATGTATAAAAAGTAATACTTTACTGGAGTACATAATAATATTTTTTATATATTATTTTGATATAAATTAATTAGATGAATTTATACATTTTAATTTTTATTAAAACATAAATTTAATTTTTTATTTTAAATCATATTTTTTGGACATACTAATTTTTCAAATTCATTTTCTGATAAATATTCCAATTTCATACAAGCTTCTTTTAAAGTAATATTTTTTTTATATGCTAATTTCGCAATTTTAGAAGATTTATCATATCCAATATATGGAGTTAATGTGGTTACCAACATTAATGATTTTTTTAAAAATTTATCAATTCTTTTTTGATTAGGTCGTATTCCTGCCGCACAGTTTTTATTGAAACTCAGTATTCCATCTGACAATATTCTTACTGATTGTAAAAAATTATAAATAATCATTGGACGAAAAACATTTAATTGAAAATTTCCAGAAGAACCTCCGGAAATTATTGAAGTATCATTACCAAACACTTGACAACATATCATTGTAATAGATTCACATTGTGTAGGATTAACTTTTCCTGGCATGATAGAACTTCCTGGTTCGTTTTCTGGAATAAAAATCTCTCCAATGCCACATCTTGGACCAGAAGATAACCATCGAATATCATTGGCGATTTTCATTAAAGATACTGCTAAACCTTTTAGTGCGCCATGTGCATGTACTAATGCGTCGCATGTACTTAAGGCCTCAAATTTATTAGGCGAAGTAACAAAATTATGTCCGGTTAATTTTGATAAAATATTGGCTGTTTTTTCTGGATATAATTTATGAGAATTTAATCCGGTTCCTACTGCAGTACCTCCTAGTGCAATTTCAGATAAATGTGAAATAGTGTCGTTAATGTGACAAATATTTTTTTGTAACATATATTTCCAAGCAGATATTTCTTGTCCTAACGTTAAAGGAACTGCGTCTTGTAAATGAGTACGCCCAATTTTAATAATCTTATCAAATTTAATTGATTTTTGTGAAAAGATATCAACTAAATTTAGAATGTTTGGTAATAATCTATTTTTTAAAGCTATAGTTGCAGCAATATGCATAGAAGTTGGAAACACATCATTAGAGCTTTGACTTTTATTAACATGATCATTCGGATGTATTATGGAATAATCTCCATAATTACCCCCTAGAATTTTTATGGCACGATTTGCAATTACTTCATTAATATTCATATTTGTTTGCGTTCCTGATCCGGTTTGCCAAATTTTTAATGGAAAACTATTTATGTGCTTACCGGATAGTATCTCTTCAATTGCTTGCAAAATCGCATTTGCTTTTTTCGTATCTAATAAATTTAATTCTTTATTAGTTTGTGTAGCAGCATATTTCACTTGTGCTAAAGCGTAAATAAATTCGTGCGGCATGGTTTCTGTAGAAATATTAAAATTTTTCAGAGATCTTTGTGTATGCACACCCCATAAAATTTCTTTAGATATAAAAATTTTACCAAAAATATCTTCTTCTGTTCTAAAATCTGACATAATTTTTCCTTTAAAATATAAATATTTATTAGAAGATAGTTTCCATATATATTAGAAATTTAAATTTTTACATGCATATTGGAGAATTACGTTTGTGCTGATTTTTATAATATAAATTTTCAATAATTTTAGCTATTTTTTTATCAAGTAGTTTGCCTTCTAAATAATCATCGATCATATCATAACTGACTTTTAAAATAGATTCATCGGGATATCCTGGATAATTTTCGTTTAAATCGGCACTAGGTTGTTTTAAATATAAACGCTGAGGACAATTTAAATATTGTAACATTTTTTTTCCTTGTCGTTTATTTAAATGTAATATAGGGGCGATATCAGAAGACGAATCACCATATTTTGTGAAAAATCCAGTTATTGCTTCAGATGCATTACATGTGCCAACTACTAAGCCTGAGGTAGATCCTGCAATGCTATATTGTATTTTTATTCGTTCTCTTGATTTTTCATTTCCTTTTAAGTGATCAGTCATATGAATTCCAGATTTTTGTAAAGTAATAATACTGGATTCTACGATAGGTTTGATGTCAATATTTATTATTCGATCAGGTTTAATAAAATTTATGGCTAATTTACAGTCATCTTCATCGTACTGAATACCATATGGTAGTCGAACTGCGATACATTGATAATCTAATAAATCGTATTGTTTTAAATCATTAATTACTTCTTGGCAAATTTTTCCTGTTAATGTAGAATCTTGACCTCCGCTAATTCCAACTACTAGAGTTTTTAGTTCAGTAAATTTTTTTAAATATGAGATTAAAAAAAATTTAATTTTTTTAAATGCTAATTTAGCATTAAAATCAGATTGGACTTTGAAGTTTCTTATAATTTTTGATTGATTACTCATAATCTAACGGAATCTGAATTTTTAAAATAATAGTTAAATAGAAATATTTTTTTAATTTTGGTTGTACAATATAGATTTAGTTACCTCATCCATACACTTAACTTCTTTTAAAACAGATTCAAGAGATTGAAGTGGTAATGCACAGGGACCGTCACATCGAGCATTTTTTGGATCTGGATGTGCTTCAATTAATAACCCGGCAATACCTACAGCCACTCCTGCACGTGCGAGTACGTTGATTTGCGAAATTTTTCCGCTAGATATTGGGCTAAAATTATTTCGCATTTGTAGTGCGTGTGTTACATCTAACATCACCGGAAGTCCTCCAGATACTTGTTTCATAATATTTAATCCTAGCATGTCTACAATTAAATTATTATATCCAAACATAGTTCCACGTTCACATAAAATTATTTTTGAATTTCCCGATTTAATTAGTTTTTCTACAATGTAGTATGTTTGTTCTGGAGAGAGAAATTGTGGCTTTTTTATGTTGATTATTTTATTTGTTTTTGCAGCTGATTCAATTAAATCAGTTTGTCGAGCCAAAAATGCTGGAATTTGAATGATATCTACTATTTTTGCTATATCTTTAGCTTGTTCTGGTGCATGTATATCCGTAATGATTTTTACATTGAATTTTGACTTGATTTTAGAGAAAATCTCTATGCTTTTTTCTAAACCGGGACCGCGATAAGAATGTATCGAAGATCGATTAGCTTTATCAAAAGACGCTTTAAAAATAAATGGCATATTTAATTTTTTTGTTATTTTTACAAAATGTTTACAGATATACTTAGTAGTACTGTAATCTTCTAAAACATTTACTCCTCCAAAAATAACTATCGGAAGATGGTTCGATATTTTTATATCTTGTAACGAAATTGTTATGCTGTTATTTATATTCAAAATTTTGATCTTATTTTAATTTTATTTTTAGTATTTTAATACAAATTAACCAGATTATTAAATTTCTATAAAGAAGTATTATCAAATGTAAATCCACGCAGCTTGGGTTACACGATCATTTCCTCCGTAATCCATGTGGGTACGAATGAGGCTGTATCCTTCCGTTAATAATATTTTACGTACTTCATATGCTTGTTGAAAACCGTGTTCTATTAGTAACCATCCATGATTTTTTAGATGATTTTTGGATATTTTACAAATTATTTTTATATCTTGTAGTCCATCTTTACCGGAAATAAGTGCAGATTTTGGTTCAAATTTTAAATCTCCTATAAGCAAGTGGGGATCTTGACTTGCAATGTATGGAGGATTGCTAACAATCATTGAGTAATATACAGTTTTTTGTAACTTTTTCCAACTTTCTTTTTTAAAAAAAACATTTTTTACTTTTAATTTATCAGAATTTTTTTTAGAAATTTTAATAGCTTTACTACTTTTATCGATTCCAGTAATTTTCCATGTGGGTCTTTCTAATCCAAGTGCCAATGAGATTGCTCCGCTGCCGCTTCCAAGATCTAAGACGTTAGCTTTTTTTGATAACGGAACCGACAAAGCTAATTTTACCAAACATTCAGTATCTGATCTTGGAATAAAAATACCGGATCTAATATATAAATTTATAGACCAAAATTCACGATTATTTATTAAATATGCTATGGGTTCTCCTAATTTTCTTCTAGATAACAAAATATTCAAAAAATTGTACTGAGTACATGTTAAGTGATTTTTTTCATAAGCAATCATCTTTGCTCGATCAATACCTAATACGTATTGTAATAAGATTTCTGCTTCAATTTCTGGTGCAATTTTTTTAGACGCACGTAATATTTTGGTGGCTTTTTGTATCCAACTATTCCACGTTACCATATTTATTTTGTTTTTGTAAAAATTTTTCAATATCTTTAAGGCGATATTTTTTTAAAATAGGATCGAGTATTAAATCTAAATTACCTTCCATGATCTCATCTAATTTGTATATTGTCAGATTTAATCGATGATCGGTAATTCTACCTTGAGTAAAATTATAAGTACGAATACGATCTGATCTATCACCAGATCCTAATAAATTGCGCCGTATTTTAGATTCACTTTTTTTTCTATTTTTTAATAAATTCGTTTGTAACCGAGCTAATAATACAGACATTGCTTTTGATTTATTTTTATGTTGCGATCTTTCATCTTGACATTCTACAACTGTATTAGTTGGAACATGTGTAATGCGAATTGCTGAATCTGTAGTATTAATATGTTGTCCTCCTGCTCCAGAAGAACGAAATGTATCAATTCTTAAATCAGATGATTTGATTTTAGGTAATTTTAATTCTGACATTTCTGGCATAACCGCCACTGTACATGTAGAAGTGTGCACTCGACCTTGTGATTCTGTGGCAGGTATTCTTTGTACACGATGACCTCCTGACTCAAATTTTAATTTTGAATATGCTTTTTTATTGCATATTTTAATAATAACTTCTTTATATCCTTTATGTTCTGAATGACTAGAATGAATAATTTTTATTTTCCAAGATTGGAATTCAGAAAATTTTATATACATACGACATAAGTCTTTAACAAATAAAGCTGCTTCTCCTCCTCCAGTTCCAGCTCTAATTTCTAAAAAACAGTTATATTTATTTGAAAAATCTTGAGGCATCAAAAATAAAATAATTTTTTCCTCTATTTTTTTAATTTTTATATGAATTACATTTAGCTCATCTTGTACGAGATCATGAATTTCTGTATCTGACAACATAGATTTCAATGAAATTTTTTCTCGATTTAATTTTTTCCAGGAATTAAAATAATATTCTAATATACTTAATCGCGAGTGTTCTTTTGATAAAGATAAAAATTTACTTTTATCTGTAATCACATTCGAATTACTTAAAATTTTATTGAGTTCTTTATATCTATTGCTTAAATTTTCTAATTTCACAATTATCAATTGATGCATTTTAAATTCACATTTCAGTTATAAATAAATTTTCTATTTTTTTTAATTAATATTTAATTTTAAATGATTGTATAAACGTTTTAAAACGTCATTTTTATTGGAAAATACTGTATTATACAATAATTTTGTAGAATTATGCATCAATCGATTAGTGAGTGTATAAATAATTTTTTTAATAATAATTTCGGGATTTACACCGAGTTTTAATTCCATTAAAGCACGTTTTTCATATAATTTCTTTACTTGTTCGATTTGATGTCTATATTCTTGTAAAATGCTAATTTTAGAATAACCTTCTAGCCATACCAATAATTTTTTACTTTCTTCTTTTATAATATTTTCCGCTAATAATGCTGCTTTTTTTCTTTTTTCTAAATTTTTATTTAAAACAACTTTTAAATCTTCTAAAATATATAAATCTACTCCGGGTAAATTGCCTATATTCGGATGTATGTTTCTGGGAATAGAAAGATCGATAAAAAGTATTATTTTATTACTTTTTTTTAAAATACGTTTTACAGTTTCAACGTGTAATATTGGTTTTTTACTAGATGTCGATGCAATAACAACATTAATTTTATTTAAATATTTTATAATATTTTTTAATTGAATAGCAGATCCATTAACTTTTAAAGCTAAATTTTTTGCATTTTTCAATGTACGATTTGCAATAAAAATTTTTTTTATTTTGTATTGATGCAGATTTTTTGCTACTAACGTATTAATTTTTCCAGAACCTATTAATAGGATTTTAATTTCTGATAAACATTTTAATTTATTTTTTAATAATAAATATATTGCATGGGATATTGATATTGAATATGATCCTATTTTAGTTTCTGTTCTAATTTTTTTTGATACAGAAAATGATTTTTCAAATAATTTCTGCAAATCTACTGATAAATGTTTTTTTTGTAATGATTTAAAAAATGCAGATTTTACTTGACTAATTATTTGTGATTCCCCTAGATTCATAGAATCTAATCCACTTACTACACGCATTAAATGTCTGATAGCATAAATATCTGAATAATAGTAAGTATTATGACGTATTAATTTGAATTTAATTTTATAAAACTTATATAGCCAGTATATTAAAATTTTTTTTAAATTATTTAATGTTTTTACACTTAGATAAATTTCTATACGATTACATGTCGAAACTATAATCCCTCCTCTCATATTTGATTTTTTTAGTAAATCATTTAATGAAATATCTAAGTGTTTAGTAGAAAATATCATTTTTTCTCTTAAAGATATTGGCGCAGTTTTATAACTTATACCTAGTACAAGTAATTTCATAAATTTTTTATTTTATTAATTAAACGATATATTAATTTTTTTCAAAATATAATTTTTTTATTTTAATATTTTTATTGTCATAATATAATTATATTATTATTTTTAATATTGTTAAAATTGAAAATAAATTTAATACAGGAAAGTTTATGTTATATTATCGTCAAATTTCATATTTTTTTTTATTTTTAAGTATTTTATTTTCTGGATGTTCCACATACAAACATGATAGTTTAAATCATAATAATTTAAAAAATTTACAAAAAAATTTAAATCAAATTTCTCATAATTCCTATTATCGTATATACGGTAGTTTTTTTTTAATTCTGAACAAGATAAATTAAATTTATATTTTACTTTAATAAAAAAAAATCATACACATTACCAGTTAATACTACGTCATATATTTAGCAGCGTTGAAGTAATATTAAATATTCATCCAAATTATGTAGAAATGATTTATAATCAAGAAAAACGTTATTTTAGTCATGATTTAGATAGTATAATCAAAAACATTTTTGGATATTCAATTCCATTAAATAATATTCATAACTTAATTTTGGGTATTCCAAAAAATATATTTGATAAAAAATACAATCAATATGGATACTTAGATAGCGCAAAATATATAGTTTTAGGTAAGATATGGAGAATTCATTATATACAATATTATAATGAACCCATGATTTTTCCAAAAAAAATAAAATTATGTCACAAAAATATTTTTTTAAATATAAAAATTCATCACTGGATCATGTAAAATATTATTGGCCTTCACCTGCAAAAATAAATTTATTTTTATCCGTCATAGGTCGTCGTTTTGACGGATACCATTATATTCAAACTGTATTTAGATTCCTTGAATATAGTGATATTCTAGTTATTAATTCTACATTAAACAAAAAAATAACATTAATAAATTCTATTCAAGGCATACATTATGAAGATAATCTAATTATACGGTCTGCTAAGTTATTACAAAATTTTTTACAAAAATATAAAAATCAAAAAGTTTTCGGTGCAAATATTTTTATCAAAAAAAATATTCCTATAGGTAGTGGTTTAGGAGGAGGATCATCAAATGCTGCAACAACATTGCTTGCTTTAAATTTTCATTGGAAGTGTGGGTTAAGTTTAAAAACATTAGCTAATTTAGGATTAAAAATTGGATCCGATGTTCCTACTTTTATATATGGACAGTCTGCATTTGCAGAAGGTATCGGTGAAAAACTATCTTTAATAAATCTTCCATTAAAATGGTATTTAATTATTGTTCCTCCAATAAGTATTTCCACTAAATCAATGTTTGATAAATTCTCTATGCGATATTATAGTTTACCAAAAACTTTGAATCAACATCTAAAAAAACCTTTTACTAACGATTTTCAAAATTTAGTAAAAAAAAATTTTTCTATTATGGATAACTTAATTAAAAAATATTCTAGATATGCACAATTTCGTCTGACTGGTACAGGAGGATGTATATTTGCAGAATTTTGTTCTGAAAAAAATGCTCAAGAAATTTTATATAAATTACCAAAAAATATACGAGCTTTTATAAGCAAAAGCTCAAATATGTCTTTATTAAGAAAAGTGCTAAACAACCGATTTAGAGTATGATTTTTGCTTGAAATAAATATATTTTAGCGCTACATTAAAAATAAAGCTAAACAACTGCCATATTAAAATGAAAATTTTTTCGGGAACGTCTAACTTAGAATTAGCAAATTCAATTTCTAATAAAATTAACATATCGTTATCTAAAATATCTATTAATCGCTTTAAAGATGGAGAGATTAATATAAAAATCAATGAGAACGTAAGAGGGAAAAATGCATGTATCATCCAGTCCACCTGCACTCCAGTAAATGAAAATTTGATGGAGCTTCTATTAATTACTGACGCGCTAAAACGTGCTGCCGCTAAAAAAATTGTTGCAATAATACCGTATTTTGGATATTCCAGACAAGATCGCAGAATTAATTCAGAATCAGTTCCAATCTCAGCAAAATTAATTGCAAATCTTTTATCTGCATCAGGAATTAATCAAATAGTCACTATTGACGTGCATTTTGAACAAATACAAGGATTTTTTGATATAACATTTGATTCAATACCTGTTAAAAAAATATTTTTAAATGATATAAAGAAAAAAAATTTTTTGGATCCAGTTGTTGTTGCTCCAGATTTTGGAGGCATACATCGTGCAAGACAAATATCAAATGCTATGAAAAATATAGATATTGCAGTAATAGAAAAATATCGACCTAACGTTAATCAAACAAAAGTGGCGAATATTATTGGAAATGTAAAAAATCGTATCTGTATAATAATTGATGATATTATTGATACAGCATCAACTTTATGTAAATCTGCGTATTATTTAAAAAATAAAGGAGCATCAAAAATTATATGCTATATTACACACCCGGTATTATCTGGAAATGCACTCGATAATATGCGATCATCCGTTATTGATGAATTTATTTTATGCGATACAATTCCAATAAATGCAAGCTTTAAACAAATATTACCAAATATGAAAATTTTAACAGTTTCTAAAATATTAACAAAATATATACAAAATATCATTAACGAATAAAAATAAGTTAATTCTTAGATAAGAATTTAAGATGTTTTATGAAATTAAAAATGATTGTGGGACTATCAAATCCGATACCAAAATACTCGTATACACGTCATAATATCGGAGAACTATTCATTAATACTTTAGCGAAAAAATATAATAAAAATTTAAAAAAAGATAAATTTTTTTCTTGCTATTACGCAAAAATCAATATAGATCTAAATAATATAATCTTAATGATTCCAGATAATTATATGAATATTAACGGAGAAATAATTTATAATTTTTATACTTTTTATAAAATTTATCCTCAAGAATTACTAATTATTCACGATGAATTAGATCTAAAAATAGGTTGTGCTCGATTTAAATTTTTTCATAGAAACAGCAGTCATAATGGAATTAAAAGTATAGTAAATTTAATTGAAAAAAAATCTTTATTTCATACATTGCGTATCGGAATTGGACGTCCTAAAAAAAACTATGATATAAAAAGATATATTTTAAGCAAATTAAATGTACAAGAATTATTTCAATTAAAACAAATAATTAATAAATCTATTAATTGTATTAATATTTTAATAAAAAAAAATCAATATCACGCTATGAATATTTTACATAAAAGTTAATTTTATAATATTAAAATATAATAAAATTAATAAAGAGGATACTGTGATGGGGTTAAAAATTGGAATTATAGGGCTTCCTAATGTTGGAAAATCTACATTATTTAATGCGCTTACCAAGTCACGAGCATCAGCTAAAAATTTTCCATTTTGTACAATAAAACCAAATATTGCACTAGCTCCCATACCAGATATACGTCTATTTAAATTGCAAAATATTGTAAAATCCAGTAGTATTATCCCCGAGTATATTGAATTTATCGATATTGCAGGTTTAGTTAAAGGCGCATCCGAAGGATGCGGGTTAGGAAATCAATTTTTAAGTCAAATTCGTACTGTTGATGCAATCAGCCACGTAGTGGGTTGTTTTTTAAAAAAAACAGACTCTTCTAAAATTATTAATGATATATTAAATGAGATTCACATTGTACATTCAGAACTAGTATTATCTGATATAAGCAGATGTACTGAAAAAATTCTTTTTTTAAAAAAACAAAATAAAAATAATGATAATAAAAATTCTATTATTATTTTAGAATCTTTTTTAGAAAAATTATTAAGAAAAAAAAATTTTAATATACAAAACTTACATAAAAATATAATTTCTGAGTGCAACTTTTTAAGTTTAAAACCAAAAATGTTTATCTTGAATATTGCTAAAAATAATTTGAATAATAATTTCTATATAAATGAAATAAAAAAATATTTTAGTAATTTTAAAATACCTGTACTTAAAATATGTGCTAAATCAGAAGATATTTTTATAAATTCTTTAAAAAAAGAATCGTCTAAAATTGAAATAATACCTATATTGGAAAATTCTGATTTAGGAAAAATTATTAATTGTGGATGTAAAATATTAAACTTAAATAACTTTTTCACTGTAGGAAAAAAAGAAGTTCGCTCATGGTTAATTCATCATAATACTACAGCGTTGCAAGCATCAGGTAAAATTCATAGTGATTTTCAAAAAGGATTTATTCGAGCAAAAGTAATTTCTTTTGAAGATTTTATTTATTATAAAGATATGCAATTAGCAAAAAAATTTGGAAAAGTTCGATTAGAAGGAAAAAAATACCTAATAAAAAATGGAGATATTATCGAATTTTTATTTAACATTTAATAATTTTTTTAAAAATTTTAAAATTAAAAAAATACAGGTTTTTTATTTTATATTTATAATATCTGAAGCAAAATGTACATTAGAAAATTGGTTATCCACCTTAAAATATGCATATTAGGAATAATATTCTGCAAAATTACTTATTCAGAAATATATCAACTACCTAAAAATGGTAGCAGAATAATTGGAGAAAACTTCGTTATTACTATACCAAAAAATAATTCGTATTCTTTAGAGTATTTTGCTAAAAAATTTAATGTAGGATTAACAAATATATTAGCTGCTAATCCAGGAGTAGATGTCTTCTTACCAGTAGCAGGCACAAAAATAATTATTCCAAAACAACTTATTTTACCAGATATTCAGTATACAGGGATTGTTATAAATACTGTTGAAATGAGATTATTTTATTTTCCTAAAAATTCTAATATAGTAATAATTTTTCCTATTGGTATTGGACAAGTAGGAACAGAAACACCAAATAACTGGACTACTTTTATTAAAAATAAAAAGTATGGACCAACTTGGATACCAACGCAATCTATGCGTAAAGAATATTTATCTAGAGGAAAAATTTTATTAAAAGTTTATCCTCCTGGAAAAAATAACCCAATGGGGCTATATGCTTTATATTTAGAAAATTTATACGCTATTCATGGAACAAATGCAAATTTTGGTATTGGATTACGCGTAACTCATGGATGTATTCGATTAAGAGATGCGGATATCAAATATTTATTTGATCATGTTCCAATTGGAACCGTAGTAAAATTTATTAATGAACCGATCAAGGTTTCTCTGGAATTAGATGGAAGTAAATATATAGAAGTGCACTATCCATTATCAAATAGTTTAAAAACATTTAAATCGCTTTATCATGATCCAATTAAAATTCCTAAAAAAATATATGATTTTATACGAGATCCAAAAGTGAATCAATTTGTTGTAACAAAAGCATTTCAGGAGCGTCATGGATTTCCAATTAATATTGTAAAAAATTAGAATTTAAATTTTATTGATTCTTAATTTCTACTCGTCCATGAAATGGAGCTTGAAATCTTAACTCCTCTTCAATACGAATCAATCTATTATATTTTGCTATACGATCCGATCGGCTCATAGAGCCCGTTTTAATTTGTCCTGATGCTGTTCCAACTGATAAGTCTGCTATCGTAACATCTTCAGTTTCTCCAGATCGATGTGAAATGATAGTGGAATATCCTGCTTGTTTAGCAATTTTGATTACTTTTAATGTTTCTGTTAAAGAGCCAATCTGGTTGGGTTTAATTAAAATAGAATTAGCAATACCGTTTTTTATCCCATAATCTAATAATTTAGAATTAGTGACAAATAAATCATCTCCGACAATTTGAATTTTTTTTCCTAAAGAATTTGTTAAAATTTTAAATCCCGATAAATCATTTTCATGTAAACCATCTTCAATAGAAAGAATTGGGTATTTATTTGTAAGATCAGTTAAATATTTTATAAATTCATAGGATGAAAACATTTGCTTTTCACTTTTTAAATAATATGATTGGTAACTTTTTTCAAAAAACTCTGATGCTGCACAATCAATTGCTAATGTGATATCTATTCCTATACGAAATCCAGATTTTTCTATTGCTTCTTGAATTAAATTCAATGCAACAATATTAGATTGTAAATTCGGAGAATATCCTCCCTCATCTCCGATAGAAGTACTCATTCCCTGCTCATGCAATATTTTTCCTAAATTATGAAATACTTCGGCACCCATTTGAATTGCGTGCTTAATATTCTTTGCACTAACTGGTTGAATCATAAATTCTTGAATATCAATATTATTATTTGTATGTTTTCCTCCATTAATAACATTAATCATTGGTAATGGCATAGAGAATATTTCTGGTACTTCATTTAATTCTGATATATATTTATATAAAGGAATTTTTCTTATTTTTGAAACTGCTTTAGCGTTTGCAAGTGATACGGCCAAAATTGAATTTGCTCCTAATTTAGATTTATTATCTGTTCCATCTAAATTAATCATGATATCGTCAATATTTTTTTGCTCTTCAGCATTTTTTTTAACTAAAGATTTCGAAATTTTTTTATTTATTATTGCTACTGCTTTTGTAACACCTGCTCCCAAAAAACGTGAAGGATCTTCATCGCGTAATTCATATGCTTCTTTAGAGCCAATAGATATTCCGGATGGAGAGGAGGCTCTTCCTATAATTCCACCTGATAAATGAACTTCGGCTTCTACTGTAGGTTTACCTCTTGAATCCAAAATCTCACGACCAATAACTTTAATAATTTTTGTAGTATACATTATATTTTATATTAATATGTGGATAGCATTTAATACTATACTAAAATAATATTAAATAAATATATTAAAAATTTTTTTTATTTTGATAGTTATGTGCAGCTTTAATAAAAGAAATAAATAATGGATGGCTATCACGTGGATTCGAATTAAATTCTGGATGAAACTGGCTACCAATAAACCACGGATGATTTGGATACTCAATAATTTCAACTAATTTATATTTATTATGTGACCATCCAGAAACGATTAATCCAGATCGTTCAATTTGATTTAAAAACAAATTATTCACTTCGTAACGATGACGATGGCGTTCTAAAATAATGGATTTATTATATATTTGATAAGCTAAACTACCTAATTTTAAATAACATTTTTGATTTCCTAATCTCATATGGTTTGAAATCGCATTTGTATGTAATATATTTTTTTTATGATACAATTCTGATATTTTAGCAATAACTGGATATTTACAATTTTTTATAAATTCTGTTGAATTTGCTTCCATCAACCCAACAACATTACGTGCAAATTCTATAATTGCAATTTGCATACCTAAGCAAATCCCAAAATAAGGAATATTTTTTTCTCTTGAAAATTTTGCCGCCATTATTTTTCCTTCAATACCTCGACGTCCAAAACCTCCTGGAATTACAATGGCATCTAGATTTTTAAGATCTGATATATCGCATTCTAAATTTTGAGAGTTAATTAATTGAATATCAATAATTAACTTATTTTTCAATCCAGCATGTTCTAAAGCCGCGATTAATGAACGATAAGCATCTGGTAATTCTGTATATTTGCCTATTATCCCAATATTTACTGTTCCTATAGTATTTTGTTGTTGATATATAACAGTCTCCCATATCGATAAGTCTGCTTTTGGACATTTTATGCAAAAACGATGACAAATATAACTATCTAAACTCTGTTTTTTTAAAAATATTGGTATTTTGTAAATAGAATCTACGTTCTCTAAAGAGAATACGGCTTTTTCTGGAACATTACAAAATAAAGCAATCTTTGCTTTTTCATATTTTGGAACTAATCGATCTGATCTACAAATTAAAATATCTGGTTGAATTCCAATAGAAAGTAATTCTTTAACGGAATGCTGTGTTGGTTTAGTTTTTATTTCTTTTGAAGGATATAAATATGGTACAAGTGTTAAATGTATATATAACGTTTTATTTTTTCCAATTTCTATTGCCATTTGACGAATACTTTCCAGAAAAGGTAAAGATTCGATATCTCCTACTGTTCCTCCAATTTCGACTAACAGAATATCAAATCCCTTTCCTGCATGTATAATCCGTTTTTTAATTTCATTTGTAATATGTGGAATGACTTGAATAGTAGATCCAAGATAAAACCCATTTCTTTCATTTTTTAATACATCAAAGTAAATTTTGCCTGTAGTTAAATTGTTATTACGTGACATTTTAGCGTGTAAAAAGCGTTCGTAATATCCTAAATCTAAATCAGTTTCTGCACCATCTTCGGTTACAAAAACTTCTCCATGTTGGATTGGACTAATTGTTCCTGGATCTACATTTATATAAGGGTCTAATTTCATTAAAGTAACTTTTAAATTACGTGCTTTCAATACGGCACCTAAAGATGCTGTAGTAATTCCTTTACCTAACGATGAAACAACTCCTCCAGTGATAAATATGTAATATTTTGCCATATTTTATTGAAATTAATAAGATTAAAGTATTAGATTTTTTAAATCAATACATATTCGAAAGATAAAATAACAAAAATTTTAGCACATTATTAATATGTATACATTTTAATATGAATTTTTTATTAAAAATTATAAAAATAAAATACTACAATATATATATGTTATTTAATATAATAAAAAAATTAGTTTTGAATATAATAAACAAAAAAATTAACTCTATATGTCTTTAATAAAAAAATAGAAATAATTTTTTCATATCAAATACAATTCGATTCTAATAAGTGATTTATTTAAGGAAATAAAATGTTAAATCATAAAATCGTACTAAACATAATTTTTAGCGTATTAATACTAACAAGTTGTACAAATAGTCCAAGTAATAGCAAGCTAAATTCTGATATAAAAGAACTGCATAATCAAATAGATCATATTTCAGAAGATTTGAAAAATAT
This sequence comes from Wigglesworthia glossinidia, assembly GCA_030827005.1. GTDB lineage: Bacteria > Pseudomonadota > Gammaproteobacteria > Enterobacterales > Enterobacteriaceae > Wigglesworthia > Wigglesworthia glossinidia_C. Next base: position 56,367 of record JAVBJL010000008.1, on the reverse strand, counting down.
TAAATCAGATGCTCACATAGCCAAAGAAGAAGCGGATCGTGCAAATCAGCGTCTTAATAATCGTTCTTTTTATTATAGAAAATAAATTTTATTGTTCAAATTTTTAATTTTTTTGTAGAAAAAAAGCCGATTTTTTTATAAAATTAATAATAGCGCCTAACCCTTGCATTCGAGAAGGGGTTAGGTGATCTGTTAAAGATAAACGTTTTAGGTATGAATTGATATCGTATAAAACTAGTTCAGATACCTTTAAATTCTTATATAAAATAAATAAAACCGCTATTAATCCTTTAACAATAACGGAATTACTTTCTCCATAAAATTTTATTTGACCTCGATTAAGTAATAATGCAATCCAAACAAGATTCTGACATCCAGTAACAAGATGATTAGAATTTTTAAATTTTTCAGGAAATGGAGATAAGCTTTTTCCTAATTCTATTAGGTATAAATATTTTTCTTGCCAATTATGTAAATAAGAAAAATTTTTTATAAATTCATGTTTATTCATAAAATATGATATCGATTATTAATTAATTTTTTCTAAAAAATTTATTGTCTTAATTAGTTTTTTTATAAAATAGCGAATATCCGATTTATTTGTATACATAGCTATTGATATTCTACACATACTATCTATTTTAAAAAATTTCATAATAGGCATAGCACAATGATGTCCAGTACGAATAGCAATACCATATTCATTGAGTATTAATCCAATATCATAAGCATGATGATTTTCTAAATTAAAAGAAATTAATCCAGAAAATGGTTCTGATCCATAAATTTTAATTTTGGGAATACTCTTTAGTTTTAATAAGGCATAATTTATTATTTGATTTTCATGTATATGAATATGAGCCTTCCCTATTTGATTTATATAATCTATAGCCGCACCTAATCCGATAATCCCGGAAATATTAGGGGACCCGGCTTCAAATTTCCATGGAACAGAATTAAATGTTACTCCTGAATTTAAACAAACATTTTGAATCATACCTCCGCCTCCTTCCCATGGAGGCATACTATCTAGTATTTCTTTTTTGCCATATAATACTCCTATCCCTGGCGGTCCATACAATTTATGTCCTGAAAAAACATAAAAATCACAATTAATTTTTTGTACATCTACATCGTGATGCACAATTGCTTGTGCTCCATCAATTAATACTGTAATCTTATAAAGTTTTTTTATTTTTTTAATAATTGTTTCTACTTCGTTAAATGTACCTAAAACATTCGACATATGTGTAATGCATAATAGACGTGTTTTGTGGTTAATAATATTTTTTAATTGATCAATATCTAATCTTCCATTAAATAATAGTGGAATATATCTAATTTCTATTTTATTTTTTCTTGCAAGTATTTGCCATGGTACAATGTTGGCGTGATGTTCCATTTGAGTAATTACTATATTATCTCCTGTATTTATATAGTTTTCACCCCAAGAATAAGCAACTAAATTAATTCCTTCTGTAGCTCCTTTAACAAAAATAATTTCTGTTTCTGATTTTGCATTGAGAAAATACGCAATTTTTGATCTAATATCTTCCATATATTTTGTAGCATTTTTGCTTAAAGTATGAATTCCTCTATGAACAGCAGAATGTTGTTCTGATGCATACTGAATTTCTCTTTCAAAAACATATTTCGGTCTTTGAGCACTAGCTGCGCTATCAAGATAAATTAATGGATAATTATTAACTTTTTGTTTTAAAATAGGAAAATCTTCTCGAATATTCTTAATTGGGTAAATCATATTTTTATTTTCTCTAAAAATGATATAATTAAATTATTTAAAATATCATAAACTGATTTATTAGATATATGCTTAAGTACTTCTAAAGCAAATGCATGTATAATCATTTTTTTTGCATTTGTTTTTGAAATTCCTCTAGATCTTAAATAAAATAAGTGTTTCGAATTTATATATCCAATGGTAGCACCATGACTACATTTTACATCATCTGCATAAATTTCTAGTTGAGGCTTCGTATTTATTTGAGTATATTTACTAGTTAACAAATTATCATTTTTCATATGACCATCTGTCTTTATCGCATTTTTTTCAACTTTAATAATTCCAAAAAACTTTCCTTTAGAACATTCAGATAAAATCATTTTATGCAACTGTCGACTTTTACATAAACAAGATTGATGATCTACGTATGTATTTATATCGATAATTTGTTTACTACTTGGAATAGATAAGCTGTTAATGAGCAAATTAATATTTGAATCTTTAAGTGCTATATTAGAGTGATTTTGGTAAATACATCCGCCAAAAGTAAAAATGTGATTAAAAAATTTAGAATTTTTATTTAAAAGGATATCGTTATTAGAAAAATGATAACTATTAAAATTATCAAGATTAATTTTTATATAATTTATTTGAGCATGATCGTCTAATAAAAAAGTTGTTCGTACGTTATTGCAATAAGAATAGTTGTTATTTCCTAAAAAATGCTCTATTATTTCTCCTCGAGCATTTTCTTTTATATTGACATGAATACGAGAATTTATTATAGCAATTTTGTTATTTTCTTTTCCTTCACTAATTTGAATCAAATATAATGGTTTAGAAACTTTTGAATTTTTTTCTAAATCAATACAGATAATGTCTTCGCTTAAACTTTCTGATAGATGCAAAAAAAAATTGGATTTTATTAAAAATTTAGGAGATGTATGTATTTTATTTTTTTTCTGTATTTTTATTTTCCATTCTCCATAATCATTATCACTTAAACTTTTACAAAAAAAACCATTAAAAAATACCAATTTATAACTCGATACTGATAGTAAAGGTGTATTTAATTTAGAATTATTAATCGTATTTTTTTCTGGTATAAAAAGTGTTTTTTTAAAAAAATTTTTTAAAAACGCACTATGAAAAATATTTTTTGAATAATTTGATGATTTGAATTTAATAATTTTGTTCCAGTGTTTATGAGAATTATTTGAACGTTTTTTGCAAAAAAATAATTTATGATATTGATTTAAAATATTAACAATATATTTATTATATTTTAATTTATCCATATCCATATTCCTCGATATGTTTTACTAATTCAAAACTTCCGGATTGTATAATTTTTCCTTTATTTAATATATGCACATAATCTGGTAGTATGTAATTTAATATACGCTGATAATGTGTAATGATAATAAAAGCACGATTTTTATCACGTAACATGTTTATACAATTAGCAATATTTTTTAATGAGTCTATATCTAATCCTGAATCTATTTCATCTAGTATGCATAAACTGGGCTGCAGTGTAATCATTTGTAAAATTTCATTTCGTTTTTTTTCTCCTCCTGAAAACCCCATATTCAATGATCTTTGCATAAATGATTCGGAAATATTAAGTAAATTTAAATTTTTTTTATATATCTGAGAAAAGTTAAAAATATCTAAATGGGGTTTATTTTGATATTTACGTACGGCATTCACGCTAGTATGTAAAAAGGTTTTATTATTTATTCCAGGTATTTCCATAGGATATTGAAATGCTATAAATATGCCTTCTCCTGCTCTTTCTTCTGGGGTAAGTTGAGAAAGATTAATTTTTTTGAATAAAATTTTTCCAGAAGAAATAATACAGTGTTTTTTCCCAGATAAAGTGTCTGCGAGAGTACTTTTTCCTGATCCATTTGGACCCATAATTGCATGTATTTCTCCTTTTTTTATTTTTAAATTTAATTTATTTAAAATCAGTTGTTTATCAACTATAACTTTTAAATTTTGAATTAATAACATGTTATCTGTCCCTAAAAATCATATTTCTATTAAAACGTTTTTATTGATTTAACCAACACTTTGATCTAAATTAATATGAAGTAATTTTTCTGCTTCTATAGCGAACTCTAATGGTAATTTAGAAAATATTTCTTTACAAAATCCATTTACAATCATTGAAATTGCGTCATTTGTGCTTATACCGCGTTGTTGACAATAAAAAATTTGATCTTCTTCTATTTTAGAAGTTGTAGCTTCATGTTCAATTTGGGAACTTTCATTATGCACTTGAATATCTGGAAAAGTATGTGCGCCAGATTTTTTACCAATCAACATCGAATCACATTGAGTGAAATTTCGTGAGTATTTTGCTTGTGGTGCGATTTTTACTAAACCTCGATACGTATTATTACTTCTTCCAGAAGATATTGTTTTAGATATAATAGTTGATTTACTATTTTTACCTATATGAATCATTTTCGTACCCGTATCTGCTTGTTGATAGCTTTTTGTTAAAGCAATAGAAAAAAATTCTCCTATCGAATAGTCTCCTTGTAAAATAACACTAGGATATTTCCATGTAATCGCAGATCCAGTTTCAGATTGTGTCCAAGACATTTTTGATTTTTTTCCTTTACATAAAGCACGTTTTGTAACAAAATTTAATATACCTCCCTGTTTAAAATTTCCTGGAAACCAATTTTGTACGGTAGAATATTTTACTGTAGCATAATCTAATATAATGACTTCTACGACGGCAGCATGCAGTTGATAACTATTACGTATCGGAGCAGAACATCCTTCAATATAACTTACTGTACTATAATTATCTGCTATTAAAATAGTACGTTCGAATTGACCAGTGTTAGCCGAATTTATACGAAAATATGTAGATAAATCTACTGGACATTTTACATTTTTTGGAATATATACAAATGTTCCATCTGAAGCTACTGCGGCGTTTAAAGCTGCAAAAAAATTATCGTCTGCAGGAACAACACTGCCTAGATATTTACGTACGAGTTCTGGATGATTTTGAATAGCTTCGCTAAAAGAACAAAAAATAATACCTATCTCTTTTAGTTTATCTTGGTATGTAGTTGAAACAGAAACGGAATCAAATATGGCATCAATTGCTATGTTATTATTTTCTTTAGTAGGTATTCCTAGCTTTTCAAATGTATGTTTTACTTCGGGAACAAGATAGTTGTTGGAAGAAGCTTGTGTTTTATTTTTTTTATTATCTTGACATGCATCACACTGTGGCGCAGAATAATAGCTATACTCATTGTAGTTAATTGGATCAAATTGTCCATGCAACCAATGTGGTTCATGCATTTTTATCCATGACGTATATGCCTGTAATCTAAAATCTAACATCCAATCGGGTTCATGACGTTTTTTAGATATAGATCGTACTATTTTTTCATTAATTCCTTTTTCTAGTTCATCTGTTTTTAAATTTGTAGTAAATCCTTCTTTATATTTATCTAAATGCATATTGCACTTGTTTAAATTACTAGAATAACTAATTTTATTTTCCATAAAATATTATCTCGTTAAAAATTTATACTTTTACCGCAACCGCATGTATTTTTCACATTTGGATTATTAAATACAAACTTATGATTTAATCCAGTTTTAATATAATCTAATTCAATCTTATTAATCAGTGGCAAAAATTTTTTTGGTGTACATATTTTTATTCCTTTATATTCATATATGAAATCATTTTCTACAAATTTAAACACTGTACTCATAAAATAACTCCAACCTGCACATCCAGATTTTTTTAGTAATATACGTATACCTAAAATAGATTGATCTTTTATTATTAGTTGTTTAATTTTTTTTACAGCAGTATCAGTCAAAAAAAATTTTTGCAATGGATTCTGTATATAATTATAATATTTAACTGCATTAGTTAAGTGTTTCATATAAAAATTTATGTTAAAAACAAATAAGTATTATTTAATTTTAATATAAATATTATAAAATGACCATATAAAATCAAATTTTATTGATATTTTTATATTTGATTTATATTAAATATATTATTTTTATAAGTTAATTGATATATAGTATATGTATTGACGGTATAAAAATGATTATTTTTTTACTCATAACATATCAAGAAAATGCATATTTTCGTATTAATTATGCAAACTAAAACATTTTAATATACTAGTTTATTTTTTGTTTTAAAAAAATTTTAAATAATTATATTTTTTTGATACTACACAAAATATTATAAATAGTAATATCATTTATCAAATTTTAGGAAAATAAAATATGAATTTATTATCTGGAAAACGATTTTTAATCACAGGAATGGTTAACAAATACTCTATAGCATATGGCATTGCTTGTGCAATGCATAGAGAAAAAGCAGAATTAGCATTTACTTACCAAAATGAAAAAATAAAAAAACGTATCGAAAACATTGTAAAAAAACAATTTTATTCCGATATTATACTTCCATGTGATGTAAGTAATAAACAAGATGTTTATCATTTGTTTGAAAATTTAAAAAAATCATGGAAAACATTTGATGGATTTTTACATTCTATTGCTTATGCAAATCCAAAACAATTATCAGGAAATTACTTAGATGCTGTGACTCAAGAAGATTTTAAAAATGCACAAAATATAAGTGTATACAGTTTTTCAGAAATGTCTAAAATTAGTAAATCTATGATTAACCCCGGAGGGAGCATAGTAACTATTACATATATAGGATCCGAGAAAGTTATACCAAATTACAATGTTATGGGAATTGCGAAAGCTTCTTTAGAATCTAGCGTACGTTATATAGCATATTCATTAGGTTCTAAAAATATTAGAGTAAACGCAATTTCTGCTGCACCAATAAAAACTTTAGCGGCTTCGAGTATTAAAAATTTTAAAAAAATGTTAAAACACTATGAATCTATGACGCCTTTAAAAAAGGTAATTAATATTCATGATGTAGGCGATGTTGCCACGTTTTTATTTTCTGATTTATCATCTGTAATTACAGGAGAAATTATTCATGCTGACGGTGGATTTCATATAATGTCTGCAGTAAATAATCAGGAATAACATAATTTAAATTATTTTTAAAATAAAAAATTAAATTAGTTAAATTTTGATATTACTAAATAACTATTGTAAATAGCATAATTTTAAAAATTTTTTAATTTTGAAAAATTTAATTTATTTCGGATAAAATTCTTTTTAACATTACATCTGGCCTGTCTGATTGTGTAATTGGACGTCCAATTACTAAAAAATCTGCACCAGATTTTATTGCTTTTTTAGGAGTCATAACTCTTTTTTGATCGTAATATTTTGTTGTTTTAGGTCGTATTCCTGGAGTAACAATAATAAAATTTTTTCCAAATAATTTTCTAATACTTTTTGCTTCCCACGGAGAGCATACAATACCGTCTAATTTACATTTTTTAGCGAAAATAGATAATTTTTTTACATAACTAAGCATAGATGAGGTAAAAATTCCAATACGACGTAGTTCTAATTTATTCATACTAGTTAATATAGTAACGCCTATAATTTTAGGAATATGATTCTTGTAACAAGAAAGAGCGGATCGAGCAGATAGCATCATACTTTTCCCTCCAACTATATGTAAGCTAAGCATCCATATATCTAATTTTGTCACAGCATATACTGACTTTTTTACTGTATTGGGAATATCGTAAAATTTAAGGTCTAAAAAAATTTTAAATCCTTTTTTATGTAAATAATGTATTAAAAATGCTCCTGAATTTATAAAAAGTTCTTGTCCAATTTTTAGTTGACATTGCATAGGAGAGATTTTTTTAGAAAAATAAATTGCTTGTTCTGGATCCGAATAATCTAATGCCACAATGATTGGAGATAGTTTTTGTTTTTCTAACATATTATATGTAAAAATTTATATTAATTTAAATAATCAGTATATGTTTATCTTTAATTTAAAAAAATATTTTTTTATTTTTGCTAATCAGATTGCTGTTCAATAAATAATATTTAATAGTTGTTCTTACAATAAATCACTTATAGGACTTCAAAAAATTAAGTATTATTTATACAGTAAAAATATGTAATCAATATTTATAATATTAATTTATATTAAATTTGCATTTAAAAAAATTATGTAGTTTTTGATATAAACTAAAATGTATATCATAAAAATTTTATTTTATATCATAATTTATGATTTTAACGATTTTCATCAAATTAAAAATTTTATTATAAATTTATTTTTAAAAATATTTATATTAAACTATGTATAGTATATATTTAATTTCAATTATATATTTTATACTATAAAATATAATAAAATTATTATTTAAATAAATTAATTGCTAACATCATATTTAATATAATTAATTTTTTTAAATCAATACAATTATGTAGTAATTTATTTAAACATTTGATTTTTTGGAGCAAATATGCAAATTGTACGTATTACAGAAGCTCGTTTACCTACTCCATGGACGGAATTTATTATGGTAGGTTTTGAGGAAATTAAAACAAAATGTAATCATATTGCATTACTTCATGGAAACATTGAGGAAAATACATCAATTTTAACTCGTATACATTCTGAATGTCTAACTGGAGATGCGTTATTTAGTTTACGTTGCGATTGCGGTTTTCAACTACAAGCTGCATTATCATCCATTGCACATGAATCTTGTGGCGTTTTAATATATCATCGACAAGAAGGACGTAACATCGGACTTCTAAATAAAATTCGTGCATATGCTTTACAAGACCAGGGGGTTGATACTGTAGAAGCAAATTATCAATTAGGATTTGCTGCAGACGAAAGGGATTTCACAGTATGCGCAGAAATATTAAGTTTATTAAAAATTAAATCTATTCGTTTATTAACAAATAATCCAGATAAAGTTAACATGTTATCTTCTGCCGGAATTAATATTACCGAACGAGTCCCGTTAATTGTTGGACGCAACCCTAATAACGCTAAATATTTAGATACTAAAGCTGAAAAGATGGGTCATATGCTATCTACATTAAATAAATAATTTTAAAAAATCAACTTTTTGTAAAAATTTTTTATTTGATTAATTTTAATTTTTTTAAATTTTTTTCAATAATCTATGTTAAAAAAATGAATGTATAAAAAATGGTATTTTGAAAAAAATAATAAAAACTTTATTTAATCATATATACAAAAATAAATAACTATTTTCATATAATGTAAAATATAATTTTTATTACATCCTAAAAATATTTTCATAAATCATTATATACTTAACATGCCAAATCATAAAACATTTATTTTTACTAAAAATTTTTTGTTAAATAAATATATTTTAATCACCGGAGCTAGTGATGGTATTGGAAAAGAAGCCGCTATAACATATACAAAATATGGAGCAAATGTTATTTTATTAGGAAAATCTAAAAATAAATTAGTAAAAGTGAAACAAGAGATGCAAAAATATAATACACGTGCCATTATTTACATTCTTGTGATCAATTTAGAATCGTTTAATCAAAATCAATATAGATTAATTTTTAATCAAATTCAAAATAAAATTCCATGTCTTCATGGTTTGTTAAATAATGCTGGCATTTTAGGAAAGATAGCACCGATTATTCAACAAAATCCAAAATATTGGAAAAAAGTAATTAATGTGAATTTGAATGGTACTTTCATGATTACTCAAACATTTTTACCATTACTTTTAAAAGCAAAACATCCATCAATTATTTTTACTACGTCCGGTATTACCCCAAAAGGAAGAGCTCATTGGGGCGCATATGCCGTTTCAAAATTTGCTATAGATGGATTAATGAAAGTATTATCTTCTGAATATTCAAAATTTAAACTTCGCGTAAATTCTATCAATCCCGGATCTATAAATACAAAAATGCGAAAAATTGCTTTTCCAAAAGAAAATAACCGTACTCTTGCCAAAGATATTATGTATTTGTATCTTTATTTAATGTCAGATATGAGCTATAAAAAAACTGGAATACGATTTGATGCTAATAAAATTAAAAAAATATAGTATTTAGATATACTTTAATAAAATATTTTTTTTGATAAAACTTTAAAAGTAAACAATAATTATTCCCAATAACACTCTGTGTTTTTATTTAAAATATATTAAATAAACAAATGTTTGATTTAAAATGAAGGGAGAAAAATTGTGCCTATCTTTATAAAAAATTTGCTATTTGATTCTTGGAACTTTTTTATTAATCAAATTTTAAATATAACACTTTTTTCTATAATATCCGCTATAATTAGCGGTTTAGTTAGCTATATTTTTTTTCCCACATTAGATGAAATCTCTTCTCTTTCTCATATAGTTTCTAATGTTAATGAATCTATTAATAATATGCAGTATTTATTTAAAAATTTATCTAATGATCAAAAGTATATACTTTTTAAATTATCTTTATCTAGTCATTTATCTGGTTTAATTGGAAATGCTTTTTTGTTCAGCAATATTATTTTAATGATTTATAATATTTGTAATAAAAAAAATTATACTTTTTATCAATTAATCTTAAATGCATTATCGTTTTTTCCAAAATTTCTTACATTAATTCTTTTAGTTTCTTTTTTAGTACAATGTGGCATAGCTTTCATGATTATACCGGGAATTTTTTTATTAGTTATTTTTAGCTTTTCTCCGATTTTAATTTCTAATAAAAATATTGGTATTATTCATGCTATGCGAACAAGTATGCATTATGCATTTTCGAATATTCGCTCTATTACACCAATCATAATATTATGGTTAATTCTAAAATTAATAATATTAATAACAGTTTCTCAAATATTTATTTATTCTTCTCTCATATCTATAAAAATATTTTTTTATTTAATAAATAATATTATTACTAGCTATATAATAATATATATATATCGTTTATTTATATTATCCATAAATCAAAAAATTCAAATTTTATAAAGTATATGTTACAAATAAATATAAATATTTAACTAAAATTAAATAAATACATTATATGTATATTAAAATAATTTTTATAAATTATTACAAAATTGGTATTTTCTGTTTAAATGAGATTATTTGCGATAAAAAATACAATCTATAATAAATTATTAATTTAGTAATAAAATAATTTTTATTAAAAAATTAAAATAATGTCAGAAATGTTATATTAAAAATTTAACAAATAATAATTTTTAAAAATTATTAAAATTTAACAATCAAGCATGTTTTTATGTTCATAAATTTTTATTCAGTTATTAATATATTATTAATAATAATTAATTGGATATTATTATTAGGATACTGGTGGTTAATTATAGAAGTTACTTTAAAAGTTTTAAAAAAACGTCGCACCGTATCTGCATCTATGGCGTGGTTATTAATTATTTATATCGTACCCCTTTTTGGAACAATAATTTACTTATTATTTGGAGAATTAAATGTAGAAAAAAAAAGAATTAAAAAAAATAAAATCCTTTGGATTTCTGCGCTAAAAAAAATAAAAAATTTAAAAAATTATAAAGAAATTTTTACTAAAAACAATAGCAGAGTTGCTCATGCATTATTTCAATTATGTAAACATCGTCAAGGAATAGATGGAGTAAAAGGCAATAAAATTAATATTTTAACTCATCCTGACGATATGATGCGTACAGTTATTAAGGATATAAATTTAGCTAGAAAAAATATAGAAATGGTATTTTATATTTGGTATCCAGGAGGATGGGCCAATCAAGTTGCGGAAGTTTTAATAAAGGCAGCCCACAGAGGTATTCAATGTAGATTAATTTTAGATTCAGCTGGAAGTAATAATTTTTTTCGTAGTATACACGTTAAAATGATGCGTGGAGCAGGTATAAAAATAGTAGAAGCTTTACATGTAAATATTCTAAGAATGTTTTTTAGACGTATGGATGTAAGACAACATCGAAAAATGATTTTGATCGATAATCGTATCGGATACACTGGTAGCATGAATATGATTGATCCTAAGTATTTTAAAAAAAATAGTGGAGTTGGACAATGGATTGATATTATGATCCGTATAGAAGGCCCTGTCGTATCTACAATGAGAATTATATTTTCGTGCGATTGGGAGATAGAAACTGGAGAAAAAATTTTTTTTGTACCCGATCGAATTAATACAATTAATAAATCAAAATATAATTATAAAACACATATTATTCCATCAGGTCCAGGATATTCAGAAGGTTTCATGCAACAAATATTGTTAACCGCTATTTATTCTGCCAGAAAAAAAATAGTAATTACCACTCCGTATTTAGTTCCTAGCGACGATTTATTGCGTGCTATCTGTACAGCAGCACAAAGAGGAGTATTAGTATGCATTATTATTCCAAAACTTAATGATTCTATTCTAGTCAGATGGGCTAGTCGAGCATTTTTTTCAGAGCTACTGCACTCAGGAGTAATAATTTATCAATTTGAAACTGGTTTATTACATACTAAAAGTATTTTAGTAGATAATCAATTAAGCCTAGTAGGTACAGCAAACTTAGATATGCGAAGTTTGTGGTTAAATTTTGAAGTTACTTTAATAGTAGATAACCGTAGTTTTGGAAAAAAATTAAAAAAAATACATATGAATTATATATCTTTTTCTACAATATTAAACTTAAATGAATGGATAAAAAGACCGTACTGGCAGCGTGCAATTGAACGTTTTTTTTATTTTTTTAGTCCATTATTATAATGAAACTAATTAAAATATATTTGTTTTCTATAACAAAAGAACTATGCTAAACTAATTAAACAATTTTTTCTAAAAAATTTTATATATTGATTTATAAATAAATTTATCAATATATATTAAAATTATTTTTTAATACTCTAAATAAAACATTATTTTTAATAAAATTATAAAATGTTCAAATTATATAAAAATTTTCCAAATTTAATACATGAAAAATATATTAAAATAAAAATTTTTTATTTTTTAAATTGTAATAAAAATAAAGTTTTTATTAAAAAATAAACTTATTTAATATTCTATTTTAATAAAAATTTTTGTAATTTTATGTAGTTTAAAATTAAAATTTTTTTCAATTTATACAAATTTAATATAAAAAAATTTTAATTAATAATAATATCGATATTAAATAAAATAAATTAGCATTTTATTACAAAAAATGCTAATTCTATTACACTTGAGAGCAATATAAATGAATGAAGCATTAAAAATTCTTAATAATATACGAACTTTAAGGGCACAAGCTAGAGACTGTACTTTAGAAACACTAGAAGAAATGTTAGAAAAACTAGAAGCAGTTGTTAATGAACGTAGAGAAGAAAATAACCGAGCTCAAGCAGAGATTAAAGAACGTACTCGAAAATTAAAGCAATATCGTGAAATGTTAATAGCAGACGGTATCGACCCCAATGAACTGCTGCAATCTCATTGTACAGTGAAAATTCCAATAAAAACTAAGCGTGCAATTCGTCCAGCGAAATATCAATATATTGATGAAAATGGAGAAATTAAAACTTGGACTGGACAGGGACGTACACCAACGATAATAAAAAAAGCTATTGATCAAGAGGGGAAAAGACTGGAAGACTTTTTATTATAATATTTTTGATCTTATATATGTTAAATAAAATAATTATTTATTAATTATTTTCATTCAATTATTAAAATTAATTTTTAAAAAAAAATTTTGTCTTAAAAAATAAAAAAACAAGTTTTATTGATTTTTAGAAATTATGTTTTATATTTTCTTATATATATAAAATTAAATTATATTTTTATATAAGATATAATTTTAGTATTTATTTTTTAAATTAAAAATTTCAATTCATTTATTTAAAATATAAATAATTTTATATTTAAAATTTTGTTAAAATTAATTTTCAATTTTTTAATTTTACACATGATTCCCCTCTACCAATACCATAATATATAAATCCGTGATGTTTTAAATATTTTGGATTATATAAATTTCGACCATCAAAAATAATTGGGTTTTTTAATTTTGATTTAATTATTTTAAAATCTGGAAAATAAAAATTTTTCCATTCTGTACAAATAATTAAAGCATCTGCGCGTTCTAAAGTAGATTCTTTATTTTTCATTAATTTTAAATTATTACGTTTTCCATATATTGCATTAATTGCCTTCATTGCTTTCGGATCAAATGCTTGTATTATAGCGCCATAGCTCCATAAAGATTCCATTAATGTACAACTTGAAGCTTCTCTAATATCGTCAGTATTTGGCTTAAAAGATAACCCCCATAACGCAAAAATTTTTTTATATAAATTAGGACCAAAATGATATTGAATTAATTTAAATAATTTATTTTTTTGTATCATATTAATTTCTTCTACTGCATTTAGTAATTTAGGGTTGTATCCAAGTGATTTTGATTTAAAAATTAATTCTTTAATATCTTTCGGAAAACATGAACCCCCATAACCACATCCTGCATGTATATATTTCTTACCAATACGTGAGTCCGACCCAATTCCTTTTCGAATATTTTCGATATCTGCTCCAAAAATTTCTGATAAATTAGCTATTTCATTCATAAAACTGATTTTTGTAGCTAACATACAATTGGCAGCATATTTTGTTAATTCCGCACTTCGAAAATCCATAAAAATAATAGAATTTTTTTTATGACAAAATGGCTTATATAATTTTTTCAAAATACTTACAGATTTTATATTATTTATACCAAAAATTACTCTTTCTGGATACATACAATCTGATACTGCTGTGCCTTCTTTTAAAAATTCTGGATTAAAAACTATATCAAATGTTAAATTGTTATTTCTATATTTTAATATTTTTTGCATTAAACAGAAAATTTTTTCTGACGTTCCTATTGGAACAGTAGATTTTTCTAAAATGATTTTATCATTTTCCATATATTTTGCTATTTTAGCTACTATATTATAAACTGCAGATGTATCAATTTGGTGATTTTTTATAGGTGTTCCAACAGCAATAAATTGTATTAAACCATGTTTAATCCCATATTTTAAATTTGTAGTAAATTTTAACCTGTTTTTTTTTAAATTTTTTTTCACTAATTGCATTAATCCGGGTTCATATAAATGAATAATACCTTTTTTTAATTTTAAAACTTTGTTTAAATCATTTTCTACACATACCACATGATATCCAGCTTCTGCTAAAACTGCAGATTGCACTAATCCGACATATCCAGCACCAAAAACTGTTACTTTCATTTTATAATTTCCTGCGATTAAAAATTTATGATTTTATATTAATTATTAGATATTATAGACCGTATCCAATTTTTAAAAACTTTACCAAAATTTTTATCATATAAACCATATTGCACAAATGCTTGCATATATCCTAATTTATTACCACAATCATAACTTAATCCTTTTATAAGAAGAGCCTCTACGATTTCATCTTGTATTAATAAATCAATAGCATCTGTCAATTGAAATTCGTCATTCTTACCTGGTTTTATTTTTTTTAAATTTTTCCAAATATTTTTAGAAAATACATATCTTCCTACAATAGATAAATTAGAAGTTTGTTCATTTATATTTGGTTTTTCAATCACTTTCATAATTTTTACGTGCTCATTGGAACAAATTCTTTTTTTTTCGCAATATACTGCTCCATAATTTTGGATATTATGTATTTTTTTAACTAATACTTGACTGGTTCCGGTATATTCAAAACGTTTAATCATTGCAGATAGATTATCTTTTTTTAAATTGTTAGTGTTCTCATTGATAATGATATCTGGCAATAAAACAGCAAATGGTTTATTATTCATAATAGGAGATGCAGATAATATGGCATTTCCTAATCCTTTAACATTTTTTTGATGAATATATGTAATTGTCACGTATGATGGACAAATTAACTTTATTTTAGAAACTAAATGAGATTGTATATTTTTTTCTAATATGCTGTATATATTGATATTGCAATCGAGATAATGTTCAATTAAATATTTAAAAGATTTTGTTATTAATATAATATTATACAATCCACATGCAATACATTCGTTAATAGAATATTGAATTAATGGAACATCTATTATTGGCAACATTTCTTTTGGAATTGTTGCAGTAATAGGCAACATGCGAGTACCTAATCCAGCTGCTGGAATAATAGCGGTATTTATTTTTTCTGTTATCATTATCTAAAATTCAACGATTCTTAATTATCATTTAAAATAAAAATTTATATGCGTTAAAATTAATTTTTTATTTTAGGAAATTTTAATTTTTAAAATACATAAACTAATTTTAATAAATTTAAAAATATTTTTATTTAGAAAAAATTTACTAATTTTTTAATATAAAATATAGCATGTAAATTTTTTATTGTTATAAAAATACATCTAATAATTAAATATTTATTATAAATTTAATATGATTAATATCATATATATAAATTAAAAAACTAAATTATGTTTCAATCTTTATTTTCCTTATATATTACATTTAAAATAAAATATACCAATTTTATTTAGCTAAAAAAATATTGTATACGATTATTTATGTCTATAATTAATAAAAATAAAAAAAGAAAACATTTTAAAAAAAAAGTTTTATTTATCAGTTGCATACATAAAAAAGGCATAATTAATCAAATTATGACAATATGCTTTAGTAAATTTTTAGAAATTTTAGCAATTTCTACTTATTTAGATGTAGATACTAATATATTTTTTATACGATTGGAAATTCAAGGATGTTTTCAAGAATGTTCTGTTTTGTATTTATTTCGCGATTTATTATCATCGAATATAAAATTAAACTTTCAAAGTATAAAAAAACCAAAAATTATATTATTAGTTACAAAAGAACCGCATTGTATTGGAAATTTATTAATTAAAAATAAATTTGGTCATTTAAACGCTGAAATATTAGCAATAATCAGCAATCATAAAATTTTAAAACCATTAGTTGAATTATTTAATATTCCTTTTCACTATATTAATCATGATACATTAAGTGATGAAGAGCATAATAGTAAGGTGTTGAAATTAATTAATAAATTTAAACCAGATTATATTATATTAGCAAAATATATGCGTATATTAACATCGAATTTTATAAAAAATTATAATAATAAAATTATCAATATACATCATTCGATTTTACCATCTTTTATAGGAGCAAGGCCTTATTTCAGAGCTTATAAAAGAGGAGTCAAAATAATTGGGGCTACTGCCCATTATGTTAATAACTATTTAGATTCAGGTCCAATAATTTTTCAAGATATTGCACATATTGATCATACTTATACCGTGAATGATATAGTACGCGTTGGACATGATGTCGAACAATATGTTCTTAATCGTGCATTATCTTTAATATTTTCTAATCGTGTTCTTGTATTTCAAAATCGTACAATAATTTTTTGAAATTTAATATACTATTAATAATAAACGTCGTATTAATTTGTAAATATTTAGTTTATAAAAATTCGAAAACATTAATAAAAATTAATTTTAAACGGTCAATATATATATGCAATTTATATCTTTTAATATTAACGGGATAAGAGCGCATCAAAGTCAAGTATTATTTATTATTCAATCTTTACATCCTGAAATAATTGGTTTACAAGAAATTAAAACAAAAAAAGAATGCTTTCCAATTGAAACTTTTTTAAAATATGGATATAGTTCTTATATTTATGGACAAAAGCAATATAATGGGGTTGCTTTATTATCTAGAATTAAAATTCAAAAAATTTTCCGAGGATTGCATGAATATGATAATAGGCAACGTCGCATGATTACTGTTGAATTAAAAACAAAAAAAATTAAGAAACTTCTTATAATTAATATATATGCTCCAAATGGAGAATCTGTATATAATACAATTAAATTTCAAGAAAAAAAACTTTTTTATTACAAATTATATTTATTACTAAAAGACTATCGTTTAAAATATGACAATATTTTAATCATGGGAGATATGAATATCAGTCCAACTGATCTAGATATTGGATTCAGTCAGGATATAATAAAAAAATGGATAATTTTAAAAAAATGTTCTTTTTTACCAGAAGAAAGATATTTTATAAAAAATCTGTTTAAATTAGGATTTATAGATGCATTTCGTTATTTAAATCCTAAAAGAAATAATTTTTATTCTTGGTTTGATTATAGATCGTGTGGATACGAAAACAATATTGGATTAAGAATTGATTTATTTTTAGTTACATCTAGCTTACTAAAATATGTGCAATCTTCTGGAATACTCTATCATCTTCGATTAATGAAAAAATTTTCAGATCATGTGCCAATTTGGATTCAACTGAATATTTAAATAAAAAAATTTTATGAATCTTCTTGCAATAGACTGTGTAAGTAAAATTTGTTCGGTAACTTGTATGAAAGATACTAAAATTTTATCCGAATTATTTATACAAAAAAAACATACAAAATATATCTTTTATATAATAGATAATATTTTACATAATTTATGTTTATCATTTTCAAATATTGATTATCTTATTTTTAATAAAGGACCAGGAAGTTTATTAGGATTACGTATCAGCATTTCGATTATGCAAGGGCTATCTCTAACTAAAAAATTACCAATTCTAGGAATATCTTATTTGCATATATTATCTAAAAGAATTTTTAGATATACTGATTGCATAAAAATTTTAATTGCGGTTAATTTCAAAAAAAATTTAATTCATTGGGCTGTTTATTATAAATATAATAATATAACAAAAATGTTAAAAGAACATATTTGTACTCCAAAAAAAATGCTATTATTAATACGAGATATATCTAATATTCAAATAATAGCAGGAGATAGTTGGGACAAGTATCAAGAACTAATAATCTTTAAAAAAAAAAATACGGATCTTGTTTATATTAAACATATATTTATTTATCCCAAAGATATCGTTATTTTAGCTAAAAATTATTTTTTAAATAAAAAAATTTCAAATAAAAATAATTTCTATGATTTTAATAATGTATATATAGAATAAATCATATTATCTCGTTTCCATTTGTTGTTGGCAATATAACATTTAACTCAAATATTTGTATGTCTTTTTTCTTTTTGTATTTTAATCTTACTGATAGTATTTTAGGATCTATATTAAAGTATCTTCCAATAATTTTTTTAAGATCTTTTTGTAATTGTGCATGAATTGGCTGTATTTTATTTCTTCTTTCTTCTTCTACAAGAATCTGCAAACGTTTTTTAGCCACATGAGCAGTCATTTTTTTACGAGATATAAAAAATTTAAGTAATACCATGTTTAATTCCATAAAATAATCGTTTAATTATTCCTACTTTTTTTTCTTTTTTTAATATATTAAATGCGCATTTCTCTCCTAATAAACGATGCGACACTTTTTTATATGCTTGTCCTGCATGTGATTTTTGATTTAAAATAATTGGTTTTCCTTGATTTGAAGCTTTTAAAATATTTGGATCTTCAGGTATGATCCCAAGTAATGGGATACGTAAAATATCAATTACATCTTCTGCACTTAACATATCCCCCGTAATTACACGTTTTATATTATATCGTGTTAATAATAAATGCTCTTTTATAGGTTCAAGATCATTTTCAGCACGATATGATTTTGATGATAATATGCCTAAAATTCTATCTGAATCACGTACGGATGATACTTCAGGATTTGTAATGATAATTGCTTCGTCTGCAAAATAAAAAGAAATAAGAGCCCCTTTTTCAATACCTGCCGGGGAGTCACATATAATAAAATCAAATTCCATATCTTGCAAATTTTTTAACATCATATCAACAGATTCGCATGTTAATATGTTTTTGTCTTTTGTTTGCGATGCTGGTAAAATATATAATTTATCAGTATATTTATCTTTAATTAAAGCTTGATTTAATGACGCTTCTCCCTGAATAACATTCACTAAATCATATACTACTCTTCTTTCGCATCCCATAATTAAATCAAGATTTCTTAATCCAATATCAAAATCGATTACTACAGTTTTTTTTTTTAAAATAGCCAAACCTGTAGCTATTGAAGCGCTAGATGTAGTTTTTCCCACCCCTCCTTTTCCTGAAGTAATTGCTAAAATTTTTGTCATAATTATTCCTTTATAAACTGAATTTTTGAATAGTTAATATATTTTTTTTTAAAAAAAATCTTGCAGGTTTTCCTAAATATAATTTTGGAATAGTTTCATTAACCCAATATTTTCCTGAAATTGATATAAATTCTGCTAATAATTGCGTACAAAAAATTTGATATTTTTGATTGTTTTTTGATGAAGCTCCAGCAGAAGCTTTTCCTCGTAAAGAGCCATATACATAAATATTACCGTCTGCAATAATTTCTGCACCAGAATTTACTGTGCTTATAATAATTAAATTTTTGTTTTGTGCATATATAACTTGTCCGGAACGTACTGGTTTATCAATAACAAAATTATTGTAAATTTGATTAAATTTTTTTTTTGGTTTAATAATTTTATTCATTGAATTTGCTTGATTTACAATTGGTATATTATTTTTAATTAATATTAATTTCCATTTTTTATTAGTATGTCCGCTAACACCAACAATATGCAGTCCCATATTTAAGATACTATGATAAGTTTCTTGCCAGTATACATAGTCGCTATCAGTTAAATTAGAAATGTCAATAACACACGGTGCATTTTTAAAAAATTTAGGAAATTGTTTTTTTTTTTTATTTATCATTTCTTTAATTATTTTTATCTTTAAACTATATAAATACAAAACTAAAGATGAAAAATTTTCAACAGAAAATTTTATACAAGGTTGATTAAGCATAGAGTAATTAATATTAATATGTTAAAGCGTAATTTTTTTCTAAGATATATGGATCCAAGTTTTTTTAAAAAATTTTTTGTTTATTAACAATTAATTGAAATAAAATTTAATATTTATTCAAAATTAAGTATTACTTAAGAAGATTTAAAAAATCAAACATGCTACTATCCTGGTGCTAACGTTGTAAATAAAATACTTTCTTATTTGTATTATTTAATTTTTTTTAAAATTCATATAATATAAATTATTAAAAATAAAAATTACATAATAACATATATATTAGAATTTTATTTAAATATTATGTAACTGTTATTTTAAAATTCATAAATTAAATAAATAAATATTTTTAGAGATTTTAAAATGTCACGCAATTCTTTAATAAGAATAAATTCTAAAGCATTAATTTCAAATTTAAATATTGTGAAAAAATATGCTCCTCAATCAAAGATTTGGTGTGTAATTAAGGCAAATGCTTACGGACATACAATGCGAGCAGCTTTAAAAGGATTAAAAAATACTTCTGGATTTGCTGTATCAGAAATAGATGAAGCAATTTTTTTAAGAGAGAACGGTTGGAATGGACCAATTTTATTAATTTCTGGATTTTTTAAAATATCAGATTTAACTGAATTATATCAATATAAATTAACTACAGTAATACATAGTAGATGGCAAATAGAAATGTTAAAAAAATATAATTGCCCCAATACTATTGAAATATACTTAAAATTAAATAGTGGTATGAATCGTTTAGGTTTTGATAAAAACAATTTTATTTATGCATGGAATGAACTTTATCAATCTAAAAAAGTATCTAATTTAACATTGATGAGTCATTTTTCTTTTAGTTATTCGAAACGTTCTGTGCACCAACAAGTAAAAATAATTAATGAAGTTTCTAATAAAATAAATAAAGCACCTCAATGTCTTGCAAATTCAACTGCAATTTTATTGCATCCAGAAACTCATAAAGACTGGATAAGACCAGGTATAATATTATATGGAGTATTACCATTTGAAAATAACTTTATGAATCAAAAATACGGTTTTGAACCAGTCATGACACTGGAAAGTAAATTAGTAGCGATTCAGCATATCAATTCTAATGCATATGTTGGATATGGAAAAAATTATTATTCAAAATCATCTGATACCATTGGGATAATATCTTGTGGATATGCGGATGGGTATCCTTATAATATCCATTCAAGCGGAACTCCAATATTAGTAGACGGCGTTCGTACACAAATTATTGGTTCTGTATGTATGGATATGTTAATGGTTGATTTAAATCCATGCCCAAAAGTTAAAATTGGATCTACAGTAGAATTATGGGGTAAAAATATTAAAATTAATGATATTGCGAAATCAGCAAAAACAACTAGTTACGAATTGATGTGCAAAATTAATCCTAAAGTATTAGTAAAAATTGAATAAAAATTAAAATTTCTTTTAATTTAACCACTAAATAACTTTTCTAATTTTAATAAAGTAGAATTTTTTGCTATAATTACAACTATATCGTTATCATACAATTTAGTATTGGAAAAAATCGGTACAAGTTTATTCTTTCTAAGAATTGCAACGAGATGAGAGTGTCGAGGTAAACTTAGTGTGTTCAATTGCATTCTAGATAAGTAACTCCCACTTCTAATTTTATACAATAGTATTTCCCAAAAATTTTCTTTATAAGAACCAATTTCTCTTCGAAAAATTGGCGTATTTATTTTAGATACAGTTACCTTGGTTAATTTTGCTATAAAATTAATAGATGTTCCCTGTATTAATAAAGAAATTAAAACAATAAAAAAAGATACATTAAAATACAAATGAGCATTGTTTAAACCTGCCATCATTGGAAAGACAGAAAGAATAATAGGTACTGCACCTCTTAAACCAACCCAGGATAAAAATAAACGTTCTTTTTTTGTATATTGTTTAAATGGTAATAATCCAAATAGTACTGATAAAGGACGTGCAATAAAGATAATCCAAAAAGATAATAATAAGGCTGGATGTGCAATATTTAATAAATCACTTGGAGTAACTAATAATCCTAAAATTAAAAACATACAGATTTGACTGAGCCATGTTATACCATCAAATACTTGTAAAATTTCAAAACGATTTCGAATTGGATAATTTCCTAGCATTAGTCCGCATAAATAAATTGATAAAATACCGCTTCCATGCAATAAATTAGTAATGCTAAACACCATAATTCCTCCGCTTAAAGCTAGCAAGGGATATAAAGCATGAGCTAATTTTAAGTAATTAATCACTTTACATATACACCAGCCTCCTATGCATCCTAAGATAATACCTAAACCAAATTCATAAAACAAATTTAATAACATTTCTAAATTTATATTAATAGAATTTTTATTTTGAATAATGGATATTAACGTAGTAGTTAAAAACATAGACATAGGATCATTGCTTCCAGATTCAATTTCTAAAGTAGCATTTACACGTTCTTTAAGATTTGTATTTCCTAAAAGTGAAAAAACAGCTGAAGCATCTGTAGATCCAATTATAGCTCCAATTAACATACCTTCTAGTACATTTAATTTAAATATCCATGATGCTACTATTCCAGTAAGACCTGATGTAATAATTACTCCAAGAGTTGACAAGGATAGAGCTGGTAGTAAAGCTATTCGTAATGTTTGGAATTTAGTTTTTATACCTCCATCTAATAAAATAATTGCTAGTGCTAAATTGCTTATTGTATAAGCAACAGAATAATCATTAAAATCTATTTTTCCTATTCCATCAATTCCTGCTAACATGCCAAGTACTAAAAAAATTAATAAAATAGGAATTCCTAATCGTGATGAGAACGTGCTTAGCACAATACTGATTATTATTAAAAATGAACAAATAATAAAATAATTGATCATATTAATGATTATATTGTTATTTTATCTATTAAGATATATAAGTGTAAAGATTTTGATAAATAAAATAATTAGTATGTATTACATAACTACTAAATATTATATATATTATTTATTTTTTTATATGTATAAAGTTTTAGATATTTAAAAAAAAGTCGTATAAGCGTATACTTATTAAATGAATTTTATTTTTAATACATTCAATATTTCAATTGATAATTAAATCTTTTTAGATATATAATATTACACATATCCATAGCTCATTAATTTTTTATATCTAAAATTTAGTAATTCAGAAACGCTCATTTTATCTAACATTTTTAGATCTTTTAACAATCTATCTTTTAAATTAGCAGTAATTATATTTAAATCTCGATGCGCTCCTCCTAAAGGTTCAGGAACAATAGTATCAATTAAATTTAATTTTTTTAATTTAGATGCAATAATACCCATAGATTTTGCAGCAACCGGAGCTTTATTGACATCTTTCCATAAAATTGCAGCGCAACCCTCCGGGGAAATTACTGAGTATATACTATATTGTAGCATATTAATTTTATCTCCTACTCCAATTGCCAACGCTCCTCCAGATCCACCTTCTCCTATAATCGTACAAATTATAGGAACTGTTAATATAGACATTTCTCTTAAGTTTTTTGCAATTGCTTCTGATTGTCCTCGTTTTTCAGCACCTATTCCTGGATATGCACCAGGGGTGTCTATTAATGTAATAATAGGTAATTTAAATCGATCTGCCATGTGCATCAATCTTAATGCTTTTCTATATCCTTCTGGCGCTGGCATTCCAAAATTTCTAAAAATTTTTTCTTTAATTTCTCTTCCTTTTTGATGCCCTATAATCATTACTGGACGTGAATTTAATCTGCCAATACCTCCTATAATCGCTTTGTCATCTCCATATAAACGATCGCCAGATAACTCATCAAAATCTGTAAAAATATTTTTTATATAATCAAGAGTATATGGTCGCATAGGATGTCTGGCTAATTGAGTAATTTGCCATGCATTCAAGTTAGAAAAAATTTTTTTTGTTAATTCTAGACTTTTTTTACGCAGACAATGAATTTCTTTATCTAAATTAATATGTAGCGTTTTATCTCGACTACTTAATTCAATTAAAGAATTTATTTTGGATTCTAAATTAGTAATAGGTTCTTCGAAATCAAGGAAATTTAAATTCATAGTATTTTAATAAAATTCAAAGTGAACTTTTTCGATTCCATATATTAAATAGATATTTTGAACTATTTTTTCTATAGGTTCTATATAAAATTTTTTTTCATTGTATAATTTAACTATATTGTTTTTATTTTTTGTGAAAAATTCAATTAATACATTTTTTGAATTTTTTTTGTTTTCAAATATATGCATATTTTTTGATAAAATACGTATATTTTTATCGTAAAATAAAATAACATTGATTTTTTTCACATATTTTTTTCGAGACTCATCGATACTCATGATATTCTTACAAATAATTTTTAACTGATTTTTCTCAAATAAAATTTTTCCATTTAAAATAACAATTTGATTTTTTTTAATAATATTTTGATTTTTATTAAATAGTTCCATACTTAATATTATTTCTAGTTTTTTTGAAGAATCATCTATCATTAATAATTTAAAATAATTTCCAGATTTATCACGTATTGTTTTAATTGCAAATATCATTCCAAATATTGTTTTAACTTTTCCTTTTAAATCAGATGTAATATGTTTTAATAATGTTCCATGAGTATAGTATACAAGTTCCTCTAGATATCTTGTGATCGGATGTTCACTTAAATAAAATCCTAGTGCATTTTTTTCTTCTTCTAATAAATTAAAATGGTTTAATGAAAAATTATTTGGATTTTTAATCTTAACTTGTTTCATTTGTAACGAATGTAAAGTATGTCTAAACATATCTTGTTGCTTAAAAAGTGTATCTATTTTTTTTTGATTAGAAAATCGCATAGCATTGGGTAAATTTTGTATGCTGTCAAAACGATTTTTTTGTAATGTATCTAAAGCACCTGAATAAATTAATTTTTCCATAACTCTTTTACTTAATTTTTTAGAATCTGTACGCGCACATAAATCAAATATATTTTTAAATTTTCCATGTTTTTTTAATTGTTTAATAATATCTTTAACAGAAGAGATTCCAATACCTTTAATTGCACCTAATCCATATATAATTTTATCATCTTGTGAACGAAAATAATAATTTCCAATATTAATATTTGGAGAAATAATTTTAATTCCCATATTATTACATTCTTCTACTAAGGTAATAATTTTTTCTGTATTATCCATATCAGCGCTCATAGCTGCTGCCATAAATTCAGATGGATAATGTGTTTTCAACCATAATGTTTGATAAGAAATTAATGCATAAGCTGTTGAATGAGATTTATTAAAACCATATCCAGCAAATTTTTCCAACAAATCGAATATTTTTACTGCAAAAATTGCGTCGATCCCTTTTTTTGTAGCTCCAGATTTAAATCTTTCGCGTTGTTCTGACATCTCTTTTTGTTTTTTTTTCCCCATTGCTCTTCTCAAAAGATCTGCTTCTCCTAAAGAATATCCTGCTAAAGTTTGAGCAATTTGCATGACTTGTTCTTGATATAAAATAATTCCATATGTTGATTTTAAAATTGGTTTTAATGATTTATGTTGCCAAATTGGATCTGGATAAGAAATTTTTTCACGACCATGTTTCCTATTAATAAAATTCTCTACCATTCCGGACTGCAGTGGTCCTGGGCGAAATAATGCAACTAAAGCAATAATATCTTCAAAGCAATCTGGTTGCAATCTTTTGATTAGTTCTTTGATTCCTTTAGATTCTAATTGAAATATAGCGGTAGTTTTTGCTTTTTTTAATAAATTAAAACTTTTTATGTCATTTAAGGGAATATTTTTTATATTTATTGTTTTTAAATTATTTGCTAATTTTTTTCTATTAATTATTTTTACAGTCCAATCAATCACAGTAAGTGTGCGTAAACCTAAAAAATCAAATTTTACTAATCCTACTTTTTCTATATCATCTTTATCAAATTGAGTAAGTTGGGTATCATTTTTAATATCATAATATATAGGAGTAAAGTTAGTAATTTCTCCTGGTGAAATTACCACTCCACCTGCATGTGTTCCAATATTTTTTATAACACCTTCGAGATTTTTTGCCATATCAATAATTATTTTTACTTCTTCATTTGTTACATATAATTGTTTTAATTGTTTACAATTAATTAAAGATTTTTTTAAAGTAATTCCAAAATCTGATGGAATTAGTTTTGAAATACGATCTACAAACACATAAGGGTATCCTAACACTCTTCCTACATCTCGAATAACAGATTTCGCTGTCATAGTTCCAAATGTAATAATTTGTGCAACAGATTTTTTTCCATATAATTGAATGACATAATCAATTACCAAATCTCTTTTTTCCATGCAAAAATCAATATCTAAATCTGGCATAGAAATTCTTTCTGGATTTAAAAATCTTTCAAATAATAATTCAAACTGTAATGGATTAACGTCGGTAATATTTAATGCATATGCAACTAGAGATCCTGCTCCAGAACCTCTTCCTGGTCCAACTGGAATATAATTTTTTTTTGCCCATTCAATAAATTCCATAACAATTAAAAAATAACTAGAAAATTCCATTTTATTAATTATATTTAATTCATGTTTTATACGAATATCATAAATTTTTCTATTAATAGATTTTTCTGATATGCACGGAAATAAGATATTTAATCTTTCTTCTAGACCTAATTTTACACGTTGTGTTAAGTATTCTTGTGAAGATAAATTCTTAGTGTATATTTTAGGTAAATGGTACTTCCCTAAACTAATAGTAACATTACATCTTTTAGCAATTTCTACGCTATTTTTTAATGCTTCTGGAATATCAGAAAATAAACTACACATTTCTTTTGTACTACGCATATATTGCTGAATAGTGTATTTAGTATTTTTTAAATTTTTTAATGTAGTGTTATTATAGATTGCTACTTTTACCATATGTGATTGAAAATTTTTTGAATGAATAAAACAGATTTTATTTGTTGCTACCACTGGAATATGGTATTTTAATGATATTTTTAATGCAAATTGAATGTATTCCTCTTCATGTTTATAACCAATACGTTCTAATTCTAAATAAAATCTGTTATAAAAATATTTTTTATAAAAATTAATACAATCAATTATGTTGCTTTTTTCATTTTTTTTAAAATATTTTCCTAATTCACCAAATACTGATCCAGATAATACGATTAATCCTTTACTGTGTTCTATTAACCATTCTCGAATAATTGTTGGGCAGTTATTATTGAAACCAATTTGATAAGCTTTAGAAATTAACATAATTAAATTGTGATAACCAAAATTATCAGATACTAAAATAGTAATTTCGGATAAATTTTCTTTTTGACATTGTATGTTGTTTTTTAATAAAAAATCTGCACCAATAATTGGTTTAATTCCAAAATTATGCGCAGTATTATAAAATTTAATTAATCCATATATATTAGTAAAATCCGTAATTGCTATAGCTGGCATACAAAATTTTTTAGCTTGATATAAAATATTTTCTATTTTTGATAATCCATCTATTATAGAATAATCGCTATGTACTTTTAAATGTATGAATTGCGGTTCTGACATTCGGTTTTCCTATAGAAATTAACTGTAATGTATTTCATGTTTTACATATATCTTTTAGCAAATCTAAAACGGAATTAGCTGCTTTGTAATCGGCATTACAACGCATTTTTCTATGCAATTTATAAAATATATTTTTTAATTTTTTTGTTTTCTTTTGATTTTTAAAAAAAGGCAAAATTTCTTTTGCTAAAATTTCTGGACAACAATCCTGTTGTATTTTTTCTGATACAATTAATTTTTTCGCGATTAGATTTGGCAATGATATCCATTTAGTATACACTAATCTTTTTAATAACATAAAATTTAATGCTTTCATATAATATCCCACAACCATTGGACATTTCGCAAACATACATTCCAATGTAGCAGTACCAGAGGCAACAATCGCAGCATCTGAACATGCTAATATTTTATAAGAACTTTCATTTGAAATAAATATTGATAAGTTTGGAGCTATTTTTGATTGAATAGATATAAATTTTTGTTTTAAAAAGTCGTTTGCCATAGGAACTAATACTTGAAGATTTGGAAAATGATATTTTATAATTTTTGCTGCATCTAAAAAACGTGCACTTAATAAATTGATTTCAACAATGCGACTACCGGGCAGCAAAGCTAGACAAGGCATATATTTTGAAATTCCTAAACTTGATCGCATTTTAGACTTGTTTGGATGCATTGGTATTTTATCTGCTAACGGATGTCCAATAAAATCACATGATATATTAAAATAATCATATATTTTTTTTTCAAAAGGTAAAATTGTTAATATTTTATCGACAGCTTTTTTAATTTTTAATATTCTATTTTTTCTCCAAGCCCAAATAGATGGTCCAATATAGTGCATTGTTTTAATTCCTTTTTGTTTTAGTGCCAATGCTAAATCGAGATTGAATTCTGGAGCGTCGATTCCAATAAATAAATGAGGTTTTAAATTAAAAAATCTTTTAATTAATGCTTTTCTTATTTTAAGAATTTTTGGAATTTTCCATATGATTTCAGTAATTCCTATTATTGATAGTTCTTTTATTGAATACCAAGATTCTACATTTTTTTCTTTTAACATTTCTGGTCCTGCAATGCCAAAAAATTTAATATTTGGTATTAAAACATTTAAAGTTTTTATTAAACTCGCTCCTAATAGATCTCCTGAAATTTCCCCTACTACTATTCCGATAGAAATATATTTGTTATTCAATTATCTAATAATTCCTCTTTTAGATTGAGCAAAAAAATCTAAAAATAAATAAATAATTTGATGTGATTTGGCAAGTTTTTTAAGTTCCTTTTTAATATTTTGCAATGTATGTCCGCTACGATAAATAATTTTATAAGCATTTCGAATAGCAATTCTTGTTTGTTTATCAAAACCTCGACGCTTTAATCCTTCTATATTTATACCAAAAGGAGTTGCATGATTTCCTTGTGCAAGAATAAATGGTGGAACATCTTGAGATACTCCAGAACATCCTCCAATCATTACGTGCGAGCCAATAATACAGTTTTGATGTATAGCAGTCATTCCTCCAATGATTACGTAGTCTTCAATTTTTACATGTCCTCCTAAAGTTACATTATTTGCTAAAATACAGTTATTTCCTATTATACAATCATGTGCTATATGTACATTCACCATGAATAAATTATCATTACCAATTTTTGTTATATTATGCCCTTGAATTGTACCGCGATGAATTGTAGAATTTTCTCGAATAATATTTCTATCGCCAATATAAACACGTGTATTTTCTCCAGAATATTTAAGATCTTGATTGACTTCTCCAATTGATGAAAATTGATAAATAAAATTATCTTCTCCCAAATATGTCATTCCATTAATAATTACATGTGATTTTAATACAGTACGCGCCCCAATTTCAACTTGTGCACCAATTAGACAAAACGGACCAATGTAAACATCGGCGTGAATAATAGCATTATCATTAATAATAGAACTAGGATGCACAGAAGCAGATTGATTAATCACGAACATTTAATTCCCGTCTACGAGCGCACATCATAGATGCTTCACAAGTTATTTTATTATCTACTTTTGCAATTCCATGAAATCTTGCAACCCCTCGACGTTCTTTAATAAAAGTGACTTGTAAAATCATTTGATCTCCTGGTTGTACAGGTTTTTTAAATCTTGCTTGATCGATAGCAGCAAAATAATATAATTCTCCTGGAGACAGTTTACCTGAACTTTTAAATGCTAAAATACCAGTTGCTTGTGCCATTGCTTCAAGAATTAATACACCTGGAAAAATCGGATTGCCTGGAAAATGTCCTTGAAAAAATGGTTCATTAAAAGAAACATTTTTAATTGCACGTAAAAATTTTCCTTGTTCAAAGTCTAAAACACGATCAACAAGTAAAAATGGAAAACGATGAGGTAGAAATTCTAATATCTCTTCGATATTAAGAGTATGATTATTAGTAGTCAAAACACTTTTCCTGTTTAAAGCGTTATATTCATGCAGCATTATGCTAAAAATAAGAAGTAAAAATAGATTTTATTTTAAATAAATTAAAAGATATGATTAATTTATTTATTTTATGCGATTGCATATTAAATTAATTTTGAAACTTGTTTTTGTAATTTTTGTATTTTTTTTTTAATTTTGTTAATATTCATTATTAATACGGTATTTTTTCTCCATTGTTTATTTATTTGAGTTGGAATTCCTGAAGAATATATTCCGGGAGAATTGATAGAGCGCATTACCATAGACATGCCAGTAATTATAACTTGATCACAAATTGTAATATGACCATTAATTACGCTAGCTCCTCCAATCATACAATTACGACCAATACTTGCACTGCCAGCCATAATTACTCCTCCAGCAACTGCTGTATGATCTCCAATGTATACATTATGTGCAATTTGACATTGATTATCGATGATCACTCCATTTCCGATATATGTATCATCTAAAGACCCTCTGTCTATTGTAGTTAATGAACCAATTTCAGTATTATTTCCAAGAACGACTTTACCGAAATGAGGGATTTTAATCCAAGTTCCACGATCATTTGCATATCCAAAACCATCTGATCCTATAACAGCTCCAGAATGTATCACGCAACATTTTCCAATTATAGTGCTATGATGTATAGTGGTATTATCCCACAATCGAGTATAGGATCCGATCAATGATTTTTGACCAATAAAACATCCAGATCCAATAATCACGTCATCTCCCAATTTTACTCCAGATTCAATAACTGAATGATGTCCGACACTAATATTTTTACCATATAAAACATCTTTAGAAATAATAGAATTTTTACTGATTCCATAATTTGGAACTGGCGTATTATTCATAATTTGGGCTGCTCGTGCATAAGCAAGATAAGGATCTTTTGCTACTAATGCATTTTGTTTACAAAATGGCAGATCGTGTTTAGATATGATAATCGCCGAAGCTTTACATAAAGATAATTTTTTTCTAAATCTCTTATCAGATAGAAATGAAATGTGCCCGGATCTAGCATTTTCTATAGAAGATATTCCATGTATAATAACATTATCATCTCCGTATAATTTTGCGTATATTTTTTTTGCTAATTCCGAAAGACTAATTGCCAACATTATTTTTGATCCATTTTTTTTAAAACATCTTCAGTAATATCTTGAATATTATTAAAATAAATTATCGCATTAGAATCAATAACTAATTGATAACCTTTTTCAAATGCAACTTGCTTTGTAATATGTTTAATTTGGTTAATAATTTTATTTTGTTCTTCATGTTGCCTTTGCATTTGATCATGATCAAACGACTTAGCTTTATTAGAAAAATTTTCGCGCTGTGCAGTCAGTGCTTCTTCTAAAGCATTACGTGCATTGGAATCCATATTTTTTGAATTTCTTTTTAAAATTTCAATTTTTGCATTTAAATCGCGTTGGATTAAATCCAGTTCTGTAGCACGATCTTGAAATTCAATTTCTAATTGTTTAGCAGCTAATGCTTGTTGCGGAGATTGTTGAAAAATATTTATTAAATTAATAATTGCAATTTTTTCAATTGCATATGTTTTTTGTATAAACATGAAGATAAAAGTAAAAATAAAGCAGGATATTAAAGATCGTGTGTTCACTGATAAATATTCCTTAAATTTTTATGAAATTTTATTAATTATTAAATCCAGTAAAAAATTGATTAATTTTTACCATGTTTTTCCAATATTAAATTGGATAGACTCAATATGATCATAAGTATGTTTTTGAATCGGAATGGCATAAGATAAAGAAATTGGTCCAAATGAAGAAAACCATTTTAGAAAAATCCCACTAGATATGCGAACTTTATTCGATATATTATAGTGAATATTATCTTTTATTAAAACATTATTTTTTCCAGTTGTCTCCCAAGTCGTACCACTATCTAAAAAAACGGAAATACGCATGACGTCATAATATTTTTTTATTAAGAAATTTATAGGAAAAATTAATTCTATATTAGTAACTGCTAAAATATTACCACCAAGAGTGTTTGGATGAAAATTTATGTTATTAATACATTTGATATCAGATTTACAATTAGAATTAAAAAATTTTGGACCAACGGTATGATAGTAAAAACCTCTAATTGTTTCGAAACCTCCTGTATAAAATTTATCATAAAATGGTACTGGTTTATTTTGTATTCCATTCGTATATCCTAAATGGTTTCGAATCATTAGTACAATGTTGTTATTATTAAAAACTGGAGTAAAATATTTAGAATTTAAAAAAATTTGATAATATTTATTGCTAGACCATGGTAATGTTAATTTTCCACTAATGTTGTTACTTTTTCCTAATTTTGGAAATATTTCCGTATTAATTGTATTATAATTCCAATTAATTATAAAAAATATATCATTAGTAGTTAAATAAGTTTTTTCATGATTATTCTCTTTGAAATATCTATTTTGCATAATTGTGTAGTTATGCAAATATTCTAATCCAAAATCTAATGATTTATTTTTATATTCTGGAAATGATATAAAAAAATCCGTACCATATCGATAGAAATTATTTTCGAACTCATATTGACTACTTTTTTTAGTTTTTTTAAAAAATATTTTACTTTTTGCATATAATCCATTTATATTAATATATGGATATAAAAAAAATAATTCGAAGTATGTTTGATAAAAATTTTTTTCACTATACATTTGAAAAAAACTTCCATTATCAAATAAGTTACTTTTTTTTATTCCCAAATGAAATTGGATTTTGTTTTTTACTCCAAAACCCATGCCGAAATCAATTTTTCCAATTTTATGTTCTTTGATTATATAATAAATGTTTACACGATTATGCATGTTTGAAACATCTTCGATTTTAATATCTATTACTTCTGCATATTTAAGATTATTAATTTTTTTAATATCATTTTGAATATTAGAAATTTTTAATACATCTCCTTCTAATTGTTTTAGTTCTCTTCTAAACACAATTTCTTGTGTAGATTCATATCCAGAAAAATAAATACGATTTACGTATAAACATTTTCCAAAATCTACATGTATAAAAATTTGTACAGTATAGTCGAAGTAATTTTTATGTATTTCTAAAAAAATTTTTGGATTATTGTATCCATGTGTTTCTAGAAATTTTTTAATTGTATTTTCTAATTTAATAATATTTTGAATATTATAGGTTTTATTAATAATAGATTGTTTTAACTTATTAATATTTGTTGACGTTTTAATTATATTTTCTAAAAATATTATTTTAGAAATTTTAAATATATTTCCTTCGTAAATATTAAAAGTAATTTCAGCAAATTTGTTATCTGAAGTAATATTAACTTCAGTAGATTTTATATGAAAATCGATGTATCCTTGATTTAAATAAAAATTATATAATTTTTTTTGTGATTGAGTAATTTGATGTTTACCGTAAATACATGGTTGAAATAATTTTGATATAAAGTTTTGTTCACATAATTCAATGTTTTTTACTAATTGTTGTTTTTTAAATTTTTTATTTCCAAAAATATCAACTTTTTTAATAAATATATTTTTGCTTTCAGTGATATTAATATTCAATTCAACTAATTTTTCTTTTAAGAAATATGTATTTATATTAATTCTAGTATTATCTTTTCCTAAAAATAAATAAAAATTGTTTAAAATTTTTTTTATTTCAAATATAGATGAAGGATAAAGAGTGGATCCAATGTTTATATTTTTATCTTTTAATAAAGATTTTAAAAAATCTTTATTTAAAGAAAAGTTGCCTGAAAAAGTTATATTTCTAATAATTGGGCATTCTTCGATTTTTATAATTAATGTTTCGTCATCTTGTAGAACCTTAATTGTTTGAAATAATTTAGTGGCAAATAATATTTTTATAAGTTTAGATATTTTTTCTTCTGTTGCTATTTCTCCTACTTTTATTGGTAAATTTATCAGCATATGTTCTTCTTGAACATTGTTAAGTCCTTGAAAAACAATTTTTTTTACTAAAAACTGATTTTTACTGTTTGCAGTAGCAATAGAGAGTTTGAAAAATATTAAAATTATTAGATAAAAATATTTTGTAAACATATTAATTTTTCTGATAAATTAATAATAGTTTTACTTTATTTTAAATAAATCATTTAAAATTGATATAGTCATTAATGTTACTATTATAAAAAATCCAACTTGATAACTAATTGTTTGTATTTTTTTTGGAATAGGAACTCGTATGAGCTTTTCAATTATTAAAAATAAAATATGACCTCCATCTAAAATTGGTATAGGAATCAAATTAATTACGCCTAAGTTAATGCTTATAAATGATAAAAGTATAATATAATGCACTATTCCATGTTTTATAGAAGATGAAATATTTTTTGCTATCGATATAGGTCCATGCAAATTATTTAAAGTTACATGACCTATAAACAGCTTTCCTAACATATTAAATATCATTAATATAATATGAATTACTTTATTGAATGCTACGTATAATGCCTCAATTGGATTATAATATATAGAAGTTTTATATTCTTCCGAAATCGGTCTAATTTTTGGTGAAATCCCCAAAAAACCTTCCTGGATATTATTGATAATTTTCGTTCCAGATAATACTTCAATTTGTATTAATTTTCCATTTCTTTCGACATCTATAATTAATTTTTTATTAGGATTGTTACGAAGTAAATAAGATAATAGATACCAGGAATCTTTTATTTCAAAATTATTGATTTTAATAATCTTATCGCCTTTCTGAAATCCAGATTTCATAGCAGGAGAATCCGGTTCGATAGAATCTATACGAGTTTCAATATTTGGAATTAATGGAATAATTCCAAAATTTATTATTGGATCGTAATGATCGAAATTATTTTTTATATTTGTACGTTTTATTTTTTTTTCAATCATAACAAGATTAATAGGATGCATTAGTTTCATAACAATCGTATCATTTTTAAGATTGTCATAAACGATATTCCAATCTGATACTTTTATACCATTAATTTCTTTTATTTCCATGCTAGGATGAATACCTGATTTTTCGGCAATAGAATTGGGAATAATATTTTGAATAATAACTTTATGTGAAGGCATTCCTAATATGAAAATTCCCCAAAATAATATGATGGAAAATAAAAAATTATGCAATGGACCAGAAATTATAATGATCAACTTTTTCCAAAAGTATTGTTCATTAAAAGTTTGTAACTTTTTATTGGATACAAGATTTTTATCTAACATTTTCACATATCCACCTAGAGGAAATATGGAGATAGCATATTCAGTTCCATTTTTGTCAAAAAAGCTCCAAATTACTTTTCCTATACCAATAGAAAATTTTTCAACATGAACGTTAAATTTTCTAGCTACCCAAAAATGACCAAATTCATGTACAGTGATCAGAATTCCTATAGAAATTAAAAACAAAAAACAGTTCCAAAAAAAATATGGCATATTTTTATTATCCTAAGTTTTAAGAAATACGCATAGTCATCAAAATGAAATAGGTATAAATTGGAATAGAAGCAGATAGACTATCAAGTCTATCCAAAACTCCTCCGTGTCCAGGAATTAAAAAACCGCTGTTTTTAATATTTGCGTATCTTTTAAACATGCTCATAACCAGGTCTCCTAAAATACCAAAAATAATTGAAAAAGAAGATAAAATAAAAAACATTGTTATATTAATATGAACAAATTTAAATTTATAAAATAAATATGCACTAATATATGATAATACTACTCCTCCTATTATACCCTCCCAAGTTTTATTCGGAGAAATAATTTTAGAAATTTTGTTTTTTCCAAATAATTTACCAAATAAATAGGCTCCTGAATCTAAGCAAGATATTAAAGTTAGTATATATACGATCATCCAGGATCCAAATAATTTTTGGGAATTTGTATTGAATTGATATAATATAAGTAAACTGCTAAATAATGGTATTATTATACACCATCCTATTATTAAATGAACAAGTGTTTTATTTTTCCATAAAAAACTAGATATCGGATAATATGCAAGTATAATGAATGCAATAACCCACCATATGTTTGATAAAACAACGATATTATAAATAACATATTGTTGCATAAAAACATTTTTTTTAGGGACGCAAATATTTTGACTTCTTAAAAAGAACAAAATTAATAAAGAAAATATAATGTATGTAATAAAGAAAAAATTTTTTTTTAACTTAATAATATTGCACCATTCTAAAATACTTATAAAGTATAATAAAAATATTGATATAATAAAAAATTTTTTAGAGCAAAAAAATAATATATCCACTATAGATAAAATCAATACTACTGCGCTAATTATCCGTTTTTTCAGAATTTTCTCCTTTTTTTTTAATACTAATAATCTACATGATAGTGTTTTTTATATGACCAAATCGACGTTTACGTTTTAAAAAAAACCTAATTGCATTAGAAAAAATATCGTGGTTAAAATCAGGCCATAATACATCAGTAAAAAATAATTCAGAGTATGCAATTTGCCAGAGTAAAAAATTACTAATCCGATATTCTCCTCCTGTTCTAATTACTAAATCTACTGGCATTAACTCATTCGTAGAAATTAATTTACAAAACATAGATTCATTAATTTGATCAGGATATAAAGTTCCTTTTTGCACTTGATCAACAATTTTTTTAACACCTTGTATGATATCCCATCTTCCTCCATAATTTGCGGCAATATTCAAATTCAACCCATTATTTTTACGAGTTAGCGCCTCAGTTTTTTTGATATATTTTTGTAATCTGAAATTAAATCGAGAAATATCTCCAATGATTTTTAATCGAATGTTATTTTTTTGTAAACTATGGACAGTATTACTCAATGAGTATAAAAATAATTTCATTAAGTCAGAAACTTCTTTTTTAGGTCTTTTCCAATTTTCACTACTAAATGCATATAAAGTTAAAGCATTAAATCGATTTTTTATTGCAAAATTTACAGCACGTTTTGCTGATTCTAATCCTGCTTTATGACCGAATATACGCATTTTTCCTCTATTATTTGCCCAACGTCCATTTCCGTCCATAATGATTGCGATATGACGAGGTTGATGATTAACAGTATCACTTTTTTTTAATAACATTTTTATCCTACGAATGCTAATATGAAATTTATTTATTAATATTTTTCATTTATAATAAATATATAATTGAAACTTATGTTTATAACTTTTTAATAATATAATGTTTATTAAATAATGTATAAATTTTGATAAATTAAAAATTTTTCAACTTAATATATTTACTCGTATATTTCCGAACTTTCTTATCGAGCATTAAAATATCTTTTATATTTTTTGGCGAAAATATTTTAAATGTTTCTAAAATATTTCTATTAATTATTGCAATATCTGTAAATTTAATTTTTTTTGATAAAAAAGCTTCTACTACAATTTCATTTGCTGCATTTAATGTTATAATTTCTCCTTGTCCAGATTGCATTGCTTGTAAAGCCAAATAAAAACAGGGATACCGTTGTTCATTGATTGATTCAAAACTTAAGTGGTTAATTTTAAGAAAATTTACCTGAGAATTACCGGAAAATATACGCTTTGGATATCCTAATCCATATGAAATAGCAGTTTTAATATCAGGAACGCTCATATGAGAAAATATACTACCGTCAATATATCTTATCATTGCATGAATAACGGATTGTGGATGAAGTAATACCTCAATTTGATTCGAATTAGCTTGGAATAATAACCGAGCTACAATGTATTCTAATCCTTTATTCATCATTGTTGCAGAATCTACAGAAATCTTTCTTCCCATTTTCCAATTTGGATGTGCACATGCTTGATCTGGTGTCATTAAATGTAAATCTTTTAAAGGAATGTTTCGAAAAGGACCTCCAGATCCCGTTAAAATAATGCTAGAAATTTGACATGTACTTAATAAAGAAGGGTTTCCTAATTGTTTTTGCATGTTTCCAGACAATGTTTGAAAAATAGCATTATGTTCGCTATCTATTGGACATAAAAAGGCATTATATTTTTTTATTTTCTGCATAAAAAAATTGCCACAGGTTACTAAAATTTCTTTATTTGCTAAAAGTATTTTTTTTCCTGATTTAATTGCAGCAAAGATGGAAGGTATTCCAGATAGTCCAAGTGTAGCAGCAACTACTGTATCGATATCTTCTGATGAAGACAATTGACATGCTGACTTGAGTCCAGATAGAACGGATGTTTTACATTCATGAAATAATAAATTTTTTTTTAGTAGTTTTGCAGATTTAACATCAATAGTACATGCATATTTTGGCTGATACTTCAAACATTGAAGAGTCATTAAATCTATATTATTCCCATATGATATAAGTGCATAAATAGAAAATATATTTAAATTCTTATTAAGAACATCTAACGTATTAATTCCGATAGAACCAGTGCTACCTAAAATAGTTAAATTTTTAGTTTTCATTATAAATTATATATAAAAAGAAATTTGGTTTAAAAAAAAATAAAATTTTTTTTAAAATTAATGCTTATTCGACATATACGTTTTAATAAAAATTTTTATAATTTAAACTAAATTAAGATCATTTTCTTTTTTTAAAAGAAGTGTTTTTATTATTTTTACTTTATTATTAGTTAGTTTTTGAATTTTATTTTGAAATTTTTTTTCTTCATCTTTACTAATTATGCTTTTTTTAGTTAAATTTTTTACTTTTTCATTAACATCGCGACGTATATTACGAATAGATATAATATTTTTTTCTGATTCTTTCCGAATTAATCTTATTAGTTTGGTACGACGTTCTTCCGTTAGTTTTGGAAAAATTATACGAATAGAATTATGATGTATTTTAGGCATTAATCCGATATTTGAAGATAAAATAGCTTGTTCAATTTTTTTAATAGCATTCGTATCAAAAACCGTTAATATTAAAGTATTCCAGCTTTCTGTTGTAATATTAGATAATTTATTTAATGAAATTTTTGTTCCAAAATAATCAATTTCAATATTACTTATTAATTGAGGAGATGCACGATCAGTGCGTATCTTAGAGATATTTTCTACAAAAAATTCTATTGCTTTCTGCATACGTGAATCCGCGTGGTTATAAATCTCATGAATCACATCGTTATCCTAAATAGAATTAATTTTTTTATTAGATTCTATTATTTTATACAATAAAGAACATTTTGTAAATTGTTCGCATATTTTTTTAAAATAACTAGTTCTAATTTGAAAATATTATTTAATCAATTTAAGTATTTAATTTTTTTATTTGCATAATAAATTAAAAAACATTTAATTTTTTTTAAATTATACAAAATTTTTCAATACTCGACCGAACGTTTTATTAGATTTTTTAGAATGCAATTTTGATTTTTATTTATATCATATTCTAATATTTCATTATTCTATTTTTGAATAAAAAGATGTAATTTTTTTTGTATTTAATTAAAATTTGAAAAAGTTTTAATTCATAGAGATGTAATTTTTAGATTTTATTTGTTGTTAGTATATTCTATTATTGAATTATTAAATTAACAATCTTCTCCTAGTTCGAATCTAATAAAATTTTTAACATCAATATCATTTTTAATAAGAAAATACTTAATTTTTTTCTCGGCATCAAAAATAAAATATTGTTCTTCTAAAACAACGTTTTCAAAAAATTTTTTCATACGACCATTAGCTACTTGTTCAGAAATAACATGTGTTTTTCCTAAATTTAAAGCATTTTTTAGATGTATATTATATTCTTGATCAATGATATGTTTCGGAATACAATTTACATTAATGTATCTAGGATTGCTTGCTGCTATATGCATAGCAATTTTTTGATTTAATTTATCATTTGTATCAGTACAATCGACTATCACTCCGATACGTTGTAGATGCAAATAAAAGCTTAAATGTTTTCCATGTAGCATTTTAATTCGTCTAATATTAATATTTTCTCCAAATTGAAGAGTTAAGTATTCAATTTTATCTCTAAAAAAATTTCTTAAAATATCTATATCTGAAATATTTTTTTCAAACATTGTATTAATAACTTTTTTTCCAAAATCGTTAAACATCTCATTTTTTGCAACGAAATCACTTTCGCTATTTATTTCGATAAGTATCCCGATATTTTTTTCTTTTTTTACTTTTACTAGAATAATTCCACAAGTTTTAGATTGCACAGAAATTTTTTGCTGAGATTGAATTAATCCTAATCGACGTACATATTGTATTGCAAGATTAATATTTCCGTTAGTTTTTATTAATGCTTGTTTGCATGCTAACACTCCTAAATTAGTACGTTCTCTCATGGATTTTATAAGAGATAAAGATATTTTGTCAGTCATAATTATTGGCCTAAAAAAGGTTATCCGAAGATTATTTAAATAATATAAATATTTTTAAGAATATTTTTTATCTATTTCTTTTGATTTGTTTAATTTTGCTTTTTGAATGGTTTTTGCTGCAACAGATAAATATAAATTAATTGCTCGTATCGCATCGTCATTTCCTGGAATAATAAAATTAATTTTTTCAGGATTAGAATTAGTATCTACTACGGCAAAAATAAGAATGCCTAATTTATTTGCTTCTTTTATGGCAATTTTTTCATATGATGCATCAATAACAAAAAGAGCATCGGGGAGACCACCCATATTTTTAATACCACCTAAACTGTTTTCTAATTTATTTAAGGTGCGTTTTCTAATTAATGCTTCGCGTTTAGTTAATTTTTCAAATGTTCCATCTTGAGACTGTATTTCAAGATCTTTTAAGTATCGAATAGATTGTCTAACAGTTTTCCAATTTGTTAGCATTCCTCCGAGCCATCTATAATTTACAAAAAATTGATTACAATTTTTAGCAAATTGTTTTATAGGTTCAGATGCTGCACGCTTAGTTCCAACAAATAAAATTTTCCCTCCGCGACGAGAAATTTTAGATAATTCTAACATGGCTCGATTAAACATAGTTATTGTTTTTTCTAAATCGATAATATGTATTTTATTTTTCTTTCCAAAAATAAAAGGTTTCATATGTGGATTCCAATAACGTGATTGATGTCCGAAATGAACTCCTGATTTAATCATATTCTGTATAGATATGTTTATCATTTTTTATTCCTTTTTTTTTATTATAAATTATAAAATAAAATATATAGCATTTTATAAAATTTATTCATGATATCAAATTTAAAAAACTTAATAGTATTATTTAAATAAAAAATTTAAAAAAATATTTAATTTTATTTAAAATTTAGTATATTCGTATTATAAAGTAATAAATTAAACTTAATTTAAAAAATATTTTATTAAACACTTAATAAAATTAATACTTAATCTACATGGACGTAAATATGTTTATTGATATTAAATCATCGTATGATATCTTTAAAATACAACAATCTTGTACAGTTGCGGCAAATACGTTAAAAAAAATTTCTAAACATATTGAAGCAGGTATCAGCACGGAAGAATTAGATTTAATATGCCATAAGTATATTATAAGTAATCGTAATTCTTTTCCAGCAGCACTAGGATATTGTGGTTTTCCAAAATCAGTATGTATCTCAATAAATGACGTAGTATGCCATGGAATTCCAAGCAAAGAAACTAAATTAAAATCAGGTGATATTTTAAATATCGATATTGCAATAATAAAAGATGGATATTATGGTGATACATCAAAGATGTTTTATGTTGGAAAAACAAGCATTTCTGGATTAAATTTATGCAAAACAGCGAAAAAAAGTTTATATTTAGCTATTGAAATTGTTCGTCCAGGTATAAGGCTCAGAGAAATTGGGAGAACAATTCAAAAATATGTTGAATCTAAAAATTACTCAATAGTTCGAGAATATTGCGGGCACGGAATTGGAAAAAATTTTCATGAATCACCTCAAATATTACACTATGATGCTTATGATCAAGAAATCATATTAAAACCAGGAATGGTATTTACTATAGAACCAATGATTAACGCAGGATCACGTCATGTATATACCATGCCAGATGGATGGACGGTAAAAACAAAAGACGGAAAGCTATCTGCTCAATATGAGCATACAGTTTTAGTAACACAAAAAGGCAGCAAAGTGATGACGATGAGCTCTTATGAAAACGTAAAAAATATAGTATAATCTAAAATTTCTCGGCTCTATTTTCATAGAATTTTAACATGAATAATCTAAAAAAAATAATTGATATTGCATTTGAAAATAAAAATATTCTTAAACACACAAACACGTGTCCAACTTTAAAAAAAACAATTACTAAAATAATTGATTTATTGGATAAAGGAAAAATTAGAGTAGCAGAAAAGAAAAATGGAATATGGATTACAAATCAATGGATTAAAAAAGCAATATTACTTGCATTCCGTATTTTTAAAAATCGGATGATTATATCAGAAAATATGCGTTTTTTTGATAAAATAGATACAAAATTTTCTACATGGAATGATTTAGATTTTAAATACGCAAATATCAGAGTCGTCCCTAACGCATGCGTAAGAAAAGGCGCATTTATTTCTAAAAATAGCGTTTTGATGCCGTCGTATGTTAATATAGGAGCTTATATTGACGAAGGATCAACAATAGATACTTGGTCCACTATAGGATCATGCGCACAAATCGGAAAAAACGTTCATATTTCTGGAGGCACAGGTATTGGAGGAATATTAGAACCCCTGCAATCTAACCCAACTATAATCGAAGATAATTGTTTCATTGGAGCTCGATCTGAAATCGTCGAAGGTGTAATTGTAGAATCCAATTCAATTGTCTCCATGGGAGTATTTATTGGAAAAAGCACAAAGATCTACGATTCTATTCATAAAAAAATTTATTATGGGCGCATACCTAGCGGATCAGTAGTTATTCCCGGAAGCCTACCCTCTAAAGATAAAAAGTTTCATATAAACTGTGCCGTTATTATTAAAAAATCTGATTCTAACACTGAAAAAAAAGTAAAAATAAATAAAGTACTTCATATAGATACATAATATATAAAATATATTTAATTTTTTAAAAATTATTAGTTATTTTGTTAATTTTTAAAGCAGAAATAAATTTTTATTTTTATATATTTAAAACAAGCTTTTATAATTAGTAATAATTAATCA
Organism: Wigglesworthia glossinidia; assembly: GCA_030827005.1. GTDB lineage: Bacteria > Pseudomonadota > Gammaproteobacteria > Enterobacterales > Enterobacteriaceae > Wigglesworthia > Wigglesworthia glossinidia_C. Next base: position 12,696 of record JAVBJL010000008.1, on the reverse strand, counting down.
ACGTATTCTATTATATTATTTTGTAAAAAATGTATTTAGTTAAATAATTTTCTAAATCTTTTAGATTTTTTTAATATAATTAATTTATTACTTATTAATACTAATAAATAACTAAATTTAATTTATAAAAAATAATTATTTTAATTTTTTAAAAAAATATCATTATGCATAATAAAAGATAATTTTTCATTTCAAATAATATTTAAAAAAATTTATTTTTTATTAAAATTAATTAATAATTCAAATAAATATTTTAAATGATTAAAATATTTAACAAATTGATAAAATTAGTATATTTATTAAATATATCTTGTTGTATTTTTAATATTTTTAAAAACAAACTACATGCTATATATCTATACTTTAAAAGTATTTCCGATAATAATAAGATAGTTTAAAAAAAATAAAATAAATTAAAAATTTGAGTATCTTAATAAAGATACATGTCACATATTTATTTTAATAGCATAAAATAACATGCAGTATTAAATTACTGTCAAGGATCAATCATGTCAAATTTTATTCGTATTGAAAAAGATCTTATTGGGATTCGAGAAATTCCCTCAGAAGCATATTATGGCATTCATACTTTGCGTGCTATTGAAAATTTTAAAATTAGCAAAATGACTATAGGTGATTACCCAGAATTAATACGTAGCATGGTGATAGTAAAAAAAGCATCTGCAATGGCTAATTTGAAATTGAAAATCTTATCTAAAAATATTGCAAAAATTATTTGCGCATCATGTGATCAAATTTTAAAAAAAAATAATTTATACATGCATCAATTTCCAATAGATGCCTTTCAAGGAGGAGCGGGAACTTCAGTAAATATGAATATTAACGAAGTTTTAGCTAACATTGGATTAGAATTGATGGGACATAAAAAAGGCGAATATCAATTTTTACATCCTAATGATCATTTAAATCTTAGTCAATCTACCAATGATGCGTATCCTACAGGACTAAGGTTAGCTATCTATACATCTTTATTGAAATTAGTTAAAACAATTACGTATCTAATATTCAGTTTAAAAAATAAATCAAAAGAATTTGCTAATATTATAAAAATGGGTAGGACTCAATTACAAGATGCTGTTCCGATGACTTTAGGTCAAGAATTTTATGCTTTTCACACATCATTAAAAAAAGAAAAAATAAATCTATTATATATTTCTAAATTATTATTACATGTAAATCTTGGAGGCACTGCAATTGGAACAAAATTGAATACCCCTGAAGGATATCAAGATACTGTCATCAAACAGCTTTCTAAAGTTAGCGGTGTTCCATGTATAGCAGCTAAAGATTTAATTGAAGCAAATTACGATTGTGGAGTATATACTATTATTCATAGTGGATTAAAAACATTAGCAATTAGATTATCTAAAATTTGTAACGATCTTAGATTGTTATCTTCCGGTCCTAGAGCAGGATTAAACGAAATCAATTTACCTGAGCTGCAAGCAGGATCCTCAATTATGCCTGCTAAAATCAATCCTGTATTACCAGAAGTAGTCAATCAGGTATGCTTTAAAGTTTATGGAAATGATTTATGTGTAACAATGGCATCAGAAGCAGGTCAATTACAATTAAATGCTATGGAGCCCGTAATTAGTCAAGCAATATTTGAATCTATTAGTATATTAGAAAAAGCTATAATTTCTTTGAAAGATTTATGCATTGACGGTATTACAGTAAATAAAAAAATTTGCGAATCATATGTATCTAATTCCATTGGAATTGTAACTTATTTAAATCCATTTATCGGACATCATAAAGGTGATATTATTGGAAAAATTTGCTCTCAAAGTGGTAAAAGCGTAAAAGAAGTTGCATTAGAAAAAGGTTTTTTAACAGAAAAAGAAATTAATAAAATTTTTTCTTTAAAAAATTTAATACATCCTCAGTATAAAATAAAAAATAATTCAGATGATTTATTAACATAAATTTTTTCTAAAAAATACTGACTAGTTATATTTTTGATAATGTTTTATACTTAAGAAGAAAAATAACCATGAATAATATACGTACTTTTTCTCAGGATATACTTGTAAAAAGAAGTAATATATGCATAATATTATGCACGTTTCCAGATATCGAATCTACACACTATGCTATTAAACATTTATTAAAAAATAAATTAGCCGCTTGTATTACGCAATTAACAAATGTTACTTCATTTTATTACTGGAATAATATTTTAACAAAAAAAAAAGAAATACAAATTTTAATTAAAAGCAAACTTATATTAAAAAATAAAATTTTTTTAGAAATTAAAAAATTACATCCCTATGATGTTCCAGAACTCATTGTTCTTTCAACTGAAAGTATAGAAGATAACTATAAAAAATGGATTGAAAAAAATACATCATGTTAACATTTTTAGTTCACATAATTATTTTTAAGTTTTTTAATATATGATAAAATAGTCCACTAAAATCACAAATTACATATTACTTTTATTCTTGCATATTAGTTGAAAAAATAAATATAAGTTAAATTTATAAAAATTTAATCAGTATTTGCCCGGATAGCTCAGTTGGAAGAGCAAAGGACTGAAAATCCTTGTGTCGACGGTTCGATTCCGTCTCCGGGCACTAATGAGCGTTTTTTATAAATAACTCTTTTTAATCTCTTGATAAAATTCGCGTATTCCATCCTACCATAAATTAGAAATGACATTAATTATCATTTTAATATTAAATATACAATAAAAGATAAATGATGTATTGAGTGAATCTGATTTCTAATATTTTTAAAAATTATAGTTGTATATCTAAAAAATTTGCATAGATTGTTACAACTTAATATCTTTGATATTTCATCTAAATATATCAATTTTTGTTAAAGTTAATAATACTTATTATATTTTAAAGAAAAATATTAAAAATTTTTATTTATAGTAAAATTTATTTAAATAAATATTTATATAATAGAAAAAATTTTTTGTTTTAAAAATTAAATTTCCAATCTTTTAAATTATTTAAAAAAAAAGATAAATATATTTCTTTTTTAAAAAATAATATTTATTAATATAGAATATAATTATTTTATATACATTAAAATAGACAACGTGTACTAAGTAAATAGTATAATATTGGAAAAATAATATATAAAATTATATATTTTATAATTTTAAATAAAAATATTAGTTTTATAAATATTTTATATTACTTAAATTTAATTATTATATTCAATCGATATTCAAAATCATCAATTTATTTTTGATAAAATATTACTCAAGCAAAGTATCAAATTGTCTAGGAGACACGATTTATATGTTTGAATTATTTAAAGCCGTCGGTCTAGGTTTAATGGTACTCTTGCCATTGGTTAATCCACTTACTACAGTGGCTTTATTTTTAAGTTTAAGTAAAAATATGACACCTAGTGAACGAAACCAGCAAGCTAGAATGGCATCAATATATGTTTTTGCAATTATGATGGTTACATTTTATGCCGGTACAGTAGTATTAAGTACATTTGGAATTTCTATTTCAGGATTAAGAATTGCTGGAGGATTAATTGTTTCTTTTATAGGATTTAGAATGTTATTTTCTACATCTGCCGATGAAGAAGTGCATCATAAAAAAAATATTAAATATCCATATAAAAATAAAATGGTAAATATTGCCTTTGTTCCTTTAGCAATGCCGAGTACTGCAGGTCCAGGAACGATTGCTATGATTATTAGTTGGGTATCTACGGTAAATGAAGATATTTATTTTTCATCTTGGATTAGTGATTTAGCTCCGATTTTAGTTTTTTTTATTATTAGCATCATAGTTTGGATTGCTTTGCGTAGCTCTAGTGCTATTATGCATGTTATAGGTTCTAGTGGAATTGAAGCGATATCTCGATTAATGGGATTTTTACTAGTTTGCATGGGTGTTCAATTCATTATTAATGGAGTATTAGAGGTTATTTCTGATTATGGAGTATAATATATTGATATAAAATAAAAAATATACATTATAAATTATTTAAACTTTATATAAAAATTATTTTAAAACAAAATAATTATTTCTTAAAATATAAAAAATCAATAAAATTTTTATAAAAAAATTATAAAAAAAGGTTCCAAAAAAATGAATAATCCATTACTTTTGATATCCGATTTGCCTAAATTTTCTTTAATTCAAACAAAACATGTGCTTCCAGCTGTTCAAGTAGCACTAGATGAATGTCGTAAAGAGGTGTCTAAAATTATAAATAAAAAATCTCAATTTTCTTGGGAAAATTTATGTCAACCATTTTTAGAGTTAGAAAATTATTTGAATAAAGTCTGGTCTCCTATTTCGCATTTATATTCAACAAATAATACAGTTAGTTTTAGAAATGAATATAAAAAAAGTTTAATATTAATCTCAGAATATGGTACTTGGGTGGGACAAAATCAAAAATTATACAAAGCATTCATTAATTTAAAAAATAGCAAAAAATATATAGAATTGAATACAGAGAAAAAAAAATATATAGATAATACTATACTAGATTTTAAACTATCAGGTGTACATTTACCTGAATTAAAGCAAAAAAAATTTTCCAAAATCGTAATTAAGCTAGCATCAATGAGTTTATTGTATAATAATAATATATTAGATTCTATGCAAAATTGGAGCAAACATATAACAAATAAAAATGATTTATCTGGAATTCCAAAAGAAATAGTTCTGAAAGCTAAGAAAAATGCTCAAAAAAGTAATAAAATCGGATGGATTTTAAAATTAAACAATATTAATTATATATCTATACTAACATATTGTGATAATGAAAACCTAAGAAAAGAAATGTATTATGCATATCATACACGTGCTTCAAATCAGAATAATCAGTTTAAACAATGGGATAACGAACCAATAATGACTAAAATCTTAGCATTGCGTTATCAATTATCACAAATTTTGGGATTTAAAAATTATGCAGAATTATCGCTAATAAAAAAAACAATACAATCTCCCAAAAAAGTACTAGAATTTATATATAATATGAACCATCAAGTACGTTCTTCCGGAATTTCAGAAATAGACGAACTATGCAAATTTTCCTCAAAAAATTATCAAAAACATAATTTGAAGCCTTGGGATATTGCATATTATAGTGAAAAACAAAAGCAACATATTTTTAATATTAATGAAGAAAAATTACGTATATTTTTCCCAGAAAGCCAGGTTTTATATGGATTATTTAAAATAGCTAAATCTCTTTATAAAATTAATATAGTAGAAAAAAAAAATATAGATGTTTGGGATAAAAGCGTACGATTTTTTGAAGTTTTTAATGAAAAAAATCAACTCATCGGAGGTTTTTATTTAGATTTATATAATCGTAAAAATAAAAAAGAAGGAGCGTGGATGGATTTTTATTCCAGCCGTATGCGCTTATCTAATGGAAATTTAGAAAAACCTGTTACTTATATTATATGTAATTTCAGTTCACCAAGTAACCATCAGAGTTTATTGTTACATAAAGAAGTAATTACACTATTTCATGAATTTGGGCATAATTTACAACATTTACTAACTGACGTGGAAACATTAGGGGTCTCCGGAGTAAATGGAATTCCATGGGATGCTATTGAAATTGCTAGTCAATTGATGGAGAATTATTGTTGGCATCCAGAATCAATTAAATTAATTTCTAAACATTATCTGACCGGAGAAAAATTACCCGAAATAATCATAAATAATTTATCAAAAATGAGATACTATCAGTCTAGTTTATTTATTTTACGTCAATTAGAGTTTTCTCTATTTGACTTAAATATCCACTTATTATCCAATTTTAAAGAATATAAAAAAGATATAGTTATAAAAATATTTGAAAAAGTAAAAAGTGAAATTTCTATCACCCCAAGATCCAAATGGGAACGTTTTCCTAATACTTTTAGTCATATATTTTCAGGAGGATATGCGTCTGGATATTACAGTTATCTATGGGCTAACACATTAGCTTTAGATATTTGGTCAACATTTAATAAAAATGGAATTTTAAATTCTAAAATAGGAAAAAAATTTCTTAATTTATTCCTTTCAAAAGGAGGATCCGAAGACCCACTAGTTTTATTTTTTAAATTTAAAAAAAGGAATCCACAGATCAATTATTTTCTTAAATATCATGGAATTCAAAAAATAAATTAATATGCATAATTTAATTTAAAATAATGTTTTATTTTTCCAATAAAATAAAATAACCCGATCATTTTTTTTTATATATCCAGATGGAGTAATAAATGCTCCAAGAGCAGAAATTAAATCATTATTATAAAATAACAAAGGAATAAAATTTCTTTTCCAGGGAGGAATCGAATTTTGTCTTAGTTTTTTACTAACAGATTTTTGTTTTAATACGTTTTGTGTATTTTTAAATTTAATAAATACTTTTTCGTGAATATACGGATATCTCGTAATAGTAATGTATATATTTTTTTTTAAATAAAAAATATTTTTTTGATTAAACTTTAATTGATCATTTAAAAATGACTTTAAATCGCATGAAATTTGATTCTCTAAAGTATTTTTATTTTTTATTAATTTTAATTTCTCTATTAATTTGGAATTAAAAACCATAGATTTAATAAATAAAATCCCTAAATCTGATGGTAAGTGAATTTTTTTAACGTTAAAAAATTTTGTGATAGTCAAACTAATATTTTTATTTGGCGATTGTAATTTATCTGATATAAAATATAATTTATTTCGAAATCTTTTAATAATTTTTTTTTGAATTTTTAATACAGCTTTGGAGTCGATTTTACTAAGAACAATATTGTTCCAAATATAATTAAGTTGTTTGACGGATGGCATACGCATATAATTTTTTTTAAACCAACTACGTAAAATAAAATTTCTTTCTATTTGACTCATATTTAATAGTTTAGTAAAGTTTAATGATCCATTATCAAAAATCAAACTATCAATTACTCTTTTAAAACATTTATATAGCAATCTTTCTTGAGCAAAACATATTTTTGTGGTTCTGGAAATTGCATCTCCTAAGTGTGGCCAGCGTTTTAATAAAACCGGAATTACTTGTATGCGTAAAAAGTTTCTATCATGTTTAGTATCAGTATTACTTGGATCTTCAATCCATTTTAATTTATTTTTGATAGCATATGAATGTATTTCGTGTTTTTTACATAATAAAAGAGGTCGTCTAATGCTATAATTTTTATATTTCATATGTGATTGCATACCAGATAGCCCAAGAGGTCCGCTGCCTCGTTTAAGTAATAAAAAAAAAGTTTCTATTTGATCGTTTTGATGGTGAGCGGTTAATAAAATTTCCTTTGGTTTTAAATTATTAAATAAAGCTTTATAACGTGCGTTTCTTGCACTAGCTTCAATTCCTTCTGAAAAATTTTTTATAGTGATACTAATCGATTGAAAAGGTACTTGATATTTTAGGCATTGTAAATAGCAATGATTTTCCCAATCAGAGGAATTTTGATTAATATGATGATTTATATGTATTACTCTAATGTTTAATAATTGATTATTTTTTAAATTAATTGCAGAAAATTTTGAATATTTTGATAAAATATCCAGTAAAACTGTAGAATCTAAACCTCCACTAAACGCCAAAAGATATGATTCACGTAATGTTATATATTGTAAAATTTTTTTAAAGAAATTATAATTCATATTATATATATCGATATATTTTTTTAAATTATACGTATGTTGTAATTATAAATTTAAAATAATTTAAAAATCAATATTTTATTTAAAATTTGCGGCATGTAGCGCAGCTTGGAAGCGCGCCGATATGGGGTGTCGGAGGTCAGAGGTTCAAATCCTCTCATGCCGATCAAAAAAATTTTAATATAAATTTTTAAGATATTTTTGCAGTTACCTTATACCAATATAAATTTTATGAACAATTATAAGTACGATTTTATTCAATATGCAATAAGAAAAAAAGCATTAAAATTTGGTAAATTTATACTGAAATCTGGAAGAGTTAGTCCTTATTTTTTTGATATAAGTCAATTCAATAGCGGAAATGACTTAATATTTTTAGGTAAAATATATGTGCAAACCTTAATAAAGTCTAATATCCCTTATAATATGCTATTCGGTTTATCTTACAAAGGCATCTCAATTGCATTATCAAGTTCTATCATATTATCTCACGATTATAAAAAAAATATTTCTATATGCTTTAATAGAAAAGAATATAAGCTACACGGAGAGGGGGGGTTAATTATTGGAAAACCACCTAGAGGAAAAGTTATTTTAATGGACGATGTTATAACCTCCGGTTCGACTATTAATAAGGTCTTTAATATTATAAATTGTAGTCAAGCTAAATTATCAGGAATGATTATTGCTTTAGATCGTCAGGAAAAAGATTTATACAAAAAGCCTGCGATAAAAAATTTGCAGAATCGTTTTGATTTTAAAATAAAATCAATTATCAAATTGACAGATATTATATTATTTTTAGAACAAAATAAAATAGTGGATAAAAAAATAGTATTCTCAATTAAAGAATATAAAAAAAAATATGGATCATAATTCATTTTATGCCTGAATGACCAATTCCGGCATCGCCCCTTTTGGTCTGATACTCAAAATCATTAACTATGTTAAAAGAAACTTGAGAAATACAGACAAATATCATTTGTGCAATTCTGTCTCCTCGAGAAATCAAAAAATTTTTTTTACTTCTATTGAGAATTGATAAATAAATCGGACCTTGATAATCTGAATCAATAACTCCTATTGTATTTGATAATATTATACCATGATTGTGAGAAAGACCTGATCTTGGTAAAATCAATCCTGATAAATTTTCATCAGAGATGTGTATTGCTATTCCGGTAGAAATCAATATAGTTTGATTGGATTCAATTATTAAATCATTATCAATGCAGGCACGTAAATCTATTCCGGAGGAACCCTCAGTATAATACTGAGGTAAAGGAAATTTTTCATTGAAACTAGGATTTAAAATTTTAATATTTATTTTTTTTTTCATAGCATAAAAGGATTTGATTTAATAATTTTTTTGCAAGAGATAACTTGTTGTTTATAGATAAAAACATATTTCCTGTTTTCCAAAATAAATGTAGTGAGTTATAATCGCTATTAAATCCTTGATTTGGTGTTGAAATATCATTTGCACAAATTAAATCTATATTTTTTCGAATACGTTTTTCTTGAGCATTTGTTTGTATGTTTTCTGTATCTGCAGAAAAACCTACAATATAAGGGCGTTTATTATATTCTAGAGCAGATACTTCTGAAAGAAGATCTGGATTTTTTATAAATTTTAATATTAATTTTTTATTATTCTTTTTTTTTATTTTTTCAAGAGAAGTATGTTTCAAACGATAATCTGTGATAGCAGCACAGCAAATAAAAATATCTTGATTTTTTATAAATAGCATCACTTTTTTATACATATCTAATGCATTTATGATCTTGATTCTTTGAAAAGTCCCAATTGGTGTAGGTAAATTAACAGGGCCTGAAATTAAAGTAACTTTCGCACCTCTTTCTATTGCGGCTTGTGCAATTGCGAAACCCATTTTACCAGAACTTTGATTACTAATAAAACGTACTGGATCAATTGGTTCTCGAGTTGGTCCAGCTGTAATTAGTATTTTTAAGCTGTTTTTATTAAAATTTTTATATTTAAAATATTTCGTTATTAATATTATTAATTCTGATATTTTTAACATACGACCAAATCCGTAATCTCCACAGGCTTGTATTCCGCATTCTGGACCCCAACATAAAACGCCACGATTATTAAGTTTTTTTAAATTCTCTTGTGTTGCACATGCTGAATACATATTCGTGTTCATTGCAGGTGAGATTGCAATTTGCGATGTTGTTGCTAAGCAAATTGAACTCAATATACTATCAGATATTCCAGATGATAATTTGGCTATTATATTTGCAGTTGCTGGTGCTATAATGATTAAATTTGGCCATTTAGATATCTCAATATGATTGATAATGCAATTTTTGTTTGAATTATCATCTGTTATAACGTCATTTTTAGACAATATTGCGACGCTTAGTGGTGTTATAAGAGATTGTGCTGATTTGGTCATAATTACACGTACGTTTGCACCTTTCTCTCGTAACTTTCGTATTAAGTCAAGTGATTTATAAGCCGAAATACTTCCGCTTATTCCTAACAAAATATTTTTATTTATTAATTCTTTCATTTGCATATATTAGTATAGTGTTATAATATGCTTCTAGATTCTAATAAATTAGGTAAAATTTTGTTTTTTATAAAATATTATAACGATATAAATTATTAATTTAATATGTAAAGTTCTAAAAAAACGTTTTTAACGAATGAATTTTTAATTGTTAATCAATTTTAGTCTTTTTCCAGCGTAATAATATAACGTATCATTAATTACATCAATGTAAATTTAATTAATATTTTTTTAAATTTTAAAAGGATATATTTATATGTCAAAAACTTGTCAGATAACAGGAAAGAAACCATTAAGTGGTAATCAACGCTCTCATGCGATGAATGCAAAAAAAAGAAAATTTTTACCAAATTTACATTTTCATCGATTTTGGATAGATGAAGAAAAAAGATTTATAAACCTTCGTATTTCTAACAAAGGATTGCGTTTAATAGATAAATATGGTATAAAAAAAGTACTATCTCGAATAAAAAAATGATCCGTATATGTCTAAATCTAAAAGAAAAATAATAAAGCTTTTATCTTCTGCGGGAACACTGCATTTTTATACTACTACAAAAAATAAATCTTCTCACCCTAAAAAGTTAAAAATAAAAAAGTTCGATCCTGTTTGTAAAAAGCACGTATTTTACAAAGAAGATAAGCTTAGATAAAACGGATTAGTATATTAATTTTCGCGTAAATACTCTTCCGATTACTGTTGATAAAAAAAGAATAAAAAATTTATCATTAGTCAAAGCTTGTCTGACCAACAAGTCCTTTTTCTATCTCTCTTAAAGCCACTACTGTACACTTGTCATTTTTTTTTTCTACTAATGGAGTTTTTCCTAGCACCTGTAGTTCTCTTGCTCTTTGTGCTGCTATGAGAACTAGGTCAAAGCAATTTCCAATTTCTTCTACTGCTTTTTGTACAGTTACTCTTGCCATGAAATATTTTAATCGTTATCTTTTCGGAAAATATTAACTTTAACAAAGTTAGTTTAATCTTTCAAGATTTTATTTATAATATTTTGAATATATTGTTTGTGACGAATAGATTGAAATTTTTTTGCAGAAATAATTAATTTAAAATTATTTAAAGTTGTATTAAAATTATTATTTACTAAAGTATAATCGTAATTTTTATAAAATTTAACATCTATTTTTGCTCGATCAATACGCATCTTTAAGTTTTTATATTGAATTTCATTTTTTTTATTTCTAATTTTTAATCTTTCATACAAAGATTCTAGGGATGGTGGTAGTATAAAAACGCTTATAGATTCTGGAAAATGTTTTTTAATATTTTGCATTCCATAAAAATCAGTATCAAATAATATATGAAATCCATTATTTATTTCATTAAATACGCTTTTAAATGATGTTCCATAATAATTATCAAAAACATAAGTGTATTCTAAAAAATTTTTTGAATTAATCATTTCTTTAAAAATATTTTTCGATATAAAAAAATAATCTTTTCCATTAATTTCTTCCGATCGCATGATTCTTGTAGTGTGTGATATTATCAACCGGAAATTATTTCCTAATCTTGTTTGCAAAAAAGATCGAATTAAACTTGATTTTCCAGTACCGCTTGGTGCGGAGATAATACAAGATATATTTTTTAGCATGTAAATTAATATTTTAATATTAATATGTTTTATGTATCTTTATAAGAAGATACTTGATTACAATTTTTTTACGAGCGTTCATGTATCTTCCATTGACCGCTCGTTTTTATACTAAATAATAAAAAATTTTTTAATAAATACAACGGGGTTATTAAAGTTAAAAAAACATTTATTTCTCATATCTTTCGATAAAAATTATAAATAAGAACAATGTTATTTTAGAAATATCAAATTTATTGTTGATTTTTAGACTCTAAAGTATTACATACTTCTTTAAATTGTTCTAGTTGAATTGGAGATAATGGGGAAAAAATACGATTTAAAATAATTTTATGAGTATTTTCTGCAATCTTGAGTTTTTCTAAACCTTTTTCTGTAATATATACATATTTTACTCTTCTATCTGTAGGGCTTTGTTGTCTTTTTAGCATTTCTTCTTTTTCTAAAGCATCTAAAACAGTTACTACTGTACGTGATGAAAATCCCATATAATTTTTAATATCTGTCGCGCTAGTTTTCCCTGTAGTAATAAGATGCAAAATTTTCATTTTTGACATTGATAATCCTTCAGTAATCAATTGTCCATTTACTTCTTTTCTTAATCGATGATAAATTCTTGATAATGATTCTACCATAACTGATATGTCATTTAATTTATTCATTATTTTATCTCTTTAGATATTGTTTAATGTATATATAAAATATTATTTACGATATAGTTTTTAACTAAAAATAATAATTTTAGATTTGCATAATCAAAAATTATCAATTTAGACTCAAAATATTTATTTAATTAAAAAATTTAAATCTTGCTTAAAAAATAGAATGAACAATCTATATAAAATAATACTAATATATTTATACTTTTAATAAGTAAATTAAACATTAATACGATAT
>JAVBJL010000007.1 GCA_030827005.1 Wigglesworthia glossinidia | reverse complement strand
TTTATATATATTTTAAAATTAATATAATTATTTTAGTAATATAATATTTAATATATTAATTATTTTATTATATTAATAGTATAAATTTTTATTTTATTAAATTATCAAAATTCTTAATTTGTTTATATAATTAAAATTGAAATTTTTATTAAAACATTAAAATAAAAATTTATATATTTTTATAATTAAATTTTTAATTTATGAATTATTTAAAAAATAAAAAGTTTTTTATTTATTCGGTAAATGTTTTATGGGTGTTTGAAGAATGGCGTTATATTTTTTTAAATATAAATATTTTTAGAGTTAATTAGTATGTTGTTAGTATTACGAATTAGTTAGGTGAATATCTTATTATCATATTAAAAAAATAAAGTTATTGATTTAAAAAATTTTTTATTTTTTTTAAATGTTAATTTTCGTACTTTTTTAACACTAAACTTGCATTAGTACCTCCAAATCCAAAACTATTGCTCATAACAGTATTTAATTCACATTTTAAGTATTCAGTAATAATATTCATATCTGAAGCTTGTTTATCTAAGTTTTCAATGTTAATACTTGGTGCAATAAAATTATTATTTAACATTAATATTGAAAATATTATTTCGTGCACACCTGAAGCTCCTAAAGAATGTCCCGTCATAGATTTAGTTGAAGATAACATGGGTTTTTCATTTTTAAAAGTTTTTCTAATTGCCCATAGTTCTTTAATATCACCAATTATTGTAGAAGTACCATGTGTATTTAAATAATCTATTGGTGAATTCACATTATTCAAAGCTATTTGCATGCATCGCATTGCCCCTTCTCCAGAAGGGGTAACCATATCCGCTCCGTCTGAAGTAGCTCCATATCCTATAATTTCAGCATAAACATGTGCATTGCGAGATAATGCATGTTCTAATTCTTCAACTACAATAATTCCTCCTCCTCCGGAGATTACAAATCCATCTCGACTAATATCATATGCACGTGAAGCTTTTTTAGGATTAGAATTATAATGCGTAGACAAAGCTCCCATTGCATCAAATTCACATGCCATTTCCCAACATAATTCTTCTCCACCACCTGCAAAAATTAAATCTTGTTTGCCAAATTTAATCATTTCTACAGCATTTCCTATGCAATGTGCTGATGTAGAACAAGCAGATGTAATAGAATAATTTATTCCTCTTATTTGAAATGGAGTTGCTAGACATGCTGAAATACCAGATGCCATAGCTTTTGTTACTATATAGGGCCCTACACCGCGCAATCCACGAAATCTCATTGCATCTGATCCTGCAACTTGATTTTTTGGCGATCCTCCTCCCGATCCTACAATTAAACCGGTACGATTATTGGAAATCATATTTTTAGTTAAACGTGCATCTTCGATGGCTTGCTCCATAGATAAATATGCATATATAGATGCATCGCTCATAAATCTTGAAATTTTTCTATTGATTTTTCCAGATAGATCTAATTTAATGTCGCCCCAAATATTACTGCGCATACCTGAATCTTTTAATTCTTGCGAAAAGGTAATGCCTGATCTTCCTGCTTTTAAAGAAGATAAAACTTCATGCTTATTATTACCAATGCTTGAAAGCAATCCTAACCCTGTTACAACAACGCGTTTCATTTTATTCCTTTTCAATAAATTATGATATTATTTTGTAGCAAAAATATATTTAAAATATAAATTTATTTTGTTGATAAATACTAATATTATATAATTTTTATTTTTGAAAATGAAATTTTAAAAAAAAATTAAAATTAATATAAAATTGAAATCTACTATTTACACTGTGCTTGATCCCTTAAATCATGATCCATCAATGTCAATGCGACCATAGCTTCCGCAACAGGTATGGCTCGAATTCCAATACATGGATCATGTCTTCCATTAATCTGAATTATTTTACTTATACCATGAGTGTTAATTGTTTTCATTGGTATTTTAATACTAGATGTTGGTTTAATAGCAAGAGATATTAAAATATTTTGTCCCGTACTAATTCCGCCTAAAATACCTCCAGAATGATTATTTTTAAAACCTTTTGGTGTAATTTCATCATAACTGTTACTACCATATTTTTTTACACAACTAAATCCATCGCCAATTTCAATACCCTTGACTGCATTGATACTCATTAATGAATGAGCTAATGTTGCATCTAATTTATCAAATATTGGATCTCCTAATCCTATAGGTACATTTTTTATGATAATTCCGATTTTAGCTCCAATTGAATCTCCTTTTTTATTTAAATTTTTTATAAGATTTATTAAAATTGGTATACATCCGGGATCTGGAGAAAAAAATGCATTTTTTTCAATTTGTTTTAAATCTATAATGTTACATTTAACTTTTCCTATCTGTTTTAAAAATCCAATAATTTTTAAATTATATTTTTGATATAAGTATTTTTTTGCAATTGCTCCTGCTGCTACTCTAATTGCTGTTTCCCTGGCTGAAGATCTTCCTCCTCCTCGATAATCTCTAATACCGTATTTTTTAAAATATGAAAAGTCTGCATGATTTGGACGGTATACATTTTTTATATTGTCGTAATCTTCAGTTATATAGTTTTCATTTTTTATTATCAATCCAATACTTGTACCAGTGGTATATCCCTCAAATATTCCAGAAAATATTTTAACTAGATCTTTTTCTTTTCTTTGCGAAATATATTTAGATTGTCCTGGGCGTCTTCTATTTAATTCTTTTTGAATTTCCATGTTACAAATCGGAATTTTTGGAGGAACTCCGTCTAAAATTCCGCCAATTGCTTCTCCGTGCGATTCCCCGAAAGTAGTAAGACGTAAAATTGTTCCGATGCTATTTCCTGACATTATAAAATAGTTAATTCGTTGATTTTAATAATTTTTTGTAACATTAAATAATTTTATGTTATTATTTTTTTGAGTGATTTTTTAGTTAATACAAATACTCCTATTGCATCGTCAATACAATCAGGCCAAAAAAAATCAGTATTTCTATATTGTCGTATAAGATTTTCCATATTATGGCCTACTTCGCAAATTAGAAATCCGTTTTCGGATAAAAAATGATATGCAGAGTTCAATATTTTCCGAATATATTTTAATCCGTCTTCCCCTCCAATTAGTCCAATTTTAGGTTCATATAAAAATTCTTTAGGTAATTGATATATTGATTTTCTTTTTACATATGGTGGATTTGTAATAATTAGATCATATTTTTTTTTTGATGAAAGATTATTAAATAAATTAGATTTAATTAATTTAATTCTATTTTCTAAATTATGTTTTTTTATGTTAATTTTAGCTACATGTAGTGCTTCAATTGAATAATCAGATGCATCTATATCTGCTTTAGGATACTGTTTGGCGGAAATAATTGCTAGGCACCCGCTTCCAGTACATAAATCAAGAATATTTTTAGGATAAAAATTTATTAATCCTCTTATATTGTCAACAATTAATTCTCCTATTGGAGAACGAGGTATAATCACTCTTTTGTCAATGTAAAATTCTACTCCGCTTAACCATGATTTATGAGTTAAATAAGGTGCTGGAATACGATTGCGTATTCGTTTTTTAATTTTATTAATTATCATGTTTTTTTCTTTATAAGATAATTGATAATTTAATATTTTTTTTGATGAATTAATAGGCAACAGTAGACTTGGCAATATTATTTGCAGAGCTTCGTCTCTTGCATTATTTGTTCCATGTCCATAAAAAATATCACTTTTATAAAAGGTTTTTACTGTCCATTCTAATATATATTTTATAGAAAATAAATTTTTTTTAATAAAGTTTAGTTTTTTTTGCATTTATTATAAATAATCGTATTTATTTATGTAAATTGTTGCTAAAAATAATTAGTAATTTGAATTATTATTCAAATAAATTTTTAAAATTAATTTCATTACGTTAAGAAATTTAAAAAAATAACACTTTATAAATATTTTGGGTCGTGCAGGATTCGAACCTGCGACCAATTGATTAAAAGTCAACTGCTCTACCGACTGAGCTAACGACCCAATTTATTTAAATTTGCTATATAATAAAAAATTATATAATTTTTAATATATAGGTTAAATTTACCATATTTATTTGTTAACCAAAGTATATTTTTTATATATTTTTTAATCTTTTTTTTGCTTCCATTGCTGCTTGATCATTTGGATAAAATTCAATAATTTTTTTATAAATTGTTTTCGCTTTGTCATTTTGATGATCTTTTTGTGCTAAAATTCCAATTTTTAATAATGCATCTGGAATTTTTTGAAAGTTTGAAAAATTTTGCACTAAGTATGCAAAATGATATATGGCATTATTATTGTTACCTGTAATATAATATAATTGACCTAGCCAGTATTGAGCATTAGGACGATAATTGGAATTTGGATATTTATCTATAAAAAATTTTAGTTTATTAATTGCATCTTTGTAGTTTTTTTTATTAAAAGCCAAATCTATTGCTTCATTATAAATAGTACGATCTTTAGCTTCTTTAGAAGAGATTAAAGTGTTTTTTTTAGTTTGACTAGAATTATTATTTAACTGATTTATTTTAATTTTTTCATAATTTTTAGTAATTATATCTATTTGATTTTGAAAATCATTTTGTTGCTTTATTAGTCTTGATAATCTGTATTGATTTTCTTGAACCTGTTCTGTAAGTTTTTCTAAATCGTACTGATTACTATTAATTTTTTTTTGTATTTGTTGAAATAGTTGTGAATGTGATATAAAAAGTCTATGAATTTTTGTAATTTGATCTTCTACTACTGGATTAGCACGTTTTACTTCTACTTTTGCAGTAGTAACTCTACAAATTACTACTGCTATGATGCATAAAAAGTAGTATGTTATATTTTTGAATAATTTAATCGACATTATATTATAATATTTACTAAATTAATACGCTAATACAACACGTCGATTTTTTGCATAAGTCATTTCGTCATGTCCTAATTCGGCCGGTTTTTCTTTTCCGTAAGATATTACTTTCATTTGTTCTTCTAGAACACCTTTACTCTGTAAGTATTCTTTAACAGATTTTGCTCTTCTTTCTCCGAGAGCAATATTGTATTCAGACGTTCCTCTTTCGTCGGCATGACCTTCAACTATAATTTTATAAGACGGATTATTTCTTAGAAAATCTGCATGTGCATCTAGTATTTGAGTAAACTCACTTTTAATATTATATTTGTCTAAATCAAAATATAAAATTTTATTTTGTTGTAATTCTTGAGCATTAATACTATCTAATGCATCTAAAGAATTTGTATTATTATTTGCATCTGTATTTTCAGAAGTATTGATTACTGAAGAGTCAATATTCTTAGTATGTTTTTTAGATGTACAGGATACTATAGTAACTAGTGGAATAAGTAACAATATACTCTTTGATATTAAATTTAATTTCATTTTGATTCCTTGTTAAGTAATGTTTTGGTGAGTATTTAATTTTTATATTTTTTGAGACCATCTAGGAAACTTTATTTGACCGTCAATTTTTAAAATTGACTTCTTAAATCGTCCATTAGTAGAAATTAATTCTATTGAAGAATTTTTTTTGTAAGATGCTTTATAAATTATCATAGTATTATTGGGAGAAATACTTGGAGCTTCGTCTAAAAATGTTTTAGTTAAAATTTTCGTACTTTCTAATTTTAGATCAAGTAATGCGATATGTTGTTCTTTTTTTTCAGAGTTTACCATAGCTAAAAAAGTTCCATCTGAACTAACTTCTGAGTTTTGGTTTTTTGAACCTTCCCAGGAAATCCTATCAGATTTTTTATTATGAATATTAATTTTATATATTTGTGGATTACCGTTTTGATCTGAAGTATATGTTAATTCTTTATTATTCGGAAACCAACTCGGTTCTGTATTATTATTACTATTATTTGTAATTTGTTTAATTAATCCTGATTTCAAAAACATTATATATAAATTTAAACTTCCTGTTTTTGAAAGAACAAATGCCAGCTTCTCTCCGTCTGGAGAGAATGCAGGTGCTCCATTGTGATATGGAAAATTTGCTATGTGTCTAATAGATCCATTTTTAAGATTTTTTATTTTTATCGCAGAATTTCCATATTCAAAAGTTACATATGCAATATTTTCTTCGTCTGGAGACCAAGATGGAGACATAAGTGGCATATTTGATTGATGAATAACTTTTTGATTATATCCATCGTAATCTGCAATGCATAGTTGATACGGATATTCATTATTTTTGTTATATATAATATACGCGATACGTGTGTGGAATGCACCTGTTATTCCGGTTAATTTTTTAAATATTTCATTACTAATATCATGTGCAACTTTCCTAAAAGATTGTATTTGCGCTGTACGGTAACTATTTAATAAAATTTTTCCTGGATTGTTAATTAAATCTATTAATTTATATGAAATTAAATATTCGTTTTGTTTATTTAAAGATATTTTCCCTAATAAAAGAGTATTTATGTTTAAATTTTTGGGAATACTAGATGTATCGAGGGTTTTTCGAGTAAATTGATGAAGATATATTTTATTATTATCAGATATTTCTATTGGAGAAAATTTTCCGCTATTTTGTAAATCATATGCGATAATATTTCCAATATCATCTGATTTTATATTTAAATTATTTTCTTTCCACTTGAAAGAATAAATTCCAATTGGAGCTGGGATGTCTATACCTTGATTGATATTGATATGAATATTTGCATGTAATATAGAATTGTAAAAAAAGATACTATAAAATATTAATAACAATTTATTCATTTATTTTTATTTTAAATCCTTTTATGTTTTTATTATACATTGATTTATTTTAAAATAATAGGTATATTTTAAAATTAACACGCTCAAAAGAAAAGAAAAAGTATTTGAAACACGCTTTATTCTGGCTCAAAACGCAATGTTATTTTTTTTGCTACTTGATACACCTCAAGATTAGGAGTTGGCGGGATTCTTGCTAGTCTAGCAGATGTAATTGCAGCGCGGCAAAGAGATTCGTCTCCTCTGATAATTCTAATTGATTTGATCGAACCACTAGAATAAATTTCTAAATTCAATTCGCATACCTTTCCAATAAACGTATTATAATCGTATAGTTTGTTTTTAATAGATTGTTTTACAGATTCTTTATAATTTTCTATTTCAGAAGAAGTTAGATTATTATTGTAATAAATTTTTTTATTTAAATTTTCAACTGTATTGAATATCATCTCTTTTGATTTTTTTGATAAAATTTCAGTTGAAGATTTATGCGTAATATTTTTTTTTTGCTGTTCATATTGAATATTTTTTATATTATCAGTTTTTATATTTTTTGTAATTTTTTTAGTTTCTTTTGAATTTTTGTTACTTATATTTATTTTCTTTTCTTGATAATAAAAGTTAATTACTGCATCTTGTAATTCTAATTTTTCTTGTAGAATATTTTTTTCTTGCTTTATATCCGTTGTTCTTTTACGTAAAATATTTGATTGATAAAAATTTTTATTGTTTTTTTTAGTAAGAGATATTGTTAAATATAAACATAAAAAAAATGTTAGATGTAAAAGTATCGACAAATATATTGCTAATTTAGCATTTTTATGATTGTAATTAAATACTTTCACGATATGTTTTATCCTAAACTCCTTCGGATCTGTTGTTTTTGAAAACTTACAGATTAATAGCTAAAATCCGATTTTGCAACCAATCCTATTGAGCTAATTCCTATTTTTTTTAACAAACTAATTATATTTATAACTTCTTCGTACGCGATATCTTTTTCTCCACCTATAAAAATTTTTAATTGTGGATTATTCAAAAATTTATTTCTTACTACAGTATTTAATTGTTGTAAATTTAAATTATATTCTTTATCTTTTTGTGTTAATAAGTTGTACTTTTTCTTATTTAAAATTTCAATAACTATTTCTACTTGTTCTTTTTTTGGGTTGTAAAAATTAGATTTTGGTAAATTGACTGTAACATTTTGTAAAAAATCTCGTGAAAATACCATAAAAATTAGCATGAGAACGAGTAGTATGTCTATTAAAGGTATAATATTTATATCGGATTTAATATTTTTATATATATTTTTTCGCATTTTGATATATTAAAATTAATCTTTTTCGGAAAGAATTTTACGATATAAAATTAAAGAAAGTTGTTCGGAAAAATTTAAATATCTTTGAGAAATTATGTTTGATTTTACACTTAATTTATTAAATCCTACTAATGCAGGTATTGCAACAAATAAACTCATCGCTGTTGTACTTAAAGAGTCCGAAATATCTGGAGCAATTGTTTGTATTGTAAAATTAACATGTTCATTAATTTTATAAAATACATTCATAATTCCCCAGACCGTTCCAAGTAATCCCACATATGGACTGATAGAGCTAATGCTACCAAGCGTAGCAATATGTGTTTCTAAAATTTCAATTTCTCGATTTAATACTATATTCATTATTCTTTTGGTTCCTTCAATTATAGATTGAGGAGAGCCTTTTAAAACTTTTAATTCATAAAATTCTTTAAGACCCGAATAAAAAATTTGTGCATAACCGATGAGATCATTTTTTTCGGATACTTGTTTTTTATATATATATGCTATATCTTGATTTGAAAAAAATTGTTTTTCAAATTTTTTTATTTTTTTTTTAATATATCTGAATATGAAAATTTTATAAAAAATAATTATCCAGGATATAATGGAAGCTAAAAATAAAAAAGAAAAAATAGTCTTAAGTAAGAAATCCGATTTTAAAAATAAATCGAATACATTTATTTGAATCATTGTTAAAACCTTAAAAATATAACTCAGAATTTAATATAAATTTATTATTCATTTAATAAAATTTATTAATTATCTTAATTATAAATTTATTTGGATCCTGTTTTATTATAAATAAAATCATTCATAAGTACTTATTTTAATGGATTAAATCGTATTTAATAAAAAATTAAATATTTTTATTGAAACATTCATATGAATTCGTAATTTTATATAATTTTTAATTATAATATAAATAAACTACTAAATATTTAATTAATTACATATTTATTTTAAAAACTACTTAATTCATTGAAATAAAATTTTTAATATGAATTCCAATTTCTGATAAGTTGTCAATAACTATAACTCCAGATTCTTTTAATTTTTTAATTTTTTCTTTAGCTCCACCCTTTCCATTTGCAATTATTGCTCCTGCATGCCCCATACGTTTGCCTTTTGGAGCTGTTATTCCTGCAATATAAGCAAATACTTTTTTGGTCATGTTAGAGCGGATATATTCTGCTGCTATTTCCTCGGAATTACCTCCGATTTCTCCAATAATTAAAATTACGTGTGTTTCTAAATCATTTTCAAATAACTTTAACATATCTAAAAAATTTGATCCTGAAATCGGATCTCCTCCTATACCTATACATGTGGATTGACCTAAACCTATATCTGTAATTTGTTTTACTGCTTCGTACGTCAAAGTTCCTGAACGTGATATTATGCCGACATTTCCTGGAGTATGAATACATCCGGGCATAATACCGATTTTACATTGGTTTGGTGTAATAATTCCTGGACAGTTAGGTCCTATCAGCGTAATATCCTTTTTTTCTTTCAATTTTTGTTTTACCATTAGCATATCCAAGATCGGGATACCTTCTGTAATACATACAATTAATTTTATATTATTATTAATTGCTTCTAGAATAGAATCTTTACAAAATTTTGCTGGAACATAGATTACTGAAGCATGAGCATTAGTCACTTTTATTGCTTCTTGAACAGTGTTAAATACTGGTAAACCCAAATGCTTTGTGCCTCCTTTACCTGGAGTAACGCCTCCAACAATTTTTGTACCTTCTATTAATGCTTTTTCACAATGAAATGTTCCTTGTTTTCCAGTAAATCCTTGACAAATAACTTTTGTATTTTTATCGATTAAAATCGACATGATTATGCCTCCCGATATTATCGATCGCTTTTTTTACTGCATCATTCAGTGAATTTGCTGTAATAATACGTAAATTACTATGTATTAATTTTGTTTCTCCTAATTGTGAGTTATTACCTTCTAGTCGTACAATAACTGGAACATGAACTTGTAGGTTTGATACCGCTTGTATAATACCATCGGCGATAAGATCGCATTTGACGATTCCTCCGAAAATATTAACTAAAATAGATTTTACATTGCTATCGAGAAGAATAATTCTAAAAGCTTGATCTACTTTTTCTACTGTTGCATTGCCTCCAACATCTAAAAAGTTTGCTGGTTTACCGCCGTGTAGCTTAATTAAATCCATTGTCCCCATTGCTAAACCGGCACCATTAACCATACAACCTATGTTACCTTGTAAAGGAATATAGTTTAATCCCCATTTTTCAGCATAAATTTCTCTTGAATCTAATTGACTATTATCATGTATTTTTTTTAAATTAATTTGCCTATACAAAGAGTTATCATCTACACTTAATTTTCCATCTAAACATATTAGATCGTCATCTTGATTAATAACAATTGGGTTTATTTCTACAAGTGTAAGGTCTTTGTTAATAAACAATAATGATAACTTTTTGCAAATATCTACAAATTGATTTATTTGTTTTCCAGATAATTTCAAGTGGAATGCGAGATTTCTTGCTTGGAATGATTGCAATCCACAACAAATATCAAAATGTTCTTTATAAATAACATTGATATTTTTCTCTACATAATTTTCAATATTTATGCCTCCTGTCATAGAGGAAATAATAGATATATTAGATTGCGTTCTATTTAATATTAAACTTAAATATAATTCTTTTTTAATACACGTTTTTTGTTCAATCAATATTGAGTTTACTATTTGTCCTATATTATCTGTTTGATATGTAACTAAACGATTTCCTATCCATTTTTTTAAAAATTGACGTATTTTTTCAATAGAACTTAATAGTTTTACTCCTCCTGATTTCCCTCTACCTCCCGCATGTATTTGACATTTCACGACCCATGGTCCAGGTTGTAATTTTAAAATAGCTTCTTTTATTTCACTGTATTTTGTGCATTTAAATCCATTTGGAATGGGAATTTTGTATTGAGAAAATAGTTCTTTTGCTTGATATTCATGTAAGTTCATTATAATTTTCCATATATAACATCTATATAATTAAAAAAATTAATTTTTATTGTTTTAATTTAAATATTTAAAAGAATTTTAATAGGATTCTCTAAAATATTTTTTACAGTCACTAAAAAGCTAGCGGCTTCTTTTCCATCAATTAATCTATGGTCATAAGATAAAGCCAAATATGTAATGGGTCTAATAACTATCTGATTGTTTATTACAGTGACTCTATCTTTTATTGCATGTATTCCTAAAATGGCACTTTGTGGTGGATTTATAATTGGAGTTGACAGCATAGAGCCAAATATTCCTCCATTAGTAATGGTAAAACTTCCGCCTTCTAAATCATCTACATTTAATTTATTGTTTTTTCCTCTTACTGCAAAATCTTTAATTTTTTCTTCTATTTGGATCATATTCATTTTATCTACGTTTCTTAAAACTGGAGTGACTAATCCTTTTGGAGTAGAGACAGCTATATTGATATTGAAATAATTACGATATACAATTTCTTCTTCGTCAATAGATGCATGAATTTCTGGAAAATCTTTTAGGCCTTTTACTACGGCAATAACAAAAAACGACATATATCCCAGACGAATTCCGTGTTTTTTTTCAAAAATATCTCCGTAATTCTTTCTTAAATCTATAATAGACTGCATATTAACTTCGTTAAAAGTTGTTAAAGATGCCGTGCTATTAGTAACATGTAACAATCTTTCTGATATACATTTTCTTAATCTTGTCATTTTTACTCTTTTTTCTTTAAAATTATTTGCATGAGATAAATGACTTTTTATATTTGTATCTTTTTCTTTTTTATATGATGATTGTTTTTGATTAATATAATTTTTAATATTTGATACTAAAGAATAGCGGGTATGCAATTCTTTGGTACTATTATGTTTTGCGATGAATCGACGTATTGAAGGTGAAAACAATATTTCATCTTTTTTTTCTAATAAATTATCTGGTAATTCTTTTTCTATATTTTTTTCATTTTGATTTAAAGATATATTTTTTTCTTTAATAGATATTTGTGTTTGATTGTTAACTTCTAATCTAGCTAATTTTTGACGTGAAGTAACTATTTCAGAATTTTTATAAAAAATCTGTATCAATTTTCCAGAATCTGGAGATGGAACCTCTAAAACAACTTTATCAGTTTCTAATTCTACTAAAATTTCGCCTGTTTCTATAAGATCTCCTGTTTTTTTTCTCCAATTTGATACAGTAGCATCTGTTACTGATTCTGGAAGATCAGGAACTAATATATCTATAATTTTCATATAATTTTTTAGCCTTTTGAATGTACAATATCGAGAGCCGTATTAATTATTTTATTTTGTTCATTTTGATATACAGACAAGTATCCTGTAGCTGTCGAAGATGCTTCGGGTCGACCTATATAAGTAAGTTTTATATTGAATTCAAGAATAGTATCAAAATGATTTTTAATCCAATTCCAAGCTCCCTGATTTTTTGGTTCTTCTTGACACCAATAGATTGAATTTATATTTTTATATTGAGAAATTATCTTTTTAATTAATATATATGGAAAGGGATACAATTGTTCTATACGAAAAATAGCAATATTTTGAATATTATTTTTCTTGGAGACACAAAATAGATCATAAAAAATTTTTCCGGAACATAAAATAATTCGTGTTATAAAGTCAGTATTTTTTTTATAATTTTGATCGCAAATAACTTCTTGAAATTCATTATTTGACATTTCTTGAAATGAAGAAATTGCTAAAGGATGTCTGAGCAAAGATTTTGGTGTAATAACAATTAATGGACAATAAACTTTTAATTTAGCTTGTTTTCTTAATAAATGATATATTTGAGCAGGAGTTGAAGGAATACAGACTTGTATATTATTTTGCGAGCATAATTGTAGATAACGTTCTAAACGCGCTGAAGAGTGTTCTGGACCTTGACCTTCGTGTCCATGAGGTAAAAGCATAACTAAATTCGATGCTTGTCTCCATTTTTGTTCTCCAGAAGTAATAAATTGATCAATTACAACTTGGGCTCCGTTTGCAAAATCTCCAAATTGTGCTTCCCAAATTACCAATGTATTATTTGTATTAATAGAGTATCCATATTCAAATGCTAAAGACGCTTCTTCAGACAAAGTCGTATTCCATACATAAAATTTTGACGAATGATTTTGCATAGCATGATATATAGGAATATATTTAGTATTATTTTTTTGATTAAAAATTACTGCATGACGATGGAAAAAGGTTCCTCGTTCAACATCTTCTCCAGATAGTCTAATTGATATATTTTCGTCTATCAAAGAGGCATAGCATAGCATTTCTGCTGCTCCCCAATCAAATAATCTTTTTTCTTCCGACATTTCGTTTCTTTGGAGAAATATTTTTTTTACTCTTGATTGCATTTCAATTTCTTTAGGTATAGAAAAAATTATTTTAGATATTTTTTTTAAATATTTAACGGTTTGTTTGTTCGCATTATTTATTTTATTATTTTTGATTAAATTTTTTTTATTTTTTACTTGTATGATTTCGACCATATTGGTTGAATTATTAAGTTTTTTACGTATATTATTAGTAATTTCTATTATTTCTTTGGTAGAAATAATTTTTTCGTTTTCTAATAAATTAGAGAATATTTTTTTTAAAGTAGGATGTTTTTTGATTTTTTGGTACATTATAGGTTGTGTTACGCCTGGTTCGTCGGCTTCATTATGTCCGTGTCTACGATAACATACTAGATCTATAATAATATCACGATAAAATTTATTTCTAAAATCTAATGCTAAACGTGTAGCAAATATAACGGCATATGGATGATCCCCGTTAACATGAAATATAGGTGCCTGTATCATTTTAGCAATATCTGTACAGTATCTCGTCGATCTAGCATCTTTAATATCTGTGGTAAAACCGATTTGATTATTAATCACAATTCGAAGCGTTCCTCCTACAGTATGTGCTGGCGTATTACACATATTCAATGTTTCTTGAATTACACCTTGAGCGATAATTGAAGCATCGCCATGTATTGTCACAGGAAGAACGTCATGTTTATTTTGTATGTTATTTTTATCTAACTCTGCTCTTGTTATTCCCATAACAACTGGATTGACAATTTCTAAATGCGACGGATTAAAAGCTAATAATAATTTTATAATCTTATTATTAATTTTAATATTTGATAAAAATCCTTGATGGTATTTAACATCACCGCTATAAGTTTCAGGAAGATTTCTTTTTCCAGAGAATTCGTAGCATACATCATTTATATTTTTTCCAAAAATATTAATTAAAGCATTTAATCTTCCTCTATGAGACATGCCAAAAATAATATTTTTAGTATTATATTTTTGTGATGAGCGTATGATAATTTCTTGTAGCATTGGAATTAGACTCTCTCCTCCTTCTAAAGAGAATCTTTTTGCTCCAGGAAATTTTCTTCCTAAAAAATATTCAGTTTCTTCTGCTGCTATGATTTTTTTTAAAATATACTTTTTTTCTTCTTTTTCTAGAAAATTTGATTCAAAATATTTTTCAATATATTCTTGTAACCATATTTTTTCTTTAGTACTGTTAATATGCATATATTCAAATCCAATTGGTCCGCAATATATGTTATTTAAAAAATTTAAAATTTCTTGTAAAGAGATATAGCTTTTTTCTATACCAAATATTTTTGCATGAAATTTTTCTGTGTATGGAATATTAGATAATTTATTAAAATTTATAGATAATTCTTGTACTATCTCTTTATTCTGTAAATTTAATGGATCTGTTTTAGCCATAATATGGCCATGTGTACGAAATGCATTTATAAGGTTTGATATTTTAATATTTTTAAAAATATGCTTTTGTATATTTTCTTGTATAACATTAGAGGTATTGAAAAAATTTTTTTCAGTATCTTTCTGTTTGATTGTGCTTGAAAAAAATTGATGGAAAATATTTTTCCAATCAGATTTAATAGATTGCGGATTACTTAAAAATTTTTGATATATTTTTTCGATGTAGCAACGATTAGTTCCGTTTAAAAAAAATAAGATATTTTTTTTATTTTTGTTATTTTGCATTTCAATTCCTTCAATTTAATAATTCTAATATTCAGAATAAAGACGAATAAATTATTTATTAATAATTATTATCTTTTATAAAATGTTTTTTTAATTAACATATTTTTAATATGCCCTATTGCTTTTGTTGGATTTAATTTTTTTGGACATACAGAAACGCAATTCATAATTCCATGACATCTGAGAACACTAAACGCATCATTTAATTTTTGTAATCTTTCTGATTTTTCTGTATCTCGATTATCTATTAAGAATCGGTATGCAGATAATAAACCTGCTGGTCCAATAAATTTATCTGGATTCCACCAAAACGATGGACAAGCAGTGGAGCAACAAGCACATAAAATACATTCGTATACTCCGTCCAGTAGTTGCCTTTGTTTTGGAGATTGTAAATATTCTTTTTTTGGTGTTGTTTGGTTATTAATTAAATATGGTTTTATTTTTTTGTATTGCTTAAAAAATACTGTCATATCTACAATAAGATCTCTAATTATTGGAAGACCGGGAAGAGGACGTATGATAATTTCTTTTTTTTTATTATTTTTTAATAAACTAGAAATTGGCGTAATACACGCTAGACCGTTTTTTCCATTAATATTCATGCCATCGGATCCACATACACCTTCTCGACAAGATTTACGAAATACTAAAGTCGGATCACGTTCTTTTAGGTCCATTAAAACATCTAATAGCATTAGATCTTTATTGGATTGTAAATTATAATCAAAATTTTGCATTTTAGGCGATTGTAAATTATCTGGATGGTATCGATAAATAGAAATTACGATTTTAGTATTCTTTTTCATTTTAGTATGATCTTTTTTGAAGTGGAAATGCCGGTCTATATTTAGTTTTCATATTGATATTTCTTTTTTTCATAATATTATTTTTAATAAAATATAATGTATGACATAACCAATTTTTATCGTCTCTTTCTGGAAAATCATTACGATGATGCGCTCCTCTGCTTTCTGTACGAAAGATGGCAGAAAAAGCGGTTGCAAAAGATACATCTATAAGATTATTTAATTCTAAACATTCTATTCTATTTATATTAAATTGAGTCGATTTATCATTCAATTTTGCATATAGCAAACGCTCTTTTAATTCGTTCAATTGACATAATCCGTGTTGCATAGTTTGTTCCGTTCTAAATACAGAAAAGTAGCTTTGCATGCATTTTTGTAGTTCTTTTTTTATTTTTTCAGGATTTTCGTTTCCTTTTGAGTTATTCCATTTTAAATAGTTTCGAATTGTATATTCAATATTCATTGAATTAGCTTTTTTAGGATAATAATCGGATGATAATAATTTATTAATTTGTAATCCTGATGATTTTCCAAATACAATTAGATCTAAAAGAGAATTGCCGCCCAAACGGTTAGCTCCGTGCACTGAAACACATGCACTCTCTCCAATTGCAAAAAGTCCTGGAATTTCTATATTTTCATTATTATCATTTATAGATATTACTTGTCCGGTGATTTTAGTAGGTATTCCACCCATCATATAATGACAAGTTGGAATGACAGGTATTGGTTCCTTTGTAGGATCTACATGAGCGAAGGTACGAGATAATTCTAAAATTCCTGGAAGACGTGCATTTAATAAATTTACTCCTAAATGGTCTAATTTTAGTTTAACATGTGGACCTAGATTATTATTAAAGCCCCTATTTTCTAATATTTCTATCATAATAGATCGTGATACGATATCTCGACTAGCTAAATCTTTTGCATTTGGCGCATATCTTTCCATAAATCTTTCTCCATCTTTATTTAAAAGATACCCCCCTTCTCCTCGACATCCTTCTGTTACTAATACTCCTGAGCCAGCAATACCTGTAGGATGAAATTGCCACATTTCCATGTCTTGCACTGGAATGCCAGCTCTTAATGCCATCCCTATTCCGTCTCCGGTATTAATGTAAGCATTTGTTGTAGATTGGTAAATTCTTCCTGCTCCTCCAGTTGCTAACAAAGTAATACGTGAATTGAAGTATACTATTTTTCCGGTTGATATACATATCGCAGTACATCCAACAATAGCGTTTTCTTCGTTTTTTACTAAATCTAACGCATACCATTCAGAATAAATTTTTGTGTTATTTTTTATATTTTGTTGATACAAGGTATGTAGCAATGCATGTCCGGTACGATCTGCTGCTGCTGCTGTACGTGAGGCTTGTTTTTTTCCATATTTTATGGATTGACCGCCAAAAGCGCGTTGATATATTTTACCATTATTAGATCGAGAAAATGGCAGACCCATTCTTTCTAGTTCTAAAATTGCTTCTGGTCCGGATTGACACATATATTCGATGGCATCTTGATCTCCAATATAGTCAGATCCTTTAACAGTATCGTACATATGCCATTGCCAATCGTCCTCGTGAGTATTTCCAAGTGCTACCGTAATTCCTCCTTGTGCGGATACGGTATGAGATCGTGTAGGAAACACTTTAGATATTAATGCACAGGATGAATGGTGCTTAGTAATTTCCAATGCCGCTCTCATTCCTGATCCACCTGCTCCGATTACGATAACATCAAAATATTTTTTTTTGATTTTCATTATTTAATCCTAAAATATTATTTTAAAACTGTATAATATATAAGACATTAGTATAAAAAATACTATTACTTGTATTACAATCCGTATAAATAATGGTTTAACATAGTCGGTTATGACTTGCCATATCCCTATCCACCCATGAATTGCAATCGAAAAAATTGTTACAATTGTAAATATTTTTATTATTTTTTTACTAAAAAAATAAGACCAATTTATATAATTAATAGGCGCATGATATACTATAAATGTAGAAATACATAATATGTATAAAAATATTAATAATCCAGAAATACGTAACAGTAGCCATTCATAAATTCCAGGCAATCCGAGAGAAGATCTTTTTTTTACCATAAAAATATCCCTAGCAGAATAGAAGTTGTTATAGTGAATAAAAATGCTATATTTGCAGTGATATTTGCAGTTTTTAGATCTTCTTTTAAAAGACTAAAATCAATTAAAATATGGCGAATTCCTAGTATGGCATGATAAATAGTCGCTGTTGAAATTATCCATAAAAAAACTTTAAAAATAAAATTTTCATTAAAAAACTTCTGCAATAGATTGAATGTTTGTTCTGAATATAAAGATAAATCTAGAATATATATAAATAGCCAAAGAAATAGAAAAATAATTATTCCGGATATTCTATGTAATATAGAAGCTATCGCAGTTTTTATGAGTTTTATGCTAAAAAGATTTAAGTTAACAGGTCTATTATTCTTCACGGTTTTCCTCTCGGATCCGTTATTTTATGACGATTAATAAGGAGCTATGATTCTAGCTTTTTAGTTTTATTTATTTTTTCACAACCGATTTTGATTGTATAAAATTTCAGTTGTTTGATAATTTTAATTTTACTAAGTATATTATTTGTGATTTTTATTGAATAGATACGTATAAAAATTTTATTAATTAAGAATTTTTTTATGTTTTAAATATTTTATTTTATAATTAATTAAATTAACGCAATGCTTAAATTTTAATTGTTAGTTAATAGTATTAATTTTTTTATATTCAAATATTTTATTTAAAATTATATGATATTGACTTTTTATTAAATTAGATATTAATTTATCGTCATGAAAATAAAAAAATTTAGTTGCATATTAAAATAAATTATAAGTTTTTTAATTTAATATATTCTTAAATATAAAATTTTTAAATAAATTAAATAGGATTCATAAAATCAAAAAAAATTACTTTTAGTTGGTATTTTTTTTTTATCCATTTTCCCAATGCTTTAACGCCTCCTATTTCAGTAGCATGATGGCCTGCTTCGTAAAAATGAACAGATCTTTCTTGTGCAATATATATTGTGCTTTCAGATGCTTCTCCACTAATAAATGCGTCTATTCCTTCTTCAATTGCTGTCTCAAAAAATTTATGACCTGATCCTGTACACCATGCTATTTTTTTAATTTCTGACGAAGAATTTTTTGTATTAAAATGTAAAATTTTACGTTTTAATTTTTTTTCTAATAAAATTTTAAATTGACTGCAGTCGATCTTATAATTTATTGTACCAAAAAAAATACATGGTCTTAATATTTTATCGATATTAATAGATAGTAATTTTGCAAATTGCGCATTATTTCCTAGTTGTGGATGTAAATCTAATGGCAAATGCCAAGCATAAAGATTGATATTGTTTTTTAAAATTTTTTTTAACCTGCTTTTTCTTGTTCCATATAGAATTTCGTCATTGTTGTTCCAAAATAATCCATGGTGCACAATTATTGCATCTGCATTTTGCAATATAGCAAATTCTATTAATTCTTGACATATAGTCACTCCGATAATTACTGTTTTTATAATTTTTTTACCTTTTATTTGCAATCCATTAAAAGCATAATCTTTAATTTTTAAATTGTTACTTAATTTTTGATTGATATCAAATTCAAGATTTATATTAGTAGTATGATGCATAGTGTGTATTCGCTTAAATAAAATTAAATAATTAATTAAAAATAAAATTCAAAATATTACTTGCTGATTTTTTTAATTTTTTTAAATGTATAGTATCTACAAAACTTTCACAATATATTCTATGTAATTTTTCTGTTCCAGAAGGTCGCATAGCTATCCAGCCTTTTTTGAATTTAATAAATATTTCTAAAGAAATAATGACAAAAAAAATTATTTTATCTTCAGTAACAATGCAAGATTGAATTTTTTTTATATCAATATTGGATTGTAAATATGTATTCTCATATAAACACTTTAACTGATAACGTTTATAATAAAAATAGCCAAACATCTTTTCTAGCTCATAATAGTGTTCTATTAAATTTTTTTCAGTATGTGCTAAAATTTCTGCCGCTAATAAACACATTACTATCCCGTCTTTATCAGTTGACCATGGATGTCCATTAAAACGTAAAAAACTACCCCCTGAACTTTCTTCTATACAAAAACCTAAAATTTTTTTAAATAAAAAATTTGAAAACCATTTAAATCCTACTTTCGTGTTAATACATTTACGATTAAAATATCGAGTGATTTTTTCAATCATAGCGCTGGATACATAAGTTTTTCCTATTCCTATGTTGCTTTTCCAACGCAATCTGCTATTAAGCAAATAATATGTTGCAATAGATAAATAATGATTTGGATGTATAATGCGTCTTTTACTCAAAATTGCATGTCTATCTCCGTCTGGATCATTTGCAAATCCTAAATCTGCTTGATCAGAAAATTTAAGCAAATATTTTAATACTGGCTTAGATGTACAATCTATACGTAATATACCATCATAATCTAAATTTAAAAATTGAAAAGTATAGTCTATTTTAGTATTAATAATTTTAATATTACATTTGTAATGTTCTTCTATTAATTGCCAACACAATAAGCTTGCGCCTCCTAGAGGATCGACGACTAAATTGACTTGAGAAGAACAAATTGCTTGCATATCGACTATGTCATGTAAATTTAAAACATACTTTTGTATTAAATCATATTCGTGAATTTTACCGACTTGTTTGGCGTAAAGTAAAGAAATTCTTTTTATTTTCGATAGATCTTGTTTAAAAATTTTATTTGCTTTAAATTCTATTTTATTTGCAATAAAAAGATTTGCAGGACCTCCATTAAAAATATTATATTTTATACCTCCATATTCTGGAGGATTATGAGAAGATGTGATAATAATTCCATCTGCTTTCACTTTATATTTTTTATTGTAATTTAATATTGCATATGAAATTACTGGAGTAGGGATATATACATTATTTGATTGTATAATAACATCAATATTATTTGCAATTAACACTTCTAATACGGAATAAAAAGCAGGTTCAGATAAAACATGAGTATCTCTTCCGAGAAAACAAGGACCATATATTCCAAATTTTTTTCTTTCTTCAACAATAGCTTGACTAATTGCGAGTACATGCATTTCATTGAATGTAAATTCTTCTGAAGTGCCACGATATCCTGAAGTTCCAAATTTAATTTGATTAATTGGATTATTTTTATCTGGTATTTGACAATAGTATTGTCTAATAATTTTTTTTGGGCAAATTAAGTCTGATTTTTTTTGCTTCTTTTCAAATTTTAAAGTTTTTAAAAACATTGGTAATATGTAATTTAAATTTTTAATGTTAAAAATTATACTAAATATTTTACATGTATATTATAAATTTTATTATTTTTCTTGACTTATGATCATGAAAAGTTTTATAAATTTAAACCAATTTTTAAATAAAATTATAATTAAAATATTTTATATACAAATTCAGTATAAGAAATTAAAAAAATATATAAATAAAACTATTTTAATAACATTTTTATAGGAAATATATATGAAATCTATTGGAATTTTTTTTGGTAGCGATACAGGTAATACGGCGGCTATTGCTAAAAAAATACAGGAAAAAATAGGTATGAAATATTCTGATCTTTTTGATATTTCAGATACTTCTCAAGAAAATATAGAAAAATATAATAAATTAATATTTGGCATACCAACATGGTATTATGGCGAACCCCAATGCGATTGGGAAGATTTTTTTCCGACTTTACAAAAAATAAATTTTAGCGAAAAAATAGTAGCAATATTTGGATGCGGAGACCAAGAAGATTATTCAGAATATTTCTGTGATGCCATGGGAATATTAAATAAAATTTTAGTAAAAAATAATGCACATATTGTCGGACAACATTCTACTATGGGATATAAATTTGAAGCATCTAAAGCGTTAATTAATAAAAAATACTTTGTCGGATTAGCACTAGACGAAGACAGACAATCAGAATTAACAGAATCAAGATTATACAATTGGATTGAAAAAATTAAAAAATATATTTTCAAATAAAATTCTAAAAATATTCATTATTAATTTTCTAATTAAAATTATAAAAAAATAAACATAAACTATTTATTTTAAAATCAACCGATCGAATTATATTTAAACAACAGTCTACATGAATAAATCTTATATTTGGAAACCAAATATTTCTAAAACCACATTAATAAAAAGAAATACAATTATCAGAAAAATTAGAAATTTTTTTTTGAAAAAAATTTGATTGAAGTAGATACACCATCATTAAGTAATTACACATCTAATGATGTGCATCTATCTTCTTTTAAAACATATCTAAAATCATATAATAATAAAAAAAAACTGTATTTAATTACTAGTCCAGAACATCATATGAAACGGTTATTAGCATTTAAATTCGGAGGTATATTTCAAATTTGTAAAAGTTTTAGAAATTCTGAAATTAGTCAATATCATAACCCAGAGTTTACTATGCTAGAATGGTACCGTCCGAATTACGACATGTTTGCTTTAATGAATGAAGTAGATAATTTTCTGCATAAGATTATATCAAAATTAAAAAAATCTCACTTTATATCGTATCGTCAAATATTTTTAAAATACATTGGAATTGATCCTTTTCAAGAAAGGATACAAAAAATACGAAAAATTATTAAAAAAATTACAATTTTTAATTGTAAAGCTCATTCTATAAGTAGAGACGAAATGTTGCAGATTTTATTTGAATATAAAATATCTCCGAATCTTGGAAAAAAATTTCCAATATTCGTATATCATTTCCCCATACTACAAAGTAGTATGTCTACAACATACTCAAAAAATAAAAAAATTGCTGAAAGATTCGAACTATATTATCGTGGAATTGAATTAGCAAATGGTTGTTGTGAATTAATAGATGCAGAAGAACAATATAAGCGTTTTGTTTTTAATAATTTTCAACGTAAAAAAAAAGGATTTCCTGAAAAAAAAATTGATGTAAAATTATTAAACGCTATACGTCACGGAATTCCTTTTTGTTCAGGTGTTGCTATTGGGATAGACAGACTGATTATGATCGCATTACGTGCTAAAAAAATTCAAGACGTTATGCTATTTTCTATTGAAACAGCCTAATTAATACATATAAAATTTTTATTTATATTCATGAACTAATTGAAATGGAGGATATGGCAATCTAATTCCATGTTCACGATAACAATCTAAAATTAACTTATTTACTTGATGCCTTAATGGCATGCGATGACTCATTTCAGCAGCATATATACGTAGTTCAAATAAAGGTAATCCTTTTTGGATATCTACTAAAAATGCTTCTGGTATAGGAAAATCTAACACTAAAGGACAACGACTAGCAGCTTGTACTAAAATACTAGAAATTTTTTCAATGTTTGATTCCGATGGAGCTGGTACATGCAATACCACACGCGTTACTGTATCAGAAAGTGACCAATTGACAAATTGTTCAGTAATAAACGCTTTATTTGGAACAATAATTTCTTTTCTATCCCAATCCGTAATCGTAGTAGCACGAGTATTAATTTTTGTAATACTTCCCGTCAGACTACGAATAGTTACCGTATCTCCTATACGAATTGGTTTTTCAAATAAAATAATTAATCCTGATACAAAATTAGCAAAAATTTCTTGCAACCCAAATCCTAAACCGACTCCTAAAGCTGCTGCTAACCATTGAAATTTAGACCATTCCATACCTACTATGGAGCATCCTATCAATCCTCCTAACAACATTAATCCATATTTTGTGAGTGTAGTGATTGCATATCCTGTTCCTGGTGTTAAATTTAAATGTTGTAACAAAGCGAGTTCTAATAAAGCCGGAAGATTACGTACCATTTGCGTAGTAATAATTAGAATTAAAATAACAATGAAAATTGAATTTAATGTAATTGGTTGTAGATTATTTATACCGTTAATTTTTGAAGTAGAATCCCATAATGTAATATTTTCTAAAAAAGAAAATGCTGAATGTAATTCAGACCATAATAAAATAACAGATAATAACGCCATAAGAGTAAGTATTGAGCGTACTAATTGTAAAGATTTTGCGCTAATAGTATCTAGATCTAAAATTTTATTGTCTACTTCGGCGGCAACTTCGTTCAATTGAGACGGAGATAACATTTGTTCTTCGGTATTACGTGCACGTTGTGCTAACATTTCTGCCCGACGTTGTTTAGCTCTTTCAAATGCAATTCTACGTCTTTGAATAAACATCCATCTACGGATAATATGATATATTATCAATAAAAATAACCAGATTGTTAATGATGTTTCTAAACGCGCTAGTAGTGCTTGTGTGGTAGAAAAATAACCAAACGAAGCGGAAATAATAGCGAATATTGGAGCAAAAATCATACAGTTCCAAAAGGAACGATTAATAATATTATTACTAGATCCAGTATCATCTAAGTATAATAACAACCCTGCTTTTTTGAAACTATTAGTTACTAAAGATAAACAGATACAAATTAAAATAAAACATAATCTTCCAATACTACCCATAAATTCACGATCACTATAATTATTAATAGAAATTAAAACAGTTATTAATGGTACTACTGTTGTAATAGATAAAGTATAGTAACGTAAAGCACAGCGTACTTGTTTCATTTTCCATCCGAAATGTATTACAAATAATCCTTTCGGTAAAGAAAAATATTTACATAACAATAATATCCATAATATGAAAGATGTTGAAATCATGCCTTCTCCAATAGCTACTGAGATTGGATATAACCATGTATGACGTAATCCATATCCAAAAGATAACCATAAAATAGGAAAAGGAGCAGCAATTAACATAGACCAAAAAACATTTTTTAATGTAATATAGAAACGATCCTGATTAACTTTGCCTACTTGCGTACTAGATCGATTTAAAAAAGATAAATAATGTTTATACGAGCTAAGCATAAAACACCAAAATAAAAAAACACTAAATAATAACACTAATGTATTACGACTAATTAGCACCACTTGAATAGCATCAAAAAATTGATACAACATATCTTTATTAAGTATTTTTTTTAAATCTTGAATAATAAGTAAAATAAATGAGGGTGTTAGATAATTTGTATCTGCAACCCAAAATAAATATTTATGTGACGCCTCTTTAACTTCTTTAATTGCTTCTGATAATTGAACATAAAGAACTTTTAATTTTGTTAATTCTAATATTTGAGAGTCACATCCTATCAATAATGATTCTAATAAATCACGTTGTATACGTAACTGTTCTTCGAAAATTTTAAATTGTTCTTGTTTAAGAATGGATCTAATCTTTTTTTTATTGGACTCTTCTGAAGATAATTTATTAATTAAATCTTCAAAATATAAACGTTTTACACGAACTTGCACCATATTTGTATTAAGTCTTTGAGATTTAGGATTATCTGGTAATTTAGACATCTGTGATCTTAAAATCTCGCCTAAAATTGGAGATTCATCTAACCATTGAGATTGTTCAATTAAAGTGCTTAAAGCATGACGTACTTGTAATATTTCTTTGGTTGACTGTCTTTGTTTAAGTGCTATAGCATCCATTTCTTGAGATTGTTGATTTAATGCAAGAGATAAATCATAATTTTTTTTAAATTGTATAATAATAATTTTAGGCAAACTGTTTACATCTTTAGATGATTGTTGTGCATCATGTAGTGCTTTTTGAAATTCTTGCCTGCGTAAATTATATAAACTATTTTTTAGAGTTTGTAACTCTTGATCAATTTGGTTATATTGTGATTTCAATAAATCTATGCGTGCTCTTGATAATTCCTGACGATAATTTACGCTAAGTTGAGCTAAATCTAGTTCTTCTATCTTTAATCTCTTTGCCATATGTTTCATACGTAGATTAGTCAATTGTGCTTTTTCTATCAAAGAATTAGGTTTAGAAAGAACATGCATATAATTATCAATATTATCTAATTCTTTTTTTGCTTCTGCTTGTTGATGCGGTAAAAGCATAATAGAATTAGAAATTAAGCGAGATTGTTCTTCTTCTTGTTTTAATTGATTAACTAAAATAATTAATCGATTATTGACTTGTAATAATTCTTGACTTAATTCTTTAGCCGAAAATTTAGTAGAAATATCATTGTAATGCATAATTTTTGATTTTTTTTCTTCTTGAATTTCTTTAATAAGAGTTGGAAAATTTTCAATAATTTTTTGATATTCTTTTATTTTTTTAATTGCTAATTTACTTTCTGAAATAAAATCTAGAGCTGATTGCAAAGATACCATGATATCTAATTGATATGATATATGATTGTTATTTTGAATTTGCTGTAGTTCTTTTTTAATTTGACTTTCTTCAAAATCAATATTACTGTGTGCGTGAAAAGTAAGTAAAATTACCAAAAAAATGAATAAGCGAAATTTTTGATATTTACAAATTAATTCATATTTATTTTTTATTTTGAATTCCATAAGCCAATATATTACCTATACGAACAGCATCGTATGCATGTAAATTTTCTCCTAATAAAATATTTTCTTTAATAAAAATTGTTATTACAGTAGATCCAAGAGCAAAAAATCCCATCTCATCTCCTTTTTTTAAAAATATTTTTTGATTTAAATTATTTGAGTAATTCCATAATTTAATAATTCCTTCTCGAGGAGGTGTTACTTTTCCGTACCAAGTAGTAAAAATAGTACCGCAAATTATTGATCCAACTAATATTTGAATCATTGGTCCAAATTTTGTATTAAATAAGCAAATTACGCGTTCGTTTTTAGAAAAAATATTTGGAATTTTGTCAAAAATTTTTTTATGTACAGAAAATAATTGACCTGGTATATATAACATTTTGATTAATACCCCATCACATGGCATATGAACTCTATGATAATTTTTAGGAGATAAATATGTAGTAAAAAAAATACCATGTTTAAATAATTCTACCATTTTCTCATTTTCAGCTAATAAACTTTGTACGGTATATCCATGATTTTTTATTTGTAGTGTTTGTGTGTCTTCAAAATAACCAAATTGTGTTAATATGCCGTCTGCTGGACAAATAATAACTGTAGGATCCAAATTTATTGGTCTAAAAATCATATTTATTTTTCTAGAAAAAAATTCGTTAAAAGAAGAATATGATTTAAGATTTAATATTTTAAGCTCTTTAATATTAATTTTATATATTTTAATAAATATTAAAATGCTTAAATATACTAATATTTTACATTTACATTCTGCTATCCATCCAATACATTTGGTAATTAAAAATTTGGGTAAAAATTTTTGCAATATAATATACATATATTTTTTGATCTCCTAATATTAAAATATTCATAAAATAACTAGTTTTTTAATTTATTAAAATATTTCTAATAAAATTAGATGCATGAAACATTTTTAATTTTAAAATTTAATATTTTAATAATAAAAAAATTATATATAATAAATTTTATTTTATTGAATTTTAATGTATATTGTATTTAAATTGAACAATAATTAATTGTAATAAATTTTTACGTATATTAACTTTATTACTTAAAATTTTAAATATAAATTTAATTTATTTAAAACAATATAATTTTTTTAACTATGAATAAAATAAAACCAAATAAAAACAATCTCATTTGGATTGATTTAGAAATGACAGGATTAGATGTAAAATATAATCGTATCATAGAAATAGCAACTGTTATAACTGATAAAAATCTTAATATATTAGCAGAAGGGCCTTCAATAGCAATTTTTCAATCAGAAATAGAATTAAAAAAAATGAATACTTGGAACATCGTTACACATACAAATAACGGATTAATAGAACGTGTGAAAAATAGTATATATTCTGAAAAATCAGCAATGCTCGATACATTAAAATTTATTTCTCAATGGACATATCCAAAAAAATCACCAATATGCGGTAACAGCGTATATTACGATCGACAATTTTTACTAAATTATATGCCAGATTTAGAAAAATATTTTCACTATCGATTTTTAGATGTAAGCACAATTAAAGAGCTTGTTAAAAAATGGAACCCAAAAATTTTACTAAAATTCAAGAAAAAAAATATTCACACAGCACTTAATGACATTAAAGAATCTATTTCAGAATTAATATTCTATCGAGAAAATTTTATAAAAATTAATAATGAAATTTAATTTTTCATAATAAATAAAAATTCATTTTATATTTGTAATTTTTTATCCAACATCTCACAAAAAATATCCAATACCAATAATCATATGATATAAAAAAATTATTACGAATATCGTAAAATATCAATGTTTATATCTAATTAACAGTAAAACTATAACTTAAAAGCATACAATAACAATATTAAAAAAACAAAATTTACTAATTTTTAAACCAGATAATGCAAGAAAAACTTACAAAATAATTTTTATAAGTGCAATAAATTTATTAATAAATAACGACAAATCTATGTAAAAATAGTCGGTATAAATAACTAAGTTATTTTAAAAAATATTCACAATATTTTTTTAATCGTTTTATTTGTAAAAGAATATATCCAAATTCTTATACTAGGGAATATTTTTAATAAAAAAAGTGTAAAATATAAAAAATATTTTTATATATTAATATATATAATAACATTAATTAACTATTTTCTGGTAAAAAAATAACTGATAGCAGCTAATTTTTTAAAATTAGAATAATACCAGTAAGTAGATAAAATTATCATAATATATTTAATTGAGATAAAATATTTAAATTTCTTTCTAAAATAAACTTATATCATTTTTTAATAAATTTATTTATTTTCTCATTTCTTAATTAAAAGAATAAAATTAAAACATAACTATAAGCATTTGTTTTATTTAATTTATAAATTTCAATAAAATTTTATATTTAAAAAAATTGCATTAAATGTATTGTTTTCTTTTATAAAGTTAAAATACAATTATAAGTAAATTATTATTTTAAATAAATAAACCATAAACTAAAAACATTTGTTAAACATAGAATATAATTATTCATTTTTATTAACGATACATTATTGATTAAAAAAATTAAAATAAATTTTTATGATGAATTAATAAAAATTTGTTTTTTTCAAATCATTTTAAAATAAAATGAATTAAAATTACTCAATAATATTTAAAGATTAAATCAATGTTAATTTTTATTATAAATAACGAAGAGTTCAATTTTTCACTAAAAATTAAAGATATAGTAATTTTATTTTTTTATAATGAAAATAAATTGAAGTATTTATTAAAATATTTCTGAACAAATAAGTAAATTTTCATTTTTTAAAAGATTAAAAAAAGATTTTATGGATTTATTAAAAAAAATAAGTATTAATTTATTAGGAAACAGTAAGCTAAATTAACTAATTTTATACAATCATACAGTCAAGTATTGAATATATTTAATTATAATAATTTCTATTTAAAAACATATTTTTAATTATTTTTTTTGTTAAAAAAGGAAAATAATTTAAAATGTATAATCCTAAATTTCGTATAAAGACAAGATACGGTATTTGATTAGAAAAAATATTTATTAAAAAGTTTGTTATGCATATCGTTCTTAATTGATCAATTTTCCTTATATTTTGATACTTTAATAAAATTTTATAATTACCAAGATCTTTAGATTTTGCTAATTCACTTTTTAATACCTTAGCCAACAAAATAGCGTCTCGAATACCTAAGTTTAATCCTTGCCCTGCAATAGGATGTATAATTTGCGCGGAGTTACCAATTAATACTAATCTGTGCGAAATACGTTGTTCGGCAACTTTAAGATTTAAACGTATGTATTGTTGCTTTCCAATAACAAATAATGAGCCAAGGTGAAATCCAAAAATATTTTGTATTTCTTTTGATAATTGGTTTTTATTCCAAGACAATATAGAATTCAAATTATTTTCTGGAAAGCACCAAATCAAAGCATTAACATTTAATTCTAATGGTAAAATAGCTAATGATCCTGAAAGTAAAAATTTTTCAAATGCACAATGATTATGAGATAAAGTAGTACATATTTTGCTGGACATTGCGATTTGTTTATAAGAATATTGCTTATAAGTAATATTAAACTGTTTCGCTATATTTGTGTGCATGCCATCTGCGATCACAGTAAGATTGCTAATTATCTGATTTCCATTATTTAATATAATAATATTTTTATTTTGCTTTCTTATTATTTTAATTGGTTTTGCAGGACAGTGAAGATAAATATTACTTTTAATTTTTAATAATTTAAATAATTCCGATCGCATAATTTTTGAAGAAATGGTGTGGCCCAAAAAAGGTAACAGAAAGTCGTTTGCTGAAATTTTGATTTTATTAAAGTTCATTTGATTACTAACTTCTATTGAAGATATTTTAGTAACGTATTTTTTTAAATGCTTCCATATTTTAATATTTTTTAACATGTAATATGTATAATGCGATATAGCTAAAGTTCGATCATGAAAAAATTTTTTATTGTGCTGCGTTTCGGGGTCATTAATATCTATTAAATCAATATTAATTTGATTATCGCTAAAGTATGATAGCGCTAAAGCAAATACGCAACCTACTATTCCTCCTCCAATTATTGTTAGTTTCATACAGATTGCATGATTTGTTCAATTTCACAAGGTTTTTTAATGAGATACTTTGTAAGTACTTTATTTCCTTTGGAAGTGATAAGAATATTTTCTTCAATACGAATTCCTATTCCTCGATAAAGAATTGGTATATTGTTATTTTTTGGTATATAAATTCCCGGTTCTACGGATAAAGTCATTCCTGGTTTTAGTTTTATATTGTTGCTATATCCAATATATTCGCAATCATGTACACTAAGTCCGATCCAATGACATAGTTTATGCATGAAAAATTTTTTATATGTTTTTGTATGCATTAGATTATTAATAGTTCCATCTAATAAACCAATAGATTTTAATCTTAATAACAATAGTTTAATTACTTGATTACTAACGATTTCTATGGTTATATCTGGCTTAAATAATTTGATAGCTAAATTTAGCATATCTAATACGATATTATATATAATACTTTGTTCTTTTGAAAAAATACCGTTTACAGGAATAGTTCTGGTAACATCACTAACATAATTATTATATTCACAACCTGCATCAATTAAGACTAGTTCGTTATTTTTCATCTGCTTGTTATTATTTGTATAGTGTAAAATACAAGAATTATATCCGCTTCCTACGATGGTATTATAAGCATTATTAAGACATCCATGTCGTAAAAATTCGTGGTGAATTTCTGCGACCAATTCGTATTCGTATCGTTTTACCTTACAGTATTTTATAGCTCTTAAATGAGCCATAGAACTTATATGACAAGC
This sequence comes from Wigglesworthia glossinidia, assembly GCA_030827005.1. Classification (GTDB taxonomy): domain Bacteria; phylum Pseudomonadota; class Gammaproteobacteria; order Enterobacterales; family Enterobacteriaceae; genus Wigglesworthia; species Wigglesworthia glossinidia_C. The sequence goes on along the minus strand of JAVBJL010000007.1, from coordinate 42,625 downwards.
TTTTTGTATAAAAAAAATTTCTTTTTTTGATTTAATCAATCGCATTTCATATACGATTCTTCTCCAATCTTTAATGTAATTTGGAATGCAAAATTTTTTATTATTTTTTGATTTTAATTTTATTTTTTTTAAAGCCAAAAAAAATATTTTATCATGTAAATTTTCTAGGCCTATTGGATAGTAAATAGTATGCAGATAATTTAAAATTAAATATAATTTTTTTTGAATTTCATTCCATGGATAAGAATAATTAACATGTAATTTTTTTAAAGCAGATTTCTGTCCTAAATTTTCTCCGTGCCATTGTGCCGTATTATTATTTTTTTTTTGATTAAACAATATGCATTGATTTTTATCGCAACGTTTTATTAAAATAAGCAACGCTTGAGATTCGTTAAAACCAGTAAAATAGAAAAAATTTTTATCTTGTTTATATTGATAATTATAAAATTTTTTATTATTTTCTGGAGCCGCAAAAATTAATGCAGCGCTATTAGAAACCATTTTAGAAAATAATTTTTTTCTTCTATTAAGATACTCTACATGCATATGAAAAAATTTTATTTATAAAGTTAAATATTTTTAAATATATTCTAGTTAATTTGTTTAAAATAAATTTTTAAAATAATAATAAATTGTTAAATATTTTATTGTTATTTTACAATTTAGTATATAATTTTTTTAAATAATCGATGATTTATTGTACAATGGATATATCATATGGAACATCCAGTAGATATTCAAATTTTTGGACGCACTTTACGGGTTAATTGCCCAGAAGAAAAGCGTACCGAATTAAATTTAGCAGCAGAGTATTTAGAGGCACAATTACAGGAGTTTAAAGAAAGAACTAAAATATCAAGTTTAGAACAGCTTCTTTTCATTACTTCTTTAAATATTTGCTACGATTTAAATCAAGAAAAATCTAAATTTCAAAGATATTCGAGAAGTATTGATCGTGGAATTCAATTTTTAAAAGAAACGGTTTCGCGTGCAATTTTGAAGCACGATTCTAAGATCGTAAAAAAGAACGATATAGAAAATATATGAAAAAAATAAGATGGCTCTCATAAAAAATTTATTTTTTTCGTCAATTATGCGTTTTAGTCGTTTTTTATAAATTAAATTTAATTTGTTTAAATATTTTTAATTTTCATAAAAATTTTATGTAATATTTAGTAGTGTTGTGTTTCCTCCCGCAGCAGTAGTATTGGTACTAATTGTTTTTTCTATTAAAAACCGTTCTAAAAATATTTTTCTTTCGCTTTCGGAATAGCTGTGTACAGTAATTACCGGTCCTGGTCTTTCAGATAAAATTTTTAAAATATCTTTTAGATTTTCTGGATTTCCATGAAAAAATACTAAATCAAAATTGATATTTTCTCTTTTCCAATTTGGAACAAGAACGACATTTTGCATAATAGATTTTGGTAGTATAGAGAAAACTTTTTGACTTATTGGTGTATGTGATAAAATTACTTTTCCTCCTAAAATAATAACTACCGATAGTTGGACAACTAGATCGAGCTCATTATCTGATAAACATAAAACTCTATTTCTTGGTAATAGAATATAATTATTTTCTTCTCCAGTTGGTCCAACTAAATTATATTGAGTGCCCGATGGTGATTGTTTTATAAATTTATTACAATATTTTTCTAGCTGAGGATAATTCATTGATATCCATTCGATGAGATCAATTGCAGATGATCGCAATTGATTTTGATACGTCGAATCTTTATTGATTTTATTTAAATTTTTCAATGATAATAGACTTTCGTCTTTTCTATCAGAAAAGAGTCTATATAAGTATAGTGGACCTCCTGCTTTTGGTCCTGTTCCAGACAGTTTTTCTCCTCCAAAAGGCTGCACTCCTACAACTGCTCCAACGATATTTCTATTAATATAGATATTACCGACTTTTACAGAGTTTTTTATTTTTTCTATTTTTTCTTCTATTCTAGAATGTATTCCAAGTGTTAATCCGTATCCTGTAGAATTAATTTCTTGAATAATTGTGTTTATATTTTCATATTTATATCTTACTACATGTAATACTGGTCCAAAGATTTCTTCTTGAATTTGATGTACATGGTTCAGCTCTATTAGAGTGGGAAAAACAAAATTTCCTAGATTATATTCATAATTTTTATTTGCTTCGCTTTGCCATACTAGATGGTTATTTTTTCGCATATTTAGGATGTGTTGGTCGATTTTGATCTTTGCATATTTATCGATAACTGGTCCTATATCTACTCCGAGACGATCTGGATTTCCTATACTATAGGTATTAATTGCCCCTTTTAGCATATGCAATGTACGATCTGCTACTTCGTCTTGAATGCATAACAGACGTAAAGCTGAGCAACGCTGACCCGCGCTATCAAAAGCGGAAATAATTATATCTCCTATCACTTGTTCTGTTAATGCAGATGAGTCGACAATCATAGTGTTTAATCCACCAGTTTCCGCAATAAGTGGGATTGGAGATTTGTTGTGATTTAATCTACTAGATAAATTTTTTTGTAATAAGCGTGCGACTTGTGTTGATCCGGTAAACATCACTCCGTTAATTCTAGAATCTTTTGATAAAGCTTCTCCGATTACTTTTCCACTTCCAGGTAAAAATTGCAAAACAGTTTTTGGAATTCCAGAATTTAGCATTAGTTTGACTGCTTCGTATGCGACAATTGGAGTTTGTTCAGCTGGTTTTGCGATTACAGAATTTCCAGAAGCTAATGCTGCTGATATTTGTCCAATAAAGATAGCGAGTGGAAAGTTCCATGGACTTATGCATGCAACGCATCCAAGTGAATGGTAGTTTTCAACTGTAAAGTTTTTTATTTGATATGCATAATATCTTAAAAAATCAATAGATTCTCTAATTTCTGAAATAGCATTAGAAAATGTTTTTCCAGCTTCTCTTATCAATAATCCAATAAATTTTTCTTTATTATTTTCGATTTTATTGGCAGATTCGTTTAAAATTTCGCTTTTTTTTATAAATGTTATGGATGACCATGTTTTTATTCCTTCTACAGATTTAATAAGAGCTGATTCTAAGTCTTTAATAGTTGCTTGTTGGCATTCTCCAACTATATCGTTTTTGTTTGCTGGGTTTTTAATTAATTTTATGGATCCTTGATCGATTTTATCTGCAATAATTGGAAAAATTTTCCAGGTGTCTACTTTATTTTTAAATAAATTAGATGATAATTTTGCCAATACGTTTTCATTAGATAGATTTAATCCTTTGGAGTTTTCTCTTTCTGTTCCATATAAATTTTTTGGTAATGGTATATTTGGATGTTCAGTTCCTACTGGAGTATTTTCTTTTTTTGCTACTTGTTTTACTTCTAAAATAGGATTAAAAATTAGTGTTTCGATAGAAATGTTATGATCTGATATACGATTTATGAAAGAATTATTTGCTCCATTTTCTAATATTCTTCTTACTAAATATGCTAAAAGAGTTTTATGTGTGCCTACAGGCGCATAGATTCTACATGGTCTATTCAGTTTATCATCAGTAATTTTTCCCACTACTTTTTCGTATAACTGTTCTCCCATACCATGTAAGCATTGAAATTCATACTGTCCTGGATAGTAGTTTTCTCCTGCAAAATGATAGATGGATGCTACTGTTTGTGCGTTATGTGTGGCAAATTGCGGATATATATAATTTGCTTCTGATAATAATTTTTTAGCACATGCTAAGTATGATACATCTGTATACGGCTTTCTTGTAAATACTGGATAATTTTCTATTCCTTCGATTTGTGCGTTTTTTATTTCACTATCCCAATATGCACCTTTTACTAATCGTATCATAAGGCGTCTTTTTGTACGTTTTGCAAGATCTATAAGTTCATCTATTACATACATACAGCGTTTTTGATAAGATTGTATTACAAATCCAATTCCGTTCCACCCCTGTAGTGATGGTTCGCAACATAGTCGTTCTAATAGATCTAAGGAGATTTCTAACCGAGTTGATTCTTCTGCATCGATATTCATTCCTATATCATAATTTCTAGCTAATAATGTCAGTGTATATAGTCTGGGATATAATTCTGACATGACTTGATCATAATTTGTACGAAAGTAACGAGGGTGCAGTGCAGATAGTTTTATTGAAATTCCTGATCCGTTGTAGATTCCTTTTTTTAAAGATGCTTTTCCAATGCAGTGAATCGCATTTTCATATGACGACATATATGTTTGAGCATCTTCTTCTGTTATTGCGGATTCGCCTAGCATATCATAAGAGTATGTAAATCCTTTTTTTTCTACATTTTGAGTATTTTTTAATGCTTGTTGTATATTTTCTCCTACTACGAATTGTTTTCCCATTAATTGCATTGCTACATTTATGCCTTTTCTAATAATAGGTTCTCCTATTCTTTTTATTATATTGTTTAAAGAACAGCATAAATCTTTTTCTGTGTATTTTTGAATAATAGTATTTGTTAAACATAAACCCCAGATAGTGGAGTTAACAAATAGACTTTTTTTTGATCCAAAATGACTTTTCCAATTCTTATTTTTTATTTTATCTTTTATTAAAGCATCCCGAGTTTTGAGATCTGGTACTCTTAAAAGAGCTTCCGCTAGACACATAAGGGCGATCCCTTCTTGAGAAGATAATGGGAATTCTTGTAATAAATCTTGTACGATTTGCTCTCTGTTATATTTTTTTTTCTTTTTTCTTAATCCTATAACTAGTTTTTTTGATAGTTTATATATTTTTTCTTCTATATTTTCGTCAAAATTTGCTTTTTTTAAAAGTATTGGCACAATTTCTTTTTCTGGTATGCTCCATGCTTTTGTAACTCGAGATCTTAAGTATGATTGTGGTAGTATTTGTTGTGCGAAATCAAAAAATGGTTGTGAAAAATTTTCTTTTTCTACTATATATTGGTCAATTTGAGATTTTTTTGTATCTTCTAAATTTTCACTAGATTTTAGTTCTTTATCTAGAGTATCAAGATGAAGAAAAATTGCTTGCTTTACCAGCCAGTTTGGCGTACGTTTTATCCTATTTGCTATTTCTTCGATCCGATGGAGTATTGCTTCGTCTAATTTAACACCTAATATGTTTTTATCCATCCTTTTTCTCATTTTTACTGATTTAAAAAGTTATTTAAGTAACTTATAGGTTTAAGTTGTTTTAATTTTAAAATTAAAATTTTATTAAAAACTTATTTTTATATTTTAATTTCTTTTATTAAATTTACATATAATTAGTTTTTAAAAAAATTTTTAATAAAATTTCTTAATTTTACTGGTTAGTTTTTAATAAGATTTATGTATTAACTTTTTATTTTTTTTATTATAACCTAACATTATACAAGAATGATTTTTTTAATTCACTAAAAAAGCAGATAAATTATTTTATTTTTAAGTTTAAATCGAATAAATCCTGAATGAAATTGATGTTGTTTTTATTTTTTAAGAATTTCTTAATACATATCGCCGTAGACGGTCCTATATCTTTTACTTTCAATAATGAATTAAAGTCGGATCCTATAAAATTATAGTATGTTTGATAGTGATTTGCGAGATTCATAGATGTTGTTAATCCGACCTGAGGAATTCCTAGACTGTATATAAAACGATACAGATCTACTTTTTTTGAGTTTTCGATAGAATTAATTAAGTTTATTCCAGATTTTAGCTTGATTCTTTTAATTTTCATAATTTTTTCAACGTTCAATCGAAAAAAATCTGCTGGTGTTATTAGCATTTTCTTATCTACTAATTTAGAAATTATTTCTTTTCCCATACCTTGAATATTTAATGCATTACGTGATGCAAAATGTATTAATACAGCTTTTTTTTGTGCACTACATATTATTCCTCCTGTACAATACCATTTTTTTTTACCTAATACGGATGTGATGTCTGATCTACAAACTGAGCATTTTTTAGGAAAAATTATTTTTTTTGCATCTTTTGTTCGATTTGATAATATTACTCTAGAAATTTTTGGAATGACTTCTCCCGAGCGTTTCACTGCAATAGTATCATTAATCATAATATTAAGTCTATTGATTTCATTAAAATTATACAAAGAAACAAACCTAATAACCGTTCCTAATAAATATACTGGTTTAATTTTTGCTACAGGTGTTATTGTCCCAGTACGACCGATAGTGAAGTCTACACTTAAAATTTTTGTAATTGCTTCTAATGCTGGAAATTTATATGCTATTGCCCATTTTGGAGCTTTAGTAGTAAATCCAAGAAGTTCTTGATATGATATATTATTTACTTTTATCACAACACCATCTATTTCAAAATCTAAAGAATTCCTAATGCTCTTAGCCATATTATAGTAATCTATAATTTGTTCTAAACCTATACATAATCGCGTATGGTAGTTGGTGGGAATTCCCCATGATTTTAAGACCTGTAATATTTTATATTGATTATCTGGAATTTTACATGCATCTAAAAATCCCACGCCATAACTATAAAACATCAAATCTCTACTTTGTGTAATTTTTGGATTAATTTGTCTCAAAGATCCGGAAGCAGCATTTCTTGGATTAGAAAATTGTTTTTTTTTATTTAATTGAGCTAATTCGTTAAGTTTAAAAAATTTTGATTTAGTAATAAAAACTTCTCCTCTTATTTCTATATAATTTGGAATAGAATCACTGATTTTTAAATTATTTGGAATTGTTTCTATCATTGATACATTTTTTGTTACATCTTCTCCAGTAATTCCATTACCTCTTGTAGAAGCTTGAATGAAAATCCCATTTTTATATATCAAATTTAAAGCTAAACCATCAATTTTTAATTCACAACAATATGAAATTTTTTTTTTAGTATTTAATTTATTTTTTATTTTTTTGTTAAAATTAAATAAATCTTTTTCGTGAAAAATACTATCTAGAGATAACATTAACGATTTATGTTTTACATAATGCAATTTTGATTTACAATTTGATCCTATTATTTGTGTAGGCGAAGACTTAATACATAAAAATGGATATTTTTTTTCTAATTTATTTAACTCTAATAAGCTGGCATCGTATGTTTCATCTGAAATTAAAGAATTATTTTTATTATAATAATGATCCAACCATAAATTAAGTTTTTTACGAAGATAAAAGATACGATTTTTTATATTTTTATATTTATCTGACATATTAAATTAATTTTTAAAAAACGTGTTAGAATAAAAAGCTATATTAAAAATAATAATAATATACAAAATTAAAAACGTAAAATTTATTAGATCTTTTTTTGTAATTTAAAATTCAACGCAATTGATACATGAATATATTAAAAAATTTTTGAGTAATACATTTAAAATAAAACATATAAAAATATTTTTTTAAAAAATTTCCATTTTTTTAAAAAAAATTACTTTATAAATAAAATTTATATCTTCATTATTATGATATCGGTGAGATGTCCGAGTGGTTTAAGGAGCAGGCCTGGAAAGCATGTATACGATTATACGTATCGAGGGTTCGAATCCCTCTCTCACCGAAAATAAACTTTAAATAAATTTATGATGAGAATAGGAATTATTGGAGCTATGGAAGAAGAGTTATGTATTATTCGTAAAATATGCTCAATAAACATAAAAAATATTAAAAATACATACAAAACCTATTTTGGTGTACTAAATAACGTAAAAATTCTCCTTGTAGAATCAGGTATCGGCAAAGTATTATCTGCTATAAGTGCTGCTTATATTATTCAAAATTTCCATCCACATTTAATAATAAATGTAGGTGTGTCTGGATCATTGAAAAAAACTGCTAAAATTGGCAGTATTGTATTATCAAAAAAATTTTGTTATTATGATGTAGATGTAAGCGCTTTCGGGCATAATATAGGACAAATTCCTGGAGGTCCAAAATATTATTTTGCCTCGCAAGAATTCATAAAATTAATAAAAAAAATTTTTATTTTTAGTAATTTAAAATTCAAATACGGTCTTTTTGTTAGCGGGGACACATTTATTTATGAAAATAATATAACTCTCGCATTAAAAATAAAAAAATTTTTTCCAAAAGCATATGCCGTGGACATGGAAACTGCCTCGATAGCACAGGTGTGTCAAAAATTTTTAGTACCTTATGTATCAATAAGAAGCATTTCAGATTATGTTTTTAATAAGCCAGAAAAAAGTTTTAAAAAATTTTGTTCCATGTCAGTTTATCGCTATTCTATAGTTATCTTAAAAATATTAAAAAAATTAAATTTTTATTATATTAAGAATAAAAATTTATTCAAATAATTTGATTTACTATTTTTTTTAAAGGAAATACAAGAAAAAAATTGCTTCTATGATCTTTTTGCAAGCGAAATCTTTTTCTAGTAGATTTATATATATTCATTTTAAGAACCGCTTGTATCAAAAAATAAAACATATCTACACGATATATCGATAAAATTATTCCTGATCGCACCCATTGATTTAAGTTGCATTCTATAATATCACCTACCATTGGATATTTATAAGAAATTCCATATATAGTGGCTAGAAATTTTTTTTTAATTTTTAAATATTCAATACGCGATATTATTTCTTGACCAATATAGCATCCTTTATTAAAATCAATACCTTTTAATTTAAGCATATTTATTTCTTGAGGAAAAAAAAGTTCGCTAGTTTTATGTTCAATAATAGGGAACTGTGATTTTATATTCCATAATATCCAATTTTGATATGTTGAAGTAAAAAAACTTTTTTTTAAATTAAAAATTATATCGTTTTTTATACTTATATTAACAATCAACAAATATCTTGGTTTGGGATAATCAAAATAAATCATGGTATAATTTTCATTATGAATAACAGTATTAAATTTATTTGGGATAATATGAAATATAGATTTTAAAATTAGTTTAGATTTTAATTCTGATAATTCTAATAAAACTACTGAAGTATCTTCTAGAATTTTAACATCGTAAAAAATAGAATATTTTTTTAATATTTTAATTTGATACTGACTTATAGTTTGATTTTGAATGTATATAACGTTATTTTGATGATATAATACATACATCGTACTAATTACTTTTCCTTGTACATTACAATGAGATGTAATTTTAAACATGTTTTTTTTTAATTTGAGAATATTACATGTAAAATGATTATTTAAAAATTTTAATGCATCTTTTCCAGTAACTTGTACAAGCGATAAATTATTAAGAATATGTAACATAAATAAATAACCTAAAATTCAAAAATTATAGTTCTATATACTATTTTCTAATAATTCTTAATTATATTATTTTTTTAAATTAAAATATATAATAAATATTTTTAATTAAATTAAAACTTTATGAAACTTAAACGATCAATGGTACATTGGGCATGTAGACGTGGAATTTTAGAGTTGGATATTCTAATCCATCGTTTTTTTGAAAAGAAGTTTAAAAAACTAAACTCTTCACAAAAAAAATCATTTTTTAATATGTTAATGTATGATGATTATAATTTATATAAATGGTTAGTTTGTAACAAGATTCCAAAAATTAAAAGTATTCAAAAAATCGTAATATTAATAAAAGACAGCTTTAAATAAAAAACGACGTTAAGATATTAAAATACATGCATACATAACACGTTTATAAACTTAATTTTTTATATATTAAAATACAACCAAAAAAATCTTTTTATTTACATTACCGAATAATGTGTAATATGTAAAAATAACATACGTATATTTAAATATTTCGGAAAAACTATGTGTCCTCAAACTATAATATGCCGTAGATCTTTAACTGAATCAAACGAAATAAAAAATAAAGATATTCCTCCTATCCTAAAAAAAATATATTTACAAAGAGGTATTAAAAATACTAAAGAGCTTGAATGGAAAACAAAAAATTTAATTTCTCATCATCAATTATTAAATATAAATAAAGCAACATATATATTAAAAAATGCAATATTTAAGAGAAAAAAAATTGTTGTTATAGGCGATTTTGATGTAGATGGAGCATGTGGAACTGCAATATCCGTTCTATCATTAACTAGATTAGGAGCCAAAAACGTGGAATTTATCATACCTAATCGTTTTAAAGACGGTTACGGATTAAGTCCTAGAATCGTAAAAATTGCAGAAAAAAAAAAAGTGAAATTATTATTACAGTAGATAACGGTATTTCGTCATTTAATGGTATAAATTTAGCACGTCAAAAAGGGATGAAAGTGATAGTAACGGATCATCATCTTCCAAACGATACATTACCAGAAGCTCATGCAATTATCAATCCTAACTTAAAAAGTTGTAAATTTGGTTCAAAATTTTTATCAGGATCAGGTGTTGCATTTTATTTAATGCTTGCATTGCGAGATTTTTTAATAAAACATGACTGGTTTAAAGTAAATAAAATAAAGATCCCTAAATTAGCGGAGTTTTTAGATTTAGTTGCTTTAGGCACCATAGCAGATTTAGCACCTCTAGACTTAAACAATCGTATTCTAGTCTATCAAGGAATAACACGAATTAGATGCGGAACATGTCGTATTGGTATTCGAGTTTTAATAGATATATTAAATTTAAACATGTCCAAATTATCTACAGAAGATATAAGCTTTCATCTAAGTCCCATAATTAATGTGGCAGGAAGATTAAAAAATATGTCTATTGGAGTATCTTTATTGCTTTCCGAAAGTATACATCAAGCGTTTTTCATAGCAAAAAAATTAAATTTTTTAAATAAAAAAAGAAAAATAATCAGCCGTTTTATGGAAAAACAAGCTTTTAACCTATGCAAAAATGAAAAAAAATCTATAAGTTTTATACTATATAACAAAAATTGGCACGAAGGTTTTTTAGGAATCATCGCAGCTCGTATTCAAGAATATTTTTATCGACCTACGATTGCTTTTACACAGATTAAAAATAATCTTCTGAAAGGTTCAGTACGATCTATCAAAGAAATTAATATTAGAGATATATTAGACGAATTAAATAAATTACATCCAAAACTAATAGTTTCATTTGGAGGTCATAAAGCAGCCGCCGGATTAATTATTCATAATTACAAATTAAATGAATTTAGAATATTTTTTTCAAAACTAGTTAAATCAAAACTAAAAAATCCATTTCTACAAAAAGTTATCTGGTCCGATGGAGAATTAAATTCAAATGAATGTATTGTAGAAACTGCCACATTATTTTTATCTTCTGCCCCTTGGGGAAATCAATTTTCCTACCCTGTATTTGATGGAAAATTTCGTATTTTAAAACAGTTACTAATAGGAAAATGTCATCTTAAATTAAAGATTCAATCCATATCCGGAGGACCTATATTAAATGGTATATATTTTAATTGTGATGTAGAAAAATGGCCGAATAATCAAGTGGAAATTATACTAATAACTTATAAATTAAATATATATCGAACTATATATAAACCTATACTGCAACTCATAATAACATACTTATTACCTTTAAAATTTATAAAAAAATAATTTTAGATTAGATATTATACGACAATAATGCTACAATCTTTTTAAATTTTTCAACTCTCTAACACGACATGGATATCTTTTTAATAAAAAAAAAAATTTTATCCTGCATAAAACAAATACAATTTTTGCAGGATTATCTTTGACAAATCAAATCACATTCAAAAAATAAAACAAAAAAAAAATAATCAATTCAAAATTGCAAATAAATATTTAAAATCAAACAAAATAGATTTTGTTATTAAAAATCTAAAAAATAAAATTATAGATATTAATATATTACTTGATCTTTCCGTACAAGAAAATGATTTTAATCATTTAATAGAAATTGAAAAAGAAATTAACTTATTAAATCAGGAAATTAAAAATGCAGAATTAATGTATGTTTTTTCTAAAAAAAACGATTTTAAAACTTGTTACATGGACGTACAATCAGGATCAGGAGGTATAGACGCACAAGACTGGGCAAAAATATTACTCAGAATGTATTTAAAATGGGCCGATCGTCATAAATTTAAAACAAGTATTATCGATAAATCTAATGCAGAAATAGCCGGAATTAAATCCGCTACAGTTAAAATTTCTGGAAAATATGCTTATGGTTGGTTGAAAAATGAAACTGGAATACATCGTTTAGTTAGAAAAAGTCCGTTTGACTCCGGAAAAAAAAGGCATACTTCATTTGCCTCCATCTTTGTGTATCCAGATATTGATAAAAATATTGAAATAACAATTAATCCTTCAGATATTCGTATAGATGTTTATCGAGCTTCAGGTGCGGGGGGTCAACATGTAAATCGCACTGAATCTGCAGTTAGAATTACACACTTACCAACTAATATCAGTACTCAATGTCAAAGTGACCGTTCACAACATAAAAATAAAGAACAAGCCATCAAACAATTAAAATCTAAATTATATAATTTAGAAGTAATTAAAAAAAATAAAAATAAAAAAATTTTAGAACAATCTAAATCAAAAATTGCTTGGGGAAACCAAATTCGATCATATATTCTCGATCATTCAAGAATAAAAGACCTCAGAAGTGGAATTGTATCCAATCAAGTTCAGTCTGTTTTAAATGGAGACTTAGATGTTTTTATTAAAAGTAATTTAAATACTAACTCGTACTAAATGTAATATGCATATGAATTTTATAAATATAAAAATTTTCAAAAATTTAATTTTACAAAAAGTTTTAATATTTTTTAAAAAAATAAAAACATGAAAAAAATCAAAATAGAATTTCCTAATAATTTTAAACAAAACATTAGTATACAAGACGTAAATAAGCGCTATTTAAATTTTTCTAAACAAGAACTAGAAAAACAAAATATAATAGTAAATATTGCTGGACGTTTAATATTTAAACGTATTATGGGGAAAGCTTCGTTTTTAGTTATTCAAAACATATATTCTAAAATACAGCTGTATTTTGCAGAAAAAAATATTTTAAATAATCAATATTCAGAAATTTTAAAAAATTTAGATTATGGAGATATCATAGGAACTAATGGTATATTGTTCAAAACAAATACTCAGGAACTCTCTATAAGATGCACAGCCATTTTATTATTAACAAAAGCTGTTAAGCCATTACCAAGTAAATTTCAGGGATTATCAAATCAAGAAATATGTTATAGACAAAGATATTTAGATCTTATTATGAATAATAAGTCTCGAAAAACATTTAATTTGCGCTCAAAAATTATAAATTTTATTAGAAATTATATGATAAATCTAAACTTCATAGAAGTTGAAACACCAATGATGCATGAAATTCCTGGAGGAGGTTTAGCAAAGCCATTTGTTACCCATCATAACGCATTAAATATGCATTTATATTTAAGAATTGCACCTGAGCTATACTTGAAACAACTCATTATTGGAGGCTTTGAAAAAATATTTGAAATTAATCGTAATTTTAGAAATGAAGGTATCTCTACTAATCATAATCCAGAATTTACTATGATGGAATTTTATGTTGCTTATTTTGATTACAAAGATCTTATGCATATGGTAGAAGCTCTATTAAGCACGATTGTAAAAAAATTTTTTAATAAATATACAATTAAATATAAAAATTTTCTGTTAAATTTTAAACCACCATTTCACAAAATTAGTATGCAAAATGCTATTTGTAAATATTGTTCTAATATAAGCAATACAGATTTAAATGATCTAAAAAAAATAAAAAACATTGCTAAAAATTTTAATATTGATATAAAAAATTCATGGGGTATTGGAAAATTACAAGAAAAAATTTTTTCAGAAATAGTACAAAGCTATTTAATTCAGCCAACATTTGTTGTTGATTATCCTAAAGAAGTATCTCCACTAGCTAAATCTAAAGAAAATGATCCATTTTTAACAGAAAGATTTGAATTATTTATCAGTGGTAACGAAATTTGCAATGGATTCTCTGAGCTTAACGATCCAAAAGAACAAAAAAAACGATTTTTAAAACAAGAAAAAAATAAAAAATTAGGCGAAACTTTATTTATGCAATATGATGCAAATTATTTATTAGCTTTAGATTACGGGCTTCCTCCTACATCCGGGTGCGGTATCGGAATAGATCGATTAATTATGATACTAACAGATAGTGCTAATATTAGAGATGTAATATTTTTTCCTACATTACGTAAATCTAAAAAAATTAATATATAAATCAGTTTATACAATTATATTGTTAAATTAAAATAATTTTTTATACCATCTAAAAAAATTTGAATAGATAACATAATTAATATTAAACCCATAAAACGTTCTAACTCGTTTACACCCTTATTATTAAATAACTTAAAAATAGTGATAAAACATAAAAGAACTATTAAGGATAAGCTCCAAGAAATGATTAGAGAATAAAAAATGTATAAAATATCAACTTTATTTCTTTGAGATAAAAATACTAATGTTGAAAACATTCCAGGTCCAGCTAAAAGAGGAATAGCTATAGGAATTATAAATGGTACCTGATCATGATGTTGTGACTTTATATTTTTAATATTTTGGTTTTCTTGAAAAATCATTTTGATTGCCATTAAAAATAAAATAATACCTCCTGAAATAGAAATAATTTCTATTTTTAAATTAAATAGAGATAGTATATTTTCCCCAAAAAACAAAAATATTGTCATAAAAATTAATGCAATAAACATTTCTCTTAATATAATTAAACGTTGTTTATCGGTGTCATACTTATGTAACATAGATATAATTATTGGCAAATTCCCAAAGGGGTCTATTATAAAAAATAACCAAATAATATTTGATAATAATTGATGCATATTTTTCCTAGTTATTTAAATGGGTTATTTAAAAAATTTTATATACTTTAATATAATTCACTAAAAGTAAACTACTAAATAATTTTATGATACAAATGAGATATTAAATAATGAAATATGTTGGTTTTATAGGATGGAGAGGTTTAGTAGGATCAGTTTTAATGCAACGCATGCAAGAAGAAAATGATTTTAAGTACATCCATCCAATATTTTTTTCATCAACTCAGTACGGAAAAAAAAAATTTATCATTGGAAATCAACTACATTTTATTTATTATTCATTTAACATAGAAATATTAATTGAATTAGATATTATTGTCAGCTGTCAAGGAAATAATTATACCAAAATCATGCATGATCAATTACGTAATTTAAATTGGCAAGGATATTGGATTGACGCTGCATCCACATTACGTATGCATAAAAATTCATGCATTGTTTTAGAACCAATTAATAATAATATAATAAAAAAAAAAATATCCCAAGGATGTAAAGATTTTATAGGCGGTAATTGTTCTGTTAGTTTAATGTTAATTGCACTTGGAGGCTTATTTAAAGAAAACTTAATTGAATGGATTTCTGTATCCACATATCAAGCTGTTACTGGAGCTGGATCAGAGTATACTCGCAAACTTTTATTGCAAATTAATAGAATAAATGGAATGCTCAACTCTACTTTAAATAATCCAGCATTTGATATTCTAAAAATAGAAAAACAAATACATGCGCTAATAAAAGATAAAAATATTTTTAAAAATTCAATTTTAGCTTATAACATCATACCTTGGATTGGGAAAAAATTTACCAATCAGCAAAGCTGTGAAGAAAAAAAATACCAGGAAGAATCGCGTAAAATTCTTAATTTAAACCGTTTAATTCCTATTGACGGGATATGTGTAAGAGTAGGTGCATTAAGATCTCATAGCCAAGCATTTACTATAAAATTAAAAAATAATGTTTCTATTTTAGAAATCAAAAAAATTTTATCCACTCATAATAATTGGGTAAAAATAATACCTGATGATATAGAAAAAATCAAAAATTTTTTGACTCCTATAAGTGTATCCGGTTCTTTGTATATTGCAATTGGACGTATAAAAAAATTAAGTATAGGAAATCGGTATCTTTCTGTTTTTACTGTAGGAGATCAATTATTATGGGGTGCCGCTGAACCTTTAAGATGTATTTTACATCGATTAGCTATATAAAATATTTTATGTATGTATATCAAGATAAGCACGCATGTACTATATAATTTGTGCTTATATCAGAAGATAAATAAAATTTTTTTATAAACGGATTATACTTTATACCAATAATATTTTTTATATTTAAGCTAGTACAATCTATCCAAGATAATAATTCAGACGGAGTAATTAGTTGAGAAAAATTATGTGTTTTAATAGGTATACATCTTAATAAGTATTCAGCTAAAAAAATTACAGTAAAAAAAGATTTTAAAGTACGATTAATAGTTGAAAAAAATAGATTTCCTCCGGGCTTGATAAGTTTAGAACATAAATTAACAATTTCTATAGGACGTTCAATATGTTCCAATACTTCCATGCAAACGACTATATCGTAGTATTCCGAATTTTTTATACAATGCTGTAATATATCTTCATTAATATATTTAATATTTATATTTTTAATTTTTGCATGCATTTTAGCTTCATATATCATATTACTACTAATATCTAATCCAGTGACTATTCCTCCTGCATAATACAAGCTTTCAGATAAAATTCCAGCACCACAGCCAACATCTAATATTTTTTTTTTAAAAATGCCTTGACAGGTGTCTATAATATATTTTGTTCTAATTGGATTCATTAGGTGTAAAAATTTTGAAACTCCATTTATGTCCCACCATTTAGATGCCATATCATCAAATTGAATATTTTTTAAAAATCTTATTTTCTTCTTTAGCATAATTATATATTTTTAGCAGATTTAAGAAATATTATTTAATAATATTAATTATATGATACTTTTTCAAATAAAAAAAATGTTATAATAAAAATTGTATACAATTATTTTAATGAATTTCACCGAATGATTGATAGAGATTGATATGAACGATAATAGTAAAAAAATACTGCAAATTAATATTGAAGATGAATTAAAAAATTCATATTTAGATTATGCAATGTCCGTTATTATTGGACGCGCTCTTCCCGATGTACGCGATGGTTTAAAACCAGTACATCGAAGAATTTTATTTGCAATGCAAAATTGCGGTAACGAATGGCATAAGCCATACAAAAAATCAGCACGTATTGTCGGAAATGTTATCGGTAAATATCACCCCCACGGGGATACTGCGGTATACGATTCTATTGTAAGAATGGCTCAAAAATTTTCATTAAGATACACATTGATTGACGGTCAGGGTAATTTTGGTTCAATTGATGGAGATGCCGCTGCAGCAATGCGATATACAGAAATCAAATTATCTAAAATTGCTCATGAAATCTTAATGGATTTAGACAAGGATACAGTTAATTATATTGCAAATTATGATAATACAGAATTTGTTCCAGAAATTATGCCGACAAAAATACCTAATTTATTATTAAATGGATCTTCAGGTATTGCTGTTGGTATGGCAACAAATATACCACCACATAATATAACAGAAGTAATTAATACATGCTTAGCTTATTTAGATAATAACAATATTAGCACTTCAGAACTTATGAAGTATTTACCTGGACCAGATTTTCCAACTTCTGGTATTATTTATGGAACAGAAGGAATTCGTAATGCATATAAAACCGGACGTGGTAAAATTTATATTCGTGCTTGCGCTCAAGTAATAGCAGATAATAAAACCGGTAAAGAATCAATCATTGTTCATGAAATACCATATCAAGTAAATAAAGTACGATTAATTGAAAAAATAGCCGATCTAGTAAAAGAAAAACGTATCGAAGGCATTAGTGCTTTAAGAGATGAATCAGATCGAGAAGGAATGCGTATCGTTATAGAAGTGAAACGAGATACAGTCGGAGAAATAGTTTTAAATAATTTGTATTCTTTAACTCCATTGCAAGTATCTTTTGGTATTAATATGGTTGCATTGCATCATGGACAACCAAAAATTTTATCTCTAAAAAATATTTTATCTTCTTTTTTAGAACATCGTCGTATTATTATTACTCGTCGTACTAATTTTGAATTAAAAAAAATCAATAATAGAATACATATATTAGAAGCATTTTTTATTGCGTTATTAAACATTGATACAATAATTAATCTAATAAAAAATTCGACCTCTCCAGAAGAAGCACAAAATAATTTAATTTCTTATATTTGGAATCTTACTAAGTTTTATGAAATTTTGAATAAAAATCAATTAATTTCAAAATTTAAAAAAAATAAAAATTTAAATGATACTTTTTTAGAAAAAAATCAATATTTAATGACAAAAAAACAAGCAAAAGCAATTCTTGACTTACGTTTAAATAAGCTTGTGAAATTAGAACAAAAAAAATTAATTAAAGAATATAAAAATTTAATCAACACATCTCAGGATTTAAAGAAAATTTTAAAATATCCTAGTAACTTAATAAATGAAATTCGCAAAGAATTAGTTTCTTTAAAGACAGAATATAGCGACCCAAGACGTACTAGAATTATTCAAGAACCTATAAACATTAATATTGAAGATTTAATTAATAAAAAAGACGTTATTGTAACTTTATCACATCAAGGATACGTAAAATATCAGCCATTAAAAGACTACGAAGCACAACATCGTGGAGGAAAAGGAAAATCTGCTACTAGCATAAAAGAAAAAGATTTTATTGAACGATTTTTAGTGGCAAACACACACGATAGCATCTTATTATTTTCTAGTCGCGGAAGAGTATATTGGATGAAAATTTTTCAATTACCCGAAACAAGTCGAGGGTCTAGCGGTAAACCGATAATTAATTTATTACCATTAGAATCTAAAGAATATATTACAGCCATTTTACCAGTTCATAAACACGAAAAAGAAAAATATGTTTTTATGGCAACTGCAAGCGGAATAGTAAAAAAAACATCCTTAAACGAATTTAGTCGACCAAGAAATTCTGGAATAATTGCAGTAAATTTAAATGCGGGAGATAAACTTATTGGTGTAGATTTAACTGATGGAAGTCAGGAAGTAATGTTGTTTTCTGAATATGGAAAAGTTGTAAGATTTTCTGAAGATCAAGTAAGAAAGATGGGTCGTACTGCTAGTGGAGTCAAAGGAATTAATTTAGCTCCAGGAGATCGCGTGGTTTCATTAATTATTCCACAAGGTAATAGTCCGATATTAACAGTGACACAATACGGATATGGTAAACGGACCGAGCAATCGGAATATCCGAAAAAATCACGCGCTATTCAAGGAGTAATTTCTATTAAAGTAAGTAAGCGTAACGGAAAAGTAGTAGGTGCAGTTCAGGTAAATAACTATGATCAAATTATGATTATTACAGATTCTGGAACTTTAGTTCGGATTAGAGTATCTGAAGTAAATATTGTTGGAAGAAATACCCATGGAGTAAGATTAATACGTATTTCAAAAAAAAACAATGTAGTTGGATTACAAAGAGTAGTTGAACATATTAATGATTTTTCAAATATAAAATAGTTGTATATTTTATTATACGAAAAATTATATAAATTTAAACTTATTGTTCATAGTAAATAAAAAAAATATAATTACGACCCCCCAAAGTGGGATACAACCAAACGTTACATAGGGAGTATTACCGTGACTTGAAGATACGGTTTCAAATAAAACATCGCATGTAAATTGTGGAAGTTTTGACTTTATTGTACCATCCGGATTTATTATGGCAGTAATTCCATTATTACTACTTCTTAGCAGCGTTTTCCCTGTCTCTAATGCTCTCATACGTGCCATTTGAAAGTGTTGCCAAGGACCAATTGTATCCCCAAACCATATATCATTAGATATAGTAAGTAAAAGATTTGTATTTGATTGTATATTATTTCGTAATCTTTCACCAAAGATTATTTCATAACAAATAGATGGCGTGATATTTAAATCTAAAATTTTTAATTGAGGTTGTAAATATTTTCCTTTTTTTAAACTAAAAATAAAAATTCCAAATTTATTTAAAATAGGTTGAAAAAAATTTTTTACAGGTAATGTTTCACCAAATGGTACTAAATAATATTTATTATATTGATGCAGTAAATTATAATGATATGATTGATTATATCCTAATACAATAATACTATTATGATATCCTAATTCATATCCATTTGTTATCCCTGTAATTAAAGTAGAATGTTTTGATTTTAATTTACGATCTAATTTAAATAAAAAATTGTCGCATGATTTATCGTAACAAGGAATTGCTGATTCTGGCCAAATGATAATTTGAGATTTTTCAAGAAATGGGTTTGTAATTTGAATATATTTTTCCAGAATTAAGTTAATTTGATTGTTATCGAAAGATAAATATTGTGGCACATTTCCCTGAATTAATGCTACTTTAATATACTTTAAATCAAAAGTGTACCATTTTATAAAACTTAGAGGATATAGACAAATTAATATAGTAATGCCTAAAATGCTTGGAAAAAAAATTTTTTTTGTCCAAGAAAATGCAAATAATCCGCTAATTATTAGAATAATATATGATATTCCAGATACACCAAATATTGGCGCAACCCCTTTTAATGGACCATCAATTTGACTATATCCTAATTCTAACCATGGAAAACCGCTAAAAATTTTACTTCTTAAAAACTCTGTAAAAGTCCATATTGAAGGTGCTCCAATTAAAAATCGTGTAAAATTTATATATGAACAAAAATATTGTAATATTACAGCAAAAATTGCAGGATATAATGCCAAATAAACAGATAAAATAAAAACTAAAAAAATACTAATTATTAGAGATAACTTAAAGAATTCATGAATACTAAAATATATCCAGTTTATCTCGCCAAAAAAATTTCCTAACCCCCATATAAATCCTAAAAATAAAATTTTTTTCCAATTTTTATGTTTATTAATAATGATCAATAACCCAAATATAGATAAAATATTTGCGGGCCAAATATTATATGGGGAAAAAGAAATTACATTAATAATTCCAAAAATAAATATTATTAATGTATGATATTTCATATATAAATACTATTAATTTAAAAAGAAAGCAATAATTTCGATTAGCATTATAATATTATAAATTCATCTTAGTTAAAATTATTTCATTTTTATATAAGGATTATCATATTTAAAAAAATTCAATATTTTTATTTCTAGTGATTCCATAATATTTTTACTTTTTTTATTAATTTCATGATCGTATCCTAATAAATGTAAAATTCCGTGAATAATGATATGTGCCCAATGTGCATCCAGCGCCTTATTTTGTTGCAAAGCTTCTTCTTGTAAAATTTTATTACAAATTACTAGATCACCTAAAAATAGTATATTATTGTTATGATTTTTATCATATGAAAAAGATAATATATTGGTCGGATAATTTTTTTTTAAAAATTTTTTATTTAAAAATTGAATTTCACACTTGTCTACTAAACGTAAATTAATTGCATAAATTTCTATTTTACATATTTGATACGTGTTTAGTATCCATGATTGAATTTTTTTTTAGAAGGTGTGTATTGTTTAGATGTACAACAATACTGTATACTTAAAAAGTTTTTTTTTTCATTATAAATTTAGGATTCTAAGTAAAAATTATTTATCGCTTAATTATAACAAAAATTTATTTTTATTGAGTTTTAATATGTAAAATATTTCAAATATTTTACTTGCTTTGTCTATTTTATATATTATTTATTTAAAAATATGTATATTTAAAAAATGTTATAATTTAAACTTTATATTATCAATTAATCGAGTTTTGCCAAGCCAAGCGCTACACAAAATAATTATATTTTTATTGTGCTTATTTAATTTCATAAGATCTTTTGCACTTCTAATTTTAAGTAAATCAACTTTAAAACCGTATGAATTTAATTTTATAGATGCTTCATGCAATAACATTTTTTTTTGTAAGATTATATCTTTTATGTTTTTATTTTGAATGTTTTTAGATAGTTGTAATAAAATTTTATATAGTATAGGGGCTATTTTACGTTCTTTGATAGTTAAATATTGATTTCTTGAACTAAGCGCTAAACCATCAAATGCTCTTATTGTTGGTAAACTTACTATTTTTATATTATAGTTCATATGCATAATTAATTGACGAATTATAATTAATTGTTGAAAATCTTTTTCGCCAAAAACTACTAATTGCGGACTAATTAAATTAAATAACTTACTAACTATTGTTGTAACTCCTAAAAAATGTCCGGGTCTTTTTTCGCCTTCCAAAATAGATGAATATTTAGGCACATTAATATATGTATGATTTTTATAATTATTAGGATACATTGCTTTTGAAGTGGGAGCGAATAGTATATCTACCTGATATTCAATAAGTCTCTTAATATCCTCTTTCAATTTTTTTGGATATATATTAAAATCTTCAAACGTAGAAAATTGCATCGGATTTACAAAGATGCTAACTATTAAATAGTTAGATTTTAAACGTCCATATTTTATTAGCTCAAAATGTCCCTGATGCAAATTGCCCATTGTAGCTATCAAAGATACATACAGGTCTGGATTACATAATCTTTGTTTTTTTAGAATACTAACTAGTTTTGTTGGTTTTTTTATAATTAACATGGTTATAAATTGATAACATTTAACTAAAACTGTGTTTAATATTAGGAAATATTCCATCTTCTACTTCTTGTATGTATAATTTGATCGCTTCAGACACCCCAGAACTATTTAAAAGAAAATTTTTAGCAAAAGACGGAATTTTCCCGCAAGTAACACCTAAAATATCGTGCATTACTAAAATTTGTCCATCAGTATCTGGTCCAGATCCGATACCTATTGTTGGAATATTTATTTTTTTGGTAATAATTTTAGATACATTTCGTATGATACATTCTAAAACTAATAATTTTACTCCTGCTTTTTCTAAATTAATGGATTCATTTATTAATCTATTTATATCGACTTGTTTTTTGCCTTGTATGTTGTATGTTCCATATGTATTAATCGATTGAGGTGTTAATCCAATATGACCGCATACAGGAATAGAATGTATATTTAATTTATTAACAATATCTAATACCTCCATTCCTCCTTCGAGTTTAACCATATTTGCCCCGGATTGCATTAATTTAGTAGAATTTTTTAAAGCATCATATGTATTAAAATAGCTCATAAAAGGAAGATCTGCAATGATGAAACAGTTTGGTGCGCCACGTCTTACACATTTTGTATGATATACTATGTCATTTATTGTTACTGGAACCGTAGAAGTATGACCTTGAATAGTCATTCCGAGAGAATCTCCTACTAATATTATTTTAATTCCTTGAGAAAAAAATATATTTGCAAATGTTGCATCGTAAGCTGTAATAGCAGCAAACTTTTTATTTTCTAATTTAAATTTATATATATTATTAATGTTAATTTTTTTCATGTAGTATTATATTATAATTTTATTACATTATTATACTATATAAATATAAATTTATATATATAAATATTAATAATAATTTTAATAAAATTAAATAAGATTATTCAAATAGTTTAAAATAACAAATTTTTTATGTCATTTTCAATAAAGCTAACTTGTAAGCCGGGTTCTGTCGTGGATAATCATTTATCTAGATAAATACTCACGTATTTATTCGTGCGACCTACCCGAAATCATTAAAACGAACAGTTTAAATTTCTATTTGGTCTTGCCTCAGATGGAGTTTACACGGCCAAATTTTATTTATAAAATTTGCGGTGTGCTCTTACCACACCTTTTCACCCTTACCATTTAAAATGGCGGTTATTTTCTGTTGCACTAGTCGTAAGTTTGCACTTCCCAGAAGTTATCTGGCATCTTGTTCTAAGAGGCCCGGACTTTCCTCTGGTATAGATTATCAGCGATTATCTAGCTAGCTTTATGAAAATTGACATACAAAAAATTCAAGATTTATTTATTAATTAAGAAAATTTTTAATAACGTATCGATATAATAAATTTTTTTTAATTTTAAATATTTTCGAAACAATTAAAATTGCTTGTTTTTTTGGGATTTGAAAAAATAATAGATTTAAAAGTTTTATTGCTTTCTGAGAAATAATGTCAAATTTAATTTGGTCATTTTTAATAATTAATATTATCTCTCCTCTGCATAATATATCTGAATTTTTTAATAAAATTAAAATTTCTTCTATAGTATTACGATATATTGTTTCCCAAATTTTTGTTAATTCTTTAGCAACAACAATACGTTTTTGCATGCCAAAAATATCTGCAATATCATATAAACTAGAGAGTAAACGGCGCGAAGATTCGGATAGTATTATTGTTCTTTTTTCATGCCGTAAAGATTTCAAATATATAATTCTTTTAGATTTTTTTTTAGGTAAAAATCCATCATAACAAAATTTATTTGTAGATATACCGGACGCTGATAATGCAGTAATTAAAGAACATGCTCCTGGAAGAGGAATAATATTTATTTTATATTTTATGCACATAGATACTAGGTAATATCCTGGATCACTAATTGTTGGTGTACCAGCATTTGATATCAATGCTACTGTTTTGCCATCTTTTAAATAATTGATAATTAATTGTGTTTTTATTTTTTCATTAGTTTTATTTAAAGATATTAATTGATTTTTTATTGCAAAATATTTTAATAAAATTTTTGCACGTGATATGCTTTCTACCGCTATTATATCAGTATATTTTAATACAGATATTGCCCTATAAGTTATATCTGAAAGATTACCAATAGGAGTGGGTACCAAATATAAAGTTGATAGTAATTTTTTATTTTTTTGCATTAGTAATACAAATGAAAATAAGCATTTATCCTTAAAGATTACATATCATAACTTTATATAGTAAAATTTAATATAAATATTTTAAATAAACTTGTCTATTTTTATAAAAAATTGCACAATACATAAATTTAAAATATAAATAATGAATAATAAAAAGTTTTTAACAATATTTTTTTTAATATTTAGTTTTATTCTTGGATGCACTAATACACAAATGCTTGGAAGCGCAATAGCAATAAAGTTAGCTTCTGATCCACGAACGATAGGTGCGCAAATTGACAATTTAACTTTAAAAATATATTTTTCACAAGTTTTATTTAATGATAGTATTTTAAAAAACCAACCTTCTCGTATTTCGATAATATCATATAACGACAAACTGCTTATTATCGGTCAAGTACTAAATCATTTTATTTTAGATCATATACAAAATTTAATACAAAATTATGATAATACAAAAAAAATTTATAACGAAGTTCGTATTGCATATCCAATTTCATTTACTCAAATCTTAAAAGATACCTGGACATCTATTAATGTTCGTATGAAAATTATTTGTAATAAAGAGCTTAAGCTAAGAAATTTAAAAATTTTAACAGAAAATAAGGAAATATTTATTTTTGGAGATATTTTAAATTCAGAAGAAAAAATTATCATTAATACTGTAAGTAAAGTTAAAAACTTACATCGAATTATTACTTTTTTTAACTATATTTGAAATTATTGATAATATTATGTACAGTTATAAATAAAAATTTTCAAAATTAATCTGAAGAATTTAATAATATTTATATTTTTACATTTTAATATTTATTATACTAAATTGCGCGTAGATAAAAAATTATTAAAAAACATTTGATTATAAAGGTAAAATACTTATTTTTTAGAAATATTAAAATTTTTTTTATTATTTAAAGCAATAAAAATTGCATTCACTAATTTTTTTATTTCAGATTGAGAAATAATATATGGCGGTATTAAATAAATTAAATTTTTAAACGGCCTAATCCATACCCCATTATCTACAAAACATTTTTGAATATTTTCAAGATTTATAAAAAATTTTGTTTCTACCACTCCAATAGCACCAAGTATTCGTACATCTAAAACATATGGGTGCAATTTTAATGGCGATAAAAGTTTTAATAGATTATATGAAATAAATTTCACTTGGTCGATCCATGTGTTATCTTCAAGTAATTTTAAATTAGCATAAGCAGCTGCACAAGATAACGGATTCCCCATAAAAGTAGGACCATGCATAAAAGATACATCTTGTTTGTTACAAATAACCGATGATACTTTTCGTGTTGTTAAAGTAGCAGCAAGAGTAATTGCTCCTCCAGTTAAAGCTTTTCCTATACACAAAATATCTGGAACAATATTTGCATGATCACATGCAAAAATTTTTCCTGTGCGACCAAATCCAGTAGCAATTTCATCTAAAATCAACAAAATTTTATAAAAATCACATAATTTTCTCAAAGAGATTAAATATTGTTCATGATAAAACTTCATTCCTCCTATTCCTTGTACAATTGGTTCAACAATCACTGCTGCTAAAGTTTTATAATTTTTTTCAATTAATTTAATTAAGTTATCATCGTCTCCTACTTGCCATATATCTCCAAAATTACGATAAAAAGTATTCATAAACTTTTGTTTAGATATATATCCTTGATATATATTATGCATAGAACATTTTGGATCACATACAGAAATAGAACCTAGAGTGTCTCCGTGATATCCTCCTGATAATGAAAGAAACATATTCTTTTTTTTATTTTTAGCATACCAATAGTGTAAAGCCATTTTTAATGCTACTTCAATAGCTACTGATCCAGAATCAGATAAAAAAATACATTCGAGTGGTTTAGGAGCAAAATTTATTAATTTTTTACATAGTTTTATTGCTGGAAAATGTGTGATTCCTCCAAACATAACATGAGACATTTTTCGTACTTGTTTTATAATTGCATAATTAATTTTAGGATTATTATAACCATGAATTACAGTCCACCAAGAAGACATACCATCAATTAATAATTTTCCATTACTTAATTTTAAAAGACATTTTTTAGCAGAAATAACAGGATACGTTTTTAACGGATACATCATAGATGTATATGGATGCCAGATATGATGACGATCAAAGTTAATTTCATTAATGTTCATATATTAATTCCTATTAAATTTAAAATAAATATATTTGACAACATAATATTATACTATACACTTATTAATATCATAAAAAAAATAATTTTAATAAAGTTTATGAATAATACAAATAAATGGAACATAGTGAATGCAACAAAAATATTTCATCAGTCTTTTTTTGATTTAATATTTAAAGCACAAATAATACATAGAAATAATTTTGTACCAAATAACATACAAGTGAGTGCACTACTATCTATTAAAACTGGTTTATGTCCTGAAGATTGTAAATATTGCCCACAAAGTGCAAAATATAACACCGGGTTATCTAATGAAAAATTAATAAACTTAGATAAAGTTATTAATGCCGCAAAAAAAGCAAAAAAAGCAGGTGCTACTCGTTTTTGTATGGGTGCTGCATGGAAAAACCCACAAAATCGTGACATGCCTTTATTAGAATCTATGATTAAAAATGTAAAAAAATTAGGATTAGAAACTTGTATGACTTTAGGTATGTTAACTGATAACCAAGTTAATCGATTATCAAACGTTGGATTAGATTTTTATAATCATAATTTAGATACCTCTCCAGAATATTATAAAAATATAGTTACCACACGAAGCTATCAAGATAGATTAAATACAATAAATAAAGTGAGAAATTCTGGTATTAAAGTATGTTCTGGAGGAATTATGGGTTTAGGAGAAAAAATAGAAGATCGTATCAGTTTATTAGTGCAACTATCAAATTTATCTCAACCTCCAGAAAGTATACCGATGAATATGTTAGTGAAAATTAAAGGCACCCCAATGGAAAATAATACAGATATTGATTTTTTTGATTTTATTCGAATCATAGCTTTGTGCAGAATTATGATGCCAAATTCTCGCATCAGATTATCTGCTGGAAGAGAATGGATGAATGATCAAATGCAAGCACTATGTTTTATGGCAGGTGCAAATTCTATATTTTATGGATGTAAATTGTTAACTACATCAAATCCAAGTATTGAGCAAGATATTAAATTATTTAAAAAATTAAACTTAAATATAGAAAATAGCACATATATTTCAAATAACAATAAATCTAATCAAACTAAATTTTCGACATACTACAATGCAGCATTATAAATATGAATAATTGTTGGAATGAAAAAATAAACTATCGATTATTAAAATATAAAAATCAAAATCTTTATCGTAAAAGAATAGAAATTAATAACGGAAACAGTCGTTGGATTTATATTAAAAATAAAAAATATTTAAATTTTTCTAGTAATAATTATCTCGGTTTATCATGCGATACAGAAATTATGCAATCCTGGAAAGATTACATAAAATTAGGAGGGGTAGGATCAGGAGGATCAGGGCATGTAATTGGATATCATCCATTACATAAAAAATTAGAAGTATGGTTATCAAATTGGTTAAATTTTCCTCGAGCTCTTTTGTTTTCATCTGGATTTTCTGCTAATCAAGCAATTATACATGTTTTAGGTACTATATTTAAATATATCTTTGTTGATCGATTAAGTCATGCTTCAATCATTGAAGCTTCTTTAAATAGCAATATTTCATGTAAAAGTTTTCGTCATAATGACATAAATCATTTATTAAAATTATTAATGCAAAACAAATATAAAAATAATTCTTTAATTTTTACTGAAGGAATTTTTAGCATGGATGGTGATCAATCACCTATCGGAAATCTTATAAAGATTGCTAAAAAATTTTATAGTTATCTTATTGTAGACGATGCACATGGATTTGGAATTTTAGGTGATGAAGGAAAAGGAACATCATATATCAAAAATATGCTTCCTGATTTATTAGTGATAACATTTGGAAAATCTGTAGGTATGCATGGAGCTGCAATACTATGCCAAGAAAATATAGCTGAATATTTCCTACAATTTTCTAAAAATCTAATTTATAGCACTGCTATGATTCCGGCTCAAGCTGGAGCTATACTGACTGCTCTAAAAAAAATTAGATATTCTTCAACTCTCAGAGATCATTTATTTCGTAATATAAAAAGATTTCAATGTTCTGCAAAAAAATTAAAATTTTATAAACATTCTAATACTGCCATTCAACCGATAATTATCGGGGATAGTTTATTAACCATTCAGTTTGCAAAAAAATTACGAAAACAAGGATTATGGGTGCATCCGATACTACCTCCAAGTATTCCAAAAGGACAAGCACGTATTCGAATTACTATTACAGCAATGCATCAAGAAAATGATATTGATAATTTAATTGAGGCTTTATTTTATGCAGAAAGATTTATTTAATATAAAATTTCATAAAAAAAGAATAGCGTATAGATTTAATAAAGCAGCAAACAATTACGATAAATATGCACATTTTCAAAGATTATGCGGATATCATCTTTGCAAACTCATGGGGCATGTAATACAGAAAAATTTACTAGATGCGGGATGTGGAACAGGTTGGTTTAGTCGTTATTGGAAGGCGTATAATAATCAAGTCACTGCATTAGATATTTCCAAAAATATGCTTTTAGAAGCTCGTAAGAAACATTCCGCTAATATGTATATATTAGGTGATATTGAAAGCATGCCTTTTTTTAATAAAACAATAGATGTCGTATTTAGTAATCTTGCATTACAATGGTCTCAAAATATATCACAAGTATTATCCGAATCATATCGTATATTAAAACCTGGTGGTATATTAGCTCTTTCAACGTTAGCGCATGGATCATTGATTGAATTACAAGAAGCGTGGAAAAATATCGATAATTATCCACATATTAATAATTTTCTTTCTGTATCATCTATTTCTGATGCTTGTTCTTTATATCGTCACCAATTAAGTGCAAATCTAAAATTTATATATTATGAAAATATACAAAAATTATTACATGAAATTCGAGGTATCGGAGCTAATTATTTATATAATCGTAGTAAATTAAAATTTATAGGAAAAAAATATTTAAATCATTTAGAAAAATTTTGGCCATGTACCTCAAAAGGTTTTCGATTAAGTTATCATGTAGTGTATGGAGTAATATATCGTGATTAAGCGTTATTTTATTACTGGAACAGATACTAATATAGGTAAAACTTTATCGGTATGCGCATTATTACAATCTATAATACGTTCTGGACAACGTGTGATAGGATGTAAATTGGTAGCATCAGGATGTAAAAAAACAAAATATGGATTACGTAATTCCGACGTAATAAAAATCATGAAAATCAATAATATCATATTACCTTATTCTCATATTAATCCATTTGCATTTTTTCATCCTACATCTCCACATATTGCTAGTGAAAAAGCATGTATAAAAATTTATAAAAAAGATTTATCTTATAATTTAAAAAAATTGTCATCTAAAACTGACTGGTTGATTATTGAAGGTGCAGGCGGCTGGTATGTGCCAATTAATATCAATTTCACATATGATAAATGGGTAAAATTAGAAAAAATACCTGTTATTTTAGTTATTGGCATAAAATTAGGATGTATTAATCATGCACTTTTAACTTTTGAAGCAATCTGTAATGCAAAAATACCTTTTGTAGGATGGATTGCCAATAATATTGATAAAAACATGTTATATAAACATAAATATATTGCATTTTTGAAAAAAAAATTAAGTGCTCCAATGATCGGTAATATTCCTTTTTTAAAAAAAAAGGATATGAGAGATAATTTATATAAGTATATTTTTCTAAAGTATTTATAATGAAAATAATAATATAGTTTATTTTTTAATTATTAAGTTTATAATAATTAAAATAAATACAGGCAAAATCGACCCAATACTTGCGGGAATAGAATATATTATACTAATAGAGTTAAAAATATTTTTTAAAAAATAAAATAAAAATCCCAAACTAATTCCAAATAAAATTTTTATCTTTATATTAGAATTGTATAATTTTCCAAAAATCATTTGTAAATTAGTGACCATCATAGTAAATATAAATACAGGTGCTAATATTTTATTCCAAAAAATCACTTGATATTTTTCATAAATTTGATCGTTATTTTTCAAATAATTTATATAATAATATAAATCTAAAATAGATAAAGTATCTGGTGGTAATATTGCAGAACGTATTATCGTTGGAATTAAATCTGAATTTCGAAAAATTTTTTCACATTTTTTAAATGTTATAATATTAGTATCAGAAATTTTTATTTTTTGTATGTTATATAATATCCAATGTTTATTAGAATAAATAGCAGAATTTACATAATAAATATTTTTTATTTGATTTTGTTGATTAATAGTATAAATGCTAATTTTTGATAAATTGTTAAAATTAATAACATCTTGTATAAAAATAAAATTATTTTTATTTTTTATCCATAAATTCTGTTTTTTGAAATCTCGAGGGTATTCTGATTTAGAAACAAGATACCGATATTCTATTTTTTGATTTTTAGGAATAATACATTCAACAATTATAATATATAACATAAGAAACATAAAAATTGTTTTTAATATTGAAGCAAAAATTTGAATACGACTAATTCCAGATAATTCAATAGCAATAAGTTCGTTGTTTCTCTCTAAATTTGTTATGCTCCATAAAGAGCTTATTAAAATTATTATTGGAAATAATTCTTCGATATCATTTGGAAATGATAAAATTGTCAACCATATTATATTTAAAAAAGATAAATTAGTATCTTTTATCTTTTGTATTTTGTCTGCAAATTTTGCAATACTAGAAAAAGAAACTAAAATACATAATGTCAAAAATGTTGTTTTAGAAAATAAACGACAAATATATCTATCTAATATAGTAAACATAAAAAAATTAATTTATCTACAAATAAATTTTTTATTTTTATAATTAAAAATAAATATAAAAAGCATATAACAAGTATTTATTATCCACATATATAATATCGAATATTTATTAAATAATTGATAATTTTTATAAATAAAAGTTTGTATAAAAAAAAACGTTAGGTAAAAAATCAATCCAATACATAAATTTAAAAATCGATTACTTCGTGTTGTATGTATACCTAAAGTAATCGCTAAAATTGACATAATAAAAATTGAAAACACTATTATACATCTCCAATGCAGTTCTATTTTAGAGTCTAAACCAGATGCTCTCCATAGAGAGTATAAAGATGAATATTCTTTATTATTTATATATAAATCATTAAAATTTTGTGTGAGTTCAATATGATATTTCTGAAAAGATGTTATCCAAAATTGATTTATTTTTGTATTTATATAGTACAATTTTCCATTTTTTAAGTTAATATAATAATTCATATTCATATTATTTTTATAAATATTTCCCGATTCTGATACCAATATTATTGGATGAAAAATATTCTTTTGATTTAAAAATTGCACAATAAATATATTTTTTAAACTTTTATTTACTATTTTTTGAGAAAATAACATAAGATTATTATCTTTCATAATATTAAATTGCCCTTGAATTAAATTAAGAAAACTTGTATTTAAATTATTATTTATCAACAGTCTATGTTTGTAATCAAATGCTAATGGAGATATCCACATCGTATTAATCCAAGAAAAAGGCATTATTAATAAATTAAAAAATAAAATAATTTTTAAAAATATTGTATACCCTATTCCACAAGTATGTATTGCAATTATTTCATTATTTTCTTGCATATTTTGTAACACTAAAAAAATACTTAAAAATAAACTTAAAGGTAATAATAGTTTTAAAATTTCTGGAATACTAAAAAATAATAAAGACAATATCAATTTTTTAGGAATAGCGTATTCTATAGAAGCAGATAAAATACGTACTAACTTTTGAGATAAAAAAACACAAAACAAAATTAGTAAAATTAAGATCTGAAATTTTAGTATTTTTTTGATTAAGTATTTTAAAATAATCACGGTATATAATTAATTTTAAAAAATTTATACTTAATGTATAATAAATAAAAATATATTTATATTGTTATTTTATAATCTTATAATTATTTGATATTTAAAAAATATTATTTTTTTTAAAAAATAAAATTGAATATATTTTTATATTAGAATAAAAAGTATTATTAAAATAGGAATTAAAATGAAATTTAATATTATAAAAGATAATATAAATCTTGACAATGATACATTATTTATTTTAGAAATTTTTGAAAAAATACATGAGTCTAAATCTTTTCAATACATTGAAACAGCTAATAAAAACTACGTTTCACATATTAAAAAAAATAAAAAAATATCTTCAAGACTTGGTTCTTGTATTTTAGTACAAAATACTGAATATATGCATAATGCAATATTAA
This sequence comes from Wigglesworthia glossinidia, assembly GCA_030827005.1. Classification (GTDB taxonomy): domain Bacteria; phylum Pseudomonadota; class Gammaproteobacteria; order Enterobacterales; family Enterobacteriaceae; genus Wigglesworthia; species Wigglesworthia glossinidia_C. The sequence goes on along the minus strand of JAVBJL010000007.1, from coordinate 9,541 downwards.
CTGTTGGATGCGGACGAGAAAATAATTTAGATATAGAAAAATATAAAAAAATTATAAAATCTATTATTAATTATATTAAATTTATTAGATATTCAAAAATTATGTTATTCGTATCTTCATTAAATATTAATAATTTAAGTCTTTATTGGAAAATACGAAAATCTATAGAAATAATAGAAGCAGAATTATATAGTTTACACGATTTTAAACAACATGCAAAAACATCTAAAATATATCTAAATGAAGTTATTTTTTATATTCCTTATCAAAATGAAATAAAACAAGCAAAATTAGCCATTCAACACGGACAAGCAATTACATTAGGAATAAAAATAGCTAAAGATTTAAATAATACTCCACCTAATATTTGTGATCCATATTATTTATCACATCAATCGTATAAACTAAAAGAAAAAAATTGTAAAAAAATTTCAATCGAAATTCTCAACAAAAATGATATGCAAAATATCGGAATGCATGCATATTTATCTGTAAGTCAGGGATCAAAAAAACCACCTTATATTGCAATTATTAAGTATCATGGTAATGATCAAAAAAAAGAAAAACCAATTATTTTAATTGGAAAAGGATTGACATTTGATTCAGGAGGTATTTCACTAAAACCTTCACATCGCATGGATGAAATGAAGTACGATATGTGTGGAGCAGGAGCAGTATTAGGAATTATGCATGCAGTACTAGAATTAAATTTAAATTTAAATATTATTGGGATTTTAGCATGCTGTGAAAATATGCCCGATTCATTATCGTGCCGTCCCGGAGATATTGTACATACATTATCAGGAAAAACCGTGGAAATTATTAATACAGATGCAGAAGGGAGATTGGTATTATGCGATGTAATTTCTTATGTAAAAAAATTTAATCCAAAATTAATAATAGATATTGCCACATTAACTGGAGCATGCGTCGTTGCTTTAGGACACCATTATACTGGATTAATGTCGAACTGCGATAATTTATGTAAAAAAATATTACACTCCGCAAAAATTACAGATGATTTAGTATGGAGGCTCCCATTGCATAAAAAATTTTTAAATCAATTAAAATCAAGATTTGCTGATATATCTAATTCTAATGGAAACGAAGGAGGTGCTATTACTGCTGGATGTTTTTTATATGAATTTGCAAAAAAATACAAATGGGCGCATTTAGATATAGCAGGTACAGCATGGATACCGGGTAAAAATAAAAGTGCAACTGGAAGACCGGTGAAATTATTAACACAATTTTTAATAGATTATTTAAATGAAAAAAACAAATAAAATTTAAATTTTAAAAATTATTTTAACTTAAAGTTATAATATTTTTTAAAAGATAGTAAAAATACTAATAAAATATTTAAAAACTTATTTTAATTAAAAAAATAAAAATTTTGTTTAACACTAAAAATAGCTTTATTTTCGAAAAAAAGTATAATGTATCATGAAAAAAAATTATCACCCAAAATATATTGAACTGAAATCATATAAAATTTGGAAAAAAAATCAATTTTTTATCACTAATTTTGATTTAACAAAAAAAAATTACTGTATTATTCTACCGCCTCCTAATATTACCGGAGGATTACATATAGGACATGCTTTTCAACAAAGTATAATTGATATTTTAATTAGATATCATCGCATGAAAGGTAAAAATACATTATTACAATTAGGTATTGATCATGCCGGAATTGCTACACAAAATATTTTAGAAAATCAATTAAAAAACCAAGAAAACAAAACACGTTTTGATTACGGAAAATCAGAATTTCTACGTAAAGCTTGGAAATGGAAAAATAAATCAGAAAAATTAATTATTCAACAAATTCAACGTTTAGGATGTATTGCAGATTTTGATCGATTACGTTTTACTATGGATGATCATGCATCAAAAGCGATTCGTAAAATTTTTTTAAAATTATACGAAAACAAATTAATATATAAAAAAAATCGCCTTATATATTGGGATACAAAATTACATACTGTTGTATCAGATTTAGAAGTTAAACATTGCGAAAAAAATTCAAAAATATGGTATTTAAAATATTACCTAGATAATTGCTCAAAAACACAAGGATTAAATTTTTTAGAAGTCGCTACAACTCGTCCGGAAACTATTTTTGGAGATGTTGCTATTGCAGTTAATCCAAAAGATAATCGATATCAAAATTTAATCGGAAAATACGTTATTATTCCATTATTAAATCGTGCTATTCCAATCATACAAGATGTAAATGTAAAAATAGAATTTGGAACAGGATGTTTAAAAATCACTCCAGCACATGATTTTAACGATTTTAATATATGTAAAAAACATAAACTGAAAATGATAAATATTTTTACATTCTCCGGAAAATTACGAAAATTTCCAGAAGTATTTGATTACCAAGGTAACATTATTAAAGATTCTAAAATTGATATTCCAGAAGAATTTCATGATATAAAAAAAAATAAATTACGCATATTAGTTGTAAATAAATTAAAATCATTAGGATATATTACTAAAATTGAATCAAAAAAAATTAAATTTCCAATAGCAGATCGTAGCAATGTTATTTTAGAGCCTATGATAACAAATCAATGGTATTTAAAAGTAAAATCGCTTGCAAACACAGCCATAACAGCCGTTAAAGAAGGAAACATCCAATTTATACCAAAACAATATGAAAATATGTATTTAAGTTGGATGAGTAATATTGAAGACTGGTGCATATCACGTCAAATATGGTGGGGTCATAAAATTCCAATTTGGTATGATAATAATCAAAAACCATATGCAGGAAATAACGAATATGAAATTAGAAAAAAATTTAAAATAAAATCAGATGCTACTCTTGTACAGGATGAAAATGTATTAGATACATGGTTTTCTTCGGCTGTTTGGAGCTTTGTATCACTTGGGTGGCCCAACAAATCTAAATTTTTTGATATGTTTCATCCTACTAACGTAATAGTGAGTGGATTTGATATTATCTATTTTTGGATTGCTCGCATGATTATGTTAACAATGTATGTAATAAAAGACAATACAGGAAAACCCCACGTACCATTTAGTAAAATTTATATTACTGGTCTTATTAGAGATCAGTACGGAAAAAAGATGTCAAAATCTGAAGGAAATGTTATTGACCCTATAGATATAATCGATGGAATTACATTAAGTGATTTATTAAAAAAAAGAACAAAGGACGTATATGATTTAAACTTAAAGCAAAAAATTATAAATTCTACAAAAAAAGAATTTCCACATGGGATTCCAGAATGTGGAGCAGATGCATTGCGTTTTAATATGGCACGTATTGCCTCTAATAGTAGAAATATTAATATTAAAATAAACCAAATCATAGGATGTAAAAATTTTTGTAATAAATTATGGCATGCTAGTAAATTTATATTTATAAATACAGAAAATAAAAAAATAAATTTTGATACGGACAAAATTTATTTTTCTCCTCTAGATCAATGGATACTACATAAGTATAATGAAATTTTAATATTACATAAAAAATATTTAGATAATTTTCGTTTTGATTTATCAGCGGATAATTTATATCAATTTGTATGGCACGAATTTTGTGATTGGTATTTAGAGATTAGTAAAATTATTTTTAAAGAAAATATTATTTTATATTTAGAAAGTACATATTATACTTTAATTAATATATTAAAAAATTTGTTAAAAATGCTACATCCTTTTGTTCCATTTATAACCGAAGAAATTTGGGGTAACTTTCAAAAAATTTTTGGAAATACAAAAAAAAATATAATTATGTTTGAATATTTTCCTAAAAAAATCAATCTATATTTAAAAAATGAAAATATATATCAATTAGTCGAATGGACAAAAAATATTATTATTGCAATAAGAAAATTAAAAATTGACATGAAAATACCTCAAAAAAAGTTAATGCATGCACATTTAATAAACTGTTCTCAACAAGAGATTAATTTTATTAAGCAACACATGAACATGTTCTGTAAAATTTTTTATTTAAAAAGTATTAACTTTAATCTAAATAATATTAAAAAAAATTTGAATTTAAAATCAAAACTCATAAAAAACGTCAAATTATATCTCGAATAATATATTTACAATAAAATAAAAATTAATATTTTAATAAATTAAAATAAGCACCTAATGAATACATAAAATAAAATTAATTTTTAATATATATTGAATTTTACTACTAATAAATATGAATATAACTAATCCGCTATATAAAAAACATCTTATTTCAATTGGTGATCTTACAAAAGATAATTTAAAATTGATCATCAAAATTGCATTTACATTAAAAAATAAACCTAGACCAGAATTATTAAAAAATAAAATTATTGCAGTTTGTTTTTTAGAAGCATCTACTCGTACTAGATTATCTTTTGAATCTGCTATTTATCGATTAGGAGCTTCGTCGATAGGATTTTCTGATGCTTCATATACATCTTTAGCGCAAAAAGGAGAAAGCTTTATAGATACTATTTTAGTAATCAGTAAATATGCAGACGCTATTATTTTAAGACATCCTAAAGAAGGAGCATCTAAATTAGCATCCGAATATTCAGGAGGAATTCCGGTAATAAATGCCGGAGATGGTGCAAATCAACATCCAACACAAACTATTTTAGATTTATTCAGTATCCAAGATACTCAAGGTAGATTAAATAATCTTGAAATTGCAATTGTAGGAGATTTAAAATACGGTAGAACCGTGCATTCGCTCACACAGGCTTTATCAAAATTTAAATATAACTGTATTCATTTTATTGCACATCAAGAACTTATGTTACCTAAATATATTATTAATATTTTAAAAGAAAAAAAAATAGAATATTATTTTCATAATGAATTAAAAGATGTAATAAAAACTATAGACATACTTTATATGACCAGAATTCAAAAAGAACGTTTAGACGCATCTGAATATGCACAAATTCATGCTAATTGTATCTTAAGTAAAAAAGATTTGGTTTTTGCAAAAAAAACATTAAAAATATTACATCCACTACCTAGATCTGATGAAATTTCATACGAGGTAGATAAAACAAAATATGCTTATTATTTTCAACAAGCAGAAAATGGGATATTTGTAAGACAGGCAATTTTATGTGCAATATTTAATAAAAATTTTTAATTTATTGTTAAATATAAATAGATCCAAAAATCGCATTCTTTATATATTTCTTATTTTATTTAATAAAGTTAAATAAATTTAAATTTATTTTTAATAAATAACAAATCAAAATAATTAATAATTATTTTTATTTAAAAATTTTTTAAAGCTTTACATATATTTTAATATACTATTTAAGTATAAAAAATCATCTACTTTTCATGTAAAATCTACTAATAGTTTTATAACTAAAATTTTTAAAATTTATTCAATTAAAAATTGTATGATAATATACATACATTATTAAAAATAAAAATTATTTATATAATAATTAATTATAGTATTTTTTATTTTTTAATAAAAAATAATTTAATTTAAATTATCATATATATATAAATAATAAATATAACATGAAAAAATTTACTAAAAAAGATAAACTATATCTATCTCGTGCTTTCGAATTAGCAAGATTAGGTCGTTTTACTACCCCTCCAAATCCTAATGTCGGATGTGTTATTGTTCAAAAAGATTCTATTATAGGAGAAGGTTATCATAAAAAAGCAGGTTCTGATCATGCAGAAATATGTGCACTAAAATCTACTACAAAATCTGTTCGTGGCTCTACTGTATATGTCACTTTAGAACCATGTAGTCATTATGGGAAAACTCCACCATGTACAACAGCGTTAATTGAAGCAAAAGTTAAAAAAGTGATAGCATCCACTATTGATCCAAATCCTAAAATATCAGGAAAAGGCTTTGAAATTTTAAAAAAATCTGGAATTCAAGTGGAATATAACTTTATGCAAAATATTGCTAAAAATTTAAATCCTGGATTTTTTAAACGTATGAAATTTGGCATTCCATGGATAAAACTAAAATTAGCTTCTACGCTTGATGGACGTACTGCAACTAACTGTGGAATAAGTAAATGGATTACGTCATCTAAAGCTCGTCAAAATGTACAAGAACTACGTGCTGAAAGCGATGCTATCCTATCTAGTGCTACTAGCATTTTACAAGATCAATCAAAACTAACAGTAAGATGGCACGAATTTTCTAATAAAATAAAAAACATATATCCAAAAAATGAAATTAGACAGCCGATAAGAATCGTAATTGATAATTTAAATCAAATTAAACCAAATCATGCTTTTATTAAGCAAAACGGTAAAATTTTATTAATTCGTACAAAAGAAGATAAATTAATTTGGCCAAATTATATAACAAAAATTATTTTAGATAATACAAGATATGATTTAAATCAAAATACAAAAAATATTAATTTATCAGAATTAATGATAAAATTAGGAAAACTTAAAATTAATAATATTTTAATAGAATCTGGAGCACGCTTATCTGGTGCATTTTTAAATGCTGGGTTATTAGATGAAATTATATTATATCAAGCACCGAAAATTTTAGGAGAAAAAGCTAGACCTTTATTTTTTTTATCTGAATCAATAAGATTAGATAATGCACCAAAATTTTCTATATCTAATGTATGCAGAATTGGCGAAGATGTTCGATTTAATTTAAAACCTATCAAAAGAAAAATAAAAAAAATTTAAATTTTATTTAATAAAATTATTTCATAAGGATTATTAATGAAAATTATCGCAAATAAATTAGAAGCGTCTCATGCAAAAGTTGCAATTATTGTTGCACGATTTAACTCATTTATTAATAACAGTTTAATCAATGGAGCTATCAGTGTGTTAGAACGTGTCGGTCAATTAAAAAACGAAAATATTTGTACTATTTGGGTTCCTGGAATATATGAAATACCTTTAACGGTTAACACTGTAATTATAAAAAAAAAATATAATGGACTTATTGTTATAGCTACAGTGATTAAAGGCAAAACTTTTCATTTTGAATTTATTTCTAAAGATCTTAACGCTATAATATCTAGTATGAGTATAAAAAATAATCTCCCAATTAGCTCAGGTATTTTATATGTAAATAACATACAACAAGCTATAGAAAGAGCAGGAACAAAATTTGGAAATAAAGGAGAAGATGCCGCATTATCCTTATTAGAAATGATAAATTTATTAAAAAATATATAAAATAGGGAGTTTATAATATGAATACACATCGTAGTTACGCAAGACAATGCGCTTTACAGGCCCTTTATTCTTGGCAAATTTCTAAAAATAATTTATTAGAAATTCAAAATTACGTTTTATTAAATAAAAAAAAAATGTATAGATATAAATTATTTTAAAAAAATATATTATGGAGTTATTAAAAATAAAAATCATTTAGATAAATTAATATTGCCTTGCTTGCTCTCGCGTACTATGCAACAAATTTGTTACATAGAACTGTCTGTTTTGAGGATAGCAATATTTGAATTTAATTACGACATAAAAATTCCATATAAAGTCGTAATTAATGAAGCAATTGAATTAGCAAAAATATTTGGAGCAGAAAAAAGTCATAAATTTATTAATGGAGTATTAGATAAAATCGCAACAAATTTAAATCTTAAAATTAAATAAATATTTATGATTATAAAATTTCAAGAAAAAAACAATTATAACAAAATAGAAAAATATATTATTAAAAAATATTTTAATAAAAATAATAAAAAAACAAAATATATTAAATCGAAAATCGGAGATGATTGTGCAGTTGTTAATTGCCAATCCAACTATTTAGTTATTACTACAGACACTTTAGTGCTTAACACTCATTTTTTAAAAAATACTTGTCCGTTTAATTTAGGATATAAATCTGTATCAGTAAATCTAAGTGATCTTGCATCAATGGGGGCATCGCCTAAATGGTTCATGCTAGCTTTGACTGTGCCATATATAAATGAAGCGTGGATATCTAAATATAGTAAAGGTTTATTTTATCACTTAAATACATTTAATGTAAAATTAATTGGTGGTGATTTAAATAAAGGACCATTAAATATCAATATTACTGCTCATGGAATTATTCCAAAAAATACACACATTAAAATGTCTCGTTATAATGCTAAAATAAAGGATTTAATATACGTTACAGGAACGTTAGGAGATAGCGCAGCAGGATTGGCAATTTTAATGAATCATCTTGATATTAATAGCATATATAGTAAAAAATATTTAATTAGTCGTCATACACGTCCAAAACCAAGAGTTCGAGAAGGTATTATTTTAAGAAATGTTGCTAATGCATCTTGTGATATTTCAGATGGAATGATAATGGATTTAAAAAATATATTACACTGTAGTCAATGTGGTGCAAAAATTTATTTGAAAAATATCCCAATTTCGTCCCATTTATCAAATAATGTAGAATACGGAAAAGCTATGTCATACGCTTTATATGGCGGAGAAGACTACGAACTATGTTTTACGATCCCTGTCACAAAAAAACAAGAACTAAAAAATCTTTTACATAAAACCGGAACAATTTTAACTTGTATTGGAGAAATTTGTACAAAAAAAACAGGATTACAGTTAATAGGAGAATATCCAAAAATTGAAAATAAAAACTTAATATATCAACATTTTTAATATTTATTAATATGCAATTAAATCAAAAAAAATCAAAATTTAGTATGTGCAATCCTATACATAATCTATCTACCGGGTTCGGTATCGGTTTTGTTCCTTATATGCCAGGAACAATAGCTTCAGTAGTTGCAATTTTTATATGGAATTATATAAAAAATATTTTTATATATAATTGGTACATAATATTTATATTTATATTAATATCGGGATATTTTTGCGATAAAACAACAAAAGCATTATCTTATCATGATCATCCGTGCATCGTATTAGATGAATTTATTGGCATGTGGTTAATTTTATTATTAAATAATACAAATGATTTTTATCATATATCAGTATCCTTTATTGTTTTTAGAATTTTTGATATCTGGAAACCTTACCCGATTCAATTAATTCATAAAAATATTTTAAATGGATTTGGAATTGTTTTAGACGATATTATTGCAGGAATATACTCTGTTATAATATTAAAAATTTTAATCTAATTATACTGTGATAATATTATTTAGTTGATTAATTTTAACTTTTATTTTATTGAAAAAATTCAATCAAATTAATTATAATTATATTTCATAATAATATATATGTTATATCCGTAATTATAGAAAAAGATTCTATTTATTTTTATATAAGAAAGTGATTTATTAGACTTTAACAAAATTTATTAAAAAATATTTAAAATATTTAATAAATATATAACATATTTTATATAATTATTAAAAATTTATTATAACTAATATAGTTATTAAACATACTTTTACTTACTGTATTAATAAATAGTATATTAATCATATTAAATAAGTAAATTAAGTTTTGTTATTTATTGAAATCTCATATTTGTATTTTAATTATATTAAAATTATTTTTCAAAAAAAATAAAAATCATAAAATAAACTGCATATTGTTATAT
>JAVBJL010000006.1:63432-79943 GCA_030827005.1 Wigglesworthia glossinidia | reverse complement strand
AATATAAAATGATGCATGATTTAATAAATCAAATAAAAATTTTTATATATTTAAACTAAATTAAAATATTTTAGTAATAAATTAATCTTATTAAAGATAATATACTAAAAAATAAATTAATATAAATTTTTAATAGTATAAATCAAGTATCTACTAAATTATAAAATTCTAGAATTAATTAGATAAATAACATTCAGTTATAAATTTTTTTAAAAAATCTACCTTTTTTATTGATGTGTTATAATTAATATAAAACACTTTCAGTTATAGCATGTAAATATAATTTATTTAATTAATAAAATGGAAATTTTAAATAGACTTTATATTAATAACTTAATGATTTAAATTTTAAGAAAATTAGTAACTATTGAATAAATTTAATATTAATTTATTAAAAAATATAAAATTATTTTAATTTAATTATTACTTTTAAACGCCTTAAGTGAGATTTATAGATAGGCTAGTCGATGGAGTAGCCGATGAAATATATAATTAATTCATTAGTAATTTTTGATACAGTAGAATATAATCTAAGCTTATTTCGCAAACAAAATAGATTTATTAAACTATCGCATTCTGCAGGTAGAGTATTAGAAGAACTTATTAAATACCGAAAAAATTGCAGATTAATCTCCAGAGAGCATTTATTTGAAAATATTTGGAATGTGCACGGATTACAGCCATCCAATGGCAATTTAAATCAACAAATTAGTTTAATTCGTAAAGGATTAAGAAAATTAGGATTAAATTCCTCAGTTATTATTACTATCCCAAAAAAAGGTTTAAAATTAAACGATCAACTAATAATTAAAGAAATAAAAAATAACAAAAATTCTGATTTTACTATTAATAGCGATAGATCTTATTTTAAAAAAAATATTTTATTTAGTAAAAACTTTATTTCTCAAAACTATATATTTCAAAAATACAAAACAATTTTTGCATTTTTACTCATTTTTATAACTGGTACTGGGGTTTTTTACACATTGCATCAGAAAAAAGATTTAAATCAAAAATTGTATTTTTTTGATCAAGTAAATTCTTGTAAAGTTTATACTGTAAATCCTATTCCAACATTAGAAAAAAATGATTATAACACAAAAGTTGCCTCTGTAATGCAAGGAGAACATTGTAAAAAAAATTATATTGTAATATTTTCGCGATCCATAGTTGCAGATCCATTAATTCAAGAAAATATTAATACTCGTACTTTTATGGCTAAATGTTACAGGGATGAAAAAGAAAGGATTTCTAATTGTTTAAATTTTTTCTTTTATAAATCAAGAGAGATGTGAAATTCTTATTTTTGATAAATTGTATCTACATCATTTATCTAATATTAAAAGTTTTATTTTATTTGGATGTTTAATTTTTTAAAATTTTGGCCCTTGCTGGATTTGAACCAGCGACCAAGCGATTATGAGTCGCCTGCTCTTACCTCTGAGCTAAAGGGCCTGTCAAAAGTTATATCAGTTTTATTAAAAATGTTCAAGTATTAATAATAATATGATTTTTAATCATCCAAAAAACTACGTAAAATTTCAGAACGACTAGGATGTCTTAATTTTCTTAAAGCTTTTGCTTCAATTTGTCGAATTCTTTCCCTAGTAACATCAAACTGTTTGCCAACTTCTTCCAAAGTATGATCTGTATTCATGTCAATACCAAAACGCATTCTTAAAACTTTTGCTTCTCTTGGAGTTAATCCCGATAAAACATCATGTGTAGCTGATCGTAAACTTTCAGTTGTTGCAGAATCTAAAGGCAAATCTAATGAAGTATCTTCGATAAAATCGCCTAGATGTGAATCTTCATCATCTCCAATTGGGGTTTCCATAGAAATTGGCTCTTTAGCAATTTTTAATACTTTACGAATTTTGTCTTCTGGCATAAGCATTTTTTCTGATAACTCTTCTGGAGTCGGTTCTCTTCCTATTTCTTGTAACATTTGTCTAGAAATTCTATTTAATTTATTAATTGTTTCAATCATATGTACTGGTATTCGAATAGTACGTGCTTGATCTGCAATCGATCTTGTAATTGCTTGTCGAATCCACCAAGTTGCATAAGTAGAAAATTTATAGCCGCGTCTATATTCAAATTTATCTACAGCTTTCATTAATCCGATATTTCCTTCTTGAATTAAATCTAAAAATTGTAATCCTCGATTGGTATATTTTTTTGCTATAGATATCACTAATCTTAAATTTGCCTCAACCATTTCTTTTTTAGCACGTTTAGCTTTTTCTTCACCAATAGATATGCGACGATTAATATCTTTTGTTTGTTTAATTGTTAAACCTATTTCATTTTCTATTACTTTTAATTTATTAATGTTAAAACAAATAGAATGATGCAATTTATAAAGATTTTTTGACCAAGAATGATTTGCAGATAAAGCTTTTTTTAACCAAATTTCATTTGATTCATATCCATTAAATAATGCGATAAATTTTTTTTTTGGCATTTTTCCTATACCTACACATAATTGCATAATACGTCTTTCATGTATTCTAATTTTTGCAATAACTGTACGAATAATGTGCACTAAAGATTCGAACTGTTTTGGAACAAATCTAAATTGCTTAAACATTTCCGAAAGATTTTTAATTTCTTTAAGCGAATTTTTATGATTTCTTCCATTTAATCGAATAGTATTATAAGTTACATTATATTGTTGCCGTAATTCTATAAATTTTTGATGTGCCAAATCTACATCAATGCTATTTTCTTCTGCAACATCATTTTCATCTACAGAAATATCATCTATTGACAAATCCGAAATTATCGGAGAGGATATATTAGAATCATGCATAGCGTTTGGATCAACAAATCCGGTAATTAAATCTGATAGTCGAGATTCTCCTTTTAAAATAAAATTATATTGTTTTAAAAGATAATTAATAGATTCTGGATACTCAGCAACTGAACATTGAACTTGATTAATTCCATCTTCAATACGTCTGGCAAGACTTATCTCGCCCTCTCTAGTCAATAGTTCTACGCTTCCCATTTCTCTCATATACATTCTTACGGGATCAGTAGTACGTCCAAAATCTGATTCAACATTAGATAGTACCTGAGCTGCCACTTCTGCTACATCTTCATCAGAATTTTCTGACGAATTAGGTAATAGTAAATTATCGGGATTTGGGGCTTCGTCCATTACTTGAATCCCCATATCTGTTATCATTTGAATGATATCATCAATTTGATGAGAATCTAAAATGTTTTCTGGAAGATGATCATTCACTTCGGAAAAAGTCAAATAGCCTTGCTCTTTGCCACGAGTAACCAGTAGCTTTAGTTGTGACTGTTGATATTTTTCCATAAAAATATATAACCTCAAATGATAAAGTATTTTTTATTAAATTTTAAATTAATTATAAAAATTTTTTATTTTTAAAATTTTAATATAAACTATTTAAAATTTTATTTTCTTGCTAATTTTTTATTAATTGACCATAATTCTTGTCTTTCTAATTTATTTAAATCTCCTTTTATTCTAGCACGAGAAATTAATATGTTTTGTCTGGATACTAATATCATATTATATGCACTAGATAAAGTTTCATTGAATATCAATTCAATCATGTTTTTAGATATCATATGATTCCAAGTTGCTAACTGTTTAAGTTGACAGTAATATATATTATCCCGAAAATACTCTAATATTTGTGCAGTATTAATTTGAATATTTTTTTTACATATTTTAACTATTTTTATAAATAAATCTGTATTTTTTAAATTAATTTGATTTAATTTTTTTTCTTGATTTTTAGATATTAATTGTGATAATTTTGGATTTTGCACAACTAATCCTATCAAAGTATTCATAATTGTTTGTATATCTTGAGAATTTTTTATGTATATATTATTTTTTTTATCGGAAAATAAAAATTTTTCTAATTGATGTTCTTCTAAAATACCTAATTTATATCCCAATTCTTTACGTAAATATAGACGTAATTTTTGTCCTGGAATCCTTTTAATTAATGGTAATATACATGTCAAAAATTTTATCTTTCCATCTGGATATATTATATTATGTTGTAACAATAAAGTATTGAATAAAAAAACTGACATAGGCTCAGCGTGATGAATAATTTTTTCAAAATTACTTTTACCTATTTTACGTATTAATGTATCTGGATCTTCCATTTTTGGAAGAAATACAAAAAATAATTCTTTATTGTCATGTAATAACGGTAGAGATTTTATTAAAGTACGCCATGCTAATTTTTTACCAGAAATATCTCCATCGTAACAACAAACTAGAGTATTTGTCATACGATATATTAACTTTATCTGATTAGACGTAGTTGTCCCTAAAGAAGCAATAGCATAATGAATTCCATATTGAGCCAACGTAATTACATCAAAATATCCTTCTACTAATAAAAGCTTAATAATTTTTAAATTTTTCTTTTTTATTTCATACAATCCATACAAATAATTACTTTTTTTAAACAAAATTGTTTCTGGAGAATTGAGATATTTAGGTAGTGTATTGTTTAATACTCTACCTCCAAATGCTATTACGTCTCCATTTCGGTTTTTCATAGGAAACATTATACGATTTTTAAATCGATCAACAAAATTAGCTGTATTTTTTTTATATATAATTATTCCAGAAGTCTCTAACAATGATAAATTTTCTTTTGATTTCTTAAAATAATGACTAACACTGATTTGTTTAGGATTAGAAAATCCAATAGAGAATTCTTGAATCACGTCAAAATTAAAACCTCTTTTTTTTAAATAAATACTTGCTTGATTGTAATGATAATATTGCAATGATTTATGATAAAAAATGTTAATAATATTCATTATTTTATACATGGAATTTCTTTGTTTTAATTCATAGTTGTCTGCAACGTTTTCTTGATTTTGATGAACAATTTTTATTCCTGTTTTATATGATAAAACTTCAAGAGATTCAATAAAAGATAAGTTGTCATATTTAATTAAAAAATCAATTATATTTCCATGTTCTCCACATCCAAAACAATAAAAAAATTGTTTTTCAGAACTTACTGTAAACGAAGGGGTGTTTTCATAATGAAAAGGACATTTCGCAAAATAATCTTTACCTGATTTTTTTAAATAAATTTTCGTACTGATTAGGTCAACGATATCTGTTTTAGATAATAGCTGGTTAATTAGTGTTTTTGAAACATACATGTGTATATGCTTTTTAAAAAAATTTTAATAATAAAAATATTTTATATTATTAAAGTCAATATAATCTAATTTTTCTTGCATGTTCACGTGCCATTTTTTTAGCGTGTCTTTTAATTGCAGAAGCTTTTGCGCGTTTTCTTTCTGTAGTTGGTTTTTCATAAAATTCTCTTCGACGTACTTCTGCTAAAATCCCTGCTTTTTCACAAGAACGTTTAAAACGACGCAAAGCTACGTCAAATGGTTCATTTTCACGAATTTTAATTATTGGCATATTTTTTCCTTTATAGAAATTTTTAATATTATTTTAATACAAATATAATTTTTTATTAAATTTTTAAAAAAATTATTTTGAACTGGTGATTTTATAAAAAATATAATAAAATTATAAATTTATATTTTATTTGTTATTTTATAACACAAAATATAAAATATATGTAAAAATATTCATCTTTATAATTTTATTTTTTGTGCTACTTATGTTAATTTTAGGAATTGAGACATCATGTGATGATACCGGAATAGCTATTTACGATACAAATAATGGCTTAATTATAAATAAAATTATAAACCAAGCAAAATCACATGCTTACCACGGAGGCATAGTCCCCGAGATAGCATCTAAGTTGCATTTAAAATATATTCAACCATCTATTAAAACAGTACTTAAAAATTCTAAAATACTTGTTTCTAAAATTGGCGGAATTGCTTATACTGCAGGTCCAGGATTAGAACGGTCTCTTGCTATTGGAGCAACGTTCGCTTCTTCGTTAGCATATTCTTTAAATATACCTTCTGTAGGTGTGCATCACCTGGAAGGACATCTTTTAACCCCAATGTTTGAGAAAAAAAAGCCAAATTTTCCATTTTTAGGATTAATTATATCTGGAGCGCATACTCAATTAATTTTAGCCAATAAAATTGGTAAATATAAAATTCTTGGGAATTGCATGGATGATGCTTTAGGAGAAGCATTTGATAAAACTGCAAAATTATTAGGTATAAATTATCCGGGAGGTAAAAAATTATCTATTCTAGCACAATATGGTAATTCTAAAAGATTTTTTTTTCCTAGACCAATGATAAAAAAACCTGGAATAAACTTTAGCTTTTCTGGATTAAAAACTTATGTTAAGAATATTGTTTCTTCGTATTCTAAAATAGACCATCAAACACGTTTCGATATTGCCCGTGCTTTTGAAGATGCAATACTTGATACAATAGAAATTAAATGCTGTAGAGCACTTAATTTAACTCAATGTAAAAATTTAGTAATTTCCGGAGGAGTAAGTGCAAATAATTCCATTAGAAAACGCTTACATAAAATAATGAAAATCAGAAGAGGGAGATTATTTTATGCTAAAAAATCGTTATGTACAGATAATGCTGCTATGATAGCTTATGTTGGATCGATAAGATTAAAAAAAAATGCATCAAAAAAAATATTAATTAAGCCTAAATGGTGCTTAGAAACGTTATCAGAACCTTAAATGAAATCTCGATTTATGAATATATTATTTATTAAAAAATTAAAAATTATGGCTTCAGTTGGCATAAATAACTGGGAAAAAAATATTTTACAGAAAATATTTGTTGATATTAAAATACCAATTAATTTTAAAAAATCGTTAAATAAAGATTCACTAATTAATCGTATTGATTACATTAAAATTAAAAATGAAATTATTTTTTTAGTACAAAATAAACATTTTAATTTAATAGAAAGTTTAGCCGAAGAAATTGCGGATATGTTAGTAAATAATTTTTCTATACCGTTTGTAAAAATTACAGTAAATAAGCCTTCAGCAATTTTAGAAGCTTCAAATGTAGGCGTTACTATTATTCGTCGCATAAAATTAAAATAGTTTAAATTTTTATTTTAAAAATATATGAATCAATTATTGATATCAATCATATTAGGACTTGTAGAAGGATTTACTGAATTTCTTCCTGTTTCTTCAAGCGCACATTTAATTTTTATACATTACTTATTGAATATAAATTCAGACAACATCAAAAGTTTAGCGATATCAATACAAATCGGTCCAATTATTGCTTTATATTTCATATTTAATAATATCTTAAAAAATAAAATTTACTTGTTTATTTCTAATTGTCATAAAGAAAAAAAAAATATATATAAATTACTTATATGTTGTTTTCTAGGATTATTTCCCGTTTGTACCGCTGGTATTTGTTTTTATAATAAAATACAAACAGTATATACACCTATTCAATTAGTTTACAATTTAATATTAGGATCAATATTTTTTATATTCGCAGAATTATTTCGATCTAATAATTTAAAAAAAATAAATAATATTTGTCAATTAAACTATTATCGTGCATTTGTTATTGGATTGATACAATGTTTATCTTTACTGCCCGGAATATCTAGATTAGGAATTACAGTGGCTACTGGGTTGATACTAGGATTAACACGTAAGGTTGCATTTGAATTTTCTTTTTTGTTATTTTTTTTTATTACTTTTGGTACTTTTTCTATAGAGATATATAAAAATTTTTCTTATTTTATATCAAATTATAATTTAATATTTTTAGGTATTTTAGTGTCTTTTTTCGTATCGTTTTTTATTGGTAAATTCTTAATGCATATTATTTATAAAACTTCTTTAATATTTTTTTCTTTATATAGGTTGATTTTAGCATGTATGATTTATGTATTAATAAATCATTAAATTTTTAAAATACCCCGGATGCATATTTAATCAAAATATTTTTTAATAAATAAGAAGATTCTACCATATTAAATATAGGACAATATATATTTTTTTTCAAAATAAAGCGACTAGAAAACAATAAACGGAACGTTTCTATTCCGAATTGCATAGCGGTATTATACATTCTGCAATTATCTTCATATTGTTTTAGTACGGATATATCGTGCCATTTCAATTTTTTATATTTAGCATAAATCAATATATCAGATAAAATTTTGATATCTCTAAATCCAAGATTAGCACCTTGTCCTGCTAAAGGATGTATTGTGTGTAACGCATCTCCTACTAATGCTAAGTTATTTTTGACATACTGATATCCATATAAAAAGTTTAAAGGAACTACTATATGTTTATATATAGATATTGGACCAAGTTTTTTTGGAAAAATATTAATAATTTTTTTTTCAATTTCTTGAATAGACATTTTTTGTAATTGATTTAAATAATTAGAATTATCATACCAAATTAACAAAGACCAGCTTTTATATAAAGGTAATAAAGCTCTTGGTCCATTAATATGCAGAGATTGCCAAACAGTATCTTCACTTTTTATTTTTAATTTTGCAATAATCAACATGCATGATTGATTATATTTAAAGCTAAAAAATGGTATACCAGACTGCTTTCTTACCCAAGAATCTTGTCCATCAGCACCAATAATCATATTACTAAAAATACTACTTCCATCAGAATAATTAATCTTCCAAACACTTTTTGAAGAAATATAGTGCATACTATGCAATTTTGCACAATATTTAGTATGAATATTTAAATTTAAATTAATATTTTTTACCAATTCTTGGTTTAATCTATAATTTTCAAGAACTACTCCTAATCTGGGAAAATTCGACATTTTTGAGCAAAAACGTACTTTAGAAAAAGAACTATGCCAGGTTTCGAGATATTTAAACTTATTATAAAAATTTTTATCAATTTTTTGCCATATATTGATATCTTTTAAAAATTGTATTGCAGTAGTATTTAATGCTAAAACTCTAAAATCCGGAATCTCATAGTTCAAATTTTTAACCTGAGGTTTTATTTCAATTAATTTTATTAAAAATCCTGACTGAGATAGTTTTAATGCTAAACTATTACCTATAGTGCCACTTCCAATAATAGCAATATCAAATATATTTTTCATATTTTAAAATATATAATTTAATTATTTTTATTTTAAAAATTAAGTTAACGTTGGTTTATTATTTCTTTTAATTGAAAGAAAATCGTATATTTTATATAATAATACATTCAAGTTGTCTTCTCTGTGAGAAGAAACGATAAAAAAATTATTTTTATACCCCGAAGAATGAGATATAAACTTTGCTTGTTTAATTAATAAATCTTGATCTAC
The DNA here is from genome assembly GCA_030827005.1 of Wigglesworthia glossinidia. Taxonomy (GTDB): domain Bacteria; phylum Pseudomonadota; class Gammaproteobacteria; order Enterobacterales; family Enterobacteriaceae; genus Wigglesworthia; species Wigglesworthia glossinidia_C. Next base: position 70,667 of record JAVBJL010000006.1, on the reverse strand, counting down.
TGCTAAATCTATTTTATTAAAAATCAACCAAAAAGATTTTAGTCTTAAATTTCCTAAATTTTTTATCGCATGCATAATTATTTTGATATTTTTAATAGTTTTTTTTATATCTGTATGATCTATTTGTACAAAATGTAGAATTAATTGGCAATTTTGCAAGTGCTTATGGAAATGAATTTCACATAATAAATTTTTTCGAATTTTAATACTTGGTATATCAACGCATACAAATTTTCTATTATTATTTAAATTTACTACGCCTAGATACGGAAATCTGGTGGCAAAAGGGTAATATGAAATCTTAGGATTTGCATTTGAAATAACATGCATAAAAAGCGATCTTCCTACGTTAGTTAATCCAAATAATCCAACATCTGCTGATAATTTAAAATCTAACTCAAGTATTTTTGATTCTCCAGGTTTTCCGTAACTGCATTTTCTAGGTACACGGCAAATCGAAGATTTAAAGTGATGATTTCCAAACCCATGTGATCCGCCTTTAGCGACAATGAATTTTTGTTTATGATATTGTGTATTTCCAATAACAATCTCGTGTGAGTTGCGTATATAAAAAATTTTTGTTCCTATTGGGACTGAAATAATAATATCTTTTCCTTTTTTTCCAGAAGAGTTATTTTTTTTTCCATTTTGTCCATTTTCTGCAATAAAAGATTTTTTTATTATACATGTAGATAGATTATTAATATTTGCATCTGAATAAATCCAAACATTACCTCCGTGTCCTCCATTTCCTCCATCCGGACCACCACGTGGAATATATTTCTCTTTTCTAAAACTTACATGACCATTTCCGCCTTTTCCTCCTTGCACTAAAATTGTTGCATGATCTAAAAAGTTCACTTTTTCTCCGAAGTTAAAGGTCGACAAAAATATTTTATCGATTATTTTTTAGTAATTCTTTTATTATTTCACTCTGAAATTATATTAATAAATTTTTTTTTATTTTTCTTTTTTACATTGAAATGTATCTTGCCTTTTTTTAAAGCATATAGACTATGATCCTTTCCGCATCCTACGTTTATGCCTGGATGAAATTTAGTACCTCGTTGACGAACGATAATGTTTCCTGGGTTAGCTATTTGCCCACCAAACAACTTCACTCCTAATCTTTTACCGATTGAATCTCTACCGTTTCTTGTAGATCCGCCGGCTTTCTTATGTGCCATGTTTTACCTATTTTAATAAACAATATTTATAATTTTTAAGCTTGTTATTTTTTGACGGTACCCTTGTTTTTTTTTAAAATGTTTTCTTCGAGAAAATTTAATGATATTAATTTTTTTTTTTTGTATATGATTACAAATTTTTGCTAGTATTCGAGCGCCTTTGATATACGGATTTCCAAATACTATTTGATTTTCTTTAGATAATAATAAAACTTTTTCAAATTCAATTAAACTTCCTAGGTTTGCAGATATTTGGTTTGAAAAAATAACTTCGCCTTGTTTTACTCGATACTGATTTCCATGATTTTCAAAAACTGCGTACATATACTATTTCTCGAAATAAAATAAATATTAAAGTGTCATTTTAATAAAATTATTAAATAAAAACAAGATGATAATATTTATTTCTTTTTTAAATATATAAAATGATAGAAGATAACAATATTTATTTAAACTTTATATTTTTATATGAATCTAAAAAAAATTCAAAAATTAATATCTCAAGATATATTTTGTTTACATAATCAAATTGCTACGGAATTAAGTTCCGATATCAATCTGATTAATCAATTTAACGAATATATTTTAACGAATCAGGGTAAATATATCCGACCAATCGCAGTTATATTGGCTACAAAAGCATTGAAATGTAAAACGAACAAATATCTTACTTTGGCAGTTTTAATAGAATTAATTCATATGGCTACTTTATTGCATGATGACATTATAGATAATTCTAAAACACGTAGAGGAAATAAATCTGCTCATGTAATTTTTGGTCATGCATCTACTATTTTAGTAGGTGATTTTATTTATACTCGTGCTTTTCAAATGATTGCTTCTCTAAATTCTTTTCGAATTTTTAAAATACTTTCTAATACAGTCAATACAGTTGTAAAAGGAGAAATATTACAATTAATGCATGCATATAATCCAAATATTACAGTTAAAAATTATATACAAATCATATATCGAAAAACTGCAAGTCTTTTTGAAGTAGCATTATATTCTAGCGCAATATTATCTAAAGCTAATTTAATTGAAGAGAAAGCTTTACGTAATTATGGGCGATATCTTGGTATTTCTTTTCAACTTATTAATGATTGTTTAGATTATGATATAAAAAACAGTAATGCAAAGATACATATTGGAAACGATTTAAACAATGGAAAATTAACTTTACCATTACTACATGCAATGAAAAATAGTAATAAAAATCAGTATGATTTTATTAGAAAAGCAATAAAGATGGGTAACAAACAATATTTGTTAAATGATATTTTAAAGATTATGTACGAACATAATTCTTTAGAATTTACATTAAATTATGCAAAAATAAAAATTAAAAAAGCAATCTCGTGCTTAAATGCATTATCTCACTCCCCATATCGATCAGCATTAAAAGAACTTGCAAAATCATCTTTAAAACAGATATGCTAATTGAATTATATTGCAATATAATTGCATTTATTAAATTTATAATATAATAGATGGTGAGCATAAAATATATATTTTTTAATATTTAAAATAAAATAAATATTGATTTTAAATAAATATGTAAGTAATTTAAATCATTTTAAATATAAAAATATAGTAAGAGATAAATATTATTTTTTTATGATAAAATATTTATTTTTAATTAATATAAAGTATTGTTTTATATTTTATTCTATTTAAAATAATAAGTTTATCATATATAATAAGATCAAAATAATTTTTCTGATTAAATAAATGTAAATTAATAAAATTTAAAATTATATTTATAAAAAATATTAGTATAATGAATATAGATCTTTTATTAAAGATTTATTATTCGATAATTTAATTAAATTTTTTTTGAAAAAAAGCTTAATTTATCTATTAAAATAAATAAATTTAAGGATGCTCATGATATCGTTACGTAAGTTTATTTTTCATCATAATAATAATTCTTTAATTGAAAAAGAAGACGCGTATTCATTTTTTACTATTATAGAATCAGTTACTAAAATAATACGCAATCATATTAGCGGAGGATATACATCAAGCATTTTTCAGAAAAAAGACACACAGAACATACACGGAGAAAATCAAATTGAATTAGATATAATAGCTAATAATAGCTTTAAAGATATGCTAAAAACACATAAAAATATTGCCGGGATCGCTTCAGAAGAAGAAAAAAAAATTATTATATTTAAAGAAAAAGAAAAATATGGAAAATACATTTTATTTATTGATCCAGTAGATGGGTCCTTAAATGCTAATGTAAATATCCCTATTGGAACAATTTTTTCAATTTATTCCAGAATTACTCCAATTGGAACTGCAATAAACGAACAAGATTTTTTACAATCAGGGAACCAACAAATAATTGCCGGATATATACTATATGGTGCTGCAACTATTTTAGTTTTTACTATGAGGTTTGGAGTGAACATATTTACATATCATCCATCACACGAAATTTTTATGCTATCTCGTAAAAACGTAAAATTCCCTAATTCAGATAATATTTACTCAATTAATGAAGGAAATTATCACTTTTTTTCAAAAAATATAAAAAAATATATTCGGTATTGTAAAAACCCAAATAACGCAAAAATACCAATATCTTCTAGATATGTAGGATCATTAGTAGCAGATTTTCATAGAAATTTACTACAAGGTGGAATCTATTTATATCCAAATACTAAATCTCATATATATGGAAAACTAAGATTGATGTACGAATGCAATCCTATTGCATTTATTGCAGAAGAAGCGTCAGGAAGGGCTATTAATGGTAATACAAGAATTTTAGATATTGTTCCAAAATTTATACATCAATGTTCTCCTTTTTTTTCTGGAACAACATCTATGGTTGAAATATTAAAAAAATTTATTTCAACTAATACAAATAATTAAACTATAATTTATAAAATATTAAATAACTAAATGTTTTATTATATATTTACGTATATTATTTATTTTAAACATTAGGGAAATATTATGAATTTAAATTCAGTACCAGCGGGAAAAAATATTCCGTATGATATTTATGCAATAATTGAAATTCCTACAAATTCTAGTCCAATCAAATATGAAGTAGATAAAGAAACTGGAATACTGTTTGTTAATAGATTTATTCCAACATCTATGTTCTATCCATGTAATTATGGATATATTAATCATACAATATCTTTAGATGGAGACCCACTAGACATATTAGTACCCACTCCATTTCCTGTTCTACACGGATCCGTAATACGCTGTCAACCAATTGGCGTATTGAAAATGATTGATGAATCTGGAGAAGATGCTAAAATTATTGCAATTCCACATAAAAAGTTGCTATCTGGATATAATAGTGTTATTAAAAATATTAGTGACGTTTCTGATCTTCTCAAATCACAAATTACTCATTTTTTTGAACATTACAAAGATCTTGAAGAAAAAAAATGGACTAAAGTCATATCTTGGAAAGGAATTAAGGAAGCAGAAGCAGAAATAATATCATCTTTTAATCGAAAAAAATCGTTGTCCACTTAAATATAACAATTACTTTATTGTGTTTGAATCTATAAATTTTTACAATAAATATCTAATTTATTTTAAAAATCAAATCGGTAGATTATATCTACCGCTTGATTTTCTTCCGATATTGCTTCTAAGTATATGTTTCTAGTTAATTTATAACTTAATTTTAATATCGATTGAGTTATATCAAATATTCCGATTCCATACTTTATTTTTAATTTTGGAAATAAACTACCACTTAGCATTATTTTAGATTTGCTTCCAACTCCTTGTGTATCAATTGACAAATTTTTAACTCCTAGCATATGTCCAATTTTTTGGATAAAGTGTTCACTTTTCATGATTCCTAATTCTAATAACATAGAAGTAAGTATATTTTTGCTATCAAAATTTGGTGAATCAATTTTATTTTGATCTAATAAATAAGAGAATATTTCTTGATCTGATTTTTCTGGATCAGAAAAAATATGTAATTTTGTATGATTTAATGCGCCAAAAATACGTATATGTGAAATTGTGTGTTGCTTATTAGAAAATGCATATTTATTTGCTTCTAAATCAATATATGGAGTTTTAATAGGACCGGAAAATATTAGTTGTCCTTTTTTAATTTCTAAATCTTGTCCATAAACATGGATATAACCAGATATAATCTCTATACGACCATGTAGATTAGATTCATATAAATTTTTAATAAATTTCAAATTACCTCTTAATTTTCCTTTTAAATTTAAAATATCGATTTCTAAATTATTTTCTACAAAAATTGTTATATAAGAATATATTTGAAAATGATTTTTTATAGATTTAGATTTATTTGAAACGTTTAATACATAATTATTTTTGAATAAAATTTCATCTGGCGATGTACCTACATAATTTGGAATTTTTTCTGTTTCTATAAAAAATTGAGATAATTTAATACTTCCTGTAATGTTACATAAACTGTTTAAAATTTTTATTTTAATACTTGGAGCAATTTCTATTTTCATAAAATTTAATACAGTTATTTTAATTTTATTTCCTGATAAGTTAAAAGTCGCTTGATATTTATTTTTATTCCAATTAACTCTGCCGTTTATTTTTAATCTTCCTTCTTGAGTATCTAAAAATCCATTTAATAAACAATTATTATCTAAAAATTTTATATATACATGGCTATTTCTAAGTTTCAATTTTATTAGTTCATTATTTATAGAAAATATTTTAATGTTTGAATTTCCAGTAATATTTAATTTATTAAAATTATTAAAAAATATTTCAGAATTTATTATTCCTGTAACATTTATATACGATATAATTGGATTTAAAAAAATTAATGGAATTTCTTGAAGTGAAATATGACCAGATATATAATGCTTATTTTTTTCATTATGAATATTAAAATATCCTGAAAATTTGTTGTATAATCCAGTTTTAATTAGCCATGAAAAATAAATTTTATCTTCTTTTAAGATATGAAAAAACTTTAAAGTACAAAATTTATATTTAAATACATTAGATTTTCGGATTAATTGCAAACTAACGTTATTTCCTTTAAAAAACATTAAAATATTTGGTGTAGATTTATCTTTTTTTAAATAAATTTTAATTTCTCCATACATAATACCTTTAAAAATAATATTAGATGGTAAAAAATAATTTAGAATTTCTATATTTATACTTTTTATTTTTATTTGGATGACTTCGGAAGTTTTAAATATAAAATTTTGAATAAAATCGTGTTTATTTTTTTTGTTTTTTATGCAATTATTTTTAATAAAAAATTGATCGTAACTTAAATTCACTTCAAAACAAGTATGTAACGATATATTATACGGTTTATCTTTTTTATATAATTTATTAAATTTAATTAGGCCGTTCCAAATTTTTTGGTAACTTTTATATTCGCCATATATTTTTATTTTCTTAATATAATTTTCGTCTTGAAATAAAAAAGATACAATATGATTGTAAATATTTCCCCATATATTAAAATATAATTTTTTAATTAATCTATTTTGATTAATAGATATATTCTTTATAAAAATTATAATATTTTTATAATCAGATATATTATGATTTTTTAAAAAAATTCGTTCAACTCTTAATTTATTAAATATAAAGTTATTTAATATACATAAAAAATACGTGTTTTTATTGTTTTTTGTAAAAAAATATATAAATTTTCCTTTTAATTGAATAATTTTAAAATTTATATAAAATTTAATGCCTAAATTCTGTTTATCTGAAATATTATGTATTGAAAATAATATGTTTTTATCTATAAAAAAATTTAATTCTTTAATTTTAAAAATGTTATTTTTTTTATCATTAAATGACGCAATAAAGTTTATATTTTTTTTATTTTTTTCAGATAAAATATTAGTATGAAATATTATTAAATCTTTTTTAATTGTTTTAATGTAACCTTCTAATAAATAATAATTTAAATTTTTATTAAAAATTAATTTTTCCAGAAAAAAAAATTTACTGAATAATATTTTTATATTCCAATTGAAAAAATTTTTTTTATAATCAATTTTTCCAGAAAAACTGAAATTAGTTTTT
>JAVBJL010000006.1:0-63422 GCA_030827005.1 Wigglesworthia glossinidia | reverse complement strand
ATTAAAAAAATTTAATTTTTTATTAAAATTTAATATAAATTTTTGTTTATCCAATAAATTATTTTCTTGAAAAGAATTCTTAATTTCTTTTAAATCAAATAAATTTTTCCATTTCAATAAATTATACTGATAACTTTTGGTAATTAATATATTAATAGTGCTATTATTAATATATGCAGAATTAATATGTATAGCATTATTAAAATAAAAAATATTCATATTAATTTTTTCTACAAAAATTTCTATATTTTTATAATAAAAATAAATATTATCTATATAAATGTTTTTAAAAAAATTTCTTAATAAAAAAATAAAAAAATTGTTTTTATTTAAATTATTTTTAATAAAATCTTTTTGTATTTTTTGAGAATTAAAAGTTATTTTAACATTTTTAAACTTAGAATCTCCATGATAGAAATTTTTATGATTTATATTAAAAAATATTTGTACTTTATCGATTATAATATTGAAATTTTTATCTTGATATTTAATTAAATAAAAACCAATATTATTGGGCTGTAATTTTATTGTATTTACGAAAAGATTAGGAATAAAAAAATTTAAAGTATTTTCTACTATTCGTATATTTTGTGTTATATAAAAAACAAATAAAAAAATGCTAAATAAAAAATTCATGTAGCATATTTTTAAAAAAATACGTGACATCATGCTTATAATTCTGATCCTAATCCAATATAAAATTCTAGTCGATCATTTTTTGATGCAAAGATAGGTTTAGCTATATCAATTTTAATTGGTCCAAATTGAGATATCCATCGTATACCGCATCCAATTCCTGTTTTTAAGTTATGATATTTTAAATAATTATTTGCATCTCCACTATCAATAAAAACAGAACTCCATAAATTTTTATAAAAATTAAATTGATATTCTAATGACAAGGTAAATAATTTTAGAGATCCGATGATATTATTATCGCTATTTCGAAAAGATAAGGATTGATACTTAAAACCTCTTATACTACGATCTCCTCCGGCAAAAAATCGCATAGATATTGGGATTTTTATAAAAGAATTTGTTATGATCCATCCAAATTTATTTCTGATCACATATCGATGTTTTAGCATAAAGTTATTAATAAGTATATTTTCTGCACGTAAAAGAATAAAATCTACATTTGATCCCCAAAAATTACTAGATATATTTAATTTATAATTTTGACTAATTCCAAACATAGGAAATATGTTAGGATCTTTATGAATTCTTTTAATTTGTAATCCGGGATATATTAATATTTTTTTTTTATTTTTATGATTGTTTTGTATAGAATTATCTAAAATCCAGTGTATATCTGTGGCTGCTTGAAAATTATTAATACTCCAATATTTTGCAGCAGTAAAAATTATTAAATTAGATATAAAATTATTTAAACTAAAATGTTTTATTTTTACTTTTAATAAATAATAATCGCTGAGAGGGTTTGCGACAATTGGCATTTTGTAACTGATATTTATAGTTTTTTCATATAATGAAATATTTAAATCAGTTTTCATGCTATGCCCAAAAGAGCTCATCCAAGGTTTTTCCCAATTACCTTTAATATGCCATCTTTTATTTGCACTGTATCCCAATGCTATCTCTAATTTATTTTTTGCAGTAGGAATTAGTATTGTATCTAATGAAATAATATTTTTAGACTTATTAAAATAAGAAAAATTAGGAAAAACTGTAATAGATTTAAACCAATTTGTTAAAGCTAATTGATTTGTTAGATCTGATAAAACATCAAGATCATAAAATCTATAAAAATATTTTTTTGTTATATTTTCTAAATATTTTAAATTAATTTGAGATCCATAAAATTTAATTTTTCCAAATCGATAACGTGATCCACTATTAAAAATTATGTACCATCGAGCGCGACAGTACTGAGGAAAAATTTGCAATTCACTTATTTTAAATATGGCATCAAAGTATCCTTTTTTTACTGCAATATCTGATAGTCCTTGCTTAAAAAAGTCATATTCGCTGTGACTTAATTGTTCACCTAATTTTGGTACATGATTTTTTATCCATGATAAATAATCTTCATCTTGTTTAGCTTCTCCATCTAAAATAATTTGTGTATCAAATATTTTTGTAGAACAACCTAATTTAATATTAATTATTAAAATACTATTCTTTTTATTTACTGCGTTAAAAAAATTTATCTCTATTTGAGGAGTATAGTATCCTAAAATTTTTAAACAAGTTTCGATTTTTTTTTTTATTTTTGAATTAAATTCTATTGTATCAAAATTAGTAATATCATTTTTTTTTATACACTTTTGAAGTTTACTATATATATTTTTGCTTGGACTATTTATGTTTAAAATTATTTGATTACTATAACATGTAAAAATTATAGAAAAAAAAATAAAAAAATTAAATATAATAAAAATACAAATATTGTATATTCGAAAAAACATAGCATATCGCAAAAAAATTTTATATTTTCAAATGAATTTAATAGATCTATTAAGTTGATGTTAAATATTAGTATTAATGAATATTATTATTTTTCATGATTATTAGTAAATACTTAATTTAATTAAATAATGAATATGATTATGTTTTTTAAAAAAAATATAAGATGTTGTAAACATTTAATATAAATCGTGCTTCTTGTAAAAAATATGTAACATTTTTTTCTCTAATCATTTTTAGTTGCAGCTTTAAATGCTTCTGTCATTACGTTAGAAAAAGCGTCTATATTTTTTTCTTGAGTTTTTTTTTCACGATTTATTTTGTTATTTTTAGAATCTGTTAAAAACGATAAATTTACTATACGATTTTTTCGATCAAATCCAATAATTTTTAATTTATGTATGTCTAAAATTTTCAAATTTTTAATATTATCAGAGTATTTATTATTTATTTCGGATGATAATTTAATTATTCCATCTAGATTTTGTTCTAACTGTACAAGTATTTCATCTTCAGTTTTTTTTATTATTTTTCCGTCTATTATATCTCCTTTTTTATATTTTGAGATATAATGATTAAAAGGATCTTCTAATAATTGCTTAATTCCTAAAGAAATTCTTTCACGATCTGCATCTACTTGTAAAACCATCGCTGAAATTATATCATTTTTTTTATATTCTTTAACCGCTTCCTCTCCGGAAAGAATCCATGATATATCAGATAAATGAACCAATCCGTCTATTCCTCCATCTAATCCGATAAAAATTCCAAAATCTGTAATAGATTTAATTTTTCCTTGTACATGATCTCCTTTGTTATGTATTTCAGAAAATTTTTTCCATGGATTTGGTTGGCATTGTTTTAAACCTAAAGAGATTCTTCTACGGTTTTCGTCAATATCTAATACTAAAACATTTACGGTATCTCCGACTTGAACAACTTTTGATGGATGTATATTTTTATTTGTCCAATCCATTTCAGAAATATGTACTAGGCCTTCTACGCCTTCTTCAATTTCTACAAAACATCCATAATCTGTAAGATTTGTTACTGTTCCAGAAACGTTTTTATTTTCGGGATATTTAGTAGAAAGATTTATCCATGGATCTTGTCCGAGTTGTTTTAATCCAAGAGAAACTCGTGTTTTTTCTCGATCAAATTTTAGAATTTTAACGGTAATTTCATCTCCCATTCCAACTATTTCGCTTGGATGTTTAACTCTTTTCCACGCCATATCTGTTATATGAAGTAAACCGTCAATTCCTCCTAAATCTATAAATGCACCATAATCTGTTAAATTTTTTACTATTCCTGTAGCTTGAGAACCTTCTTGTAAATTATTTAAAATCTGCTCTCTTTCTGCACTATTTTCAGATTCAATAACTGCTCTACGGGAAACAACAACGTTATTTCTTTTTTGATCTAGTTTAATTACTTTAAATTCAAATTTTTTTCCTTCTAAATGTATAGAATCTCTAATTGGTCTAATGTCTACTAATGATCCCGGTAAAAAAGCTCGAATTCCTTCTATTTCTACTGTAAAACCACCTTTAACTTTTCCATTAATTATTCCGTTTACAGTTGTAGATTCTGCATGAGCTTTTTCTAAATTTGACCATGCCGCATATCGTTTTGCTTTTTCACGAGAAAGTATTGTTTCTCCAAAACCATCTTCAATAGCATCTAATGTAACATCTATTTGATCTCCTATTTTAACTTCTAATTCTCCTTGAGGATTTAAGAATTGTATAATGGGAATAGCAGATTCGGATTTTAATCCTGCATCCACTAATACTATATCTTTCAAAATAGAAATTACAGTTCCCTTGATTAAAGAACCTGGACGAGTTTGAATTTCATTTAAAGATTCTTGAAAAAGTTGAGAAAAAGATTCTGTCATATTTTGTAGTCTTCAAGTATTATGATTAATTCGAGTTAAATTATATAAAATTTTTTAAATTAAATAAGTTTATCACTTATGCTTAGCTATTTTTGACGAAATCAAAAATTATTTGTACAACTTCTTCTACGTTTAATAACGTAGAATTTATTATTAAAGCATTTTTGCCTGGAATTAGAGGAGCGATTTTTCGATTTATATCCGAATTGTCTCGATCTCTTATTTTAGAAAATATTTCTTTAAAAGTAACATTAAAGCCTTGATTCTGCAACTGTTTCGTACGACGTTCCGCTCGGATTTTTAATGAAGCGTCAAGAAATATTTTAAAATAAGCTTTTGGAAATACTATAGATCCCATATCGCGTCCTTCTGCTACAAGACCTGGAGGTTTATAAAAGCTTTTTTGTATATTTAATATTTTTTTTCTTAATAATGGAAACAGCGCAATTTTTGATGCAACTACTCCTATGGTTTCATCTAATATACTTAATGTAATATCTTGATTATTTAAAATTATATGTAATTTATTTTTTTTAATTTTAAATTTTAAGTTTAATTCGGATGCTAATTTGATTAATTTTTTTTCAGTCGAATTTGAAATTTTATTTTTTATTGATAAAAATGCTAATGATCTATATATTGCTCCTGAATTTAAAATATTCCATCCAAAAATTGTTGCAATTCTTTTAGAAATTGCGCCCTTTCCCGATGCACTTGGACCGTCTATTGTAATAATGTTTTGTTTTTGATTTTGATTTATCCTTATCATATCTAATATTCTAGACTAATCAAGAACATATATTTAATTTTTATATATCTTTATAAAAATTTATGAGTAACTGATACTTTTTAATATTTTAAAAAATGTTGGAAAGCTTTTTTTTACACAATTAGGATTGTTAATCTTAATTGATATATTAGCTAGTGCTAATAAAGAAAAACACATAGCGATACGATGATCTTCATACGTTTCAATAGTAGCACGTATAAATTTTTTGGGAGGATAAATGATAAGATTATTGCCTTGACAAAAATAATATGCTCCAATTTTCTTTAATCCAATCAACATCGCATTTATACGATCACATTCTTTGAATTTCCAATTTTGGATATTTTTTAATATACTACTATTTTTGCAAAATAGAGCTATAATTGCCGCTGTCATACCAGAATCTGGAAAATTAAATACATTTATATTAATTCGACTAAGTTGATTATGCGAACATAAAATATAATTATTTCCATAATAAATATTAGCACCGATTTTTTTCAAAATTTTTGCAAACTTAATATCGCCTTGTACGCTTTCTTTATTTATTCCAAATATTTTGACCGACTTTCCTTTGATAGCAGCTGCTGCTAAAAAATAAGAAGCACTTGATGCGTCTCCTTCGATTATATATTTTTTAGGAGATTGATAAAAAGATTTTCCTTTTAAATAAAAATTTTTAAAATTATTATTTACAATAGAAACATGAAAAATCTTCATTATAGAAATTGTCATTTTAATATACGAAATAGACGTAATTTTTTCTTTTATATGAATGATCGTATCTTTTGGTGCTAATGGAGCAATCATAAGTAAAGCAGTTAAAAATTGACTGGATGCATTACAATCAATTTTAATTTTACCTCCACGATACCCTCCAAAAATTTTTAATGGAGGAAAGTTTTCTTTATTTAAATAATCAATTTTTGCTCCACCTTGTCTTAGTGCATCTACTAAAGGTCCAATGGGTCTTTGATGCATTCTAGAATTTCCCATTAAAATAACATTATTTTTTTGCACAGATAACGCTGCAGTGAGAAAACGCATAGCGGTTCCGGAATTTTTAAGAAATATGATTTTAGAAAAACCTTGCAATGCTTTATTATTACCCTGAATATTACAAATTTGATTTTTGTAAAAATATTTATATTTAATTTTACAACAATTAAGCGCTTGTAACATAATTGTAATATCATCATTTTTTGGAATATTAATTAATTTCGTTTTACCTAGTGCTTGTGCTGCTAATAGAATGACGCGATTGGATATGCTTTTAGATCCAGGAAGATATACATTTCCGGATATGTAAGAAATTGGATTTAAAGTAATTTGTTTTTGCATATTAGTTTTTTAAGTTACGTTTATTTTTCACAATAATTTCTATCCGTAACGTTTTTCAAAATATTTCATAAATTTTATCAGCTTTTTCACTCCTGATATCGGCATTGCATTGTATAAAGATGCTCTGATACCTCCTGCTACACGATGTCCTTTTAAAAAAAGCAAACCATAAGATTGAGATAATTTTAAAAAAAGATTATTTAATTTTTTATTTGGTAAATAAAATATTACATTCATATCGGAACGGTTTAAATTATCAATGTTATTATAATAAAAATTACTTTTATCTATAGCTTTGTAAATTAATTTAGATTTTTTCTGATTAATTTCATTAAATTTCAATAATCCTCCTTTAGATTTTATCCATTTTAATACTAAACTGGATACGTACCAATTAAATATTGGTGGCGTATTAAATAAAGAATTATATTTATATAGCATTCGATAATTCAAACAAGACGGTATATTTTTATTATTGTTAAAAATTAAATCATTACGAAAAATAAACACTGTCATTCCGGATGTTCCGATATTTTTTTGAGAACTAGCATAAATAATACCAAATTTATTAATATCTATAGGCTTAGACAACAAAGTAGATGAAAAATCTCCTATAATTAATTTATCTGTAAAATTTGGAGTTTCATTGATAGCAATACCGTCTATTGTTTCATTTGGACAATAATGCACGTATTTACTATTTTTTGAAATTTTCCAAGATTTCATCGGAAAAACAGATTTTTTTAATTTTTCTTTATAAATAACATTAATTAAGTTTACTATACAATATTTTTTTGCTTCATATGCAGCATATTTCCCCCAATATCCACTATCGATGTAATCTGCTGTTTCCGATATTTTATTGATCAAATTTATTGGAATACTAGAAAATTGTGTACGAGCGCCTCCCTGTAAAAACATTATATTGTAATTTTTTGGAATATATAGTAAGTCTCTTAAATCTTGTTTCATGGTTTCAATAAGATTTAAAAATTTTTTATTTCGATGACTAATTTCCATTATAGATACGTTAGTATTATTCCAATTAAATAATTCATTTTTCACTTTTATGAGTACTGTTTTTGGTAACATACTTGGTCCGGCACTAAAATTAAAAATTTTCTTCATATAGAATTCATTATAGTGTGATTATATTTTGAACAAATTAATTTTTGATTAAAAAATTTATAATATATATACATATATTATATTATTTATTTTTAAATTTAAACTAAAAATAATATTTATTATAAAAAACTTATCTTCATATTAAATTATTTAAACTAAATTCAGCATTTATATTAAAAAGACGATATTTATAAACATATAAATTATTTATTTAATAAAACACTAGTAAATATATAAAATTTTTTATATAACTATATTTTATTTAATAACATATGAGGTTCAGATTATGTTAGTTGCAAATCGTTTTCATGATTTTATTGCACCTGCTATTTATGCAAATGGAGAGATAGTACAAGATTTTAAATTATCAAAGTATATACATAATAAAATCGCCGTACTATTTTTTTGGCCAATGAATTTTACATTTGTATGTCCATCCGAACTAATTGCATTCGATAAAAGATATACTGAATTTGAAAATAGAAAAGTAAAAGTTATAGGTATTTCAATAGACACTGTTTATTCACATCAAGCCTGGAGATTAACTAAAATCCAAAATGGGGGGATTGGCTCTGTTCGATACCCTATGGTATCAGATATCAAAAGAAATATTATGAAATTATATCAAGTAGAACATCCAGAATTAGGAATATCCTTAAGAGCATCTTTTTTAATTGATAAAAATGGAATAATTCGTCATCAATTAATAAACGATTTACCTTTGGGAAGAGATATAAACGAAATTATACGAGTAATAGATGCATTAATTTTTCATGAAACACACGGATATGTGTGTCCAGCACAGTGGAAAAAAAATAAACCAGGCATGGTTCCATCTAAAGTCGGAGTATCTGAATACTTATCTAAAAATTTAAACGATTTATAGTTGTGTATTATTGCGGAGCTTATTATACAATAAAATAAGCTCCGGAAAATAATTTTTTAATTGATTTTTAATGTATGGTAAATTTAAAAAAATAATTTTAATTAGTTCATTTAATCAAAAAAAATAAATTATTAATAAAATCTTTTTTAAATATGAAATTTAAAAAATTAGAAGTAATTTTTTTTAAAAAATCAATAAAATTTGATATTTTTTTTAAAAAAAAATAAGTCTATTTATTTTTAAGTAAACAATTAAATTTATATAAATTGATAATTTTTATAATTATTTTTTAAATAATCTATGATTATATTAAATTTAAATAAAAAAATAAAAGGACATTTTTTAGTAAATTTTTTAATCAAAATTTAAAATTTTAAAGAGTATTTTCATTATTATTTATTAATATATAAAATATATTTAAATTGTCAAAATTTTTATTATTAATAATTATAAAATACAGCATAGTCTATATTTTCAATAAAATCTTTAAAAAATAATTTACTTATACAATATTATTAAAAATCATAGTTCTATTTAATTATATTTAAAAAATTATTGAATAACAGATTGCCCTTGCATATAGGGCCTTAATACATTAGGAATGTTAATGCAACCCTCTTTTGTTTGATAATTTTCTATAATTGCCGCTAATGTTCTTCCGATAGCTAAAGCTGATCCGTTCAATGTATGTAAAAATTGGGTTTTTTTATTTTTTTTATTTTTATATCGTAATTTAATACGTCTAGATTGAAAATCACTAGTATTTGAACAAGAAGAAACTTCTCTATACGTATTTTGCGCAGGCATCCAAACTTCTAAATCATAGGTTTTACACGAAGAAAATCCAGTATCTCCTGTACATAATAACATTCTTCTATAAGGTAAACATAATAGCTCAAGTATATTTTCTGCATGCAGTGTAACTTCTTCTAATGCTTGCATGGAGTGTTCGGGTTTTACTATTTGTATAATTTCGACTTTATCAAATTGATGTGTTCGAATTAACCCTTTACTATCTTTGCCATATGACCCGGCTTCTGAACGAAAGCAAGGAGTATGTGCTGTCATTTTAATTGGTAATAATTTTTCTTCTATAATTTCGTCTCTCATTAAATTAATTAATGGAACTTCTGCTGTTGGGATTAATGCATAGTTGTGATTTATTTTTTTATAGTATGATGTTGCATAAAAAAAATCGTTATAAAATTTAGGTAATTGACCTGTTCCATAAAGCATGTCTTTTTTTATAATATATGGTAGATAATATTCTATATATCCATTTTTTATTGTATGCACATCTAGCATAAATTGTGATAATGCACGATGCATCTGTGCAATATTATTGCAAAGTATTACAAATCTACTACCAGATATTTTAGCAGCTTTTGATATACTTAATTTATGTAAATTTTCTCCAATTTCTACATGATTTTTTATTTTATATTGATAATTCTTTGGATTGCCCCACCGTTTTATTTCAACATTATCATTTTGATTATCTCCTAAAGGAACGTCTTTTGATAAAAGATTTGGAATAGAATAATAGTAATTATTAATTTCTTTTTTTAAAATATTCAGTTTTTCTTTTTTTAAATTTAATAATTGATTGATCTTAAGTGCTTGTATTTTTAAAGTTTTAATATCATGATTTTTTATTTTAGCAATACAAATTTTTTTTGCTTGCATTTTTCTTTGAGATCGTAGTTGATCTAGTTCTATTTGTAATTTATTTTTGATTTTTTCTTGATTAATAACTTTTTTGATATCTAAAGAAAAATTTCTTAAAATCATTTGTTTGGAAACATCTTCAAGATTATTGCGTAAAAACTTTATGTCAATCATGTTATTCTCTTAAAAGTATATTTAAACATAAAAAATTTTTTATCTAATAGTATTTTGATTTCATTAAAATTTATTTATTTTCTTTGATCATCTAATGTAGCTCCTTTAGGAATTCTAAACTTAAATTTAAAGTTAGAATATAAATTTGTTTTTTTTATATTAAATGTATAATTTGTTTGATAATTAATATTACTTAATATATTTAATTCTTTTAAAATACCTTGTTTTGTAATAATTATAGTGATTTTTTTAAAATTTGAACTTTGCTTTTTAGAAAATATATAAAAAGTATCGTTAATATTTTTTATTGTAAAATTTTTCCAATTATTTTGACTATCGTTCATTATTAAGTATAAAGGTGTATCAACTATAATTTCATTTATCCAACAAGCAATTACTTGATTAGTAGTAGAATCATACAACCAAAGTGTTTTTCCATCAGATACAGATATATTTTCATATGGAGAAAAAATATGAGATTTGAATAAA
The DNA here is from genome assembly GCA_030827005.1 of Wigglesworthia glossinidia. GTDB lineage: Bacteria > Pseudomonadota > Gammaproteobacteria > Enterobacterales > Enterobacteriaceae > Wigglesworthia > Wigglesworthia glossinidia_C. The sequence continues at coordinate 52,640 of JAVBJL010000006.1, read as the reverse complement.
TTTGGTTTTTTTATCCAAATTTCACCTGTGCTTTCTTGCACAAGATCTCCTGAAGAGCTGATGATTTTTTGTGTTAATCCCGCATAAAAACTATGAATTAATTTTAATCTTTTAGATAAAAGATATGAATCATCAGAAAAAGCATTTTGAATAGCTAAGTATATATATAATATAGTATATATAGATGTTTTTTTTACTATAAAATAAAAAATATGCATAATTCAGTATTATATTCATTTGTAATGATAATATAATTTTTTTAAAGTTTTTAATAAATTATTTATATAATATGTAATTTTTAAAAAAATCATATAATTAAATTTTTCGTTTATTTTTTAAAAAAGCAAAAAATAAATAAAATACAGCTATATATCCATAAAAATATCGTTAATAAAATAACGCAGTATATATTTTTAAGTAATTTTTGGAATATATCGCTTATCATTATACCAATTATACCACCAAGAAAATTATTATTTAATACAAAAAAAGAATGTAATTCTATTAAGCAACAAGAAAATACAATAAATAAAAAGCTATGTATTATAGCGTAAATCATATATACTAAATTTTTTTTAAATTTTTCTTTTAAAGAAATTATCTTACACAAGATAGAAAGTAGTATTATTGGCAAAATATATGCAATTTTACCAAAAAATAAAAGTAGAGTTGCAGATAATTGCGCTCCAAATGTTCCACAAAAATTGAACACCATATCTTGATATGATAGTTTAAACCAACTAGAATCTGCTTCTTGAAAATTTATTATAGAAATAAATATATAAAATAAAGTTATTTTTAATAAAATATAAAAGATAAATTTTTTTTTTTAACATAATTAAAATTAGAACAATTCATTTAAATTTTTAATTATATAATATTAGATATGTATATTCTGATTTAAATTACGCATTTTATATTATTATTTTATACATAAAATAACAGAACTAAACTGATGTTTTAATTTTATATTAAAGCGATTTAAAACAGAACGATTCAATATAGTTAATTTTAAATTATTTTTATTTAAAACTAGTCTTATTTATAAAAATTTACATATTAATTAAATTAATTTTTAATATTCATATTTTATATGAATTTCAGATATTTTTTAAATAAAAATATTTTTATAAACTTTATATTAATTTATCTATTAATATAAGTATTATATTCAAGTATTTTCAACTTGAAAATACAATGATTTATAATGATCTAATTATATAAAAATTATGCAGTTTATTTACATAAAACTTATTTTATAATTATAAAAATACAAATCTGGAAAATAACGTATGATTATTAAATCTAAATTATTAATATTAGGTTCAGGACCAGCAGGTTATACAGCGGCTATATATGCAGCTAGAGCTAATTTAAATCCAGTTGTAATTACAGGATCTCAACCTGGAGGTCAATTAACTACAACAGACCGTATTGAAAATTGGCCAGGAAGTCCAGAAAAACTTATTGGTTCAACGTTGATGGATCGCATGAATATTCATGCAATTAAGTTTGGTACTAAAATATATTTTGATCATATTTATCAAGTGGATTTTAAAAAAATACCATTTATTTGTTATGGAAATAAACAATATAAATCTGATGCGATTATTATCGCAACAGGAGCTTCTGCGCGATACTTAGGTATATCTTCAGAAGAACTATATAAAGGAAAAGGAGTATCTGCATGTGCAGTATGCGATGGTTTTTTTTATAAAAACCATTCTGTATCTGTAATAGGAGGAGGTAATACAGCAATTGAAGAAGCGCTTTACTTATCCAATATTGCATCTAAAGTGCACCTAATTCATCGTAGAAATGAATTTAGAGCAGAAAAAATATTAGTTGATCGAATGTTAAAAAAAAGTTACGCAGGAAAAATTATTTTACATACTAATTATATTGTTAAAGAAATTTTAGGAGATTCTAAAAAAGTAAATTCTATTCTTATAGAATCTACAAATCAAAAAAAAGAAAAAAAAATATTAGTTTCCGCAGTATTTATTGCTATTGGTCATCTTCCTAATACCAGTATATTTTGCAATCAAATACCACTAAAAAACAATTATATTTGTATTAGACCAATAGATAATACACAGTATAGAACCGCTACAGCAATACCTGGTATATTTTCTGCCGGAGATGTTTCAGATTTTTTATATCGACAAGCTATTACTGCAGCTGGTTTTGGTTGTATGGCCGCTTTAGATGCAGAACATTATCTTAATAATTTAATCAAAAATCACGGATAATATAAAAGTAAAATATTCTTTTAAAAATATATTTCATATTACATATGCATAATAAATTTATTTTAATATTAAAATAGCGTTTATGCCGCATTATAATTTTTATGATTAAAAGTAACATATCTTAAAAAAGATATTATACGGAGCATTTATGATAAATAAACTTAAAAAAAATTATTTAAAAACAGAATGTAAAAACTGTCGTAATATTTTTAGTAAAAAAAATATTATGTGGATATTAAGTTTATATGGAACTGCAATAGGAGCGGGGGTTTTGTTTTTACCAATTAATATCGGATCAGGAGGTCTTTTTTATTTATTAATTTTAATAATACTTGCTTTTCCAATAACATTTTTATCTCATAGAGGTCTGGCGCGACTTTTGTTATCGGGAGACAATGCGAATACGAATCTCTCTGAAATAATTGAAAAACATTTTGGAAAAAAAATATCGTTTTTATTTTCTATTTTATATTTTTTTTCTATTTATCCAATATTACTTATATACAGTACAGCAATTACCAATACAGTAATTTTTTTCATAAATAGTCAATTAGTTGATTACCAGTCGTCACGAATTATAATTGCTTCTTGTTTAATTTTTATATTAATGCTGATTATCTTAATAGGAGAAAAGTTTATTATTAAATGTATGAGTATTTTAGTATTTCCATTCGTATTATCTTTATTATTTTTATCTTTTTATTTAATCCAATTTTGGCATTATTCTTTTTTTTATGAATTAAAAAATATGATAAATAAATACGATTTTAATATAATTAAAACGATATGGAATCTAATTCCAATAATAATATTTTCTTTTAATCATTCTCCTATTATTTCTTCTTTTGTAATTGATAAAAAAAAAGAATGTAAAATATGTGCTAAAAAAACATGTTCAAATTTGTTATTTTATAGTCATATGTTAATGATAATTACTGTCATATTTTTTGTATGCAGCTGCATATTTAGTATAACTGAATCGAATATGATGGAGGCAAAAAAACAAAACATATCTATACTGTCCTATTTTGCGATACATTTTCAAAATTCTTTTTTAAAATTTTTTGGACCAATACTAGCAGCATTAGCTATTATTAAATCTTTTTTAGGACATTATGTTGGTGCAAAAGAGGGGTTAAATAAAATTTTTACGTTAATTCTTAAGAATTCAAAAAATAAAAAAAGAATCAATACAAAAAGTATTATTATAAATATTTTAATTTTTTCCAGTACATGGTTGTCTGCTATTTTTAATCCTAGCATACTCGAGATTATTGAAAGTTTGAGCGGACCCATAATAGCAGTAATTTTATTTTTAATTCCAGCGTTTTCTATATATATTTTACCAAATATGAAAGAGTATCGATCTGAAAAAATAACTAACTTATTTTTATGGATCATAGGAATACTTGCTTTATCATCAATGATATATCAATTTTCATTTAAAATACAAAGTTTTTTCTAAAGAAAAAAAGGATTAGGTTCGAATAAACGCTCTATATCTTTAATAAATTTTTTTTCATTTAAAAATATAATAAAATGATCATTTTTTTGTATAGGATTATATTGTTTTTCAGAAATAATTTTTGAATTTCTGATGATTGCGCCAATCATTGCTCCAGGAGGTAATTTAATATCACATATTTCTCTTCCAATAATTTGAGAAGTTGTCTCATCTCCTTTGACAACTGTTTCTATTACTTCCGCCATGCTATTTCTAATAGAAAAAATATTTAACATATTTGTATTTCCTAAATATTTTAAAAATGCAGAAATAGTGGCTTCTTGTGGAGAAATTGCAATATCAATCATACTACTTTGTACTAAATCAACATAAGCTTTTCTTTGTATCAAAGCTAAAACTTTTGTTGCTCCCATTTTTTTAGCTAACATTGCAGACATAATATTAACTTCATCGTCATCTGTAATCGAAATAAAAACTTCTACTTGATTAATATGTTCTTGTATTAATAATTCTTCATTAGATGCGTTTCCATAAAAAACTATTGTATTTTTCAATTTTTTTGCTAATTCTGCTGCCCTTTTTTGATTTTTTTCAATTAATTTAACTTGATAGTTTTTTTCTAATTTTTCAGCCAACATTGCTCCAATATGTCCTCCGCCTACAATCATAATTTTTTTATATGGTTTATCTATTTTTTGAAACTCGTTGGTTATTAATTTTACATTTTCTAATGTAGTAACAAAAAAAACTTCATCACCTATTTTTATATGAGTAGAATTTTGAGGATCGATAAATATTTTATCACGTAAAATTGCTGCAATACGTGTTCCAGAATTTATGACACTTTCTGGAAGCAATAATATAATATGTTCTACTAATTTTATTGATGCGTCTGAAATTTTTAAAGAAAATAAGCTAATTCTACCAATAGAAAATATAAATAGTTGTAACGCTCCTGGATATTCAATAATATTAAAAATATTTTTTGCTATTATCATTTCTGGAGAAATTAAATAATCTATTGGTATAGAGACTGGATTAAATAATTTTGAAGATTCTTGAATATAATCAGTAGAACGAATACGTGCAATTCGATTAGGTGTTTTAAATAAAATATAAGCTATTTGGCATGCTAGTATGTTAATTTCATCAGAATAAGTGGCGGCTATTAGTACGTCTGCATCTTCTGCCTGAGCTTCTTTCAATATGCTTGGATAAGATGCATGTCCTTGAATTGTCTTTAGATCATATTTTTCTTGTAATTGTCGTAATTTGTATTCGTTTGTATCAATAATAGTAATATCGTTATGATCGCTAGATAAATTTTCTGCTAACGTTCCTCCTACTTGACCTGCACCTAAAATTATAATTTTCATAATAATATCTATAATATAATTTTTATATTATTTAGTATATGGTAATTCGTTATATTTATTAATTTTTATGGCAAAATACTACTGGGAACAAATATTTTTTTATAAGTATGCCAGGATTCTTTTATAGAACTTTTTTTACTCCCTGATAATTGCAAAACTTGTAATATTAGCACTCCTTTTCCTGTTCCAATATAAATTCCATTAGAGTTAACTTTTAATATTTCTCCTGGAGAATAATTGAATAAAATATTTTCATCAATTATTGCTTTCCATATTTTCACGTATTGATCAGATATCCAAAAATAACTTATTGGCCAAGGATTAAAAGCACGAATATTTCTATCTAATTGCCTTGCTGACATTTTCCAATTAATTTTTGCCTCTTTTTTATTCACTTTTTTCGCATATGTTGCTAATGAATGATTTTGTGAATATAATACGTACTTTCCAATGGAAAGTTGATATAAAGTTTCAATAATTGCATCTTTTCCAATTTGATACAGCTTATCCAATAAAGTTCCTGTAGTATCATAATTTGTAATTACACATTGACGCATATTTAATATAGGGCCCGTATCAATTCCATCATCCATTTTAATAATTGTAATTCCCGTTTTTTTATCGCCGAATTGAATTGCTCTGTGGATCGGAGCAGATCCACGCCAAAGCGGCAACAAAGAGCCGTGAAAATTGATACATCCTAATTTTGGAAAAGATAGTATTTTTTTTGATAAAAAAATACCATATGCGACAACTAAAATAATGTCGCAATATACTAATTGTGAATTATCTACGATTTTATCTAAATCTTGCGAAGATTTGGGTTGAAATACTGGAATATTATGATATTGCGCTATTTTTTTTACTGGACTATTTTTTATTTTTTTTCCTCTTCCAGAAACACGATCTGGTTGGGTTAAAATTCCAACAATAACATGTTGAGTATTTAATATAATATTTAAGAATTTACTAGAAAAACAAGAAGTTCCTGCAAAAATAATTTTTAACGATTTTGATGTATACATATTTGCAATAATATTATATCAATAAATAATTAAATAAATTTCATTTTTATATTTTTTTTATAATTTTTATCTAAATAATCTATAAATAATTTTCCAATTAAATGATCCATTTCATGTTGAATACAAATAGATAATAATCCTTCGGCTTTTAAAAAAAATTTTTTTCCAAAATAGTTTAAAGCTTGTATTTTAATTTTATTTGCTCTAGAAATAGATGCACGTATATTTGGAATTGATAAACATCCTTCTTCGAATATTTCATTTCCATATTTATATAAAAATTTTGGATTAATTAGCACTATTTTTTGATCTTTATTTTTAGAAATATCGATAACAATAATTCTTTGATGAAAATTAATTTGTGTTGCTGCAAGACCAATTCCTTGTTGGAAATACATTGTTTCAAACATATTGTCGATAATTGTTTGTACTTTATTATTTATTACAGATACTGGATCTGCAATGGTTCTTAGCCTTTTATCTGGATAATATAGTATTGGTAATCTGGACATAATCAGTATGTGTAATTACAAAAATTTAAAAAAACGAAATATTTTAAGTTGTAGTATTTCAAATATTATAAAAATGTTTAGTTAGAAACTTTATTGTATTCGTATCAAGATTATATTTATATTTAAGTTATTTGAATAAAAAAATAATATTTATATTTTTAAAACAATTATCTATTTATATAGAAAAAATTTTTTTAAAAATTTTAAATTTATATATGTTTAATCAGCAAGTATTAATATGATTCAGTTGTTTAATAAACATGTTATTATATAATCATAGTTTTAATATTATGTATAATTTTTTTTAAAATAAATTAAAATATATGTTATTTGTCAAATATGAATACTGAAAATTTTGTAAAAATTATTGATGCGTTACATCAAGAAGAAGTTATTGCATATCCTACAGAAGCAGTATTTGGGTTGGGATGCGATCCAGATTCACACATTGCAGTAAATAAATTGTTATTTTTAAAAAAAAGAAATCAAGAAAAAGGATTTATATTAGTTGCATCTAGTCTTGCACAATTAAAAAATTACATTAATTATAAGATAATTAATAAGAATAAATTAAGAAAAATATTTTTAAATCGTTATAGATTTATAACATGGTTGATACCTCCAAAAAATACTATTGCACCTTGGTTGATCGGAAACAATCAGTTGCTAGCAGTCAGAATAAGTATGTTTTTTCCAATTATAAAAATTTGTAAAATGTTTGGAAAACCATTGATTTCTACTAGTGCAAATTTATCCGGAGAAGTTCCAGCAAAAACTTCACGCGAAGTGTACAAAAAATTTGGTAAAAAAATAATAATTTTAGATTACCCCGTTGGGGTTTATCAAAATCCTTCTGAAATAAGAAATATATTTAATAATAACATTATTCGTAAAGGATGAAATATGTCACTAAGAAATGTTTTTACATTATTTGGTAATCCTATAAAACACAGTTATTCGCCTGAAATACATAAAGAATTTCAAAAATTTACTGGAATACATTATGTATACCAAAAACATTTAGTACAACATCATAATTTCGAAAAAAAAATAAAAAAATTTTTTAATTCTGGAGGTTCAGGAGCTAATATCACTACGCCTTTTAAAAAACGTAGTCTTTTTTTATGTGATTACATTACGAAACGTGCTTTTATGTCAAGATCAATTAATACAATTAAAAGACAATCCAATGGATCATTATTAGGTGATGATACAGACGGTATTGGTTTAATATATGATTTAAACAGATTGCAAATAATAAAAAAAAATAGTAAATTATTGCTAATTGGATCAGGAGGGGCAGCAACTAGCGCAATAAATTATTTGTTAAATTTTGGATGTAACCTTACGATTACAAATCGTACGCTCTCTAAGGCGTTTAGAATGGCAAAAATGTATCAGTCTTATAAAAATAAAATACAAATATTACCAATGAAAGATATAACAAAATCAAGCTATAATTTAGTAATTAATGCAACATCCTGTGGTATATATGATAAAATACCCAATATTAATTATAGTATAATTAATAAAAACGTTTTTTGCTACGACATGTTTTATAAAAAAAATGAAGATACTCCGTTTCTTATGAATTGTCGAAAACAAGGTGCCTCGCATTGTTTCGACGGATTTGGAATGCTGATTGCACAAGCAGCACATACATTTTTGTTATGGCATGGCATATTTCCTTGCATAAATGAAATTTATAAAAAATTGAATAAAAATTTCTAAAAAATTTTATTAAAACCATGATAATATTTATATTAAAATATACGTTAAAATACGCATATTATATAAATTAACAATTATAAAATTAAATAAATTTTTATATTAAAATTTAACTAAAAACAATAAATAATTTATTTTTATAAAATGTTAGCTATCCTTAGAATATTAATATTACTGACAACTTGTATCTTAATCTGTATCTTAGGATCAATTTATTGCGCGTTATATAAACCGTGCAATTCCTGTCATGCATATAAATTTGGAAAAATTTTTAGTTACTTTTCTTATATTTTTGGGATTCAACTAATTATACGTTATCCAAAAAATATTAATTTTCCAAAAAATTGTATATATATAGCTAATCATCAAAACAATTTTGATATGATTACAGTTTCTCGAGCTATAAGAAAAAATACCATAACAATAGGAAAAAAAAGTTTAATATGGGTTCCTTTTTTTGGAATATTATATTGGATATCAGGAAATTTATTAATAAATAGAAAAAATAAAACAAGCTCTTTAAGAGAGTTAAATAAAATTAAATCTATATTAAAAGATAAAAAAACATCAATTTGGATTTTTCCAGAAGGTACGCGTAGTCATGGAAGAGGGTTGTTGCCATTTAAACCTGGAGCATTTTATATTGCTTTGCAAGCCCAAGTTCCCATAATTCCAATTTGTGTTTCAAATACATCAAAAATAAAAATTAATCAATACAATAACGGACCAGTAATAGTTGAAATGTTACCCCCAATTAACATAAAAAAGTATCGTAAAAATCAAGTAAAACAGTTATCTCAAGACTGCTACAATATAGTACGAGATAAATTGAAATTAGTTAACGAAGAATTATTAAAATACAATTATTTTAAATAATTTGTGATAAAATAAAATTTTAACTACAATTAATTAAAAAGCAAACGTTTATTTATTAAACATACATGTCCATGTCATCTAAATATATTAATAGTAAATCATCTCGTATCAGTTATAATATCAAGATTCCACCGCATTCTTTAGAAGCCGAACAATCAATTATAGGCGGTTTGATGTTAAATAATCATTACTGGGATGATATATCAGATAGAATTCATTACGATGATTTTTTTAATCGTTCACATCAGTTAATTTTTAAAGAAATGTGTAGCTTATTTGAAACTGGAAAACCGATCGATTTAATTACAGTCTCGGAATCACTGGAAAGAAAAGGAAAGTTGAAATTAATCGGAGGGTTTGCATATTTAGCTGAATTATCAAAAAACATTCCTAGTATCACCAATATATTCGTTTATTCAGAAATCGTTCGCGAACGTGCTATTGTTAGACAAATTATCAATGTTGCACAAGAAATTTTTGATGCCAGTTATAATCCAAAAGGAAGAAATAGCGAAGACCTTTTAGATTTAGCAGAATCGCGTGTTTTTCAAATATCAGAAAATCGTAATAGAAAACATGAAGGACCTAAAAATATTGAATCGGTTTTAAATGATACAGTAGAAAAAATCGAAAAACTATATCAAGAACCAAAAAGCGAAATTATTGGAATTTCTAGTGGATATCAGGATTTAGATAAAAAAACATCCGGTCTGCAAAAATCAGATCTTATCATTATTGCTGCGCGACCTTCAATGGGAAAAACAACTTTTGCTATAAATTTGTGTGAATATGCAGCAATAAACGAAGAAAAACCAGTTTTAATTTTTAGTTTAGAAATGCCAGGCGAACAAATTATGATACGTATACTTTCTTCTCTATCAAGAGTCGATCAAAGTCGCTTAAGAACTGGTCAGTTGACAAAAGAAGATTGGTCACGTATATCACATACAGTAGAGATTTTACTAAAAAAAAAGAATATTTATATTGATGATTCTTCTAAGCTAACAGCAACAGAAATTCGATCTAGATCAAGAAGAATTTTCCGTGAACATGAAGGTTTAAGTTTAATTATGATAGATTATCTTCAACTTATGCATGCGCCTACGATATTTAATAATAGAACTTTAGAAATTGCAGAAATTTCAAGATCTTTAAAAGCCTTGGCAAAAGAACTTCAAGTTCCAGTTATTGCTTTGTCGCAGCTTAATCGTAGTTTAGAACAAAGATCTGATAAAAGACCAGTAAATTCAGATTTAAGAGAATCTGGATCAATCGAGCAAGATGCAGATGTTATTATGTTTATCTATCGTGACGAAGTTTATCATGAAAATAGTGAGACAAAAGGGATAGCAGAAATTATTTTAGGAAAACAACGTAACGGACCAATCGGAACAATTCGTCTAACTTTTAATGGAAAATGGTCTAGATTTGATAATTATTCACATAATTTTTACGAATAAAAAGACATGTAATTATTAACTGATATAAAAATATAAAATTTTTTATTACTAAATTTATACTAAAATATTAATATTTTTGGAGTACTACATGAGTAGTAGAGGAATTAATAAAGTCATTTTAATTGGACATTTAGGGCAAAATCCAGATGTACGCTACATTCCTAATGGAAGTGCCGTTACAAATATCACGCTTGCAACATCTGAAAGTTGGCGCGATAAAAATACCGGAGAAATCAAAGAAAAAACCGAATGGCACAGAGTAGTTATTTTTGGAAAATTAGCTGAAATAGCCGGAGAATATTTACGAAAAGGATCTCAAGTATATATCGAAGGGAGCTTACAAACAAGAAAATGGCAAGACCAAAATGGTCAAGATAAGTATATTACAGAAGTTATTGTAGGCATTAATGGTGCTATGCAAATGCTCGGAACAAAACATATTTCTGATACGGATTCAGAGAAAATATCGTGGACTGGAAAACAAAAAAATAAAATAAAAAATCAAGAAAAAAATCAAGCAGAATACGATGAAGAAGAAAAAAAGAAAAAAAATATAGATATAAGTTTTGATGACGATATTCCGTTTTAATCTTTTTTAAATAATACTAACGTATTATCTTTATTTTTTATAAACAGGAAATTTTTTACATAGATTCAAAACTTGAACTTTAATTTTTTTAATCATATTACTATCATAGATATTATCTAGTATATCACATATCCATTCTGCAAGCATTTTAACATGTATTTCGTTTAGCCCTCTTCTTGTTACTGCCGGAGTTCCAATGCGTATTCCAGAAGTAATTAGTGGGCCGAGAGGATCGTGTGGTATGGAATTTTTATTTACAGTAATATTAGATTGTTCTAAAACTTTTTCTGCTAATTTTCCCGTAATATTACGATCAGTTAAATTAACTATAAACAGATGATTTTCAGTTCCTCCCGAAATTATTTTAAATTTTCGTGATAAAAAAATTTCTACCATAGCCTTAGAATTTTTAATAATTTGCTTTTGATAATTTTTAAAATTTAACGACATAGCTTCTTTAAAAGCTAATGCTTTTGCTGCAATGATATGCATCAAAGGTCCACCTTGAGATCCAGGAAAAACTGAAGAATCCAATTTTTTGTATAATTCAATATCCCCTGATTTAGATAAAATTAACCCTCCTCTAGGACCAGCTAAAGTTTTATGTGTAGTAGAAGTAACTACGTGTGCGTAAGGAATAGCACTTGGATATATACCAGCAACAATTAATCCTGCAACATGAGCAATGTCTGCAAGCAAATATGCTCCAATTTCATCCGAAATTTTTCGCATTTTTTTCCAATCCACTAATCCTGAATATGATGAAAACCCTCCAACAATCATTCTAGGACCGTATTTTTTTGACAAATTAGATAATTCTTGATAATCAATTTTACCTAAATTATTTACTCCATATGATATAAAATTATATAATTTACCAGAAAAATTTGCAGAAGAACCATGCGTTAAATGCCCACCGTGTTTTAAATCCATCCCTAATACTGTATCTCCTGGTTTGAGTAGTGCAGAATATACGGCGAAATTTGCCTGTGAACCTGAATGCGGTTGTACATTAGCATAATCTGCATTAAATAAAGATTTAGCTCGTTTAATTGCTAAATTTTCAATTTTATCTATATGTGCACATCCTCCATAATATCTTTTATTTGGATATCCTTCAGCATATTTATTAGTTAATAATGAACCTTGAAGATACATCACATATTTACTAACATAATTTTCAGATGCAATAAGCTCTATGTGTTCTTCTTGTCTAATAGATTCTTGATCAAGATAGCTCCATAATTCAGAATCGTATTCTTTAAAAATATGATGATTTGTCAACATAATTTGTATCACCTAAAATTAAATTTAAAATTATTTTTTAAAATAATAATTATATATTTTTAATGTTAAATATTGTGCTGCAATAAATAAGTTTATTAATTTAAAAATTAAATTAATTAAATAAAAAATAAAAATTTAATATTTTAAATACATACTTCCTTAATAAAAGAAGTGTTGTTAAAAAAATGCATTATTATCATTATTTTGTATAATTTTTATATTATTCAACAATTTTTATTCCTTGATTCCCAGATATAATTACGATATCGGCAGAACGATGAGCAAATAATCCTACCGCTACAACTCCGGGAATATTATTAATTTTTTTTTCTAACAATAAAGCATTCAGAATTTTTAAATTATATACATCTAATAAAATGTTTCCATTTTCCGTAATTATACCTTTTCTATATTTTGGCACCCCTCCTAAATCAATAATTCTCTTAGAAACTGTTGTTCTAGCCATTGGTATGACTTCTATTGGTAATGGTACGCCTCCTAAAACAGAAACAATTTTAGTACTATCTACAATGCAAATAAATTTTTTTGCTGCAGATGCAATAATTTTTTCTCTTGTTAAAGCAGCACCTTTACCTTTAATCATATGTTTTTTAGCATTAATTTCATCTGCTCCATCTATATAAATATCTAAGCTCTCAACTTCGTTTAAATCTAATAAAGGAATATTCAATTTTTTTAATTTATATGAAGAATTTTTAGAGCTTGAAACTGCACCGATAATAAAATTTTTAACTGAACCCAACGCATCAATAAAATATGTTGTAGTAGACCCACTACCCACACCTACAATATTTCCTGGCTTAATATATTTTAGCGCAGCCCATCCTGCTTTTTTTTTTAGTTGATTTATTGTCACAGTATTATTATATATTAAATATAAATTTTAAATATTAAAGTTGTTCACGTATAATTAAATTATATAAATAATTTTAATATTAATTAAAATATTGTTTATTTTAATAATAAATAAATTTAATTAATATTTAAATTAGTATTATTTTTATTAAATTAAAATATTTAAAAATAATATTTATGAATTTAAATATTTTAATACATTTTAGTATGAATAATTGAAATTATATTACTAATTTTTTAATGATATATTGTAAAAATTAGCAAAAAAAAATGATAAAATATAAAATATTATACACTAATATTATATATAAATTTATATGTATTCTTTTTAAAAGAAAGAATTAAATTTATATCTTATTAAAAATTTATTTCTATATACTATAACAGTCAAGCATAAAGTAATATATTTTTTTAAAAAATTAACATTAATTTATTTTACAAAAAATCAAAATATAAAATTATTACCCAATTTTTTAGAGACTTGAATTTTATTGAACTCTGTCATATGATATACTAAAATGGAATTTATCCGGAGGTTTTATGATTGCAAGCAAGTTCGGTATAGGACAACAGGTGCGACATAAATTGCTTGGATACTTAGGAGTGATAATCGACGTAGATCCAGAATATTCTTTAGAAAAACCTTCTTTAGAGGAAATTTCTGCAGACGATAGTTTACGTACCTCACCATGGTATTATGTCGTGATGGAAGACGAAGATGGAAAGCCGGTTCATACATATTTAGCAGAAGCACAACTAGGATATGAAATATTCCCAGTACATCCAGAACAACCAAAATTAGACGAACTTTCGGCATCTATTAAAAAACAACTAAAAACTCCAAGATTGAGGAATTAATTTAAAATTTTTAAAAATTATTTATTTTTTTATAATACTCTTTAAAATATTAAAATTTTAAGAATACAAAATATATAAGTATAAAATCGCTTCTATTTAAAAATATAGAGCGACGACTATATTTAAAAAAATCTTACACGACTATCTTCCCAAATAGTAGTCCCAATCTTTCCAAACAGAAGAAAGTCCATATTTTTTTAATGCATTAGATACTTCTTTAGGAGAGCGATTATCTTGTGGATAAAACTGCTCCAACTCTGTTTTTGATGTTATATAACCCCCGGGATTTGTTTTAGATCCGGCGCTAATGTTATTAGCTAAAATTGGAGATACATGATCACGAAATGTTGCCGATTCTCTTGTAGAAAGAGAAATTTCTATTTCTGGAAAAAATATACGAAATGCACACATTATTTGTAGTAATTCTCGATCGGTCATAATCGAATATGGTTGCATTCCATTTAAGCAAGGACGTAGCCTTAAAATAGATATTGAATAGTTGGATTTCCAATATAATTTTCTTAAATAAGAAATATGACATGCTAAAAAATAACAATCTACACGCCAATTATCCGATAAACCAACAAGTATTCCGAGGCCTATTTTTTCAATATTTGCTTGTGCAATTCTTTCTGGAGTATTTAATCTCCAAAAAAAATCTCTTTTTTTTCCATATATATGATTTTTTTTATATGATTCTATATCGTATGTTTCTTGATAAACTACAACTCCGTCTAATCCTAAATTTTTTAATACTGAATAATTTTGTGTAGATAGTGGCTGTACTTCCATTAAAATGGAGCTAAATTGTTTACGAATTAGTAAAATGATTTTAGAAAAATAGTTAATTCCAGCTATTTTATCATGTTCACCACTAACTAATAATACATGATTAATATTATTTTTAAGCAGTTCATGGCATTCCTTTAAAACTTCTTCGGAATTTAAAACTTTCCTACGTATTTTGTTTTTCATAGAAAAACCACAATATGTGCAATCATTTGCGCAAAAATTAGAAAGATACAATGGAGCAAAAAATCGTATAGTTTTTCCAAAACGTATCTGGGTTAGTTTTTGCGCAATTTGTGATAGTTTTTCTAAATATAAACCAGCTGCTTTTGATAAAATAGGTATAATGTCATTTAAATAAAAACTTTTTTTTGATAATACTAATTTTACATCGTTTTCATTACATTTAAAAATTAAATTAGCAATTTCATTCCATTGAATATTTTTCCAGATATCTTGAAAACTGTTCATATAATTCTCTAATTATTAAGAAATTTAGTTAATGGACTACTGCCAATAGCAAATGTATTTTTTTCAGAAATTCCAGATTTTTTTGCTATTTCCGCTGATTTTATGGCAATCTTAAAAGATTTTGCCATACCTATCGGATCATAAGCTGTGGCGATAGCAGTATTCACTAATACTGCATCGGCTCCGATTTCTATTGCTTCTACTGCATGACTCGGTTGTCCAATTCCTGCATCTACAATAATTGGGATATTAATTTGCTCAATAATAATTTTTAAAAAATCACGACTGATTAATCCTTGATTACTTCCGATTGGAGATCCAAGAGGCATCACAGCACTGCAGCCTACTTCAGCAAGTCTATGACATAGTACTGGATCTGGACTACAATATGGAAGCACTATAAAACCTAATTTCACTAGTTTTTCAGAAGCATGTAGTGTTTCTATAGGGTCAGGTAGTAAATACTTTTTTTCTGGATGAATTTCTAATTTAATCCAATTTGTATGTAATGCTTCTCTAGCTAAATTAGCAGCTAATATAGCTTCTTTAGCATTAGATGCCCCGGATGTATTTGGTAATAATTTTACTTTAGAAGTATTTAAAGCAGTTAAAAATCTATCTTTTTTATTCTTTAAATCTATTCTACGTATAGATAATGTTACCAATTCGCATTCAGATGCATATATAGCTTCTAACATTTGTTTATTAGAAGAAAATTTTCCAGTGCCAAGAAACAATCTAGATTTAAATATAGTATTATGTATTTTTAACATTTTTATCCTCCAGCTATAGCTTGGAATAAAATAATATTGTCATTTTTTTTAATTTTTAATTTAAACCATTCTTTCTTAGGTATAACGGTATTATTTACTGATACTGCCAGTCCAAATGTTTCTTTATGATACTTAGAAATGAATTCAAGAAGTGTAATTTTATTACTTATTTCTATTTGAGAATCATTGAATATAATTTTCATATTTATTTGAATTTATTTTTAATACAAACACGACAATTTGTATTTTTTGTTAATTTTAATATTTTTAATTGCAACGTTTTTCCGTTAAATATTTTTATTTTTTCACGTTTATCATGTATTCCAATAATAAATTTAATTGCTTCTAATGCTTGTAATATACCCATCATTCCAGCAATTGGACCCAAAATTCCATACTCTTGACAATTTTGATATTTTTCGATATTATCTGAGAATAAGCAAGCATAGCACCCATGCTTTCATGGTGGCCAAACTGATAGTAGCTGACCCTTAAACCCTATTGCACTCGCGCTAATTAACGGCTTATTCGTATCAACACACATACGATTTATAATCTGACGAATGTGCATCGTATCTGTACAATCTAAAATTAGATCTGCATATTTAATATATTTAGCTATATTTTTTTTATTTAGTTTTTTTTTTATTGCGAAATATTTAATAGACTCATTGTGTTTAAGCAAATTATATTTGGCGATATCAACTTTATTTTTTTTAATGTCACCTGTAGAATATAATATTTGTCTTTGTAAATTAGATACTTCCACTACGTCATAATCTGCTAATAATAAAGTTCCAATTCCAGCAGATGCTAAATAAATAGATGCAGTAGATCCTATACCCCCCAATCCTATTAATAATATTTTAGAATGTTTTAATTTTTTTTGTCCAGATATTCCTATTTCTTTTAAGAGGATCTGACGACTGTATCGCAAAAAATCCGTATTACTAATATTATTCATATTATTTTTTTAATTGAAAAATTTATACGTATATTTTTATAAAGAAACTTTTATCTTTTTTTGTATTTCAAAAATAGTACTTTTCCAATCTTTAGCATTTTTGATTGCACTAATCATGGAAATTCCGTCTAAATTACATTTTAAAACTTGATCTATTTGTTGTAATCCTATACCTCCTATAGCAACTTTTTGACAATTATATTTTTTATTGCATAAAATTTTCAATTTTTTTACTCCTTGAGGACTGGAATTCATAATTTTTGTAGTAGTATGAAAAATATGACCAAATGCAATATAAGATGGGTTCCACTCCAATGCACGTTTTATTTCTATATCATTGTGAGTGGATAATCCTAAATGCAATCCAGAATTAGAAAGATATTTTTTATCAACATTATTCATATCTGTTTGTCCAAGATGGACTCCGTATGCTTGATATTTAATTGCCAATTCCCAATAATCATTTATAAATACTTGAGCTTTATATTTTTTACCTAAAATTATTGATTCTTGGATTTTTTTTTCCAAATTAACTATATTCATGTTTTTAATTCTTATTTGCACTGTTTTTATTCCAACAGATAAAATTTTTGTCAACCATTCTAAAGAATCAACAATAGGATAAAGTCCAATTTTTTTTGGTATTTTTGGAAAAAAAACTTGATTATTTTTCATTTTTCACATTTGTTAATTTATTTAAATATATATCGTTTTTGTTTTCGCGAAATTTTTTTGACATTTCATGCATTCCCATTTTAATTCGATTATTATTATTTTTAGAAAATTTACGTACTTCTTGAGAAATTTTCATCGAACAAAATTTTGGTCCACACATCGAACAAAAATGTACTGTTTTTCCAGATGGATTTGGTAAAGTTTCGTCATGAAACATACGTGCAGTTTTTGGATCTATTGCAAGATTAAATTGATCTTCCCATCTAAACTCAAAACGCGCTTTTGAAATAGCATTATCACGCATTTGCGCTCCTAGATGTCCTTTTGCTACATCTGCTGCATGTGCAGCAATTTTATATGCAATTAATCCTTGTTTAACATCATTTTTATTAGGTAATCCTAAATGTTCTTTTGGGGTAACATAACATAACATTGCACATCCATACCATCCGATTATTGCTGCTCCGATTCCAGAAGTAAAATGATCATATCCTGGAGCAATATCAGTAGTTAGAGGGCCTAAAGTATAAAATGGAGCTTCATGACAACATTTTAGTTGTTCTGTCATATTTTTTTTAATTTTATTTATAGGAACATGCCCTGGACCTTCAATCATAACTTGAACATTATATTTCCAAGCAATTTTTGTTAATTTTCCTAAAGTATATAATTCGGAAAATTGAGCTTTGTCATTTGCATCATAAATTGATCCAGGTCTTAAACCATCTCCTAGAGATAAAGAAACATCATAAGTTGCACAAATTTTGCAAATTTCTTCAAAATTTTCATACAAAAAATTTTCTTTATGATGTGATAAGCACCATTTTGCAATTATTGAACCACCACGAGATACAATTCCAGTCATTCTATTTGATGTCATTGGAATATATTGTAATAGTAAACCTGCATGTATAGTGAAATAATCTACGCCTTGTATTGCTTGTTCTAATAAAGTATTTTTGAAAACCTCCCAATTAAGATTTTCAATGACTCCTTGTACTTTTTCTAAAGCTTGATAAATAGGTACTGTCCCTATGGGAACAGGGCTGTTTCTTAAAATCCACTCTCTTGTTTCGTAAATATGACGTCCTGTTGATAAATCCATTACAGTATCTGCTCCCCATTGAATTGCCCATATAAGTTTTTGAACTTCTTCTTCAATAGAAGAACTGATTGATGAATTTCCAATATTAGCATTAATCTTTATAAAAAAATTTCGACCAATAATCATTGGTTCAGATTCTGGATGATTGATGTTAGATGGAATAATTGCACGACCGGATGCTATTTCTTGACGTACAAATTCTGGTGTAATTATGTTGTTTATTTTTTGGTTTAATAAATTCTTATTATTTTTATAAGATTCTTGAAAATACATATTTTCTCTTATAGCAATAAATTCCATTTCTTGAGTAATTATTCCAGATTTTGCATAATATAATTGTGTAATATTTTTTTTATTTTTTGCACGATAATAGCAGTCACGTTTATTAAAATTAGTATTATTTTTTAAATTTTTTGTGTGACTGTTTATTTTTGATTTAGGAATACGATCTATATCATTTCTATCTAAAATCCATTTATCACGTAATAATTTTAATCCAGAATTTACATCTATAGATATCTCGGGATCTCCGTATGGACCAGATGTATCGTATATTAATATAGGCTCATTATTTTCGTAATGTATATCATTATTTTCATCAAATATTTGTGTAGAACTTAATTTTACAGAGCGTACTGGAACTTTTATAGTTTGACACTTGTTTGTTAAATAAATACGATTAGAGTTTGGATATAAATCTCCAGAAAAATTTTCTATAAAATTTCTTGCATCTATTTTAGATTGCTTGCGTGAAGATACTGGTACTGATGACATAACACTTTCCTTTTAAAGGTTTTTTTAATTATTTAAAATTTTTTTCATATAAACTTTAGAAAGTTAACTATATTTTACTGATTTAAATAAAAATATAATAACCGTATTATAAAATAATATCATTATTTTTAGTTTTAACAAATAAAATAAGTTTAATAATATTTTTATTATAAACTAAATGAATATTGTATATTTTATATATTGCCATTAAAAATTTTTTTTGCAAGAAAAATTCAAGATTATTTATTTTTCATATATATCATACAATATATAATGTTTGAATTTAAATTCATATATATTATGAAGTTACTTAGTTTAATAAATGAAATTTAGATACGGATTAGTATTATGCAAATTTTTAAAAATAATCATTATTTAAAAGCTGCTTTTCGAGAAAAAGTCCATCAAACCCCAATTTGGATTATGCGTCAATCCGGTAGGTATTTACCTGAATATAATAAAATTAAAAAAAAATCTGGAGATTTTTTATCTTTATGTTTAAATTCAGATTTATCTAGTCAAGCAGCATTATTACCGATCAATCATTTTTCTTTAGATGCAGCTATTATGTTTTCAGATATTTTAATTTTACCATACGCTATGGGTATGGATATAAAATTTTTAAATGATTTTGGTCCAAAATTTCTAAATCCCATTAAATCACGTTACGATATAGAAAAACTCCTTATTCCAAATCCAGAAGAGCATATAAATTATGTTTTAAAAATGATTCAAATAGTATCTTATGAAATTAATAATAAAATTCCGTTAATTGGATTTGCGGGTAGTCCATGGACTTTGGCGTGCTATATGCTAGAAGAAAATGTAAAAAAAAGTTTTACTAAAATTAAAAAAATTTTATATGAAAATCCAAAAGATTTACATTTTTTATTAAAAAAACTTACAAAGTCTATTATTTTATACCTAAATGCACAAATTCATTCCGGAGTAAATGCTATTATAATTTTTGATACTTGGGGAGGAATATTAGAGCAAAAAAAATATAAAGAATTTTCTTTATATTATATAAAAAAAATCATCAAAAAACTACTTCTTATACAAAAGACATATAAAATTCCTGTTACAATCTTTACAAAAAACTCTAATCAATGGCTTAAAGATATCGCCAATTCTGGATGCGATGTTATCGCATTAGATTGGAGTATCGATATTCAAAAAGCGCGTAAACAAGTTGGATCACATGTGGCTTTGCAGGGTAATATGGATCCTCATGTTTTATATGCTAAAAAAAATTATATTAAAAAAGAAATCGAATTGATTTTATCTAAATTCGGATTTGGAGAAGGTCATATTTTTAGTCTTGGACATGGAATATTACCCGATACGGATCCAAAAAAAATAAAATTTTTAGTAGATTCCGTGCATCATTTATCGCAAAAATATCACCAAAGATAATACTAATTATATTAATATTTTTAATATTTTATATAAAATTAATGTAATATTAAACAGATTGAAACATTAAAATAAAAATTTGCATATTAAATACATTTTAAGATAAATAATATATAGATGCTATTTTGTAAATAGAAAGAAAAATTTCTTTAAAAAGAACAGATAATAAGCTATTTTATGCTCATATATCATTAAAATTTTATATTAAAAAAATGATTCGTATTTTTTATTATTAGAAAAATAAGAAATTTAAACAATTTTTTTACAAAATTAATTGAATAATTATATTAAATATTAAAAAAATAATTAATTTATGTCGACTTAATATAAATTAAAAACCTTATTTTATTATTAAATTTTAATATCTATTAAATCATAAAAATATAAAGGTAATGCTATAATGAATAAAACACAGCTAATTGATGTTATTGCTAGTAAGACCAATTTGTCTAAAATTAAAGCAAAAGCCGCTCTGGAGTCTACTTTAGAAGCTATTATTAAATCCTTACAATCAGGAGATGCAGTGCAACTAATTGGTTTTGGTACTTTTAAAATTCATCGACGTAGTGCTAGAATTGGTAGAAACCCCCAAACCGGAAAAGAAATCAAAATCGCAGCTACTAATGTGCCCGCTTTTGTTTCTGGCAAAATATTAAAAGAAGCAGTAAAATAAAAATGATTTTATAGCAAAAAAAAATCAGCGGCTCTTTTACGAAAAAAAGAGAGCCGTTTTTTATTTTGATAACATTATAAAATATTTATACTTTATTGTTTGTAGTAAAATAATATTTTTCACGATATCCGATATCTTTTCTGAAAAACTTTCCGCTCCAATTAATAGAATCCGCAATATAATTAACTTTTTTTTGTAAATTTCGGATTGCTTTTCCAAGGCATGTGATACAAAGTACTCTTCCTCCATTTGTAATTACCTTTGTTTGATTTATTTTAGTTGCAGAATGAAATATTTTTGTATTTTTTTCTATGTTTTCAATGGAAAGTCCAGATATAGTTAATCCTATGGGGTATGATGCGGGATAATTTAAAGTAGCTAATATTAATCCTATAGAATAGGATTCATTTAATTCAAGAACTTCTTTATCTAAACGCCCTAAAATTGCAGATAAAATATGTGAGAATAGGTCAGATCTCATTCTAAATAAAATTGTTTGAGCCTCTGGATCTCCAAATCGACAATTAAATTCAATCACATTTGGCTGTAAATTTTTGTCGATTAAAATTCCTATGTATAGGATACCTGTGTATATAAGATTTTCTTTAATCATACCATAAACTGTAGGATAAACGATTTTTTGCATAATATGATTATATATTTTATATGTCACAACTGAAACTGGAGAATATGCTCCCATTCCGCCTGTATTATCTCCAGTATCTCCATTACTAACGCGCTTATGATCTTGAGATATTGCAAGAGGCATGATACTTGTTTTATTAATAATTAGCGTAAAACTAATTTCTTCTCCATATAGCATATCTTCTATTACAATAGATAATTCTGACGACCCAAAAATCTTTTTAATTAGAATTTCGTCAATAAATTTTTCTGCTTCTATCAAGTTATATGCAATTTTTACACCTTTGCCAAAAGCTAATCCGTTTAGTTTAATTACTATTGGAAAATTTTTATTTTTTATATAATTTAGAGCAGAATTTTTATTAAAAAATACTTTATATGGTGCAGTGGGAATGTTGTATTTTCTTAAAAAATTTTTAGCAAAAACTTTAGAAGTTTCTAATTGTGCAGAAAATTTAGTTGGTCCAAATATTAATAAATTTTCAGAAAGAAAAGCATCTACAATTCCGTGCAACAATGGTTCTTCTGGTCCTATTACGGTGAATAATATGTTTTTTTCTTTTGCAAAAGAAATGAGTTTTTTAATGCTAAGTGGAGAGATGTTAATATTTTTTAGTTTAGATTCTAAAAATGTTCCTCCATTTCCCGGAGCTACATATACTATTTTAACCTCTGGAGATTGAGCTATTTTCCAAGATATTGCATGTTCTCTTCCTCCACTGCCTACAACAAGAATTTTCATATAATTTCCAATTTAATGACGAAAACATCTAATATTAGTAAAAATCATTGATATATTATGCTCATTAGCAGCAGCAATAACTTTTGCATCATGTACTGATCCTCCTGGTTGGATAATACAAGAAACTCCTATTTTAGCGGCAAAATCTATACTATCCCTGAATGGAAAAAATCCATCTGAAGCCATAATAGAATGATTTAAGTCTAAATTTTGTTCTTGAGACTTATAGTAAGCTACTTTTGCTGCAAATATTCTGCTAGATTGTCCAGATCCAATACCTAAAGTTTTTTGATTTTTACCGTAAACAATAGCGTTAGATTTTACAAATTTAATTATTTTCCACAAAAATAAGGCGTTTGCAAATTCTGATGAACTGGGAATTTTATACGTTACGACGTTTAAATTTTTTTTCTCTAAGTTATAATTATCATAATCTTGCACAAGTAATCCGGAATGTACTTTTTTAAATTCTAAATTGGATTTCTTGGAAAAATATCCACATTCTAGAACGCGTATATTTTTATGCGACTGCAATATAGATAGTGCGCTTTTTTCTATAACTGGAGCTATAATGATTTCTGAAAATTGATATTTTATAATTGTTGTAGCTGTTTGCATATCTAACGGTTTATTAAAAGCAATAATTCCACCAAAAGAAGAGGACGGATCTGATGCGTATGCTAAATTATAGGCATTAGTAATGTTATCCGATATAGCTACGCTACATGGTACTGCATGTTTTACAATGACACATGCTATTTCTTTAAAACTCATTACACAAGATATTGCTATATCCGCATCAATAATATTATTATATGATAATTTTTTGCCTTGTTTTTGGTTAGCATACGATATAGTACCTGGATTAACTTGAAAATCCGTATAAAATGCTGATTTTTGATGCTGATTTTCTCCGTATCGCATATCTTCTCTTTTTAAAAAGAGTTGCGAGATTACGTTTGGAAAATTATTTTTTTTAGGAGACTTGTGCTTAACTTTTTTTATATATATTTGATTAAAATAACGAAAAATCTTTCTATCATAGTTGTAGACATAATGAAATGCTATAACTGCTAAACAAAATCTAGTTTTAATACTAATTGATCCAGAAAATTTGTGTATTTCTTCAATTATTTTTGAGTATTGATTATAATCAACCACAGTAGTAACTCGTTCATAATTTTTTGCTGCAGATCTTGCTAGAGCAATACCACCAATATCGATATATTGTAAAATATCTTTAATTTTATAATTTTTTTTGCTTGCATCTGAAAATGGATAAAAATTTATTACAACCATATCTATTTTTAAAAAATTATAATTAGTATTATTTTCTTGGTCATTATCATTAATTAAAATTCCTCCGTGTATTTTAGGATGCAGAGTTTTGATTTTTCCATTCATTATTTCCGGATAATCGATGTATTTAGAAATCGAAATTACTGAAATTCCATTTTTTAATAAATATTCTGCAGTTCCACTGGTAGCAAGTAATTTAATATTATATTTAATTAAGTTTTGTGCTAATAATAAAATTCCTGTTTTATTCGAAACACTTAATAGTGCGTATCGAATAACACGTAATGATGATTTCATAAATAAATTTTATATTTAATTAGGTATACATCATAATTACATCATTAATTTAAAAAAATAGCAAAGTTAATTCAAAAAAAATTTATATCAAATATAATTTTAAAAATAAATTTTCAATTATATTTATTAGAAAATAAATTAATTAAAATTTAAATGTGCAAAAAATCATATGATATTAATGTTACGCAAATACAAAATGAATTAAATATTAAACCTTTAACGTAAAATGAATTTTAAATGAATTTGATTTTTAATATAAATTATAAATTCTGTATACTTAAATAAACTAAATAATTTAATTTGGAGAAAATAGATAAAAATTTTTAACACTTTTTCTATAAATGTTTTTGCAAAAAAAATAATTCCTGTTTTTTCTGAAATAGAATTATTAAATACTTGGCAAAAATTGGCACATCAATACCCTATTTTATTTCTTGGATCTGGAAGTAACGTATTATTTTTAGAAAAATATTATCAAGGAATAGTTATATTAAATAGGATTCGAGGTTTTAAAATCAACGAAAACATATCTTCATGGAGCATACATGTATGTGCCGGTGAAATATGGAATGATATTGTAACTATGTGTTTAAAAAAAAATATTCCTGGACTCGAAAATTTAGCATTAATTCCAGGATATGCAGGATCTGCTCCAATTCAAAATATAGGTGCATACGGTATGGAATTTTGTCAAGTATGTGAGTACGTAGATATATTATTATTAGAAACTGGTGAAAAAATTCGACTAGATGTGAACGATTGTAATTTTGGATATCGATCGAGTATATTTAAAACTACTTGCTTTTATAATTATGTTATAGTTGCAATTGGACTAAAATTAAATAAAAAATGGACGGCTTGTCTAAATTATTCAACATTATACCATTTACGTAAAAAATCAATAACACCTACTCAGATATATAAAATTATTTATTTTCTTAGAAGGATTAAAATTCCTAATCCAATATATATTGGAAATGCTGGCAGTTTTTTTAAAAATCCTATAATTTCTAATCGACAAACAAAAAAAATATTAAATATACATCCAAATGCACCTTATTTTAATCATGCTAATGATACAGTGAAATTTTCAGCGGGTTGGCTGATTGATGCTTGTGGATTAAAAGGATATCATCTTGGTGCAGCAGCAGTACATGATAAACAGGCGGCAATTATTATAAATACTGGATATGCTACTGGATGTGAAATATTAAATTTAGCACGTTACATTTTTTTTAAGGTTAAAAAAAAATTTTTCATTTTATTAGAATCAGAAGTACAATTGATATCAAAAACAAAAAAAATTGACTCGTCTAAAATAATATCATGATTGATTACAACATTTTATCAAAAATCATTTATACAATTTCTGACGCGAAATTACATAATATACATTTATTATCCGAGTTATATACGTTAAATACTGACAATATACATGAATATTTTAATGCTATGTATGAACTCGGGATTAATGTGTTAATGAAACAAAATAAATATTGTTATTTAAAAGAACCGATTCATTTATTAAATAAAAAATTTATTTATAAAAATTTACCGAAAAATAAAATTCTAATATTCGATATAATTAATTCTACTAATCAATATTTAGTAAAAAATATATCTAAACTAAAATCGGGAGATGCATGCATAGCAGAATACCAAACACACGGTAAAGGTAAAAGGGGAAAAAAATGGCTTGCTTCTTTTGGAAAGAATATATGTCTTTCAGTTTATTGGAGTATGCATAAACCGCTAATAAATTTTTCTGAATTAAGTATAAAAATCGGAAAAATTATCACAAAAACACTCATCAATTTCGGAATGTCAAAAATTCGCATAAAATTTCCAAACGATATTCTAATCAAAGATAAAAAAATTGCAGGAATTTTAATAGAAACATGTAGTAATAAAAAAATAGATATTATAATTGGAATCGGAATTAATATAAATATGAATGATTATTATAGCAAGCTAATTAATATAAAATGGACCGATTTTGATCGATGTAATATGAAAATTGATCGTAGTTTATTAATAGTAAAAATAATTTCTTCTTTAAATAGTTATTTGAAAAAAATTCAGAACAGGCATCGTATATTATTTAATAAAAATTAAAGTACTTTACGATTTAAAATAACTATTATGATCTGTAGTGTTTTAAAAATTTTATTCATATAATAAATAGTTTAAATATTTTTTAAAAATTAAAAGTTACATTTATTTTGAATAATTACAGAAGTAGTATGATTATAATTTTTTTTAACTATTAGGTTTGCATATTTTCTTAAAGGTAATATATTCTTTATTAAGTTATTTCTATTAGTGTAGTTCCAAATTGAATTTGCTTTTTCTATTACTTTTTCTTCAGAAATATTTAAATAACGTGCAAAATACGAGCATGGATATAGTGTTGATTTTTTACGAAAACTAAGAAAACGATTAATATACCAATCTTTAATATAGTTTTCTTTTGCATCAATATATATATTAAAATCTATTAAATCCAACAAATCAATATCGTTAATAAATAAAAAATTTTTTTCTTTCTTGTTATATAAAAAATTTAGTCCTTCAAGAATTAATATATGTGTTTTAAACATTAGCTTTTTTGTTGGTAAAATATCATATTCTATATGAGAATATTGTGGAAGCAAAAAACACGATGTTTTATATTTTTTGAAATTTATTAAAAAATTTGATAATTTCCTAATATCGTAAGATTCCGGAAATCCTTTTTTTTGCATTAATCCCATTTTATTTAATACTTGATTACAATATAGAAATACGTCTGTTTGAACAATTTCTATTGTAATATTTTTTGCATGATTAGCAAGATAAGTTTTTAGAATACATGCTATTGTACTTTTTCCAGATGCTACACTACCATAAATAGATACGATATAAGGCGATAAGTTATCTAAAACATAATATTTTCCATATTTTATTTGAGATTTTTTAATCTTCGACAAAAAATTTTTATAAATCACTTTTGCCAAATATACATAAGTTTCCTGATTAGTTTTCATATAAAGTTAATATAGATATTAAGTATTTAAATAATAACAAAAATTAAATGATTAATATCAAAATATTTTAACTAAATTTATGTAAAAAATTGAAAATTTTTTGATAAATTAAAATTGCTATTTTTACTAATATATATTAGAATTAATCGAAAATTTTTATCAATTATATAATATACGATAAAAATAAATTTATGTAGCCGGTATAGCTCAGACGGAAGAGCAACTGACTTGTAATCAGTAGGTCGAAGGTTCGACTCCTTTTGCCGGCATCATCTTTATGGTGGGGTTCCCGAGCGGCTAAAGGGAGCAGACTGTAAATCTGCCGTCATAGACTTCGAAGGTTCAAATCCTTCCCCCACCAAATATAAAAAATCTTTAAAATATGATTCATACTAAAATTATCTAGTCTTACTAATTTTAACTAAACACTAGACTTTAAATAGCGGGCATCGTATAATGGTATTATCTCAGCCTTCCAAGCTGATGATGCGGGTTCGACTCCCGCTGCCCGCTAAATCAGCTGATATAGCTCAGAAGGGTAGAGCACACCCTTGGTAAGGGTGAGGTCGGCAGTTCAAATCTGCCTGTCAGCATTATTCACCACATACATGCTTCTTTATATATTTTTTAAAAACTAAAAAAATTCGATTTTTTATACGCCAATATAATTGTTTAAAATTTAAATAAAAAATTTTCTATATTTTATTAAAAATAAAAAATTAAATATGCCAAAAACAATACAAAATAATCTTTAACTAGGAAACTACAATGTCTAAAGAAAAGTTTCAAAGAATTAAACCGCATATTAATGTTGGTACAATCGGGCATGTAGACCACGGAAAAACTACATTAACCGCTGCAATCACAACCATATTAGCTCAAAAATATGGAGGTAATCCTCGAGCATTTGATCAAATTGATAATGCGCCAGAAGAGAAAGCTCGAGGAATAACTATTAATACATCTCACGTAGAATACGATACTAATAAAAGACACTATGCACACGTAGACTGTCCAGGTCATGCTGATTATGTAAAAAACATGATTACCGGAGCTGCACAAATGGACGGTGCAATTCTCGTAGTAGCAGCAACAGACGGACCCATGCCTCAAACACGAGAACATATACTGCTTGGACGTCAAGTAGGAGTTCCATACATAGTTGTATTTATGAATAAATGTGATATGGTAGATGACGAAGAATTATTAGAACTAGTAGAAATAGAAATCAGAGAATTATTATCACAATATGATTTTCCAGGAGAAGAAATTCCAATAATTAGAGGATCTGCCTTAAAAGCACTAGAAAACGATTCTATTTGGACAAAAAAAATACTAGACCTATCTGAAGCTCTAGACAGCTATATCCCAGAACCAAAAAGATTAATCGATCAACCATTTTTGCTACCAATAGAAGACGTATTTTCGATATCCGGAAGAGGAACAGTTGTAACGGGAAGAATTGAATCTGGAACGGTAAAAGTAGGAGAAGAAATTGAAATTGTTGGAATCAAAAAAACAGTAAAAACAATATGTACCGGAGTAGAAATGTTTCGTAAATTACTCGATGAAGGTAGAGCAGGTGAAAATGTCGGTATTTTACTAAGAGGAACTAAACGAGAAGATGTAGAAAGAGGGCAAGTTTTATCTAAACCAGGATCAATCAAACCACATACACAATTTGAATCAGAAGTATACGTATTGAAAAAAGAAGAAGGCGGGCGTCATACACCATTTTTTAATGGATACAAACCTCAATTTTATTTTCGAACAACCGATGTTACTGGAAGTATCGAACTACCAAAAGGTATGGAAATGGTTATGCCCGGAGACAATGTTAAAGTATCTGTAAAACTAATTTCCCCAATCGCAATGGACGACGGGTTACGATTTGCGATTCGAGAAGGCGGACGTACTGTTGGAGCAGGAATTGTATCAAAAATTATTTCTTAAAATTTTTCGCAAGTTTTTATTTAAATGAAAATCGGATATCAAAAAAACCGTAATAACAAAAATAAAACGGACTTAATTATTTGGATTATTACAATAATTGTTTTAATAATAGCATTTTTATTTAGCGAATTATTTCCGGTTGAAAATAAAATAATAAAAACCATCAGTATTTCATTAATAGTTTTTTTTGCAATTTTTTTATCCACCATAACATTAAAAGGGAAACAAATAGTAAAATTTATTTATATATCGTGTAAAGAAATGAAAAAAGTAATTTGGCCTTCTTTTCAGGAAGCATTACAAACTACTTTAATAGTTTCTCTAGTCACTCTCGTTATGTCTCTTTTACTATGGGGACTAGATAGCTTGCTGATTCGAATTATATCTTTTATCACTGGACTGAGGTTCTAAAAGATGTCTGAAATGCAAAAAAAACGCTGGTATGTAATTCAAGCATTTTCAGGTTTTGAATCTAAAGTATCAAAATCTCTAAAAGAACATATAAAACTATATAAAATGGAGAATTTTTTTGGAGATATAATGATTCCAACGGAAGAAGTAATTGAAATTCGAAATGGACAGCGCAAAAAAAGCGAAAGAAAATTTTTTCCAGGATATGTTTTAATACAGATGGTTATGAATGATACCAGTTGGTACATGGTACGTAGCATTCCAAAAGTTATGGGATTTGTCGGAGGAACATCAGATAAGCCCGCTCCAATTAGTGATAAAGAAGTTGAATCTATTATAAAACGTCTACAAAAAATAGGTAACAAACCACGTCCAAAAACTTTATTTGAACCTGGAGAATTAGTAAGAGTAAAAGATGGTCCTTTTTCAGATTTTAACGGTGTAGTAGAAGAAGTAGATTACGAAAAAAATAGATTAAAAGTATCAGTATCAATTTTTGGACGAGCAACTCCGGTAGAGTTAGATTTTAGTCAATTAGAAAAAAATTAATTTTTTGTATTAACAAAGTATAAATAACAAAATTACGCGGGTTTTTTATGAAAAAAAATATTAAAGGATATATAAAATTACAAATTAAAGCTGGATCTGCGAATCCAAGCCCTCCAATTGGACCCGCATTAGGCCAGCAAGGAATTAATATAATTAAATTTTGCAAATCTTTTAATAATCAAACAAGTCATATTGATCAAGACACACCAATTCCAGTAATAATTTCAGTATATAACGATAGAACTTTTTCATTTGTCATGAAAACTCCTCCAACATCGTTTTTTTTAAAAAAATTAACTAATATTAAATCAGGATCAAGTAATTCAAAAGAAAAAAAAATAGGTACTGTATCTTTTAAACAAATCCAAGAAATTGCTAAAAAAAAAGAACCTGATATGACAGGTAAAGATTTAAATGCTATATCTCAATCAATTATTGGAACTGCAAAATCCATGGGATTTTTAATAGAGGATTAACATGTCTCAAATAACAAAAAAAATGCGTTTCATTTCCCAAAAAATTTCTATCGGTCAGTTTTACGATTTTGAAAAAGCGATAGAATTAATATATTCTTTTCCTAAAGCTAAATTTATTGAAAATGTTGATACTGCAATTAATTTAAATATTAATTCAAAAAATTCTGATCAAAACATTCAAAATTCTATTATTTTTCCATATGGAATAGAAAAAAAAAAATTATTGGTAGTTTTTGCTGACGGTTTAGATAAAAAAATCGCGTTTGATTTAGGTGTAGAATTATCTGGAATGGAAGAAATAGCAGATAAAATAAAAAAAGATAAAAAAATTCATATTGATTATGTAATTTCAACTCCATACGCAATGTCTATTGTTGAAAAATTAGGACCTATTCTAGGACCAAAAGGATTAATGCCTAATCCAAAAAATGGCACTATCACAAGTAACATAAAAAAAACAATTGAAAATATTCAAAAAGGACAAGTAAATTATCGTAATGATAAATACGGGATAGTACATTTAACTATTGGAAAAATTAATTTTGAATCTTATAAATTAAAAAGCAATCTATTAACACTTTTAAAAAGTTTATTGAAACATAAACCAAATCAAGTCAAGGGGTCATTTATAAAAAAAGTTAGTCTTTCAACAACAATGGGAGGTAGTGTTTTATTAAATCATAATGAATTTTTACAAATAAATAAAGATTAACTCTGCACTTAAATAACACCGATATACACATAAATATTTTTTTAAAATTTTAAATAACAAAATATAAAAATCAAGTTTATATGAAAAGTTGAATAAATCTATAAGTTTATAGTAATTTTTCAAAATATTTATCGTCATATTTATATATTAAAAATTTTCCAATATTTTATAGGATAAAAGATGATTTTAAATCTTCAAAAGAAACAAAATATAATTTCTGATATTAATCAATGCATGAAATTTGCACTATCCATTATTATTGCAGATCCGACTGGAATCAAAGCAAATCAGATCAATGCTTTGCGAAAAAAAAGCAGAAAATTAAAAATTAACATAAAATATGTACGTAATACATTAATAAATTTATCAAACTTATGTATTGATTTTAAAAATTTAAAGGATAAAATCAATGGTCCCAATCTAATTGCTTTTTCTTATTCACATCCAGGATCCGGAGCTCGTTTGTTTAAAGAATTTGAACAAAAATATAATAAATTTAGAATGAAAATCGCAATATTTGAAAAAAAAGTTTTATTTGGGTCTGATATTAATTACTTAGTAAGTTTACCAACATACGAAGAATCAATAATAAATTTTATTACAATTATACAAGAGATATCCATCAGAAAATTTATACGTGTGCTAATATTTATTAAACAAAATAAAGATATTAAATAATATTAAAATAAAAAAAATTTTAGGAGCATATTAAATGTCAATAACCAAGCAACAAATCTTAGATGCAGTTGCTGAAATGTCAGTATTAGAAATTTCCGAAATGGTTTCTATGATGGAAAAAAAATTTGGCGTTTCTTCAATTGCCTCTAATATTGCTTCTGAATCTAATACATCTAAAAAATCAGAAGAAAAATCCGAATTTGAAGTATCATTAAGCGAAATTGGAAAAAATAAAATATCCGTCATTAAAGTTGTTCGATCCGAGCTAAATTTAGGTTTAAAAGAAGCGAAAGATTTAGTAGAATCATCGCTTCCAGTGATCTTGAAATCCGGATTAAGTAAAAATGACGCAGAATCCTTAAAAAAATCTATAGAAGCTTCTGGAGCTAAAGTTGTATTACAATAAAATTTTTTATTTTGAAAGTTATTTTTTATAAAATAGCTGGTGCAGGAAACCACCAGCTTCTTTTTTTATAAAATTGAGTAAAAAATTATTTAAGTATAATAATATAACTCGTAAATAAAATTCATATATTACAATAGCTACAAATATATAATAAATTAATTTTATCAAACAAAAAATAAATTTTATATCAATATTAATTATTTAATGCTTAAATTTTAATTTATCCCGGGGAACTCATGCTTTATTCTTATACTGAAAAAAAACGCATTCGAAAAGACTTTGGAAAACGTCCGCAAGTTTTAAATATACCATATCTACTTGCTATTCAGATTGATTCATTTAAAAAATTTATAGAACGTGATCCAAATGGATTATATGGACTAGAAGCAGCTCTTTGTTCAATTTTCCCCATAAAAAGTTATAATAAAAATGCAGAGTTAAAATACGTTAGTTATCGTCTTGGAGAACCTGTTTTTGATGTAAAAGAATGTCAAATAAGAAGTGCAACATTTTCAGCGCCATTGAGAGTCGTACTACGTTTAGTAGTATATGACGATGAATCAAAAAATATAGTAAAAAATATAAAAGAACAAGAAGTTTATATGGGAGAAATCCCACTAATGACACATAATGGAACATTTATTATTAATGGAACAGAAAGAGTTGTAGTATCTCAATTACATCGTAGTCCGGGTGTATTTTTTGATAGCGATAAAGGAAAAACGCATTCTTCTGGAAAAGTATTATATAATGCACGTATTATTCCTTATAGAGGATCTTGGTTGGATTTTGAATTTGATGCAAAAGATCATTTATTTGTACGAATTGATCGTCGTCGTAAATTACCCGTTACAGTGCTTTTAAAAGCCTTAAATATTAATATTGAAGAAATGTTGAGCATTTTCTTCGAAAGTGTTACATACTATATCGATAAAAAAGAACTGTTTATGCATCTCATTCCAAAACGTTTACGCGGAGAAACTGCCTT
The DNA here is from genome assembly GCA_030827005.1 of Wigglesworthia glossinidia. Lineage (GTDB taxonomy): Bacteria > Pseudomonadota > Gammaproteobacteria > Enterobacterales > Enterobacteriaceae > Wigglesworthia > Wigglesworthia glossinidia_C. The sequence continues at coordinate 18,514 of JAVBJL010000006.1, read as the reverse complement.
ATTTGATATAATTTCACAGAAAAAAATTTATATTGAAAAAGGTAGACGTATTACTGCAAAACATATTCGAAAATTGGAAATCGATAACGTTTCAAAAATTCAAGTACCCTTTGAATACATCATAGGAAAAGTTGTCATTCAAGATTATATTGATGAAAAAAGTAACAAAATCATTATTACTGCAAATACAGAAATTACTACAGAAACCGTACTAAAACTACAAAAATCTGGATTTAAATCAATTAAAACTTTATTTACAAACGATTTAGATCATGGATCTTATATTTCCGAGACTTTACGTATTGATTCTACGTATGATCAAACTAGCGCATTAATAGAAATCTATCGTATGATGCGACCAGGTGAACCTCCAACTAAAGAAGCATCTGAAAATTTATTTGAAAATTTATTTTTTTCAGAAGATAGATACGATCTTTCATCAGTAGGAAGAATGAAATTTAATCGTTCTCTTGCAAGAGATACTTCAAATGGCTCTAGCCTACTAAGTAAAACAGATATTATTGATGTTATTAAACGATTAATTGACATCCGTAATGGAAAAAGCGAAATAGACGATATTGATCATTTAGGAAATAGACGTATTAGATCTGTAGGAGAAATGGCTGAAAATCAATTTAGAATAGGATTAGTCAGGGTTGAAAGAGCCGTAAAAGAAAGATTATCTTTAGGAGACTTAGATACAATTATGCCGCAAGATATGATTAATGCTAAACCTATATCAGCGGCAGTAAAAGAATTTTTTGGATCTAGTCAATTGTCTCAATTTATGGATCAAAATAATCCTTTATCAGAAATTACGCATAAACGTCGTATTTCAGCTTTAGGTCCAGGTGGATTAACACGTGAACGTGCAGGTTTTGAAGTAAGAGACGTTCATCCAACACATTATGGCAGAGTCTGTCCTATTGAAACACCAGAAGGGCCAAATATAGGATTAATAAACTCGCTATCCGTATATGCACGTACTAACGAGTATGGTTTTTTAGAAACACCTTATAGACGCGTACAAAATAGCATTGTAACAGATGATATTCATTATCTTTCAGCTATAGAAGAAGGTAAATTTATTATCGCTCAAGCTAATACTAATTTAGATATCAATGGACATTTAATTGACGATTTTGTTACATGTAGACATAAAGGAGAATCTAGTTTGTTTAGTCCTTCAGAAGTCCATTATATGGATGTTTCTACACAACAGATTGTTTCTGTTGGAGCATCTTTAATTCCATTTTTAGAACATGACGATGCAAATAGAGCATTAATGGGCGCAAATATGCAGCGTCAAGCAGTTCCTACTTTACGTACTGAAAAGCCACTAGTGGGAACTGGAATGGAAAGAGTAGTAGCAGTAGATTCCGGAGTAACTGCTGTTGCAAAAAGAGGAGGAATTATACAATACGTAGATGCCTCACGAATTATTGTTAAAGTGAATTATAAAGAAATTTTACATGGAGAAGTTGGCGTAGATATTTATCATTTAACAAAATATGTTCGATCAAATCAAAATACATGTATTAATCAAATACCATGTATTTTTTTAGGAGATAAAATAGAACGAGGAGATGTGCTAGCAGATGGACCATCGACAGATTTAGGAGAACTAGCACTTGGACAAAATATGCGTATAGCTTTTATGCCATGGAATGGATATAATTTTGAAGATTCTATGTTGGTATCTGAACGAGTAGTGCACGAAGATAGATTTACTACAATACACATTCAAGAATTGGCATGTATGTCAAGAGATACAAAGTTAGGTGCAGAAGAAATTACTTCAGATATTCCAAATATTAGCGAAAACGCTTTATTAAAATTAGATGCATCAGGAATCGTATACATCGGAGCTGAAGTCAAAGGAGGCGATATTTTAGTAGGTAAAGTTACCCCAAAAGGAGAAACTCAATTAACTCCAGAAGAAAAACTACTACGTGCTATTTTTGGAGAAAAAGCTTCTGATGTAAAAGATTCATCTCTTCGTGTTCCTAATGGAGTATCAGGCACAGTGATTGATGTTGAAATATTTACTAGAGATGGTGTTAAAAAAGATAAAAGAGCTCTGGAAATCGAAGAAATGCAATTAAAAATTGCAAAAAAAAATCTTCTTGAAGAATTAGAAATTTTTAAAATTAGTTTACAAATGCAAATTATTCAAATACTAAAAAATAATAATATTAATACCGATATACTTTTGAACATATTAAAAGGAAATATGGATCGTGAAATATTTAAAGATCAAAATATAAAATTAAAATTAACAACTTTAGTAAAAAAATATTCTAATTTACAAAAAGAATTTGAAAATAAATTAGAAATTAAAAGAAAAAAAATTGTTCAAGGAGATGATTTAGCTCCAGGAGTTTTAAAAATAGTTAAAGTCTATTTAGCAGTAAAAAGACAAATTCAACCTGGAGATAAAATGGCAGGTAGACATGGAAATAAAGGAGTAATATCTAAAATTACACCGATTGAAGACATGCCATATGATAAAAATGGAATACCAGTAGATATGGTTTTAAATCCACTAGGAGTGCCATCTCGAATGAATATTGGTCAAATCTTAGAAGCTCATTTAGGTTTAGCAGCAAAAGGAATCGGGGATATGATTGATAACATGTTAAAAACAAATAAAAAAATATCCAAAATACGTAAATTTATACAAGATGCTTATAATTTAGGAAATGGAATTCGACAAAAAATAAATTTGGAAAAATTTTCAGATTTAGAAATTATAAAACTTGCAAATAATTTAAAATATGGTATGCCAGTATCTACACCAGTTTTTGATGGCGCTAAAGAAAAAGAAATCAAAGAATTATTAGATTTTAGTAATTGCCCTACTTCCGGTCAAATTACATTATTCGATGGACAAACAGGAGAAAAATTTGATAGACCAGTTACTGTAGGATATATGTATATGTTAAAATTAAATCATTTAGTAGATGATAAAATGCATGCAAGATCTACTGGATCATATAGTTTAGTCACACAACAACCGTTAGGTGGGAAAGCCCAATTTGGAGGTCAAAGATTTGGAGAAATGGAAGTATGGGCTCTAGAAGCTTACGGGGCAGCTTATACACTACAAGAAATGCTCACTGTGAAATCTGATGACGTTAATGGACGTACTAAAATGTATAAAAATATTGTTGATGGAAGTCATTTAATGGAGCCTGGAATGCCAGAATCATTTAATGTACTTTTAAAAGAAATCCGATCCTTAGGGATTAATATTGAATTAGAAGAAAGTAACTAAAACAATTCATTTACGTTAATTTAGTATAAAATAGAGAATAATTTGTGAAAGATTTATTAAAATTTTTAAAAACTCAAAATAAAATAGAAGAATTTGACGCAATTAAAATTGCTTTAGCATCTCCCGACATGATTCGATCATGGTCATTTGGAGAAATTAAAAAACCAGAAACAATTAATTATCGCACTTTTAAACCAGAAAGAGATGGTCTGTTTTGTGCACGAATTTTCGGTCCGGTAAAAGATTACGAGTGCCTATGTGGAAAATATAAAAGATTAAAACATCGTGGTGTTGTTTGTGAAAAATGCGGAGTAGAAGTAACACAAACAAAAGTAAGACGCGAAAGAATGGGGCATATAGAATTAGCTTCTCCTACTGCACATATTTGGTTTTTAAAATCATTACCATCACGTATTGGGCTTTTATTAGATATGCCTTTAAGAGATATTGAACGTGTATTGTATTTTGAATCTTATGTAGTTATTGAAGAAGGAATGACCAACTTAAATCAACGTAAAATTCTTACAGAAGAACAATATTTAGATGCTTTAGAAGAATTTGGAGATGAATTCGATGCAAAAATGGGAGCAGAAGCTATTCAAGACTTATTAAAAAATATGAATTTAAAAGAAACATGTAATCAAATTCGTCAAGAATTACTAGAAATAAATTCCGAAACCAAAAGAAAAAAATTAACTAAACGTATAAAATTATTAGAAGCATTTATACAATCTGGAAATAAACCAGAGTGGATGATACTAAATGTTTTACCCGTACTTCCACCTGATTTAAGACCTTTAGTTCCTTTAGATGGAGGTCGTTTTGCCACATCAGACTTAAACGATTTATATCGTAGAGTCATCAATCGAAATAATCGATTAAAAAGACTCTTAGATTTAGCAGCTCCCGATATTATAGTGCGTAACGAAAAACGCATGTTACAAGAGGCTGTCGATGCACTATTAGATAATGGTCGTCGTGGACGTGCTATTACAGGATCTAATAAGCGTCCATTGAAATCTTTAGCAGACATGATTAAAGGAAAACAAGGACGTTTTCGCCAAAATCTTCTTGGAAAAAGAGTCGACTATTCAGGTAGATCCGTAATAACAGTTGGACCATATTTACAATTGCATCAATGTGGGTTGCCAAAAAAAATGGCCCTAGAACTATTCAAACCATTTATTTATGGAAAATTAGAGCTAAATGGATTTGCAACAACTATTAAAGCTGCAAAAAAAATGGTCGAAAGAGAAGACGGTATAGTATGGGATATACTAGAAGAAGTAATTAAAGAACATCCAGTAATGCTAAATCGAGCACCTACTTTACATCGATTAGGAATTCAAGCATTTGAACCCATACTAGTCGAAGGTAAAGCAATTCAATTACATCCTCTAGTTTGCGCTGCTTATAATGCTGATTTTGATGGGGATCAAATGGCAGTACACGTACCACTAACATTAGAAGCTCAATTAGAAGCACGCGCACTTATGATGTCTACAAACAATATTTTATCTCCTGCAAATGGAGAACCTATCATCGTACCATCACAAGATGTCGTTTTAGGTTTATATTATATGACACGTGATCGCATGAATCAAAAAGGAGAAGGGATGCTATTAAGCAGTCCAAAAGAGGCAGAACGTATATATCACTCAAAAATTGCAGATTTACATGCAAAAGTCAAGGCAAGAATTACAGAATATAAATTATCAAATAGTGATAAGTTTACAAAAACAACAAGACTATTAGATACAACAATCGGAAGATGCATTTTATGGATGATTGTACCAAAAGGGCTTCCTTTTTCTTTAGTCAATCAAGTATTAGGAAAAAAATCAATTTCTAATATGCTCAATACATGCTATCGTGTTTTAGGTTTAAAACCCACAGTAACATTTGCAGATCAAATTATGTACACTGGGTTTTCATATGCTGCAAAATCAGGAGCTTCTGTTGGAATCGACGATATCGTAATACCCTCAAAAAAATCTAAAATCATTCAAGATGCCGAAAAAGAAGTATCTGAAATTCAAGAACAATTTCAATCTGGTTTAGTTACTGCAGGAGAAAGATATAATAAAGTTATTGATATTTGGGCCGCAGCAAATGAACGTGTCGCCAAGGCAATGATGCAAAATTTATCTACAGAAATTGTTATTGATCATCATGGTGTAAAACATGACCAAGTATCTTTTAATAATATTTTTATGATGGCTGATTCTGGAGCGAGAGGTTCAGCCGCTCAAATCAGACAACTTGCGGGAATGAGAGGATTAATGGCAAAACCAGATGGTTCCATCATAGAAACGCCAATTACTGCAAACTTTAGAGAGGGATTAAATGTATTACAATATTTTATTTCCACTCATGGAGCACGTAAAGGACTTGCAGATACAGCATTAAAAACTGCAAATTCAGGTTATTTAACCAGAAGATTAGTAGATGTTGCACAAGATCTTGTAGTTACAGAAGACGATTGTGAAACACTATCCGGAATCACTATGACTCCAGTAATTGAAGGAGGAGAAGTTAAAGAACCATTACGAGAAAGAGTATTAGGTAGAGTAATATCAGAAAATATTTTAAAACCCGGATCTACATCCAATATTTTAATAAATCGCAACACATTATTAAGTGAAAAATGGTGTAATATCCTAGAAACTAATTCAATAGACAAAATTAAAGTCCGTTCAGTTGTAACTTGTGAAACAAATTTTGGTGTATGTGCAAAATGTTACGGTAGAGATTTAGCAAGAGGTCATTTAGTTAACAAAGGGGAAGCCATCGGGGTAATTGCAGCTCAGTCTATAGGAGAACCAGGTACACAATTAACAATGCGCACATTTCATATAGGAGGTGCAGCAGCAAGATCAGCATCAGAATCTAATATTCAAGCAAGAAATAATGGAACTGTAAAGTTAAATAATGCTAAATTTGTTACTACAGAAAAAAATAATATTATCATAACTTCACGCCATGCTTCACTAAAAATTGTTGACCAATTTGGTAGAACAAAAGAAAAATATAAACTTCCATACGGTGCAATTGTGAATAAAAATAATGAACAACAAATTTATAGCGGAGAAGTAATTGCAAATTGGGATCCTCATACTATTCCAATTATTACTGAAGTAAGCGGATATATAAAATTTATTGATATTATAGAAGGTCAAACAGTTACACGTCAAACAGACGAACTAACAGGAGTATCCTTTATTTCTGTATTAGATACAGCAGAACGTACAGGAATAAATAAAGAATTACGTCCTGCTTTAAAAATTATTAATGAAAAGGGAGAAGATATTTTCCTTTCAGGAACAGATATTCCTGCTCAATATTTTTTACCAGGAAAATCCATTTTACAATTAGAAAATGGATCAAAAATTAATAGCGGAGATATATTAGCGCGATTGTCCTTAGAAACTAGCGGAATTAAAGATATCACCGGCGGACTACCACGCGTTGCAGATTTATTTGAAGCACGTAAACCTAAAGAACCTGCGATTTTAGCAGAAATTAGCGGTATTATTTCTTTTGGAAAAGAAACAAAAGGAAAAAGAAGATTAATAATATCACCTATTGACGGAAAAGATGTATACGAAGAAATGATTCCAAAATGGAGACATTTAAATGTTTTTGAAGGAGAACGTGTAGAAAAAGGAGATGTAATTTCCGACGGTCCAGAATCTCCACACGATATACTACGATTGAGAGGAGTGCATGCAGTAACTAAATATATCGTCAATGAAGTGCAAGAAGTATATAGGCTGCAAGGAGTAAAAATTAATGATAAACACATTGAAGTAATTATTCGTCAAATGCTAAAAAAAGCAACTATTAAAAATAGTAAAACCCAAGAATTTTTAGAAGGTGAACAAATAGAGTTTTCTCGTATTAGAATAGCAAATAACACAATGAAAACATCAAATAAAATCACTTATTCTCGAGATTTATTAGGGATTACGAAAGCATCTTTAGCAACAGAATCTTTTATTTCTGCAGCTTCCTTTCAAGAAACAACTCGTGTATTGACAGAAGCCGCTGTATCTGGAAAAAAAGACGAATTAAGAGGTTTAAAAGAAAATGTGATCGTTGGAAGATTAATTCCAGCAGGAACTGGATATGCATATCATAAAAAGCGATTATTACGACGTAAACAAAAAAATAATACTTTACCTATAAATCACATAAGCGTCGATGAAGCATCTGAAAATTTGAAAGAACTTTTAAAAGCTAATTTAAGAGATAATTAAATTTATATTAACATATGATGTTTTACCAGTATGCAAAGCAATATTGTATGTGCAAATTCGATCAGGTCCGAAAGGAAGCAGTCGTAGCCCTTTCAATATGTGCTAATGCATACTGGACACCACTCTGGCCATGCCAAAACTTTATTGAAATATTTTTTTAAAATTTTATAAATTAACGTACATACTTCCATACTGAATTAGGAACTTTATCGTATAAAGTATTCATAGTAATTTCTGCCAATCTATGATCAGCTGCAGAATTAAAAATTTCTAGTTCGTCATTTGACAACTTATATCTATTTTGTTCAATTACACGTTCTAAGGTGGCCAACGTTCGACATTTTCTTAAACGCATAAGATAATCTATTTTTTTCATTTTTTTACCGATTATTTATTTACATTTTTTAATAGAAAATTTTATTAATAATTTATTAGCAATATTCAATATATAATAAAAAATAAATTTTAAATCATGTGTATATTTATTAAATATATTTAATTAAATAATTTTAACTACTTTAAAAAATATATAAAAAATAGAAATGTTAAAATAACAATTTTAATATTCATATAATTTATAATATAAATTTATTTTAACAACAAAATTATAAAAATTTTATATTTAAATCACAATTTTAAATTGTAAATTGTTTAATATTATATACTAATTCGATATTATAGTTTATATAAACAATTATTTATTATATAATATTTATACATACTTTTATTGATAAAAATCTTATGCATTATAAACCACTAACTTTAAAATGGAGACCTAAAGTTTTTTGTGAATTAGTTGGTCAAAACCATATCTTAAAATTAATTAAGAATAGTTTTATTTTAAAAAAAATTCAAAGCGTTTATCTTATAAGCGGCATAAAAGGCACAGGAAAAACTAGTCTTGCAAGACTAATTGCAAAAGGATTAAATTGTCAAAATGGTATCACTTTTTATCCATGTCAATCATGTGAAAATTGTAAAGAATCTGATAATAATTGTTTTATCGACTTAATAGAAATCGATGCTGCATCTTATACAAAGATAGAATATATAAAAGAAATTCTAGATACCATTCAATATGCTCCTTCAAAAGGAAAATATAAAATCTATATTATAGATGAAGTACATATGTTATCTAAATATAGCTTTAATGCTTTATTAAAAATATTAGAAGAACCTCCATTGCATGCAAAGTTTATACTAGCAACTACTGAACTATATAAAATACCAGAAACTATTTTTTCAAGATGTATACATCTAAATCTTAATCCTTTGAAAAAAAAATTCATTATTGATCGATTAAAAAATATTCTAACTTTAGAAAATGTTTATTATGAAGAATATGCCTTGGATTTAATAGCACAAAATTCTCAAAAAAGTATGAGAAATGCTTTAAGTTTGACAGAAAAAGCTCTAATTTTAGGAAAAAACAAAATTTTATCTAGTATAATATCTGATATGTTAGGTATTTTGAATATCGACGAAGTATTAAATCTTTTTAAATCTCTAGTTTTATCTGATAAAAAAAAATTAATTAATTTTTTTAAATTATGTGAAAAAAAAATTATAAATTGGGATGATGTATTAATTAAATTATTGTTACTTATACATCAAATTACATTTTTTCAAATTTATCCCAACAAACATGTATTGAAAAAAGAAAAATATCTTCAATTACAGGAAATTTCAAATAAAATTTCCGAAAATGACTTACATAATTATTATCAGATTTTTCTTAAAGGGAGACAGGAGTTGCTTTATGCACCAGAACAACAAATTGCAGTAGAAATGATAATATTAAGAGCATTTTTATATTCTAAAAATTAAATAAGACATTAAAATCTTAAGTGTACTTACTAAGTATATTAACTTTACTTTTTTGCATTTAATAGCTTAAGATTAGTTGATTTTAAATTTACATTTATAAATACTAAAAATATTACTTATAACAAAAAATAATTATAATTTAATTTTTTGAAAAGTAATAATAAATTTATTTTGATATTAAAAATACATTAAGTATTTGCAATTATTTTTTAAAAATATATTTAAATTTAATTTAAAAAAATAAAATCATTGTTAAATAAATTTGAATACCATAATTTTTTTAATTATTCTATAATAGTTTAAATATGCATAGAGATTAATAATGTTTGATAAAAATGGAATGAACAATTTAATGCAACAAGCTCAAAAAATTCAAGAAAAAATGCAATGGATGCAAGAAGAAATTGCACGATTAGAATCAATTGGAGAATCCGGAGCAGGATTAGTAAAAATAAAATTAAATGGATCACATAATTGTAATTATGTTAGAATCGATAAAAGTTTATTAACAGATAAAGAGATGTTAGAAGATCTTATTGCAGCTGCTTTTAATGATGCTATTCGTAGAATTTCAGAAGTACAAAAAGAAAAAATTGCAGCAGTATCAAGCGCTATGCAATTACCACCCGGATTTAAAATGCCATTTTAAATAAAAAAATTATATAATAATTTAAAAAGTTAAATAATATAAAAAATAAATCGTAATAATTATCAAAAAATTTTTAAGTTAAATAAATTTAAAATTGTTAGGAAAAACAATATGGAAGGTAAAAAAATTTTAAAATTTCAATCTGAAGTTAAGCAATTATTACATTTAATGATTCATTCACTATATTCTAATAAAGAAATTTTTTTAAGAGAACTAATTTCTAATGCTTCTGATGCACTAGATAAATTGCGATTTTTATCCTTATCAAAACCAGAACTAAATAAAAAAATACAAAAATTATGTATTTTAATATCATTCGATAAAAATAAAAAAAATATTATTATACGAGATAACGGTATTGGAATGTCTTATGACGAAATAATAGACAACCTAGGTACAATCGCGAAATCTGGTACAAAAGAATTTTTACAATCTATAAAATCAAATACCGAAAAAAATAGTCAACTAATTGGAAAATTTGGAGTAGGGTTTTATTCTGCATTTATTGTTTCTGAAAAAGTTTCTGTACGCACAAGATCTGTTTTATCCGATGAATACGACGGAGTTTTATGGGAATCAAAAGGTCAAGGAGAATATTCAATTTCTAAAATTAAAAAAAAAGAAACAGGAACAGAAATTACGTTATTTCTAAAAACTTCAGAGATAGCATTTGCAGATGAAACAATAATTAAAAATATTATTTGTAAATATTCAAATCACATCAGCTTTCCGATTAAAATGGAAGCAAAAGAAACGCAAAAAAATAAAATAATCACTTCTGATTTATCACCAAAAATATTTTGGCAACAAATTAATACCGGACAAGCATTATGGACAAGAAAAAAATCAAAAATCAATGATATTGAGTATAAAGAATTTTATAAAAATTTTTTTAATGACGACCATAATCCAATATCTTGGAGCCATAATCATGTAGAAGGAAATCAAGAATATACTAGCTTACTGTATATACCAAAAAAAGCTTCATGGGATATATGGAACCGTGATCACAAACACGGACTAAAATTATATGTAAAAAAAATTTTTATTATGGATCAATCTAATGAATTTATCCCTAATTATTTAAGGTTTGTTAAAGGAATAATAGATTCAAACGATTTACCACTCAATGTATCTAGAGAAATTTTACAAAATAATCAAATTACAAAAATAATTAAAAATTCTTTAACAAAACGAATTTTAATCATGTTAGATAACTTATCTAAAAATAATCCTGATGATTATCAAGTTTTTTGGAAAGAATTTGGATTAATTTTTAAAGAAGGTCCTGCAGAAGATCATTTAAATTATACAAATATAGTAAAGCTTTTTAGATTTTCTTCGACACACACTCAATCGGAAATACAAAGCGTATCACTGGATGATTATGTTTCTCGTATTCAATCAAATCAAGAAAAAATATTTTATATAACAGCAGATAATTATTTATCTGCAAAAAATAATCCACATTTAGAAAAATTAAAAGAAAAAAATATAGAAGTTCTATTACTTTTTGATCGTATCGATGAATGGATGATGAATTACATGACATCTTTTAATAATATGGAATTTCAATCAATTAGTAAAAATAATGCATATCTAGAAAAAATTTTTAGTAATAAAACTACAGATCAAAAAAAATCAGAAAAAGATTTATCTTCTATGATACTAAGAATTAAATCTTATTTAAAAGACAGGGTAAAAGATGTAAGATTCACATCAAAATTAATTAATACACCGGCAGCGGTTACTACAGACGAAAACGATATTACAACACAAATGTCAAAATTACTAATTTCAACTGGTCAAAATAGCCCTGAAATAAAATATATTTTTGAAATAAACGCAACACATCCTTTAATCATATATATTTTTAAATTAAAAAATCAAATTAAATTTAATAATTGGATCGATCTCTTACTGGAAGAAGCTTTACTGTCTGAATGTGGGAATTTAGAAGATCCAAATAAGTTTATTCATCGTATTAATACTTTATTGATTAATCATGTAATTAGTTGAAACAATTTTAAAAAAAATAATGAATTATAGGAAAATATATGAAAATAATTTTTATTGGACCACCAGGAAGCGGGAAAGGAACACAATCAGAAATTATTTCTAAAAAATACGATATTCCTAAAATTTCTAGCGGAGATTTATTACGTAATCAAAATAAAAACGAGAATCAGATACTAATGCAAAAAGGATACTTAATTGACGATCATATAATTACAAAAATGATCTTAAAGAGATTAAACAATAAAGATTGTTTAAACGGTTTTATTTTAGATGGTTTTCCTAGAACTTTATGCCAAGCAAAGTACATACGGCATATCTGTATTGATTTTATCTTTGATTTATATATACCAGAAAAATTAATTTTACCACGAATTTCTGGAAGATTAATCCATAAAATATCTGGTAAAATATATCATATTAATGATACATTTCAATCAAATTTTAAATTAAATGAAAAAAATCATATGCTAAAAAAACGCACAGATGACTGTAATAATACGTTGAAAATACGAATACAAGAATATAATAAAAATTATGTTTTATTACATGATTTTTATGAACAACAAACATTAAAAAAAAAATTAAAATATCATATTATCGATGCGTCTTTGACAATCGATCAGATACACGAAAATATTAATAAGATTTTAATAAATAATTAAAAGCATAAATATTTTTAATTAAATTTAAATGAAAATTGAATCCGGATTAATTTTAGTTAATTTAGGTACACCTAAAGCGCCAAACAAGAAATCAGTGAAAAAATACTTATCTGATTTTTTGAGCGACAAAAGAGTAATTGATATATCAAAAATATTTTGGAAAATATACTTACATGTATATCTTTTACCGATTCGTTCTACTAAAGTAGCTAACTTATATAAAAAAATTTGGAGATCAGAAGGGTCTCCTTTAATGATAAACAGTGTACTCCAAAAAAAAGCACTAGTTAATAGTTTGCCAAATATACATTTAGAATTAGCAATGAGATATGGAGAGCCCACATTAAAAAATGCTATAAAAAAAATGTTATTAGAATATAATGTAAAAAAACTAATTATTTTACCGTTGTATCCACAATATTCTTGCAGTACAACTGCTTCAGTTTTCGATGAAGTTGCAAATATTTTAAAAAAATATCGAAGTATTCCTTCAGTAATTTTTATTAGAGATTACGCAGATAATACAAAATACATTCATGCTTTAAAAAGAAGCATTAAAAATTCCTTTAATATGAATGGATATCCGGAGCGTTTAATTCTGTCTTTTCATGGAATACCGAAAAAATATATTGAAGATGGAGATGATTATTTAGAAAGATGTAAAACAACAAAAAAATTACTTATATCTGTCTTGGACTATCCTAAAAACCAAATTATTATGAGTTTCCAATCACAATTTGGAAAAATTCCGTGGATTCATCCTATCACATCAAATATAATCTCTGATTTACCTAAAAAAAATGTAAAAAACATCCAGATAATTTGTCCTGGCTTTTCTTCGGATTGTTTAGAAACTTTAGAAGAAATACAAATAAGAAATGAGCTTATTTTTAAAAATTCGGGAGGAAATTCATTTCATTATATTCCGGCTTTAAATGATCAAGATTGTCATATCGAATGTCTTGCATCGATTGTGAAAGAATATTTAAATTAAATAACAGAGAGGTGGTATGTAATTTTTTTATTTTTAGATTTTTTCAGTAAAATTAAGTTTATCGGAGGAAGTGAGATTCGAACTCACGAAAGGACTAGATCCTTTTCTGGTTTTCAAGACCAGCGCCTTCATCCACTCGGCCATTCCTCCAATTATCTCAGATATAATAATATATAACATAATTAAAAAAATTGTAAAGGATCATTCGTCTTTATTTAAAAGATTTGCATTTTAACATATAGTGCATTTAAAATTCATAAAATTAAATTTTTTATCATATATTGAAAATAAACTTCAGGAAAACATTATGAATCGATCTATTGAAATTTTTTCACGCAGTAGATCTGCGTTATCTACACATAAAGTACTACGTAATACGTATTTGCTTTTATCAATTACTGTTGCATTTTCTGCTTTAATTGCAACTATTACGAACATATTAAATTTGCCATACCTAGGCGTAATTCCGACTTTGATTGGATTTTATAGCTTATTATTTTTAGTTAATTATTTATCTAACAAAAAATCAGGTATTTTAGCAACATTTGCTTTAACCGGATTTATGGGATACACGATTGCGCCGATTATTAACATAATTTTTTCTGCAAGTAGCGGAAAAAATGTTGCATTTTCTTTATTTGGCACTGCATTAGTGTTTTTTGTTTGTTCTATGTATAGTGTGAAAAATAAAAGAGATTTATCGTTACTATCCAGCGTTTTAATTTCTGGTAGCGTTGCTTTATTAATTTGTATAATAAGTAATATGATATTACATATTTCAGCTTTATCAATAGCAATTAGTATTATGTTTATAATTTTTTCTTCAGTTGCAATCATATGGGAAATAAATAATATTATTTTCGGTGGTGAAAATAACTATATTCGAGCAACAGTTAGTTTGTATGTATCAATATACAATATATTTTCAAGTTTCTTAGGAATATTTGGAGGTATAAAGAATAATTAGTAAATAAACATATTATATATCAAAAATATAATAAATTTATATTTAATGTTATAAAAATTTTAATTGATGAAAGAAAGTTGGTTTTTATTAACCTTTATATTGGTATAAAATAACTGCCGCTTTCTTTTGTCATTACATAATAAGTAGAAGGTGTGCAGTAAAAAATTGTATTACTTATAAAATTTTTAATTTGAAAATATTATGCTCACAGCTTCCGAGGCAACACCTTGACGCGTCCCAATATACCCAAGACCCTCCATAGTAGAAGATTTGACATTAATACGATTGTATTTACATTTTAAACATTTAGAAATACATAGACATATTTTTGGAATGTAGTAAGATACTTTTGGTTCTTCTAGAAATAGAGTAATATCGATATTTCCTATTTTATATTTTTTTTTTATTTGATTCCAAACAATTTGCAACAAAATGCAGCTATTTATATTTTTATATCTAGGATCATCATTAGGAAATAGCATCCCGATATCTCCTAGCGCACAAGCTCCCAATAAAGAATCAATTACTGCATGTATAATAACATCGCCATCTGAATGTGATAAAACTCCTTGAAAATATGGAATATGAATTCCTCCTAAAATCAATGGTTTATTAT
The DNA here is from genome assembly GCA_030827005.1 of Wigglesworthia glossinidia. GTDB lineage: Bacteria > Pseudomonadota > Gammaproteobacteria > Enterobacterales > Enterobacteriaceae > Wigglesworthia > Wigglesworthia glossinidia_C. The sequence goes on along the minus strand of JAVBJL010000006.1, from coordinate 3,244 downwards.
ATGCGCCAAATTTATGTATATCAAATCCATGACCAATACGCATATTTAAAACCTCCTAATACAATTAATAAAAAATTTTGCAAAGTTTAAATCTTCAGGATATGTAACTTTAATATTATCTGATCTTCCTTGTACTAAATTTAATACATAACCGCATTCTTCAAGAGCTGTTGCTTCATCCGTAATAGACTTGCCTCTTTTATAAATTGTATTTAAACAATGTACTAAAATTTTTTTATTAAAAATTTGTGGAGTTAAAGCGCGCCATAAATTTTTTCTTTGGATAGTATGTAAAATATGATTTCCGTGTACTTTTTTAATGGTATCGTTTACAGGAGAAGCTAAAATCATCCCATTAGATGGAGTATATAAATTCTTTAATAATTGGTTAAGATCACTTTGATGCAAACAAGGACGTACAGCATCGTGAATTAAAACCCAGTTTGTTTTTTTAACATATTTTAAGGCACATCTAACTGAATCTGTTCGTGATTGACCTCCAAAAACAATATGTATTTTATTATTATTTAATATAGGTAATGATTTGTACCATTGATCTTGTTGATTAATAGCTATAATTATTTTTCTAATCCATATCTGTTTGACTAATAGATGAATAGAATGTTCTAATAATGTTTTATTTTTTATTTTTATGTATTGCTTAGGATATTTGTATTTCATTCTTGCACCTATACCTGCAGCGGGACAAATAGCTATTATTTTAGGATAACTCTTATTTTTGTACATTAAAATTTACTTTTGTATATTTTTAATTTCTATTATACGATAGTAAACTTCATTCGGTTTAATCATATTTAATTCATTTCTTGCTCTTTCTTCAATGGCATCTGTTTGATTTTTTAAATAGTTAATTTCGATAATTAATTCTTGATTTCTTAATTTTTTTTGTAAATTTTTTTTAGATTGCAATTGAATTTCTTTTTTAATTTCTATTAAATGGATAATATTATTTTTTCCAAACCACAAAGCGATTTGTAAATATAATAAAATACAAAAAAATACACATTGAATTTTTTTATTTTTTATATATAAGATAAAATATATAATATATTTAACAATATTATTATTTATCATTTTTCTTATATTCACCTTCTGAGTTAAATTTTTAATAATTATTAATCTATAAATTGATAAAATTAATTTATTTTATATATGCATATAGTATTATTTTAAATATTTTAATACAGAATTTGAAGCTTTAGTGTTCGGGAAGTTACTGATTACTTCTAATATTCTATTATAGTATGCAATTTGAGCGTTTTTTTTAATATAAAAATGTATTATTTTCAAATGATAATCGGCTATTCTTTCATTAAGAATAAAAATAAATTTTTTTGCATCTTTAAAAAAAACGCTATTCGGATAATAATTGATTATCTTTTTAAAAGATTTTAACGCTAAATATGCATATTTAGGGTTAGAATCAATTTTTTTTATGCAAAAAAAACATTTTGAAAAATTTTTATCGTATTTTTTATACACCATTCCTTGGATATAAATCAAAAAATCTATATATATACTTTCTGAATGAGATTGAATGAACTGATTAATAGTTAAATCAAATAAATCTATGTTTTCCAAATCATAATTTTCATACTTCAAGTACATTGATATAATATGTTTTTTTATAGTTGTCGCATGAATATGATTTTGATATTTTTTCAAAAAATACAAATAAGTTTTAAATTTTTTTTTTCTATTATCATATAATTTATGATAATCATTACCGTATAGTTTATAATCATCAAGATTATGTGTTTTTTTTATATTAGTTTTTTCATAAAAATATTCATTGCACGATACATAGTTGATTAGAATACAGTTGATTATAATTATCAATATTACATATTTTTTCAAAATAAACTTCTCAAAAAAAATTAAAAATTAAATAGATTTTAATAATACATCGATTTTAATTTTTTTTAAAATAAAAATATATATTACATGAATAATACACAATTGCTAGTTTCTAAAGTGGAAATGAGTCAATCTAATATTAGATTAGATCGAGTATCAGCATTATTATTTCCTCAATATTCTAGAACAAAAATAAAAAATTTCATTATAAATTGTCAAGTAAAAGTTAATAATCAATATATCATTAATCCTAAAAAAAAAATGAAAGGAGGAGAGATAATAGAAATTACAATCAATGAAAAAAATTACAATATTAAATTTAAAAAAACTGATCTAAACATTATATACGAAGATCAAGACTTATTTATAATTAATAAACCTAGTGGGTTAGTTGTACATCCCGGATGTAAAAATAAAAATCATACTTTACTTAATATTATATTATCTCATTATCCTGATTTAAAATATTTAAAAAGATCCGGAATCGTGCATAGATTAGATAAAAATACTACTGGCTTAATGATAATTGCAAAAACATATGTAGCACAAAATCTTCTTTGTAAAGCATTAAAAAAAAGAAAAATTAAACGAGAATACAGAGCAATTGTGCATGGGAATATCATCTATCATGGAACAATAAACGCGCCTATTGCGCGCGATAAATACTTTAAAACTCGTATGAAAATAAGTATTGATGGAAAATTAGCTACAACACATTATCAAGTAATTAAAAATTTTGCACAGTATACATATATTAAGTTATATTTAGAAACTGGTAGAACACATCAAATTCGGGTGCATATGGCACACATACAGCATCCAATTGTTGGAGATACGAAATATATAGATCAAAAAAAAATTCATTACTATAATCCATTGTTAAATATTAATAGACACGCGTTACATGCAAGAAAAATTACGTTTATACATCCTATTAAAAATATCTTTATGCAATTAAAAATAAATATTCCTGAAGACATGCGTATTTTAATTAAAAATTTAATAAAATTAAACAAAAAATAATAATTTAAAATTCAATATGCATAAAATTTCTATAAATTTAATATATTCAATTAAGTCAAATTAACACTTAAAAAATTATTACTATATTTTAAAAAATTTAATCTAAGCTTAATATGAAAATGTTTTAAATATTAAAAATATTAATTATTTTTTTTACTAAAATTCAGACTATATACATTTAATGTAATATTACATTATATTCTTGATTTCAATTATTAGATTAATAGAAAGTTTATAAAATTAAAAAAATAATAGTAGTCATTTTAAAAATTAAATAATTTATTAAAAATATAATTAATATTATTTTTAATATTTAATTAACTAATATTTTATAAATATATTC
>JAVBJL010000005.1 GCA_030827005.1 Wigglesworthia glossinidia | reverse complement strand
ACTTAATTTTATTTTTTTTGAAAATTAAATAAAACTTATATTTTTAAGTTTTATTTAACAAATATTAAAATTTATATTTGTATTAATTATCTAAACTTCTTTTAATTCATTAAAATAAATTATTAATAATTAGATCTGAAATTAAATTAAGAAAATGTTTTTTATTAATTTATATAATATGTACTAATAATATTTTAAAAATTTCATCTTAAAATAAAATTTAATTTTAATTCATAGCCAAATAATTTATAATTTTAAATACTTTTTATTTCAAAAATATTTTATTTTTCTAAAAAAAGTTTATCGAAATTTAAAATATATTTTTTTAAAAAATTTGGTTCATATAATGTTATTTTTCAGTAAATTCTTTTAATATTGAATTAATTTGCTCCTGAGTAATACGTGACAATAGAGGCTGAAATTTATTAATACGATGCAGTGTTAACGGTTTTGAAATATCGTTCCAACGTAATTTTTTATTAAGGAATATTTCTGATTTTTTTGCTAAATCTGGTAAAATTGGCTTTAAATAAATCATTATAATATAAAACATATTGATTCCCATAGAAGATATTTCATGTAAATAATCATCATCTTTTTTTATATCTGTAAGGTTCCATGGAGCTTTATCATTTAAATAATGATTAGCTAAATTAGATAATTTAATAACTTCGTGAATTACAAGTTTAATATTTTGCTCTCGGTAATACTTACTAATATTAGTTTCTGCATTAATAAATTTAGAATATATTTGAATATTTTCAATATTTTTAGACAAACTATCATGGAAGTATTTATGAATAAAACTCGCACTTCTAGAAGCTAAGTTGATAATTTTATTAATAATATCTGAGTTTATTTTATGCATAAATTCAGTAAAATTAAAATCAATATCATTAATGTATGCAGAAATTTTTGTAGCATAATAATATCTTAAACAATCTGAATTAAAATATTTTAAATAATTTTTTACTGTTACTAACATGCCGTTGGATTTAGATATTTTTTTACCATAAAAAGTTACATGTCCATGTACAAAGAGTTTTGTAGGTTTACGAAAATTAATTCCATGTAAAATTGATGGCCAAAATAAACTGTGAAAATAAATAATATCTTTTCCAATAAATTGATACACTAAGTATTTAGAATTTATGTTCCAAAAATTTTGAAATAAAAATTTATTATTTTTTTCTTTACATAAAATTCTAAAAGTACTTAAGTACCCAATTGGAGCATCAAACCATACATAAAAATATTTTTCTAGCATTAAAGGTATTTTAAATCCAAAATATGGAGCATCTCTTGAAATATTCCAAGGTTGTAATCCTGACTTAAACCACTCCTGTATTTTATTTATAATTTCACTTGTTATAACTCCAGAATTAATCCAATTTTTTAAAAATTTTTCAAAATATGGTATATTAAAAAACAAATGTTTTGATTTTTTTTCTACCGGAATAGAATTAGATAAAATTGATTTAGGATCAATTAGTTCAATAGGAGAATATATTGCTCCACATGAGCTACAGTTATCTCCGAATTGTTTTGTGGTAAAACACCTAGGGCATGTTCCTTGAACGAGGCGATCAGATAAAAACATATTTGTTTTAACATCATATAATTGTGTAATTTCTTTCGAAATAATTAATTTTTTCTTTTTTAAAATTTTATATATTAAAATGCATAGTCGATAATTTTCTTTTCCATGCGTTACATGATACTTGTCATAACAAATATTAAATCTTAACAAATCTTGTTTATGGTGCCTATGTATTTTAAAAATCATTTTACTCGGTGATATTTGATTTTTTTTTGCTTTTAACATAATCGGTGTTCCATGAGTATCATCAGCAGAAATAAAATACACGTCATGTCCTTGCATACGATGGTATCTTACACAAATATCAGCCTGTACATGTTCTAATATATGTCCGATATGGAGTTCTCCATTTGCATAAGGTAGAGCACATGTGATTAAAATTTTTTTTTTAATATTCATAATATGAAATATGTCAAGTTTAAAATTATTTAATATCATAATAAATGATATATATTTTTAGTAAATTTATTTTTATATATTTTATAGATTTAAGATTAAAAAAAATTATTATGTTAGTATATGTTTTACTTATAAATATATTAATATTTGATTTTTTATACTAATTTAAAAAATTATATGAATATTTCACTTATACTGATAAAATGTACACAAAAATTTACTTAGATCATTATAAAGGGTAAGTATGCGATTATCGGATCGTGACATTGAAAAATGGTTAAATAAAAATCAATTAATTATAGTTCCTAAGCCATCACAAAATAGAATTAACGGAGCAACAGTAGATCTAAAACTTTCAAATAAATTTCGAATTTTCACGGAATATAAAATAGATTATATTGATACAAATCGCATATCAAAAAAAAATAACGAACTATTACAAAAGAAAATAACTAAGCAAATCGAAATTAATGAAAGAGAAATATTTTTTTTACATCCAGGAAAATTGGTACTAGCATTAACTCTAGAATGCATTACATTACCAGATAATCTCATCGGATGGTTAGATGGAAAATCCTCATTAGCTCGATTAGGATTAATGGTACATGCAACTTCGCATAGAATTGATCCAGGATGGTCCGGACATATTGTTTTGGAAGTTTATAATTCTGGCAATATCCCCATAGCACTACGTCCCAATATGTTAATCGGAGCAGTAAGCTTTGAATTACTGACAAATTCTGCCATTAGACCGTATAACAAAAAAAAGAATGCTAAATATTTATATCAATCAGAAATATTAATTAAAAAATAAACTTTCTAATTTAGTTAAAATTATTTAGTAAAAAATGAATTTTTATATAATATAAAAGCATATTATATCCAATATGCATCTTGCTTTTATTTAAGTATTAATTATTGATATTTTTTTTCAATACCTTATATCTTTAATTTTATATTAATGCACTGATCTATATTTAAATATAGATAGATAAATTAAATTTATTTTTATCATTATATAATAACTAATACTTTGTATAAATAAAACTAATAAAATCACTAGTTTTATATAAACTTAAATTATTAAATAAAATAAAAAATAAAATATTTTAATATATAAATTATATAATAGGAATATCATATATGCATAAGTTACTTTTGGTAGATGACGACTACGAATTGATTGATTTATTAAAAGAACTTTTAGAATTAGAAGGTTTTGAAGTGCAAGTTGCATATGATGGGGAACAGGCACTATCTAAACTAAATAATGCAATTGATTTATTATTACTAGATATAATGATGCCAAAAAAAAATGGAATAGATACTTTAAAAGAAATTCGTCAAAAAAAACACCATATACCTATTATCATGTTAACTGCACGTGGTAGCGAATTAGATCGTATTTTAGGATTAGAGTTAGGTGCAGATGATTATCTAACAAAACCATTTAATGATCGTGAACTGGTAGCAAGAATTAGAGCTATTCTAAGACGTTCTTACTGGTTTACTCAAAAAAATATAACAAGTAAGCAGTCTTCTGTACTTGTTGATTTATTAAATCTTAATCCAGGTCGACAAGAAGCATGTTTTGGAGATATAAATTTAAATTTAACTGGTACTGAATTTTCATTACTATTTTTATTAGCACAAAACTTAGGTCAAGTAGTATCTAGAGAGTATTTGAGTCAAGAAATCTTAGGTAAAAAATTAACTCCATTTGATAGAGCTATTGATATGCACATTTCTAATTTGAGAAAAAAATTACCTCCAAGAAATGATGCAAGACCTTGGTTTAAAACTTTAAGAGGTAAAGGATATCTAATGGTATCTGCAACCTAATTATTATTAATTTAATATTTATTATTTTAAACGTAAGTATTTTTTTTAAAAAAAATTATTTAATTCGTTTTAATAATATTAAAACAACATTAACATTTTAAATAATTAAATAGATCAATGTTTATATAAAATTTTTAAAATTTTCTTTGAATACGTAATCGTGAAAAATAAAAAAAATTTTTTTAAAAAAATATCAAATGTAATTAAAAAATATTTCTTTGATAAAAGACATCATTTATTATTTATGCATAAAATAATAAGAAACTACATAAATTATATTATAAAATATTGTATAAAAAAAAATAATTTTATATTTTTATTCAAAAATGATATAAATCATAAAATTCGATCTGTTTTCATTTGTATAATACAAAATATACAAAAAAATCAAATATGTTTAATTAATACCAAAAATAGCTTTATAAATTTTTTCAATTTAGTATTACATTATCCAACTGAATTTTTAGTTATTATTATAATTGCATCATTAATATTTTTATCATATTGGCACATATCTAAAGTAATAAAAAAATTTCAATATGCTATTAATTTAGTGACACAAGGTAGTCGTAAAAAATTTCCAGAATTAGAATGCGGTCCTAAATCCCTGTTATCTGTTGGTATTAATTTTAATAATATGATATATGCTCTAGATTGCACTGAAAACATGCAAAAATGTTTGTTATCTGATATTTCTTATGAATTACGTATACCTTTAACGCGATTAAAATTAATTACAGCTTTAATTAAACGTAGATATGGGGATCTATTTGAAACATCTCGTATCGAAATAGAAATAAGTAGACTAGATTATATGACTAAAAATTTATTTATTTTATCAAGAAATAATATGCAAATAGAACATTCTAAAAATGTACTACAACTTTGTACACTCTGGAATAATGTATTAGTTAATTCGCAATTTGAAGCTGATCAAAAAGGAAAAATATTAAAAATTATTTCTCTACCCAAACAAGGATATATTATAGGAGATTTGGATGCATTAGAAAATGCATTAGAAAATATTATTAGAAATGCAATAGAATACTCTTATAGAAAGATTTCTGTTGCCTTTTATGTTCGAAAAAATCAAGTAATTATTATAGTAGATGACGATGGACCCGGAATTAAAGAAAATATAAGAGAAAAAATATTTCAACCTTTTTACAAAATTGATACAAATCGTTCTAAAAATAGAGGAATCGGACTGGGATTGACGATTTCAAAAAAAATTATTTTACAACATCACGGAAATATTCGCATTGATAACAGCCCCCTAAAAGGGCTAAGATTAGTTATTTCTATCCCGAAAATACATAAAAAAACTTCCAAAGCTTAATTGCTTAATATAGGTTTTATGCGTTTATTAAAAAAATTTTTTTTTATTAATCATATATATGGTCTATAAATTATTGTTTATTTATTTTAATTCTTGTAAGTAGTTTCAGTGCAGAACGTTTCACTGATTTATTTAAATATAAAACTTGATAGACTTGTTCTATGATAGGCATTTCTGTTTTATATTTAGAAGATAGCATCAAAATTTCTTTAATATTTTCATATCCTTCTATAACTTGTCCGACTTTTAATTTTGCAGATTCTATACTAAGTCCTTGAGCTAATAGCATTCCAAAACGTCGATTTCTTGATTGATCGTCTGTACAAGTTAATACTAAATCGCCTACTCCAGATAGACCCATAAATGTACATCTTTGAGCTCCCATTATTTTGCCTAAATTTGACATTTCTAATAGTCCTTGAGTAATTAATGCAGTTTTTGCATTTGGTCCCATTCCGATACCATCTGACATTCCTGATGCAATAGCAATTACATTTTTAATTACACCGCCAAGTTGTACGCCGATTAAGTCAGTACTTCTACATATTTTTAAAAATTTATTGCAATTTAATTGATTAATTAAATTAATACATGTTTTTTTACAATTGCTAGCTAAAACCATTGCGGTAGGTAATCCAATAGCTAAATAGTATGCAAAAGTTGGTCCTGATATTACAGATAAACAAATTTTTTTTCCTAATATATCTTGCGCAACTTCTTGTAGCAATCTACCTGTTTTTGGTTCTAAACCTTTCGTTCCCCATATTATACACGCGTTAATACGTAAAAAAGGTTTTATTTGAATTAAAGTACGTTTGAATGCGTTGCTCGGAACTGCGATTAAAATTATGTTGCTTAGCAATAAAGCATTTTTTAATGAGAATTCGATATGAAGTTGTGGGGGGAAAAATATTTTAGGTAAAAATTTTTTATTACATCGATCTAATTTCAAAGATTGCATGTGTCTTATATTTCTTCCCCATAAAAAAACTTTATTTTTATTTTTAGATAAAACAATTGCTAGTGCTGTTCCGTATGCTCCAGATCCAATAACAGTAATTGAACAATTGCTCAAAATTTATTCCTTTTTATATTAAAAAATTATGCTAAATTTATATTTAATCATTTTAGTTAAAAATTTTTATTTTATATATTAATTTTAAATTAGGTAAATTGATATATAAATTTAATAATTTTTTTAATAAATAAAATTATTTTTCTTTTAAAAAAAGTTTTAAGTCATCGTATCCTCCAATATGTTTTTCATTTATAAAAACTTGTGGAACAGTTTTACGACCACTTTTTTGAATCATTTTTAAAAAATCATGATTGTTTTTTTCAACAAAAATTTTTTCATAAATTATGTTATACTTTTTCAAAAGTAACTTAGCTTTTTCACAATAAGGACAAGATTTTTTTAAATATATTTTCGCTTTGTTATACATAGTTTTAATATTCCATATAATATTATGATTTTACCAGTGGTAAGTTATCTAACTTCCAACCAGTTATTCCGTCTTCTAAAATATAAATTTTAAAGTTTTTTGATTGTTCAATTTTATTAATTTTTTTAAGAATTTTTTTTGATAATTTTCCGTTATCACATACTAAAATCAATATTTTTTTTGTATTATTTTTTTTATAAAAGATATCATTTTTAATATGACATAAATTTAAGTTAAAACTATTTATAATATGTTCGTTACAATACTCTTTTTGATTTCTCAAATCAATTATCATTGCATGATTACGATTCATTAAACTGATAGTTTCATATCTAGATATTGTGAGCATATTATTTATTTTATTACGAATAAAATTAATTAGTAATAAAATAAGAAGAGATAGCCAAATTAACGAAAGTATAGTATGATTTGATGCAAACTGGATTAATTTTCCCATAAATATATCTCGAAAAATACTAAAAAAAATAAAAATTGTTAGATAACTACTTATTGTATATTTAAAATTGTAATAAATCAGATTAAGTTCAAATGAGAATAAGAAATTATATGTATAATTATAGAATACACAAACAATTCAAATATACGAATAATATTTAATTTAAATTTTAGAATTTTTATGTAAATTTAATTAAAAAATTCAACATATTAGTTGCAAACATATTTTATTCAATAATTAAAAAGTCAGGTCATATTAAAATATATATAAAAACTAAAATTATAAAATATTTAACGCTAAAATTTTTTTAAATAGAATATCAAATAAATAAACTTTTAGTATAAAAAACAAAAAAATAAAATATTTAAATAGATCTTGATTCTTAATAAGATTGCAGTTACATTTAGTAGTGTAATTAAAACAATTGCATTTTGATTCATCAGCGCTTTTAAATTATGCACAATTAATACTGTTAAAATTAAAATTTTACAAAAATTTTTTAACATAGCTGATAATTCCAAATAAATTCTAAAACAAAATATTGTAGGGTATTTTACCAATCTACACCACTGGAGCCTTGTTGCATGCAAAATCAAAGGATTCGTATTCGATTAAAAGCATTTGACCATCGTTTGATTGACCAATCGACGTCCGAAATTGTTGAAACAGCAAAGCGTACAGGCGCTCAAGTACGCGGACCAATTCCACTACCAACTAGAAAAGAACGATTTACTATTTTAATCTCTCCCCACGTAAATAAAGATGCAAGAGATCAATACGAAATTAGAACACATAAAAGATTAGTCGATATTGTAAAACCAACAGAAAAAACAGTAGACGCATTAATGCGTTTAGATTTAGCAGCCGGAGTGGACGTTCAAATTAGTCTTGGATAACAAAAATATCAAAATTACAGAGGATAGCACATGATATACGGTCTAGTTGGACGTAAAATAGGTATGACTCAGATATTTAATACACAAGGTCAAGTAATCCCAGTGACGGTAATTCAGGTTAATAACAATAGAATAGTGCAAATTAAAAATATTGAAAATGACGGATATTCAGCTATTCAAGTAACTACAGGAAAAAAAAATTTTAAAAATGTTAACAAATCAATTATTGGTCATTTTAAGAAGTCTAATATAGAGATAGGAAGAGGATTATGGGAATTTCGTGTACATGAAAACCATTCATTCTATGTTGGACAAATATTTTCTATAAACATTTTAAACAAAATAAAAAAAGTTGATATTACAGGCATATCGAAAGGAAAAGGATTTTCCGGTACAATGAAGCGTTGGAATTTTAGCGGACAAGATGCCTCTCATGGTAATTCTCTCTCTCATAGAGCTCCGGGATCTATTGGTCAAAATCAAACACCAGGTAAAGTATTCAAAGGAAAAAAAATGTCTGGTCAACTTGGATATAGTAAAATTACAATGCAAAATTTAGTTATAATAAAAATAGATTTAAAAAATGAGTTACTATTAATTCAAGGATCCGTGCCTGGTTGTAGTAAAACAGACTTAATTATTAAACCATCAGTTAAATATTTTTCGGATAATAAAAATTAAATTATAAGTAGAGGATTTTATAATGGAGCGTATATGTGTAGACACAAAAGAAAAAATTAATCTCTCCGAAAAAATATTTGGATACAAACTCAATAAACCATTAATACATCAAGTAATTAAATCATCTAAAATAACTCAGCGTCAAGGGACAAGCGAACAAAAAAGCAGATCTGATATAACTGGTTCTGGTAAAAAACCATGGCGTCAAAAAGGAACCGGTCGTGCAAGAGCGGGAAGTACAAAAAGTCCAATTTGGAGATCCGGAGGAGTAACTTTTGCAAAAAAAACAAAAAATTATAAACAAAAAATTAATAAAAAAATGTATCAAAATGCTTTGAAAAGCATATTATCCGAATTATTAAGACAAGATAGAATAGTATTAGTAAAAAATTTTCTTGTAGAGTCTGAAAAAACAAAAAATCTAAAAAAAAAACTTAACTATATGGGTTTAAAAAATGTTTTAATAATATCGAGTGTAATAGACAAAAATTTAATCTTATCTTCACGAAACTTGAGAAAAGTAAATATATCTGATCCAATAAAATTAGATCCTATTAATTTAATCAAACATAAAAAAGTAATTATTACAGAACATGCTATAAAAAAATTTGAGGCAATATTACAATGATTAAACAAGAACGTATCTTGAAAATATTGAGCGCTTCATATTCATCAGAAAAGTCATCGATACTTTCTGAAAAGTATAATACTATTACTTTTAAAGTGTTAAAAAACGCAAAAAAATCGGAAATAAAAAATTCTATTAAAAAAATTTTTAACATACAACCAAAATCCGTTAAAACATTAACAATGAAAGGAAAAAAAAAGAAATATAAAAATTTTTCCGGTAAGAGAAAAAGTTGGAAAAAAGCCTATATAGTTTTTGAAAAAAATCAAAATATAAAAATCATGCAAAATATTGAATAAATTTGGTATAACTATGAAATTAAATAAGTGTAATCCAACAACTCCAAGTCGTCGACATACCATAAAGATAATACGTTCTAATTTATATCAAGGAAGACCATTTTCCAAATTAACAAAAAGTTTAAATAAATCTGGAGGTCGTAATAATCAAGGACGTATAACCACTCGACATATCGGCGGTGGTCATAAAAAACAATATAGAATAATCGATTTTAAACGTGATAAAGATGATATCATTGGAAAAGTAATACGATTAGAGTATGATCCAAATAGATCGTCTAATATAGCTTTGATTGTATATCGAGATGGAGAAAAAAAATATATTTTAGCAGCAAAAGACTTGCAAGTTGGAGATGAAATCCAATCAGGAATAAATGCACCAATAAAAATCGGAAATGCATTGCCAATGAGATTATTTCCAGCAGGATCTACATTACACAATGTAGAAATGAAATTAGGTAAAGGAGGACAATTAGCGAGATCAGCAGGTTCTTATGCGCAAATTATTACACACGAAAAAAATTATGTTATCATTCGATTAAGATCAGGAGAAACACGTAAAATTTTTAATCAATGTCGAGCAACATTTGGAGAAGTAGGAAACAATCAGCATATGCTAATTTCTCTTGGAAAAGCAGGAGCAAAACGTTGGAGAGGGATTAAACCTACAGTGCGAGGGACAGCTATGAATCCAGTAGATCATCCGCATGGGGGAGGAGAAGGAAAAAATTTTGGAAAACATCCAGTTTCTCCATGGGGAACTCAAACTAAAGGAAAAAAAACAAGAAGAAATAAACGAACCGAACAGTACATAGTACATCATAGAAAACCAAAAAAATAATACAAGGATCTAACAAATATGCCTCGTTCTTTAAAAAAAGGACCATTTATTGATTTTCATTTGTTAAAAAAAATAGATAATACTCGAATATCTGAAAAAAAAAATCCCATTCGAACCTGGTCACGACGCTCCACAATATTTCCATCCATGATCGGAATAACAATTGCAGTGCATAATGGAAAACAACATATTCCTGTTTTTATAAGCGAAGAAATGGTCGGACATAAACTTGGCGAATTTGTACCAACCAGAACTTATCGAGGACATTCTGCTGATAGAAAAATAAAAAAACGGGGGGCTAGTTAATGGAAATATTCTCTCATCACCGATATGCTAGATCGTCAGCTCAAAAAATTCGTTTGGTTGCTAATTTAATTAGGGGAAATGATGTTTCAAAAGCTTTAGAAATATTGAATTTTTCTAAAAAAAAATCAGCATATTTAATAAAAAAAGTATTACAATCTGCTATTGCAAATGCCGAACACAATGATGGAATAAGTGTAAAAGATTTAAAAATAAAAAAAATATACATCAATGTTGGGCCTAGTATGAAACGAATTATGCCACGTGCCAAAGGTCGTTCGGATAGAATTTTAAAACGTACTAGCCACATCACAATAGCTTTATCTGATAAAAAACTCAAAGTAGGAGGCCATACTGATGGGGCAAAAAGTTAATCCAAATGGGATTAGATTAGGAATTATTCAATCGTGGCGCTCTACATGGTATGCTAACACTAAAGATTTTGCAAAAAATTTAGCAAGCGATTTCAAAGTACGTGCATTTCTTAACAAAAGTTTATCAAAAGCATCTATATCTAAATTAATTATTGAGCGTCCAGCAAAAAGTATTCGTATAAATATATATACAGCAAGACCAGGAATAGTAATCGGAAAAAAAGGTGAAGATGTAGAAAAACTAAGAAAAATAATTTCTAAAATTACTGGAGTTCCAGCGCAAATTAGTATAACTGAAATAAAAAGACCAGAGCTCGATGCGAAATTAGTATCTGACAATATTGCTTCTCAACTAGAGAGAAGAATTATGTTTCGTAGAGCCATGAAACGAGCTGTGCAGAATGCAATTAGATTAGGAGCAAAAGGAATTAAAATAGAAATTAGCGGCAGGCTTGGAGGATCAGAAATTGCTCGTACAGAATGGTACAGAGAAGGAAGAGTTCCACTGCATACGTTTCGTGCCAATATTGATTATAGCACATCCGAAGCTCGTACAACATACGGTATTATTGGAATTAAAGTGGCGATTTTTAAAGGAGAAATACTAGGGAACATATCGCCATATAAAAATCAAGACCTATCTATTATACCTAAAAAAAATAATTACCGAAAAATTAGAAAATAAATAAGGAACTCCTTAATGTTACAACCAAAACGTACAAAATTTCGAAAAATGCAAAAAGGACGCAATAAAGGATTATCAATAAATTCTGAAATTAATTTTGGAAAATTTGGACTAAAAGCTATTAGTCGAGGTAGATTGACTTCTCGTCAAATAGAATCTGCACGTCGCGCTATGGCAAGATCAATTAAAAGACAAGGAAAAATTTGGATTTGTATATTTCCAGATAAACCAATTACAAAAAAACCACTTGAAGTCAGAATGGGAAAAGGAAAAGGAAATGTAGAATATTGGGTGGCTTTAGTACAACCAGGAAAAATACTATATGAAATAGATGATGTTTCAGAAGAAATAGCAAGATCAGCATTTAAATTAGCCACAGCAAAACTTCCCATTACAACTACATTTGTCACAAAAATGGTGATGTAATGAATCTAAAAAATCTAAGAAAAAAAAGCAAAAAAGAATTGAATGTTGAATTATTGAATTTATTACGTGAACAATTTAATTTGCGAATGCAAGCCGGAAGTGGGCAATTACAACATACGCATCTTTTAAAAGAAGTTCGAAAAAATCTTGCACATGTCAAAATGCTTCTTA
Source organism: Wigglesworthia glossinidia (assembly GCA_030827005.1). Lineage (GTDB taxonomy): Bacteria > Pseudomonadota > Gammaproteobacteria > Enterobacterales > Enterobacteriaceae > Wigglesworthia > Wigglesworthia glossinidia_C. The sequence goes on along the minus strand of JAVBJL010000005.1, from coordinate 53,200 downwards.
ATAAAGAAAAAAAGGGTAAAATTAATGACGAATAAAAAATCTTCTTTAGTGCTAAAAGGTCAAGTAGTAAAAAATAAAATGCAAAAATCTATTGTAGTATCAGTAAAAAAATTAATACGCCACCAAATATATGGAAAATTTATTAGAAAAACAACAAAACTTCATGTACACGATGAATTTAACACAAGTAGCATCGGAGATATAGTCGAAATACAATCTTGTCGACCGATATCCAAAACAAAATCTTGGAAATTGATAAAAATTAATAAAAAAAATATCTAAATTAATTTAATTTTAATTTTTGAATGTATAATTAAAGGAACAACATGATTCAAGTACAAACCGTATTATCAGTAGCCGATAACTCTGGAGCGCGTTCTGTAATGTGCATTAAAGTTCTTGGAGGATCACGCCGTCGCTATGCTAAAATTGCCGATATTATAAAAATTGCAATAAAAGATGCTATTCCACGCACAAAAGTAAAAAAAGGTGAAGTATTAAAAGCAGTTATAGTACGCACACGAAAAGCACTAGTGAGACCAGATGGTTCCGTGATAAGGTTTGACAAAAATGCATGTGTATTATTAAATGACACAACAGAACAGCCAATTGGAACTAGAATTTTTGGACCAGTTACACGTGAACTAAGAACGGAAAAATTCATGAAAATTATTTCTTTGGCTCCTGAAGTACTATAACATAATGGAAAATTTTTATAATATGGCAAAAAAAATTAAAATCAATGACGAAGTTATCGTAAGAGTTGGAAAATATAAAGGAAAAAAAGGAAAAGTTAAAAAAATCATTGATGCTAAAAAAGCAATAGTATCAGGTATCAATATAGTCAAAAAAAATCAAAAATCTGACCCAAATAAACAACAAACTGGAGGTTTCATCGAAAAAGAACAACCAATTTCTTTATCAAATCTAGGAATATTTAATTCTGATACAAAAAAGCTAGACCGTATTGGGTTTATAAATAAAAATGGTATAAAACATCGCATATTTAAATCTAATAAAAAATTGATTAAGTAAAAAAAGGAATTTTTATATCATGCAATTTAAACAATATTATAAAAACCATATACTATTAAAATTAAAAAATAAACTCCATTACAAATCAGTCATGCAAGTGCCGACAATTAAAAAGATCACGTTGAATATGGGAGTCGGACAAGCAATATCTGATAAAAAAATTTTAGAGCACGCAGTGCATGATTTAACTTTAATTTCAGGGCAAAAACCACATATTACAAGAGCAAAAAAATCTCTTGCTAGCTTTAAAATTCGTCAAGGTCATCCAATAGGATGTAAAGTGACATTAAGGGGGGATCGTATGTGGAATTTTTTTCAAAAATTAGTCTGCATTGCTATACCAAGAATTCGTGATTTTCGAGGTTTTCCCACAAAATCTTTTGATAAATTTGGAAATTACAGTATAGGAATTAAAGAACAAATAATTTTTCCAGAAATAGATTATGACAAAATTGATAAAATTCGAGGAATGGACATAACAATTACTACTTCTGCAAAATCAAAAAAAGAAGGCCATGTTCTTCTATCTTCTTTTAACTTTCCTTTTCATAAATAGAGGTGTATCGGTGACAAAAAAATCTGTTCAAGAACGCGAAAAAAAAAGAATAAAATTAGTTAATATCTTTTCTAAAAAAAGAAATAAATTAAAAAAAATTATTTCTGATAAAAACATTTCTAATGAAATTAGATGGAAAGCAATTTTACAACTACAATCTCTACCAAGAGACTCAAGTCCATCTCGTCAAAGAAATAGATGCAGCCAAACTTCTCGTCCACATGCATTTTTAAGAAAATTTGGTCTCAGTAGAATCAAGCTAAGAGAATCTGCAATGCGAGGAGAAGTTCCAGGTTTACGAAAAGCCAGTTGGTGATTTAAAAAATTATTGGAGAATTCTTATGAGCTTACAAGATCCAATTGCAGACATGCTAACACGAATTAGAAATGGACAAGCATCAAAAAAAATTTTTATTTACATGCCATCTTCTAATTTAAAAGTATCGATTGCCGGTGTATTAAAAAATGAAGGATTTATAGAATCATATAAAATAAAAAATAAAATAAAGCCGGTATTAAAATTAATACTAAAATACTTTAAAGGAATGCCAGTAATAGAAAAAATTAAACGCATTAGCTCTCCGGGGTTAAGAATTTATAAAAGTAAAAAATCGTTACCAAAAGTTAAATCAGGAATGGGAATTGCAATTATTTCCACTTCAAAAGGCATTATGACCGATAAATCTGCACGAAATCTCAAACTTGGTGGCGAAATTATTTGCTATGTAGAATAACTCGGAGAAAATATGTCTCGTATAGCTAAAATGCCAATTCTAATTCCAAATGAAGTTAATGTGAATATTTCAAAAAAAAATATTATTATTAGCGGAATACACGGTAAGTTAGACCAAAAATTACATTCAGATATTTTTGTATCAAAAATTGATAATACAATTAAGCTTGTACCAAAAAAATTAAGTTGTAGCTTTTTATGGATGCTTACAGGAACACTAAGAGCAATAATAAACAACATGATTATAGGTGTAACTCAAAAATTTACTAAGATATTAATTATCTCAGGAATAGGATATAGAGTAAATATTGTTAATAACGAATTAATTATGTTTTTAGGCTTTTCTCATACAATTAAAGTAGATATACCAAAAATTATTTCTATAACATGCACAAACGCAAACGAAATTGTTTTAACCAGCATTGATAAGCAAAAAATAGGACAATTTGCCGCAAATATCAGAAATTATAAAATTCCAGATCCATACAAAGGTAAGGGAATTCGATATTCATACGAAATTATTAAAATAAAAGAAACTAAAAAAAATAAATAACATGAAAAAAAAAATAGCTCGTATTAAAAGAGCAACAAAAGCAAGAAAAAAAATTAGAAAGTTAAATACAATTAAATTATTGGTACATCGTACTTCTAAACATATTTATGCACAAATTATTTCTGCCGACGCCTCACGTATTTTAACAACAGCTTCTACTTTAGAAAAAAAAATTTTTAGACTACTAAAAAGCTCGGGAAATAAAAAAGCTGCTGCAATAATAGGCGAAACAATCGCAAAAAGAGCTCTAAATAAAAATATCAAACAAGTAGCATTTGACCGTTCTGGATTTAAATATCATGGTCGCATAAAAGCTTTAGCAGAATCCGCTAGAAAATTTGGGTTAAATTTTTAACATTTAAAAGGTTAATATGATTAAATTCGAAAAATATTCCGGAGACTTACAGGAAAAATTAATTTCAGTAAATCGTGTTTCTAAAACAGTTAAAGGAGGAAGAATTTTTAGTTTTACCGCATTAACTGTAGTAGGAGATTGTCAAGGACGTATTGGATTTGGTTATGGAAAATCTAAAGAAGTTCCATCTGCCATTCAAAAAGCTATGGATAAAGCTAAAAAAAATATCATAAAAATTCCAATTATTTTGAAAACATTACACCACGAAGTTCATGGAGTATATACAAGTTCGCACGTTTTTATGAAACCAGCATCAGAAGGTACGGGTATTATTGCTGGAGGCGCAATGCGAGCAGTATTGGAAGTATCGGGAATACATAATGTTTTAGCAAAAGTCTATGGGTCTACAAATCCTATTAATGTTGTACGTGCAACTGTTAATGCACTGCAAAATATAAAATTTCCAAGATATATTGCAGAAAAACGAGGAAAGTCTATCGAAGAAATATTAGGATAAAATTTTTAATGACAAAATTAATAAAAGTTACTCAAATTAAAAGTTCAATCAGTTGTCCAAAAAAACATAAATCTACTCTTAAAGGAATTGGACTACGACATATCGGACATACTGTTAAAAGAATAAAATCTCCAAGATTATTAGGAATGATCAATTCAATTGCATACCTTATAAAAACAGAGGAATAAAAGTGTACTTAAATACCATTTCACCATCGCCATATTCCAATCGTGCTAAAAAAAGAAAAGGCAGAGGAATTGGCTCCGGATTAGGAAAAACGGGAGGGCGTGGACATAAAGGTCAGAAATCTCGTTCTGGAGGAAAAGTTAGAAGAGGTTTCGAAGGAGGTCAAATGCCCCTATATAGACGTCTACCAAAATTTGGTCATACAATTTCAATTAAGTCTCGACTATCAAAAGAAGTTCGATTATCAGAATTAAAAAAAATTAAAGAAAATGTAATAGATTTAAATATATTAAAAAAATATAAAATTATTAGCTTAAAAATTAAAAAAGTCAAATTAATTTTTTCTAAAAACTTTGATAAAAAAATACAAGTAAAAAATTTAAGCGTAAGCAGAGGTGCTCGACGAATAATTGAATTAATAGGTGGAAAAATTGACTAATTTATCATATTTTCAAAACAAATCAAAATTAACTTTAAAAAAAAATAAAAGTAATTTATTTGAATTAAAAAATAGGCTAATTTTTGTAATTTTTTCATTAATTGTATTTAGAATTGGATCATTTATTCCAATTCCAGGTATTGATACAAGTATACTTGTAAATTTAATTGAACAACAAAAAGGAACGATTATTGAACTATTTAATATGTTTTCTGGAGGAGCATTAAGCCGTGCTTCAATTTTTGCTTTAGGAATAATGCCTCATATTTCAGCTTCAATTATTATACAATTATTAACTATAATACATCCAAAATTATCTGAAATAAAAAAAGATGGAGAATTTGGAAGACGTAAAATTAATGAATATACAAGATATAGCACATTAATATTGGCAATTATACAATCTATGAGTATCGCTATCGGATTACCTAATATGCCTGGTATGCAAGAATTAGTCATACAAAAAGGGTTAGAATTTTATATTACTACTATTACTAGCTTAGTTTCTGGAACAATGTTTTTAATGTGGTTAGGAGAACAAATCACTTCACGTGGAATAGGTAACGGGATTTCATTGCTGATTTTTTCAGGTATTGTTGCAGGATTGCCAATAGAAATTATGCAATCTATTGAAAAAGCACGACAAGGCGATTTAAAAATCATTACTATTTTAATATCAATGATGTTAATTTTTTTGATTACTTTTTTTGTTGTATTTATCGAACGTGGACAGCGTAAAATTATGGTAAATTATGCTATGAGACAAAAAGGAAGAAAAATTTATGCTGCCCATACAACGCATTTGCCATTAAAAATTAATATGTCAGGAGTAATTCCTGCAATTTTTGCTTCTAGCTTAATTTTATTTCCTGCTACAATAGCATCATGGTTTGGAGGAGGAATAGGATGGTCATGGTTGATATCTGTTTCAAAATATTTAGAACCTGGACATTTATCGTATTCTATTATTTATACATGTGCAATTATATTTTTTTGTTTTTTTTACACATCTTTAGTTTTTAATGCAAAAGATACTGCAGATAATTTAAAAAAATCTGGGGCATTTATTTCAGGAATTCGTCCTGGAATCAAGACCGCACAATATATTAATAAAATTATGATGCGCCTTACTTTAATAGGATCAATTTATATAACCCTAATTTGTTTAATGCCAGAATTTTTTAGAGTGTTTATAAAAGCACCATTTCATTTTGGAGGTACGTCGCTACTCATCGTGGTTGTCGTAATTATAGAATTTATGACACAAGTGCAAACTTTAATTATGTCTAGTCAATATAGTTCCGTATTAAAAAAAGCAAATCTTAAAAATTTTAATAAATAATTTGGAAATACTATGAAAGTACGTGCATCTGTAAAAAAATTATGTCGTAATTGTAAAATTGTTAAACGTAAAAGAGTAATTCGAGTATTATGTTCATCTGATGCTAAACATAAACAACGACAAGGATAAATTTAAAATAAATTTTATAGATTAAAATGAAAATCTTTAGTACAATAAAAAATCATTTTATGAATTATATTTTCAGTAATTATCATTCAAATATAGGAATAAAGTATTGGTAAGAATAGCAGGAATAAATATACCAGAAAAAAAACAAATAGTTATTGCATTAAAAAGTATCTATGGAATAGGGAATGTTCTTTCAAAAAGAATATGCAAACAAACAGGAATAAAATTAAATACCAAAGTAAACTCTTTAAGCAATCCAGAATTAGAATCTATTAGAATAGAAATATCTAAATTAAAAATAGAAGGTGATTTACGTCGAGAAGTTACTTTAAACATAAAAAGATTGATAGATCTCGGTACATATAGAGGATTAAGACATAAAAAAAATCTTCCAGTACGTGGTCAAAGAACTAAAACTAATGCACGTACTAGAAAAGGGCCAAGAAAAGCAATTAAAAAATAATTTGGAATGATACGATGTCTAAAAAAACAAACTCCAATGTTATTCGAAAACGAATTAAAAAACAAATTTTAGATGGAATAGCACACATTCATGCATCTTTTAATAATACAATTGTCACGATTACTGATCGACAAGGAAATACTTTAGGATGGGCAACATCAGGAGGATCCGGATTTCGTGGATCTAGAAAATCTACACCATTTGCCGCTCAAGTTGCCGCAGAAAAATGTTCTGAAATCGCAAAAGAATATGGAATAAAAAATTTAGAAATTATGGTTAAAGGACCAGGTCCAGGAAGAGAATCCACAATACGCGCTTTAAATGCCTCCGGGTTTCGTATTACAAATATCACAGATGTCACTCCTATTCCTCATAACGGGTGTCGACCACCAAAAAAACGTCGTGTTTAATTCAAATTTTATATAGGTTATCAAATAACATAAAATGGCTAGATATTTAGGACCAAAACTCAAATTGAGCCGTAGAGAAGGAACAGACTTATTTTTTAAATCCGGCATTCGTGTGATAGAAACAAAATGTAAAATTGATCATTTACCAGGGCAACATGGAATAAAAAAACCAAGATTATCTGACTACGGAATACAATTAAGAGAAAAACAAAAAGTACGTAGACTATACGGAATACTAGAAAAACAATTTAAAAGATACTATCAAAAATCTTCTAAAATGAAAGGAAACACCGGAGAAAATTTGTTAAAAATATTGGAAAGTAGATTAGACAATATAGTATATCGAATAGGATTTGGAGCAACAAGGGCGGAATCGCGTCAATTAATAGTTCATAAATCTATAATGGTAAATAAAAAAATTATTAGCATACCATCGTATCAATTGAAACCAAACGATCTTATACAAGTTCATCCTAATTCTAAAAAACAATCTCGAATCCAAGCATCTATAGAAATATCAAAACAAAAAGAAAAACCATCTTGGATAGATATTGATTTAATAAAAATGGAAGGTATTTTGAAAAAATTTCCTGATCGTTCAGAATTGTCTTCAGAAATTAATGAACATTTAATTATTGAACTTTACTCAAAATAACAATAGTTAATACTAAGGACTTAGTAATATGCAGCATTCCGTAACAGAATTTCTTAAACCTAGACTAGTTGACATTGAACAAATTAGCAAAACACATGCAAAAATAACTTTAGAGCCTTTAGAACGTGGTTTTGGGCATACATTAGGGAATGCATTGCGCCGAATTTTACTGTCTTCAATGCCAGGATATGCAGTTACAGAAGTAGAAATCGACGGAATATTACACGAATATAGTATTAAAGAAGGGATTCAAGAAGATATATTAGAAATATTATTAAATCTAAAAGAGCTCGCAGTAATTATACAAAGTAATAAAGATAATGCAATTCTATCTTTATCTAAATCGGGAGTCGGAATAGTTACTGCATCAGATATCATACACGACGGGAGCGTAGAAATATGTCATCCGGAACATATACTGTGTCACTTAACTCATGAAAAATCATCCATAAAAATGAGAATAAAAGTGCAAAAAGGTCGAGGATACGTACCGGCAGTATCAAGAATACACATGGAAGATAGACCTATTGGAAGATTGCTATTAGATGCATGTTATAGTCCAATAGAAAGAATTTCATACAACGTACAAGCAGCTCGAGTAGAACAACGTACAGATTTAGATAAATTAATTATTGACATGGAAACAAACGGGACGATTGATCCAGAATCGGCAGTTCGACGTGCAGCAACTATCCTATCAGAACAACTAGAAGCTTTTATTGACCTAAGAGATGTACGTCAACCAGAAATAAAAGAAGAAAAACCAGAATTTGATCCAATCTTACTTAGACCAGTAGACGATTTAGAATTGACAGTTAGATCTGCAAATTGTCTTAAAGCAGAATCAATTCATTATATAGGCGATTTAGTGCAAAGAACAGAAGTAGAATTATTAAAAACACCTAATTTGGGAAAAAAATCTCTTACAGAAATTAAAGATGTATTAGCAACTCGTAATTTAACTCTTGGCATGCGTCTTGAAAACTGGCCTCCTGTTAGTATTTCTTAAAATTTTTGATTTGCTTACTTTAACAAAAGGTGAACTATGCGTCATAAATACTTAGGTAGATATTTAAATCGTAACTCTAGTCATAGATTAGCTATGTTTCGAAATATGATAATATCATTGATACATCACGAAATTATTCATACCACACTACCAAAAGCAAAAGAATTACGCAGAATATTCGAACCACTGATTACATTATCAAAAAAAAATACGATATCTAATCGTAGAGGAGTATTTGCAAAAATTAGAAATAATGAAACTGTTTCAAAATTATTTCATACTATAGGACCTAAATTTATTAAAATAAACGGAGGATACTTAAAAATATTAAAATCTGGATATAGGAAAGGAGATAATGCCAATATGGCATACGTAATCCTAAATGATTATAAAAAAAAGTAAATAATTTATATAAAAAAACTACCGGATTTAAAATGGTATGACGTATAAAAAAATTTTTTCAATCTAATTTTTAGAGAACAGATTATAAATTAAATTCAACATTTTAGGATTTTTTTCATGCAAATCGAACATACTTTATCAATAATAAAGCCAAACGTTATAATTAAAAATTCTATCGGATCCATCATTAACCGTTTGGAAAAAACAGGTCTGTATTTAGTTGCATCAAAAATGATTAAACTAAATTGGGAACAAGGTGTATCTTTTTATATAGAGCATAAAAAAAAACCATTCTTTAAAGATCTAATAAATTTTATTATTTCATATCCTATTATTGTACAAGTCCTAGAAGGATATAATGCAATTCAAAAAAATAGAGAAATTATGGGTCATACAAATCCAGAAATAGCTCTATCTGGTACATTAAGATCAGATTATTCAGATAGTATTATTAAAAATAGCATACATGGATCTGATTCCAAAGAATCAGCTAAAAAAGAAATCAGATTTTTTTTCAAAAAAACAGAAATTTTTTCTCGTATATAAATCAAAAAATATTATCTAATTTATTTAAAATAGCTTAGTATTTTTTTTTAACATTTTTAAAATAAAAAAATCATATTATCAGACCGTTTCTGGTTAGTTTAAAATGAAAAAAAAAATTAATTTATTTGGTATGACTAGATTAGAATTGCAAAATTTTTTTTTAAATTTAGGAGAAAAAAAATTTCGTGCACATCAATTCATGCAAGCAGTATATCAAAATTATTGTGATAATATAAATGACATTTTTAATTTTAACAAAAGTTTACGTAAAAAATTATTAGTACAATCAGAAATAAAAATACCAAAAATAATATCCGAATATATTTCAATAGATGGTACAATCAAATGGATATTAAAAATATATAATCAAAAAATTGAAACAATATATATTCCAGAAAAAAATAGAGCAACTTTATGCGTATCATCTCAAATAGGATGCGCATTACGTTGTACATTTTGCGCAACCGCTATGCAAGGATTTAATAGAAACTTAGACGCATCAGAAATGATTGGTCAAATTTGGAATGCAATGAAAATTGCAAATATAAAAAAAAATAAACTTAAAAAAATTACAAATATTGTCTTTATGGGAATGGGAGAACCTCTTTTAAATTTAAAACAATTAACTTCTACAATAAATATTATTCTAGATCATTATGCTTTTAAATTATCTAAACGTCGCGTGACAATTTCTACTGCAGGAATATCGCATGTAATTCAAAATCTTGGAAGTTTATTAGACGTAAAATTAGCTATTTCTTTGCATGCTCCAAATGATACAATCAGAAATAAAATCATGCCTATTAATCAAAAATATAATATTTTTTCATTATTATCAGCAGTAAAAAACTATCTTACTGTTTCTAAAGCGAATCAAGGAAAAATTTCTATAGAATATGTTATGTTGAATAAAATAAATGATGCCGTAAAACATGCATATGAATTAGTCAACTGTTTAAAAAATATTCCATGTAAAGTAAATTTGATTCCGTGGAACTGTATTCCTCGATCAAAATATCAATCTAGTACTCAAGAACAAATAGAAAAATTTTCACAAATTTTAAAAGAAAATAAAATAATTACTACTATTAGAAAACAAAGAGGTGATGCAATCAATGCAGCTTGTGGTCAATTATCAGGAACCGTCATTAATCGTATGTATAAAAAAAAATTGCATAAGATATCTTAAAAACTACAATATATAATTAAAATAATAATAATATTAACTATTAAAACTAAATTTTAATATGCGATATAACAAAAATTTTTTATCACAAATATGAATATCGGAGAAAATAAAAAGCAAAAAATTTCTAATACTATTGGAAAATCTTTAAAAAAAGCACGTAAAAATTTAGGATTAAGCCAAAGAGATGTTGCTAAAATTTTATATCTTAAAATATCAGTAATACAAAGTATAGAAAATGATTCCGAACATCCATATATATCAAAAACATTTCTATATGGATATATTCGGGCATATGCAAAATTAGTGAAATTATCTGAAAAAGAATTATCCTTAATGAATAATAAAATACAGCATTATTTTCCTAAAATAAAGTCTATTAGTCAGTTTAATTCGATAAAAAAATATAAAAAAAAAGATATATGGTTTATAAGAGTTACATGGACCGTTATTTCTATAATAATAATATTAACAGGGATTTGGTGGTGGCAAAGCTACCGTATTAATCATCAAAACATTTTAAATATTAAAACTTTGCCATTTGAAAATTCACTACAAAAAATACTAAAAAAAATTAATATTATCTAATTAATTATTTAAAAAATATTTAACTTATTGGCCATACTAATAATTATGGAAATAATATGAACCAAAATAAATTAATTGTTCGAAGACAATCAAAAAAAATTTATATTAAAGATATTCCAATAGGCGGGGGTGCTCCAATTTCCGTACAATCTATGACAAATACTCGTACAACGGATATCGAAGCCACTACAAATCAAATTAATCAGTTAAAAAAAGCTGGAGCAGACATCGTCCGTGTATCTATACCAACAATGGAATCAGCAGAAGCATTTAAAATAATAAAAAAAAGAGTATCAGTACCAATAGTAGCAGATATACATTTTGATTATCGTATTGCATTAAAAGCTGCTCAATATGGAGCAGATTGTTTACGTATTAATCCAGGAAATATTGGCAATTTAAAACGTATTCAATCTGTAATTAACATAGCTAAAGAAAAAAAAATACCAATTCGTATTGGCGTAAATTCTGGTTCGTTAGAAAAAGATATACAAGAAAAATATGGGATTAAAAATCCACAAGCTTTATTTGAATCAGCAATGCGTCATGTAAATATTTTAAATAAATTAAATTTTAATAATTTTAAAGTTAGCGTAAAATCATCAGATGTATTTACTTGCGTTAAAGCATATCAACTATTATCTAATGAAATCGAACAACCATTACATTTAGGAATTACTGAATCTGGTAGCATAATTAATGGATCAATTAAATCAGCAATAGGGATTGGATTATTATTATATAAAGGAATAGGAGATACATTACGAGTTTCTTTAGCTGCAGATCCTATTCATGAAGTTAAAGTAGGTTTTAACATTTTACAAGCACTAAATATTAGAAAAAGAGGTATCAACTTTATAGCCTGTCCAACTTGTTCACGACAAGAATTCGATGTCATTAAAATAATCAATACTTTAGAAGATCGATTAGAAGATATCACTACACCTATGGATGTTTCTATCATTGGATGCATGGTAAATGGAATAGGAGAAGCTAAAAAATCGGATATTGGTATTTCAGGATATCGTAATAAAAGTGTTATATATGAAAATGGTATTAGAAAAAAAGAAAAAATTGAAAATACTAAATTAATCGAAACCATAGAAAAATATGTTAGAAAAAAATCCAAATCTTTAGAAAAAAAAAATTATTTTAATGATATTTTTGAGAAAAAAAATAAATGCACATAAAAAAAAATAAAATTCGTATCATACGAGGTATGAAAGACATCATGCCAGGAGAAACAGACTTATGGCAATGTATTGAAAAAATAATCATTAAAATTATTTCTAGTTATAATTACCAAGAAATTCGTTTTCCAATTTTAGAAAAAACACAAGTTTTTTCTCGAGCAATTGGAGATAACAATTCAGTCGTAACAAAAGAAATGTATACATTTTTAGATCGTAAATCTTGCAACTTAGCTTTACGTCCGGAAGGTACAGCGGGATGTGTACGCGCTGGAATATCTAATAAACTATTTAATAATAATATACATAAATTATGGTATATAGGTCCAATGTTTCGATATGAAAGACCTCAAAAAGGAAGATATAGACAATTTTTTCAAATAGGATTAGAAATATTTGGATCTAGTCATTTTAGCGCTGAATGCGAATTAATTCTATTAACTTCTAGAATATGGAAAAATCTTAACTTAAATAAAAATTTGATATTAGAAATAAATTCTATCGGATCTTCAGAAGAAAGAAAAAATTATTTAAAAGATCTAAAAAAATTTTTTAATATTTATAATTCAAAAAATGAAAAAAAAATTTATTTAAATAAAAATAGTAACTTAGTAAAGATAATTAATAAAATTAATCTTAAAAAATATAAATTACCGAAAATTCCTCAAATTTATAATTATTTTGGTGAAACTTCAAAAAATCAATTTTCAAATTTTTGTAAATTCCTAAAAAAAGCAAATATACCTTATAAAATCAATCCTAATTTGTTTAGAGGACTAGATTATTATAACGATATTGTATTTGAATGGATTCCAACAGTACCAAATTATTCAATATCTATTTGTAGTGGAGGTAGATATGATAATTTATCCGAGCAACTTGGAGGAAAACGTACTCCGGCATTAGGTTGTGCTATTGGGTTAGATAGGCTAATATTATTAATGCAAATAAAAAATGAAAAATCTTATCCTTTATTAAAGGATATAGACATATATATTATGTCTATTACGCAAGATTTAACAACAGAAATATTACTTTTTTCTGAGAATTTACGAAATTCTCTACCAAACTCTTTAAAAATTATGACAGATATTAGTCAAAAAAATTGCAAAAAAAAATTAAAAATTGCAAATAAATTAAACGCAAAAATTTTATTAATTTTAGGAAAAAATGAAATTCAAAAAAATAACATTACTATTAAATATTTAAATAGCGGTATACAAAAAATAGTAAATCAAAATAAAATTGTACAAATTATTAAAAAATATTTAAAAAATTAAAAATTAGATAACATGTTTTATTTTAAAAAAAAATTAATATACTTAAAAAAACAACATATATCAGTAAAAAAAATATTCTACATAATATTTTTTTTAATTCTTTTTTTAATACTTATTTTTTTTTATAAAAAATATGAAAAAAATAAAAATAATGCGTTATACGAATCTATGCAAAATTGGGAAAATATGCAAAAAAATTTAGAAAAATTTGAATATTCAAAGCGTTATAAAATACAAAAAAATAAAAATAATTATACTATATTTATCTTATTAGGTATGGCAAAAATAAATATAGAAAATAACGAGTATGATGCAGCACTATTAAATTTAAAAAAAGCATTATCTTTGTCAAAAGATTTAAATTTAAAATCTTTGATTTCTTTAAGATTAGCACGATTAATGCTTCAACAAAATGATACAGAAAATGCAAAAATTATTTTAGATAATATTAATTATCCAGGATGGAAAGAACTGGCATTATATATTTTAAATCATGATATCCATTTTGAAAAAAACATATAAAATTATATATCAATTAAAAAAAAGATATGGACTATATAAATAGTAATCATTTTTTTAATTTAATTTATGAAAAAAAAATTTTTTATTCATATACAACTTTACCAAATCAATTTTCTACGATATCTCAAACATATATATCTTGGTCAAACTTTTTAAGTTTTAAAAATATGAAGTATTCAAAATTACTTCCAGAAATTAAAAAAGATAATATATTTATATCCAATCATGCCGGTATAATAAAAGCAATAAATATAAGTAGTGGAAAAGAAATATGGATAAAAAATTTATCTATAAATAATGCAAATCCACGCCTTTCAGGCGGAATAGGCATTAGTTGTAGTGAAATTGATCATATATATATAGGCTCCGAATACGGAACAGTATACGCTTTAGATATTAAAAATGGAGAATTAATTTGGCAACAAAAATTATTAGGAAAAATCTTTTCTATACCGAAATCCACACAATACGGATTGTTAATAATTTATACTAATAACGGTTTTGTACAAGCATTAAACGAAATTGATGGAAGCATACAATGGACGATACAAGTATATGATAATATATTTAATATGTTATCATATAATATATTTGACGTAAAAATATTTTCAGATAAAATTATTTTGATAAATAATAAAAAAGAAGTTATGGCAATATCAATATATGATGGAGAAATATTATGGAAAACAGCTATTGAAACAAATAGTGAAAATAAAAATGCAACAAATTATACAAATAAAAAAATTAATTTTATTGTTATAGACGATAAAGCATATATCTCTTTTGAAAACGGATACTTAATTTGTATAAATTTAGTATCAGGAAAAATAGTATGGATTAATAAATCTATATATGCACTTAAAATACTGAATGATAAAAAAAATCTATATGCTATAGATCAAAACAAGCAAATTATTGCTATCAATTTATATACAGGAAAAAATATATGGATTTATAGTGATAAACTAATTAAAATCAATTATGAGAATGTTGATTTAAATAAAAAATATTTTATTTATTTAGATAATAGAAAGTATTTATACTGGATAGACATACAAAATCAAAAACATATAAAAACAGAAAAAATCAACATAAAAGGAAGCGTATATTTTTTTAAAATATTAAAAAATCGTTTAATAATAATATCTAATTATGGAAATATATATTCTTTCAATATTATATAAAACATCAAATATATACTTAAATTAATGGTATTAAATGAATCTCATTACCGCTTTAGTTGGAAAAAAAAATTCAGGCAAATCTACTATTTTTAATAAATTAATTAAAAAAAATGATGCTTTAATATCTGATATTCCAAATTTTACACGTGATCGTCAATATGCTTCTTGTATATGGAAAAAATGTAATTTTGTATTTATTGATACGCCCGCAATAGATTCAGAAGATTATTGTTCGAATTATAAATTTAATAAACAATGCATATCTGCTATACAAGAATCTCATATCATTTTTTTTATTATAAAATATACATTTTCTATTTCTCTTGATAAATACGCTAAAATAATACATTTTTTGCAAAAAAATAAAAAAAAATTTTTTGTTATTATTAATTTAAATATTAAAACTTGTAAAAATAATATTTTAAAACAATTTTATTTTCTCGGTATAAAAAAGCAAATTTTTTTGATAAATTGTACAAATACATCCGAGGTAAATAGTTTATTTAAACTCATTTTATATCCAGAATATCAAGTAATAAATTCAAATACACAAAAAAAAATAGAAACTGAAAGTATTTTTAAAAATTGCAAAAATATTTATGTAACAAAAGAAAATTATAATAAAAATTATT
This sequence comes from Wigglesworthia glossinidia, assembly GCA_030827005.1. Lineage (GTDB taxonomy): Bacteria > Pseudomonadota > Gammaproteobacteria > Enterobacterales > Enterobacteriaceae > Wigglesworthia > Wigglesworthia glossinidia_C. Next base: position 37,288 of record JAVBJL010000005.1, on the reverse strand, counting down.
TTAATGCACCAAAAACAATTATTATTGGACGTCCAAATTCTGGAAAATCTACTTTAGTTAATTCTTTATTAAATACAGATAGAATATCGGTATCAAGTGTTGCTGGTACTACTAGAGACAATGTATATGTGATCTATAAAAAAAAAAAAATTATTTATTTGTCGATACGGCAGGAATATCTAAAAAAAATAAGTTAAAAAACATACAAAAATTAATTTTAGAAAAAGTATTTAAGGCGATTAAACAATCAGATATAGCATTACTAGTTATCGATCCATTTATTGGAATTACAAAGCAAGATTTAAATGTATTAAAATTTATTTTTGATCATCATAAATCTATAATTATTGCAATTAATAAATACGATTTATTTTCTAAAAAAAGTTTTAGTTTAATAAAACAAAAAGTGCTGAATAAAATATCTTTTTTTCAATCTGTCGAAATAAATTTTATATCGGCAAAAACATCTTATGGTATTAGTAATTTAATAAAATCTATTGATCGTGCATATAAAAGCAAAATGTACACTTTTAAAACGTCACGATTAACACATATTTTATACGAAGCAGTTTTAAGAAATAATCTACCCGTTGTAAATCATACTAGAATAAAGTTAAAATATGCGCATGTCGGTGGATACAATCCCCTAATAATCATTATACATGGAACTAGGGCGAGTTATTTACCGAAAAACTACATTACTTATTTAAAAAGTTACTTCATTCGAAAACTTAATTTGATCGGAATGAGCTTGCAGATGAAGTTTATTAATAAATAATATTTTTATAAATATTATTCTAATAAATCGGTCCAAATCGTATCAATAATTTACCCAAACTTGTATTTTCAAATTTAGAGAAATTAGAAATAAAGCTTTTTGCTAATTTCTTAGCCTTTAAGTCCCATTCGTTTTTAAGTTGAAAAGAGCATCTGGGATCTAATAGTGATTGAATCTCATCCATATCTGGAATATTTTTAGGAATTTTTAAATTAAAAATTGGTAAATTATATGTTTCACAAAAATTTAATTTTCCATCTAAAATATTTTTTATAATTAATCGAGTATTTTTTAAAGAATATCTTACTCCATATCCGTTCCAACCTGTGTTGACTAAAAATATTTTTGAATTTGCTTTTTTAATATATCTAAAAAGTACTTCGGCGTAAATTGTAGGATATAGTGATAAAAAAGCTTCTCCAAAGCATGATGAAAAAGTGGGTTCTGGATTCACTATTCCTCTTTCAGTTCCTGAAACTTTAGAAGTAAAACCAGATAAAAAATGATATAACCCTTGTTTATTAGACAAAATAGAAATCCAAGGAAGCACTCCAAATGCATCAGCAGTTAAAAAAATTATATAATTCGCTTGATTTCCGCGTGATATTGGCTGCACAATATTTTTAATATGATTAATAGGATACGAGACTCGAGTGTTTTCTGTTTTACTACAATCATTAAAATTTACTGTTTTATCAGGCAAAACTACAACATTTTCTAATAATGCATTTTTTTTAATAGCGTGATAAATATCTGGTTCTTTTTCTTTAGAAAGATTGATTGTTTTTGCATAACATCCGCCTTCAAAGTTAAAAATACCATGTTCATCCCATCCATGTTCATCATCACCTATTAAAAATCGTTTAGAATCGGTAGATAAAGTTGTTTTTCCTGTTCCAGATAATCCAAAAAATAATGCCACTTCGTTATTTCGTCCAATATTAGATGCGCAATGCATAGAAGCAACTTTTCTAAGTGGTAGAATATAGTTCATCACTGAAAATAAACCTTTTTTTATTTCTCCACCGTACCATGTTCCGCCAATTAATAACATATTTTTAGTTAAATTAATTGCAATAAAATTTTCTGAATTTAATTTTTGTTTTTTCCAATATATATTAACTGCTTTAGGCGCACTAAATATGGTAAAGTCTTGATAAAAATTTAATAAATCTGAAGAAAAGGGGCGTATGAACATATTTTTGACAAAATGTGCTTGCCATGCAATATCGGTGATAAAACGTATTTTTAATCTATTAGGAATAGTCGCGCCACAAAATGCGTCTACTATAAATAAACGTTGATTTTCGAGGTTGTTTATAATAATCTCATATAGAGTATTCCATACATCTTGATTTATTGGATGATTTGCACTTGGATGTTTTGGATTATCTGACCACCAAATGGTATCTCTTGTCTTATCATCTCGTACAAAATATTTATCTTTTGGAGATCTACCTGTAAATATCCCCGTGTTTATTGCAACAGCTCCATTTTTTGTTAAAATTCCGCGCTCTAAACCGTCTGTTTTATGATTCGTTTCTTCTTCAAATAATCGTTCAAATGTTGGATTATAAATAATTTCGATATATTTATTAATTCCATACATATTCAGATTTTTTAAAATTTTATCTATTTTTGTCATATATTTTCCTGTAATTTTTAACCGATTATAAATATAAATTTTTTAATAAGAATGATGAATTGAATTAAATAAATTTGATATTATTATTTTATAATAATATAATGAATTTAAGTTTAATCTGTAAATATATACGATTTTTTTAAAAAAATGTATTTAGTATCTTAATTAAAAGATCTACTTAATTATAGTAATTTAAGAATTATACATTAATAATAAAAATCGGAAATATATAACAAAAAAATAAAATAAATTTTATAAAAAATTATTCTGACACAAATAATATATTGTAGCATGTTTGACATGCTAAGCTAAATATAAAGTATTACAATTTAAAAATAAATTAAACAAAATAACAAACATAAAATTTATCAAAAAAATTTTATTAACTGATACAATTTTTAATTACAAAACTTATTTTTTTAAAAATGGCAGAAAAAAGAAATATTTTTTTAATTGGCCCAATGGGTGCCGGAAAAAGCACTATCGGGAAACAATTATCTCAAAAACTTAATATGGAATTTTTTGATTCAGATTATGAAATAGAAAAAAGAACCGGAGCAGACATATCTTGGGTTTTTGACGTAGAAGGAGAGGATAGATTTAGAATTCGAGAAGAAAATGTTATTAAAGAGCTTACTTCCAAACAAGGCATAGTATTAGCGACTGGAGGAGGCTCTATTAAATCTAGGAAAACAAGAAACCGTTTATCAGCAAGAGGGCTGGTAATATATTTGGAAACAACTATCGATAAACAACTTGATAGAACAAAAAAAGATAGACATCGTCCTTTATTACTAACCGAAAAATCTTCAAGATTATTCTTAGAAAATTTAGCAAAAGAAAGAAACCCATTATATAAAGATATTGCGGATTTTATTATACAAACTAATTCATGTAGTGCTAAAATTATAGTAAATAACATTATTAACACATTATTTAAAAATTGAAAATTTTTATAAAAACATGAAGAAAATACGTGTTTTTACCCATAAAAATAAATATTCAGTTATAATCAGTAAAAATTTATTCAAAAAAACATCTTTTTTTTATCCACTTATATACGCGAAAAGCATCGTAATTATAACAGATACTAACGTAGCTAATCTATATTTAAAAAATATAAAATCTTTCTTATTAAAATTATGTTTTAAATATAAACAAATTATTATTGAATATGGAGAGATTAACAAATCATTTAAGAATGTAAATAAAATTATATCTATTTTATTAAAAAATAGATTCAATAGAAATACCATAATCATCGCAATAGGAGGAGGAGTGATCGGTGACCTATCGGGTTTTATTGCATCTATTTATCAAAGAGGAATTTCAATCATACAAATTCCGACTACTTTATTATCTCAAGTAGATTCTTGTATGGGAGGAAAAACGGGAATTAATCATATTTTTGGAAAAAATATGATCGGATCATTTTATCAACCAATAGCAGTAGGTATCGACCCAACATTTTTATATACATTGCCAAAAAAAGAAATTTTTTCAGGATTATCAGAAATAATAAAATACGGTATTGCATTAAACCCAAAATTTTTTTCTTGGATTGAAAATAATATCAACAATATTATTGATTTAGACATAAAAATATTACAATATTGTATATATAAATGCTGTAAATTAAAATTAAAAATTGTATCAAAAGATATATATGATTTAAAAGCAAGAATGATATTAAATTTTGGTCATACATACGCTCATGCTATCGAAAATTTTGTCGGATATGGCAATTGGTCACACGGAGAAGCTGTATCAGCAGGGATGATGATATCTACATATTTATCCAAATATTTTACAAATATTAGCGATCTTACTATAAGTAGAATTCGCAATATTTTATTAACTGCAAAACTACCAGATCGAGGACCACTAAATATGCATCCAGAGAATTATATTAATTTAATAAAATATGATAAAAAACAATTAAACGTAGAATCTGGATTCACTGAAATTTTAATCAAATCAATAGGTAAATCGATAATTAAAAATAATATTAAGGAATCAACGATCTGTTTTGCTATTGAACAATGTCAAAGTAAAAATTAAATTTAATTTTAAATAATATTAAAAATATTAAAAAGTAGGTATAACAATATGAATCAAAAAGTTACTAATATTAAATTAAAATCAGATAATCAAAACAATCATGAGTCTTATATTAAACGAAAAAACTATTCAGAAAATAAAAAATTATTAAATAAAAATAGATTCATGATTACTGCTAGTATTATTTCCATATCGTTAATAGTAATTATAGGCGTTCTGTTAAAATATTTTTCTAAAAAATCAGAAACAAACCGGGATTTTGTCATCGTTGACCAACAGAAAATGGATCACTTAAATGATACGAAAATAGACACAAGTATAATTGATGAAAAAAATAAAGAAAATAAATTAAGTTCTAGTCTTAAAGAAGAAATAAAAAATATAAAAACTAATAGTTCTTCGATTTCTGTAAATAATAAAAAATCTTTTGATATAGAAAATAATAAATCAGGTCAAAACGAATTAGAATCGAACAAAAATTTAAATGATTATAAGAGTAGCACTAAATCTAAAGTTTTTAATAAAAGTTCTGAAACAAATTTTATTGAAAAAGCTCCAGATAATTATTATACAATACAATTTAGTACTTCGTCAAACTTAAAACAACTTAGACAATATGCAAAAAGCAAAAAACTTAATCCATACTGGATTCATACTATTATTAAAAATGGGAATCCTCACTACTTATTAGTTTCAGGAACTTATCCTTCATTAGAAGAAGCTCAAAATACTATTAAAACCTTACCAGAAGATTTAAAACTTAATAAACCATGGATACGTAAAATTAAACAAATAAAATGAAGTTTTATTATTTTTTCAAATAACATAATAGTACTTAAATAAAATTAATTTTAATAATCACCTATAAATTTACATATTAAAAAAAATTAAAAAATTAAATTACATTATTGGATAATAACTTCAGCCATTTACACATGTCTAAAAAAAAATATAAATATTACATTTCTCCATCTATTTTAGCAGCAAATTTTTCAATTCTTGGAAAAGAAATAACACAAGTAATCTCTGCTGGAGCTGATAGTATTCATTTTGATGTTATGGATAATCATTATGTTCCTAATTTAAGTATAGGACCAGTTGTATTAAGATCTTTACGTAGTAGTGGATTTAAAATTCCGATAGACGTACACTTAATGGCAAAACCTATTGAAAAATTAATTTTTTCTTTCATTAAAGAAAAATCTGACTGTATAATTTTTCATCCCGAATCTACAAATAAAGTAGAATACTTATTAAATAAAATTAAAACACATAATTGTAATACAGGATTAGCATTTAATTTGTCCACATCTTTTAAATATCTGAAAAACGATCATATTTTAAAAAATCTTGATAAAATTGTTATTATGTCTGTAAATCCAGGTTTTTTTGGTCAAAAATTTGAAATAGATGCAATGAAAAGAATTGAAATAATACGCAATATAGTCAATAATAGCGGATATAATATTCTTATTGCATTAGATGGAGGGATTAATATAAAAAATATTTATAATATAGCACTTGCTGGAATTGATATTTTTATTATAGGATCTGGAATTTTCCATTATAAAAACTATTCTGATATAATAAAGAAAATGCAATTAAAAATTGAAAAAGCAAAATCCATTATTATTTCAAATAACTAAAGGTTGTTTTTCAGGTAAAACATGTGAAAAAACTAAATATATTCAGTGCTGCACAACCTTCTGGAATTCCAACATTAGGGAATTATATCGGGGCAATACGAAACTGGAATATATTCCAAAAAAAATATAATACAATATATTGTATTGCAGATTTACATGCAATTACAAAAAAACAAAATCCAAAATTATTATTTAAATATGCTTTAGACATTTTATCTATATATTTATCATGCGATATTAATCCAAATAAAAGTATAATATTTATACAATCACAAATTTTAGAACATACCCAATTATCTTGGATCTTAAATTGTCATACTTATTTTGGAGAATTAAAACGTATGATTCAATTTAAAGAAAAATCTAAAAATAATAAAAATATAAACATAGGTCTATTTTCTTATCCTATACTTATGGCAAGTGATATCTTACTATATCAAACTCATAAAGTACCTGCAGGACTAGATCAGTCACAACATATAGAACTAAGTAGAACAGTTGCAAAACGTTTTAACAAAATATACGGTAAAATTTTTAATATTCCAGAATTAATTATTTCACAATCAAAAACACGAATCATGTCATTAGTAAATCCGAAAATAAAAATGTCTAAATCAGATAATAACCCGAATAATTTTATTAGTTTACTTGATTCAGAACAATCTATAATAAAAAAAATAAAACATGCTCAGACAGATTCGGATAATCCTCCAATTATTAAATATGATGTAATTAATAAACCTGGAGTTTCTAACCTGTTATCTATTTTATCCGAACTTACTGGAAATAATATTTTGGAGCTAGAAATTTACTTTACAAATAAATTATACGAAGATTTAAAATCAGAAGTTATTGGAGTAGTACTAGAACATGTAAAAAAGCTACAAAAAAAATATTTCCAAATAAGACCAGAAGAAAATTACTTAATGGAGGTTTTAAAATCTGGATCAAAAAAAGCAAAAAAAATAGCAAGTAATACTTTGTTGAATGTGAAAAAAGCGGTTGGGTTACTTAATTGATTATTGATTTATTTAAAATTTACTTTTTTTGATAAGAATTTTTGCCTGATTAATAACATTATCGACAGTAATTTTAAAAAAATTAAACAAATCTTTTTCAGATCCAGACTTTCCGAATGTATCTATTCCAATAACCATTCCATATGATCCAGTATATTTATGCCAAAAATTTGATACTCCTGCCTCTATTGCAATACGTAAATTTACTATTTTTGGTAATACTAACTCTCGATACTCTTCGCTTTGAGATTCAAATAAATCTGTGCATGGCAATGAGACTACGCGTATTTGATATCCATCATTTGATAATATCTCATATGCACGAACAGCAATTTGTACTTCAGATCCAGTAGAAATTAAAATTAATTTAGGTTTGTTTATAGATTCTTTTAAAATATATCCGCCTTTTGAAATATTTTTTAATTGTTCGGTATTTCTATGTTGTTTTATCACGTTTTGACGAGTTAATACAATTGCTGTTGGGCCGTTCCTTTCTATTGCATGCTTCCATGAAAATGCTGTTTCTACCTGATCACATGGACGCCAGACGCTTAAATTTGGAATAATTCTTAAATGATTTAGTTGTTCTATTGGTTGATGCGTAGGTCCATCTTCTCCTAACCCAATGGAATCATGAGTATATAACATAATATGCTTAGCTTTCATTAATGCAGCCATACGTACTGCATTAATAGCATATTCCATAAATATTAAAAATGTTGCAGTATAAGGTATAAATCCACCATAAATTGCTATTCCATTAGCAATTGATGTCATTCCAAATTCTCTTGCCCCATAGTGAATATAATTTCCAGACATATTCGATTTAATCGATATGGAACGCGATAATTGTGTTAATGTGCTTGGTGTTAGATCGGCAGATCCCCCAATAAATTCTGGCAATATAGCACTAACTTTTTCTAAAAAATTTTTAGAAGATTGTCGAGTAGCAGTATTATAGTTCTCTTTTTGTATATCAATTATTATATTGTTAACTTGATTTTTCCAACTTTTAGGTAATATTCGATTTAATCTTCTCATTAATTCCTTGCTTAATTCCGGATGAGCACACGTATATTCGTAAAATTTTTTATTCCATATAGATTCATATTTTTTTCCTGAACTTACTGCATTCCAAGCATTATAAATTTCTTCTGGAATGATAAATGGGGAATACTTCCATTTTAATTGTTTTCTTGTATCTAATATTTCTATTTCACCTAATGGTGCACCATGTGATAAATTACTTCCAGATTTACCTGGAGAACCAAAACCAATAATTGTATCACATATTAATAAAGAAGGTTTTTTGATTTCATGAATCGCTTCTTGAATTGCCGAATCAATGCATTTAGAATTATGTCCATCAACATTACGAATTACATGCCATCCATATGATTCAAATCTAGTTGCTGTATCATCATCAAACCAATTTTTTATATTTCCATCGATCGAGATACTATTATTATCATATATTGCTATCAATTTTCCCAAATTCATATTTCCCGCTAAAGAACATGCTTCATGAGAAATTCCTTCCATCATACAACCGTCTCCAAGAAACACATATGTATGATGGTCAATAATATTAAAATTTGGACGGTTAAATTGCGCAGATAAAACTTTTTCACTGATTGCTAATCCTATGGCGCTTGCTATTCCTTGTCCTAGTGGACCGGTAGTCATTTCAATTCCATCTGAGACTTTAAATTCAGGATGACCAGGGGTTTTTGAATGTATTTTGCGAAAATTTTTTAAATCTTTTATAGATATGTTATATCCTAAAAGATGTAAAACACTGTAAATTAACGCTGATGCATGACCATTTGATAAAACAAAACGATCTCTATTTATCCATCTAGGATTTTTAGGATTATGTTTTAAATACTTTCTCCATAAAACTTCTGCGATGTCAGCCATACCCATTGGAGCACCTGGATGTCCAGAATTTGCATTTTGCACCATATCCATGCTCAGCACTCGAATCGCATTTGCCAAAATTTGTTTAGAAATTTTCATTTTAAACCTTATAAATATTTTGAAAGAAAATTGTCTATTTTTTTTTGGTCATTAAAAAATAAACGAATTCCTTCTGATAATTTTTCTATAGCAATTGTATTACAGTTATATTGCCAACGAAATTTAGCTTCAGATAAATTTTTAATTCTATTTAAATTAGAGTTTATTTTTGGTAAAACATATATTTTAGATTTTTTTATACAATTTAATTGTTCGAAAAAAATCGGAGAAATAGTTATTGCATCATATCCAACTAGTGAGTAAATTTGTTCTAAATTTCTAAAACTCGCCCCCATCATTATAGTTTTATAATTTCTTTGTCTATAAAAATTATAAATTTTATATGCTAATTTTATTCCTGGATCTAAATATAAATTATTACTTTTTATTTTTTTATTTTTCACATACCAATCTGATACTCTACCTATAAATGGAGAAATAAGATATACTCGTGCTTCTGCGCAAGCTCTAGCCTGAATAAGTGAAAAAATTAATGTTAAATTACAATTTATTCCAGATTTTTCCAATGTTTCTGCAGCTTTAATACCCTCCCATGTAGCTGCTAATTTAATTAAAATTCGACTTTTTTCTATTCCACAATTTTTGCATAAAGATATTATTTTTTTAGCTCTTTTAATTAATGCTAAATAATCAAAAGATAACCGTACATCTAATTCAATAGAAACATGTCCAGAGATTAATTTCAAAATTTCTTTGCTTATATTAACAAATAATTTATCATTAGCGTTTATTAGGCGTATTTTTTTGTTTCCACCTTTTTTGTTTGCGTAATATATTGCATCATTAACAAATTCTTGATATATGTGAGACTGTACCTCTTTACATATTAGAGATGGATTTGTAGTTACATCTTTCGGTGAATACTTTGCAATTAATTCAAGATTTCCGGTATCTATTGCAATATTAGTAAATTTTTTAATATTATTTAATTGATTCATATATTTTCCATAAAATATGGTGATTTAAAATAAATCAAAATGTATTTAGAACCTAGAACATTTTTAGCAAAATTATTTGCACATATGAATATATAAAAATTTTATCATATATTTACTGTAATTAATTTATTTTAATTTTTATTAATCCAATTTTTAACAGGTAAAAAATCAGTGTATAATTTACTCTCCTGACTTTTTGGACGAGGCTTCCAATTATATTTCCATTTTACTATTGGAGGCATAGAAGATAGTATAGATTCAATTCTTCCTTGAGATTGAATCCCAAATATAGTACCTCTATCTAGTAATAGATTAAACTCTACGTATCTACTACGTCTATATAATTGAAAGTCACGTTCACGTTTGCTCCACGTATAGGATTTTCTTAAATTAACTATCGGTAAATAAGCTTTAATATAACCATCTCCAACCGATTTAGTAAAAGAAAAAACATGATGAAAATTTGGTTTATTTACATCATCAAAAAATAACCCTCCAATTCCTCTCGGCTCATTACGATGTTTAATGAAAAAATAATCATCGCACCATTTTTTATATTTTTTATACAAATCTACCCCAAAAGGACGACATATTTGTTCAGCAGTTTGATGCCAATGTACTACATCTTCTGTAAACCCGTAATACGGTGTTAAATCAAAACCTCCTCCAAACCACCATTTTAGAAGATTTTGCGAATCATAAACCAAAAAAAAACGAAGATTCAAGTGGCTGGTAGGAATGTAAGGATTTTTAGGATGCACTATCACTGAAATTCCAGTAGCTCGATACAAACAATTTAAAAAATTTTTATTTTTATTTGTAGATGTATTTGGTAACGAATTTCCGGAAATATCTGAAGTACTTACACTTGCTTTTTCAAATATTTTTCCATTTTTTAAAATTCTAGTATCGCCTTGACAGTTTTTTTTACTCCAAATATCTTTTTTAAATACAGAGTGGTTGTCTACTTGTATTAAGGTGTCACAAATTTTGTTTTGTAATTTTGAAAAAAAAGATAAAACTAATTGAAAATTATATTCATTCATACTTTTCCTAAATTTATTACAGTATTAAAAATTATTTAATAAAAATTTATATTGTATTTAATTTATTTATTTTATCAACAAATAATCTATATTAAACTGTAAATAGTATGGCATATATAAAAAAATTATTCATATTTTCTATTATTTATTTGAATTATTTTTTTTTAAAATTCATTAATATGAAACAATTTCATTATGTTTTTTTTGGATTATATCCTATATTTTTATAAAATATTATTGTTTTGAATATTTTCACCTAAAAATAAAAATTAAAATTATTTGAAAAACATTAGGAGTTATCTCATGAAATCATTTTTCTGGCAAACAATTGGATCAGGAAGTAAAAATATTATTTTTTTACACGGATGGGGTTTTAATGCACAAATTTGGTCCGGAATTATTCCATACTATTCTGACAATTTTAAGTTACATATTGTTGATCTTCCAGGATATGGAAAAAATAGAAATTTTTTTAAATATTCACTTAAAGATATTATAGATATTATTTCATATCATTCTCCAAATCAGTCAATTTTAATTGGATGGTCTTTAGGAGGATTAATAGCAACTAAAGCTATTATCCAAAATCCTGAAAAATTTCATGGATTAATTGTTATATGCTCCTCTCCTTGTTTTTGTGAAAAAAAAAGCTGGCCCGGAATAAAAATAAAAATTTTAAATAATTTCGCATTACAACTAAAAGATAATTTTAAAAATACAATGAATCGATTTTTTAGTATTCAATTATTAGGTGCAAAAAAACAAATCCGTAATATACGAAAATTAAAAGATAATTTTTTTGATCAACCTGAGCCATCATTTCGTACTTTAATTTCTGGATTAAAAATATTAAAAAATACAGATTTACGTTATTCTTTAAAGCATTTAAAGATACCTATTTTAAAAATTTATGGTAGCTTAGATGTTTTAATACCAAAAAAATCAATTCCTATAATTAAAAAACTATATCAAACAAATAATTTTGATTTTATTATACCTGAAGCTTCTCATGCTCCATTTATTTCACATCCAAAATTATTTTTTCAAATTATTAAAAAATTTTTAAAAAATATTAATTTTTAAAATCACATTTTTTTCAATTAATACTTTATAGTACGCCTAAATATATGTTTTATATTTAATAAAAAACTAAAGTATGTTAACTTGAAAACAAATATCATTTATTGTTATTTTTTATGATAATATCTTATTTATATTTATTTATTGCTATCCTTTCTGAAGTTTTTGCTACTTCTTTTGTAAAATTGTCAGAAGGATTTACAAAAATTTTTCCTTCCATTTTAGTTTTTATAGGATATATCTCTTCCTCATTTTTTTTATCGTTAGCTTTAAAAAATATTCCCATTGGCATAGCATATGCTTTATGGTCTGGGCTTGGAATTTTATTTGTAACTTTGTTGGGATATTTTTTATATAATCAAAAACTAAATTTAATAGAAATTTTTGGAATTGTATTGATAATATCAGGAATATTTACAATGAATATTTTTTCAATATTTTTTAAAGAAATTTCTTAAATGATAAATACATATCGTATTATCTGGGGCACCAGGATTCGAACCTGGGATCGCGGGATCAAAACCCGCTGCCTTTCCTCTTGGCTATGCCCCAAATTCATGCGGAAGGCGAGACTTGAACTCGCATACTTTTAGGTGCCAGATCCTAAATCTGGTGCGTCTACCGATTTCGCCACTTCCGCAAACTAGCTACGACAGGATTTGAACCTGTGACCTCGGCGTTATGAGTGCCGTGCTCTAACCAACTAAGCTACGTAGCCATCAGGGCGCATTATGCGCGGTAGTTGTGTAAGAGTCAACTAGTTTTTTGATTTTTTAAGTAAAAAATAAAAATAATACGATCAAGGTGTAGATTTTTAAGATCTAGATTTATGTATATTTAATGATCTTCCAGAAGGATCTTGAGATATATTTTTTAATTGATACCATTTTGATGCTGTAGACGATGAGCATGCAATTGATGGATTATTAAGAACGCATGCTGTTGCACCGGATATTGGAAATATTTCTTCAAAAATTTCTCTGTATAAATATCCTTCTTTTGAACCGGGAGTATTGTATGGGAAACGAATATGTGCTTGAGAAAATTTTTTATCGCTTATTTCTTCTTCGGATAATTTTTTTAAACTATTAATCCATGTATATCCTACTCCATCAGAAAATTGTTCTTTTTGTCTCCATAAAACGGTAGTTGGAAGATATTTAAAAAACGATTTTCTTAATATATATTTTTCTATTTTTTTTCTATTACATATTTTATATTTGGGATGAATATTCATAACTACGTCTAAAAAATTTTTATCTAAAAATGGAAATCGAATTTCTACTCCCCAAGCTAACATTGCTTTATTTGCACGTAAGCAATCGTATATGTGCAGAAGCTTTAATTTTCTTACTAATTCTTCGTGAAAATCTTGCATATTAGGTGCGTAATGAAAATACAAATATCCTCCAAAAATTTCATCTGCACCTTCTCCGGAAAGTACCATTTTAACACCTTGAGATTGAATTTTTTTAGACATTAAATACATTGGAATTGAAGCTCTAACTGTAGTAATATCATATGTTTCTATATGATAAATTACGTCGCGTATGGCATCTAATCCTTCTTGTTTTTTGAATATAATTTCATAATGTTGTGTTTCTAATTTTTTAGATAATAATCTTGCAGAAATTAAATCTGGAGCATTTAATAATCCAATAGAAAATGATTTTAATTTTTTTTTCTGAGATTTTTTATTATTTTTAAGTTTTATGAATTTGCTTGCTATGGATGCAATAATTGCTGAATCAAGACCTCCGGATAATAACACTCCATATGGCACATCAGTAATTAAATGCATTTTGACTGATTGTTTTAATGTACGTTCGATTATTTTATAATTTAAAGGAGAATATTCGATATTTTTATATTGAAACCATTTTCTATAATAATATTGACGGATAACTCCATCTGGACTCCATAGGTAGCTTCTAGGAGGAAATTCCTTTATAGTGTTACATACTGGAATCAATGCTTTCATCTCTGATGATACATATAAATTTTTTTTGATATCATATCCAATATATAAAGGAACCATGCCAATGTGATCTCTTCCTATAAGATAATGTTGCTTTGGTATATCGTATAAAATAAAAGAAAACATGCCATTTAATAAATCTAAAAATTTTATTCCTAATTTATCATATAACGCTAATACTACTTCGCAGTCTGAGTTTGAAGTAAATTTGTAATCATAACAAAAATTTTTTTTAATATATTTATAGTTATAAATCTCTCCATTCATGACTAATACGCTTGTTTGAGATGAATTAATAATTGGTTGATGTCCATGTTTTATATCAATAATAGATAGTCGTTCATGTGATAAGATTGCATCTTTACCCTCATAAATTCCGTTTGAATCCGGGCCTCGATGTGACATTAGGCTTGAGCAATACAGTGCTTTTTTTTTTAAAATATGATAGTTTTCTTTAATATTTAAAATTCCAAATATAGCGCACATACTCCCTCGAATTTTTTTATAAAAATCTTATATTTATTTTAATTTTTTAAGATAATTTGTTCTTGAAAAAACAGAGTTTACGGAAAATTTTTTACTTAATTATATACTTTATTTAGATGTTATTTGTTAAAAAATTTTTTAAATTAAATAAAAATAAAAATATTATTTTTTTTCATTTTACTAATTTAATTAATCTTCATTTTATTAAATTTTAAAAAAATCAATTAATACATTATAAACATTTTTTATAATGTCTTTAATTAATTGTAAATCTATAAAATATTTAAAAATACTAAATTCATCAAAAGGATATAAAATAGAAATTAGCAAAAAAAATAGACATAATTTCTTTTCTCGTTTTAAGTTATTAGAAGATAATATTGGAATGCATAACCGTTTACTTAACGGCCAAAATATAGGAACCCCTGATGGTGTGAGAGTATCAGCTAATATATGACTAAAATATCCAAGAAGTAATGCGTAAGAAAAATCTAAAGGTAGCACATCATGTATTGATGGAATAGAAAATATCAAAATATAAAAAAATAATAAAGAAAATAAGCTGTGCGTAAATCCTCTATGTCCAAAAATTTTAGAAATCGTAGTAGATATCCAAGATATTTTTCTTCCTAAAAAAGAACCAGGATGATCTATATCAGGCAATAAACAAGTGCATATACATCCAGAAATTACATGACCCCATTCTCCTAAATATAGGATACGAAAAAATTCTATTTTTTTTGCAAAAATTGCACAAGATAAGCCGAATATAAAATGTCCTTGAGCCGTCATTATATTATTTTTAAATATATAGTTTTGAGTACATTATTAATTTCTTAAAAAAATTATGCTAAATAATATAATTCAAATTCTATCGGATGAGGTGTAGAGCGTACTTGATCAATTTCTTTTTGACGTATTTTGATATAAGTATCAATAAAATCATTCGTAAACACATGATCTTGAAGTAAAAATGCACGATTTCCGTCTAAAGAATTAATTGATTCTTGCAAAGAAGAAGAAACGCAATGCATATCCTTTAATTCGCTTTTAGAAAAATTATATAAATTTTTTTCTACTGGAATACCGGGAGAAATTTTATTACGAATTCCATCTATAAAGGCCATTAAAATTGCTGAAAATAATAGATAAGGATTAGCAGTAGAATCTGGAAATCTTATTTCAAATCGACAAGATTGTGGGCTGTCAAATATCGGAATACGTATAGCAGCAGATCGATTTTTCATTGCATACGATAAAACTATTGGTGCTTCATAACCCGGAACTAGTCTTTTATAAGAATTAGTAGTTGGATTAGAAAAAGCATTTATGCTTTTAGCGTTTTTTATAATACCTCCAATGCAAAAAAGAGCGAGTTCAGATAGATTTCCATATTCTTTTCCAAAAAAAATATTTTTTGAATTTTTTTTCATAGATACGTGGCAGTGCATACCTGAACCGTTATCTCCACGGATTGGTTTAGGCATAAAAGTAGCAGTTTTTTTAAATAAATATGCTGTATTGTGAATAACATATTTGTATATTTGTACTTCATCAGCTTTTTGTGTCAATGTATTATGTAGAGTTGCTATTTCATTTTGACCAGAAGTTGCTACTTCATGATGGTGGGCTTCTACTTCTATATCCATTTTTTTCATAAATTCACACATTGAAGAACGTATGTTTTGAGCAGAATCAATTGGTGGAATTGGAAGGTATCCTGATTTAACATACGGACGGTAACCTTTGTTGCCATTTGGATAATATTTTCCGGTATTCCAAGCTGATTCAATGTCATCAATAATGACTTTTGACCCATGCATTGCAGTATAAAATCTAATATCATCAAATAAAAAAAATTCTGGTTCTGGTCCGAAATATATTGCATCTCCAATCCCAGATTTTTTTAAAAAATTTTCAGCACGTTTAGCTATTGATCTCGGATCACGATTATAATCTCTAGATTTATCTGATTCAAAAATATCACAACGTATCACTAATGTTGGATTATGATAAAATGGATCAATTAGAATCTTATCGAGATCTGGCATTAATAATACGTCAGATTCATGAACATCTTTCCATCCTACTATTGATGATCCATCAAATATTTTACCGTTTTTAAAAATATTATTTAATCTTTCTTTTTTTGATGGAATAGGTATAGTTAAATGTTGTTCTTTTCCCAAGATATCTGTAAATCTTAAATCAATAAACATAATGTTCTTATTCTTTATTAAATTTATTATTTTATCAATATGCACAGTTGTCTCCTAAAATATTTAATTAAATTTTTAAAAATTTATTTTTATTGTATTAAAATCGGTTATTTATAAATATTTACATGAAAATTTTTATCAACTATTAAATTAATTTTTTAAAAAAACTTATAAGTCTATCTAGTAAAATAAATTAAATTGTATTAAAGATTACTATTTTATGTTCAAAATCTCTTTCACAGTATTTACATTGTAAATAAATTTTATTTATTTTAAATTTTACAAAAAAATCAGAAGATTTTAATTCATATCTGCTAATGCAATTTTCATTAGGACAAGATAAAATATTATTGATTATTTTAGGTAATGTTAATTTTTGTTTATTCACTACAATATAATTTTTAATTCTATTGACGGTTGCTAATGGTGCATAAATAGATAACTGATTTGCTTGTTCTTCATTCAGAAAAACATTTTCTAGTTTAATTAAATCTTTTTTATTTTGTTGATTAGATGGTAAATTTAAACCAATTGTAACTCTTTCCGAGGTATGTAATAATTTAAATAGACTAAGCAGTTTAATTCCGACTTGAGCGGGAATATGATCAATAACGGTTCCTTGAAAAATAGCTTCCACCTGTAATTTATTCTTTTGAGACACTTGTATTTACTTTATTCTTAAAATAGTATGAAGTTTGTTTATTTAAATTATATTCTATTTTTTTAAAAAATTCTAATTTAGAGTAATATGTAATTACTAAAATTTACATACTAATATTATATCATTATGATTAAACGATATATATAAAAATATACGCAATATATTTTTTGAAATTAAAATACGGCATTGATCATGCAAAAAAAAAGAAAATTAAATAATGACATACTTATTTTAAATAAATACTTTATATTTGGAAGTAAATTTATTTATACAAATATTTTGTAACTTAAAAAATCAATGTAATTACGCTATTTAAAATATTTTAAAACAATAATATCGTATTAAACATAAAATTTTATTTAAAGAGCAATAAATATGCGAGTATTAAAATTTGGAGGAACTTCAATTGCTAACGCAGCATGTTTTTTAAATGTAGTTAATATTATAAAAAATAAATATTTAAACGAACAAATCGCTGTTGTCTTATCTGCACCTGCAAAAGTAACTAATAATTTATTTATAATGATCGAACAGGCATGCAGTCAATCTGATATTTTTTCTAAATTTAACATTACTAAAAATATTTTTTTTAATTTAGTTCAATCTTTATTTAATTCTTCTTCAAATATCAATTATTTTAATATGAAAAAATTTATTCAGAATAAATTTTATCATTTAGATAAATTACTAAAAATAATTGCAAATTTAAAATTTTGTCCTAATCCAATTAGTGCAGAAATTGTTGGTATAGGTGAAATTATTTCTGTAAAACTTATGGAAACATATCTTCAAGAAGATGGCATGAAGGTTACCGTAATTAATCCTAAAAAATTTTTTTTAGCAGAAGGAGAATATTTAGAATCCACTTTAAATTTAAAAAAAACAATATATCAATTTAAAAATATTCATATACCTAAAAATCATATAATTTTGATGGCAGGATTTATTGCCGGGAATCAGTATAATGAAATTGTCGCTTTGGGACGTAATGGATCAGATTATTCCGCAACAATGCTTTCTGCATGTCTAAAAGCTAAATTATGTGAAATTTGGACTGATGTAAATGGAATATATAGTGGAGATCCAAAAAAAGTTTCTGATGCTCAGTTGATATCTCATTTGTCTTATAAAGAAGCTGCTATATTTTCTTATTCCGGAGCTAATATTTTACATTCTCAATCTCTTTTTCCAATTGAAAAATTTCGTATTCCTTGTCTAATAAAAAACACGTATCGCCCCTTTTCTCAGGGTACTAAAATTGAAAAATTTTACCCCGAAAAAAATTTTAATTTAATTAAAGGAGTAACGTGTTTGAAAAAAATCTCTATGATCAGCATTTTTATGCAGTATACAACTTGTCTTTTAGATATTTCTCGTCGTATTTCACGTACATTTTTAAGTTCTGGAATTAAAATAATTTTAACTGTTCAATCGCAATCTGATAATAATATAAACATATTGATATTTCAAAATGAATTAAATAAATCCAAAACTATTATTCAATCCGAATTTAATATAGAAATTATGCAAAATTTATTTGATAAAATTCAATATCAATCAAATTTATTTTTAATTTCTATAATAGGATCTAATATATTAAAAAATAATAAAAATGTAAAAAATTTTACACAAGTGCTAATGCATATTAATCATAAGATAATTTCTATGATATACGGAGGATTAAAATCTCATATTTTATCTATTGTTTTAAAAAGTTCTCATATCAAACAAGATATAAATAAAATACATCAAATTTTTTTTAGTAAAAATAATACCATTGCATTATTTATTATCGGAAGCACACAAGTACAGTCTATTTTAATAAATTTTCTTTATAAAAGAAGAAATTTTTTCGAAAAAAAAAATATTAAGTTTAGCATTTTCGGTATCTCTGATATGCAAAAGCTATTAATTAAAAAGTGTGGAATACTTCCTAAGTATTGGAATCATGAATTTGCACAAACACAGCTAGTGTTTAGCGTAAATATTTTAATTAATTTTTTAAAAAGAAATAATTTCTTAAATCCAGTTATTTTAGACTGTACTCAAAACAAACAATTAGCTAAAAAATACTTAATTTTTTTAAAAAATGGTTTTCATATTATTTCAGCAAACAAACAATCAAATTGTTTAAATATTAAATTATATAATCAAATACGTGCTGTAGCAAAAACATCTAACAGAAAATTTTTATATAATGCTCAATTTAATACACCTTTTTCTATTGTAGAAAATATTAGGAATTTTTTAAATTTAGCAAAAAAAAATTTTTATTTTTCTGGAATATTATCTAGCAAAATATCTTTTATCTTCGATAAATTAAACCAAGGTATTCCATTCCATAATATTATTTTACTTATTGAAAAAATTGGATTATCTCGTAAAGAATTATATAATGTAATTACCGGAAAAGATTCTGCAACTAAATTATTAATTCTTGCACGTGAACTTGGATATACAATAGAATTAAGTGATATAAAAGTTAATCCAATTATTTCAGAAAAATTTTTAAATAAAGACAGAAAAAAATCACTATTACATGATTATGTATATATCGACGATCTTTTTAAAAAAAAGATATATAGTCTTCAACAAAAAGGAAAATCTTTAACTTATGTTAGTAGTATAAAAAAAGGAAAATTCAAAATCAAAATGCAGTCGATTGGACCCTTAAATCCTTTATTTAATATAAAATCTGAAGAAAAAATATTTATTTTTTTTACTTCTTACGCAAAAAAGCATCCAATTATTTTAAAAAGCTTCAGTAAAATTAAAAATAAATTTATATCAAGTATTTTTAATGATATTTTAAACTTATTTCAATATATTAAACAATAAAAATGCTCATTTTACTACTTAATTAAATAAATTTTGCAATTTGTAATTCACGTTTTAAGTAAGCATAAAAAATTGGTGCTACTACAAGTCCTTCTATACCAAAAAAAGATTCAAAAATCAACATAGATAGCAATAATTCCCAAGATTTTGCATGAATACGAGTTCCAATAATTTTTGCATTTAAAAAATACTCTAATTTATGAATAAATACTAAATACAATAACATTATTCCGCTAATTTTTAACGAAATTGATAATCCAGATGCAATTAATACACAATTAGAAATAAAATTTCCAATAATAGGAATGAGTCCAAATATAAACGTTACTATAATTAATGTTTTTCCTAAAGGGAGATAGATTCCAAATATCGGAAAAATAATTAATATAATTAAAGAAGTTAAAAAAGTATTGACTAAAGAAATTTTTATTTGAGAAAAAAAAATATCTTTTAATGATTCTGAAAAATGACGTAAACGTATATTTATTTTATGCATAAAAAGAGTAGAATGTTTTTTTTGTGGTGCAAATTGATTAATAGCAATTAATATGCCAATTATAAAACTAATAAAAATTGTAATTAAACCATGTAATAAATTTTTTCCTGCATGCTTAATTAAAATTAAATTATCTTTAATTAAATCAATAAAATAATCTTTTAAACTTTTAGTATGATCTAAAAAAAAAGATGAAAAATCATTTGGAATATACTTATTAATATTAGAAAAAAAATCTGTATTTTGGGTAAAAATGTCAATTATATATTGTAAATCAGATAAAATAACAATTGTTAAACTAAAAATAATTAATGTTACTAGTATAATAAAAAATACAAACATTAATGAAATTATGATCCAACGTATTTGATAATTAGTGATTATTCTCGAAAAGAATGGAATAATTTTTAATACTATATTGTACGATGTAAATCCAGAAATATAACAAGGAAACAAATGCAATGGAATTGATAATAGCATACAAAAAAAAACTAAAATTAAAGAACATAAATTTGCTATTTTTATTTTTTTTTTTGATATATTGCTTGGCATATTTTACTCCAACAATTGATATTATTACGTTTTTACGATACAAATCGATTTTTTCTCTTAATATATTAATGATTTATAAAATATAAAATAGATTTTTATATAATTATATTATTTAAATAATGTAATATATAATAAAAAAAAATAATTATCTTATTAAATAAAAATGTTATTTACTATTCAAGATTTAATTATCAATCTTAAATCATTCTGGAATAAACAAGGATGCGCAATTTTACAACCACTAGATATGGAAGTAGGCGCAGGAACTTCGCATCCAATGACTTGTTTAAAAGCAATTGGCCCAGAACCAATATTTGCTGCTTATGTGCAACCATCTAGACGTTTTTCTGATGGAAGATATGGAATTAGTCCTAATCGATTACAACACTATTACCAATTTCAAGTTATTATGAAACCAACGCCTAAAAACATACAAGAATTATATCTTGATTCTTTAAAATCAATTGGAATAGATCTAAATATTAATGATTTAAAATTCATAGAAGATAATTGGGAAAATTCTACATTAGGAGCTTGGGGAGTAGGATGGGAAGTATGGCTAAATGGCATGGAAATTAGTCAATTTACTTATTTTCAACAAATGGGAGGATTGGCATGTTTTCCTATTACCGGAGAAATTACTTATGGATTGGAAAGAATTGCCATGAAATTACAAAATGTTAATAGTATATATGATTTGATATGGAGTAAAAATAACTTACAAACGCTTTATTATGGAGATATGTTTTTCTATCAAAATGAAGTCCAACAGTCAAAGTATAATTTTCAATATAGTAATATTAAATTTTTATTATTTTGTTTTAAAAAATACGAAAAAGAAGCGAAAACTTTATTAAGTTTAACATCTCCATTACCTATTCCAGCATATGAACGAATATTAAAAGCAATATATAACTTTAACCTTTTAGAAGCAAGAAAAGCTATATCAGTAACTGCTAGAAAAAATTATATTATACGTTTACGAAAATTAACAAAAAAAGTTGCTTCAATTTACTTGAATTATAGACAATCATTGGGATTTCCTATGTGTAATAAATAATAGGTATCTAAAAATATGAAAAATAACTTTTTAGTAGAAATTGGTACAGAAGATTTACCATCAAAATATCTTAAAAGTATAGCAAAATCTTTTTATGAGAGCATACAATACGAAATGACCATAGCATCTGTTAAATATGAAAAGATTAGGTGGTTTGCAACGTATAGACGTTTTGCAATACAAACAAAATTACATTATTTTATTATCTCTAAAAATTGCATTACCAAACAAAAAATAAAGAATGTAAACATTTTTAATTCTTCAAAAAAAAAGAGCTTGTATGTCAATAAAAAAAAATTAAATATCCACATTTTTGAAGATATTGATATAAAAGATAATTTATATTGTAAATACAATGTTATAAAAGATAAAGATATGGCAAATAATTTACTGTATCGAATTATTATGACATCCTTAAAAAAGATGTTTATTCCTAAAAAAATGCAATGGAGTAATACGAATACTCAATTTGTACGTCCTATACATACAGTAACTGCGCTTTTAAATGATATTGTTATTACAGGAAAAATTTTCTCAATTAAAATTGATCGTTATATTTTATCCGGTTCATATGGAAAAAGAAAACTTTTAAAATTAGATAATGCAAACAATTATGAATCATCGTTGTTAAAAAAAAGCAATATTATAGTAGATTTTTATAAACGTAAAAAACTAATTACAGAATTAATCAATATAGAACTAAATAAATTAAAAGGAAAAATCACTAATAACGCTTCTTTACTTGAAGAATCTACCGCTTTAGTAGAATATCCAGACATTATTGTAGGATCTTTTGAGAAAAAGTTTTTAACACTTCCAGGTGCAGTAATCAAAAATATTTTGTACACACAAAAATGTTTTCCCATATACGATAAATACAATAATAAAATTTTGCCATATTTTATATGTATAATCCATGCAAAAAAAAATTATCAAAAAAATATACAGTATGAATATGAAAATGTAATCAATCCTCGTTTATTAGACGCAGAATTTTTCTTAAATCTTGATAAAAAAAATAAATTAGAAGATCGATTTAATACATTAAAATATATGCTTTTTCAAGAAAAGCTGGGATCTTTGCAAGAAAAAACAATACGTATTCAATCTTTATCGGTATGGATTTCTGATAAAATTCATGGAAATACTAAAAATATTTCTCGTGCTGCATTTTTATCAAAATGCGACTTGGCTACTCAAATGGTTTTTGAGTATCCTAATACTCAAGGAATTATGGGAGAATATTATGCTAATTTTGATGGAGAATCGGAAGAAGTTGCAATAGCACAGAGGGAACACTATTATCCTAATTCCACTAATAGTATACTTCCAACATTATTAACTTCTCAAACGATATCGATCTCCGATAAAATTGATAATATTGTAGGTATATTCGGTTTAAAATTGTATCCTACAGGAAAAAAAGATCCGTTTGGATTAAAAAGATCTGCTCTTGGAGTGATTCGAATTTGCATAGAAAAAAAAATTAGTCTTAATTTAGAAACTTTAATTCAAAAATCAATTATTTTATATCAAAAAAATACTATAGATATTAATACTAAAAGGGAAGTAATGAATTTTATTTTTCAACGCTTACACCTTTGGTATGCAAATAATAAATATAATGCAGGTATCGTTAAATCAATATTAAGCATTAAAGAAAAAAAAAATAATTTATTAGATTTGCATCAAAAAATTTATGTTCTTACGGATTTTTTAAAATGTAAACGCTCTTTTGTAATACTGTCTTCTTATAAAAGACTCTTTAATATATTAAAAAAATATTCTTCTATAAAAACTTATTCTCTGTTTAATAAAAAAAATTTAGATACCTTTCAAAATAAACTTGATATTGCAAATAAATATGAAAATAATTTATTTATACTTAAAAATAAAATATTAAAGTTTTTAATATCAGATAATTATTATGACGCACTAGTTATTTTAAAAAAACTTTCAGAAGAATTGAATGTTTACTTAGATAACGTAAAAATTTTTTCTGACCAAGAAGTTTTAAAAAATAAAAGAATTAATTTTTTAATTCAAATTAATAGCTGTTATTTAAAAATAGCTGATTTTTCGTTTTTAATATAAGATAAAAATATGATTCTAAATTAAAATTCTTGATTTATAAAACGTAGATATACTGTATCCCAATTAATTATATTCCAAAACGCTTGGACATAATCTTTTCTACGGTTTTGATATTTCAAGTAATAAGCATGCTCCCAAAGATCTAGTCCGAGCAATGGATATCCAAAAATTTTACAAACATCTTTTCCCATTAAAGGATTATCTTGATTATTTGTACTTACTATGGATAATGACCCCTGTATATTTTTAATTAACCATACCCATCCTGAACCAAAATGACTTATTGCAATTTCTTCGAAAACTGTTTTAAATTTTTCAAAAGATCCAAAATTATGATTTATAGCATTTTTTAATGATATATGGATTGATAAATTACTTTTACTTAAAGTATTCCAAAAAAAAGAATGATTAAAATGTCCACCGCCATGATTACGCAATTTTAGTCTTTTAGATTCGGGAAAAATATTTAAATTTTTAATTAATTCTTCAATAGATAATTTGGGTGTATTTGGAGAAGATTCTAAAAGAGTATTAACATTATCAATGTATGTTTGGTGGTGTTTAGTATGATGAATCAACATAGTTGTAGCATCTAAAAAAGGTTCGAACTCATTGTATGGATAATTTAAATCTGGCAATATAAATCTCATTTTTACTCCTTAATTAAGGATTATATTTTTATATTATAAAATAAAAATTAGGTTATTAATTAAAATATATCTGTTAAAACAAAAAAAGTAAAACTAAGTTTTTTAAAATCATAAATTTTTAGTTTTTTTCAATATTTTTTTGACAAGATGATTTTTCGTATTTTATCCAAACAGGTATGATATTAACGCTATTTTGAACATCACAGATAAACTTGCCTGTATCATCTATGAATTTATAATCAATATTTTTTGGTGGAATTAATATTAATTCACTAGTAGCCTTATATTCTAAATAATTTTTATATATATTCAAAGCTCCACGTGCTCCAGTTAAATCAGTTGGTTCGTTATTATCTCTTCCTATCCAAATCACAGAGACGTTTTGACCGTCGATTCCAACGAACCAACTGTCTCTTAAATCATTAGTTGTGCCTGTTTTTGCAGCTAAATTTAGATGGGGAAAAATTACAGATAAAGCACGTGATGTACCATATTGCACAACTTTTTGCATAGCATATAACACTAAATATGCTGCCTGCGGAGCAATAGTTTGTTTAGATTCTACAATTTTATGATAAAATAAATTATCTTTGTGATTAACTATTAACTGTATAGAAGAAAGTGTTGAATAATTACCTCCACTAGCAATAGTTTGAAAAATTTGAGCAATTTCAAGTGGAGTTAAACTGATTGCTCCTAATAGCATAGATGGTAAATTTTTTAATTCAGATGATGATATACCTAACTTTGTTAAAGTTGATAGTACTTGATTTAATCCTATAGATAATCCTAGATTTACTGTGGGTATATTTAAAGAGTATACTAAAGCGTCAAGCAGCATAACTTTACGCCGAAATTTTCGATCAAAATTTTTTGGAGACCAGATATCACCATTAGATTGGACTAAAAAAATAGGAACATCGCTAATCCAAGTATTTAACTGATATTTTTCAGGATTACTTAAAGCTGCTAAATAGGTTGCTGGTTTGACAAGTGAACCGACTGCTCTACGAGCCTGAATGGCTCGATTAAATCCTGCAAATTTTGGCATTGAACTTCCGATCATAGCACGAATTTCACCGCTAAATTTATCTACAATAATTAATGCACATTCTAGATCGTATATTTTTTTTTCATTTTTTAACTTTAATATCCCATTTTCTATAGCTTTTTCGGCAGCATTTTGTATAATTGGATTTAAAGTAGTAAATACTTTCATTCCGGAAAAGTCGGTACGTATTTTATGTAATTTATTGTACATTTCATTTTGAACCATTTGTGTAAATGCCGGTTGAGAATTAAATGTATTAATTTTTTGTAGTACATCCAATGGATAAGAAATTAAAGTATGATATATTTTACTATTAATAATTTTATTTTTGTTTAAAAGTTTTAAAATTAAATTTCTTCTATTTAATGATAATTGTGGATTTTTTAACGGATTATACAAAGATGCGCCTTTCACCATTCCTATAAGTAATGCCTGCTGATGTATGTTTAATTCGCCGATTGGTCTTCCAAAATAATATATACTAGCTAAATAAAATCCATGAATTTGACGTCCATTTCCATATCCTAAATATACTTCATTAAGGTAAAGTTCTAATATTTTTTCTTTAGTATAATGAAAATCTGTAATAATCGCCATGCAAAATTCGCTCAATTTACGCCAGATAGATTTTTCATTATTTAAAAATAAATTTTTTACGAGTTGCTGCGTTAGTGTGCTTCCTCCCTGAACGGTTCGTTTTGCAATAATATTTGCAAAAATAGCTCGAATAATAGACATAAAATGAATTCCGTCGTGCTCATAAAAGTGCTGATCTTCTATAGCAAGCAACATATGTATAAAAATTTTTGGAAATTTATGCAAAGGTAAAAAGATTCTATATGCTTCATCTTCAGATTGAAGAATAGTAATTAATTTTGGATCTAATTGTAATAATTTTAATATTTGATTGTTGTTTTGGTTAACAATTTTTATAATTTGATTATTTTCAAAGCTCATACATGCATGAATAGAATCTTTATAGCTTTCTAATATTTCAAATGATCGCCTAAACAAGCAAATAGAGTTATCTTTTACATAAAATTCTCCTGGTTTTAGAATATTTTTTACTTCTTGATATTGAATGCTTTTTAAAAATTCAATAATTTCGTTTTGAGAATATAATTCTCCTGATTTTAACTCGATACTGTTACTATATATTAGAGTGGGTAAATTCCATACTTGACCGTCAATTTTGTTACGTATTTTTTTATTTAAGAAATATATATATCCGCTGCTAATAATAATAAAAATCAGCATAACTAAATAAAAAATGGTATTAAAAAAATTTTTTCTTTTTTTTTGAGAAAATTCAATCTTATTGAAGATAAAATAAAATTTTTTCATTCTTTAATATACGGGGTGTTTTTTTTCTAAAAATTTGATATATGTATGTTTTTTAATATACATTTTGGTTGTTAAATTTTGAAATAAAATTAGACATTTAAATGAACTATCTTTATTTATATACTATCTAATCATGATTTAATATCTCAAATTTTTTATTTAATTTGTTATTATTTGAAATAATTTTTTTAATAAATTTTATTTAATTTATTTAAATAATAAATTATCTTATGTATAAAATTTTTTTAGAAAATTAGATGTTTAACTTTTTAAAAAATATAGTTTTTCATTATTTTGGAGCTAGGCGGAATTGAACCGCCAGCCTTCTGCGTGCAAAGCAGATGCTCTACCAGTTGAGCTATAGCCCCTTTTTAGGCTTGAGTGGACTTGAACCACTGACCTCACCCTTATCAGGGGTGTGCTCTAACCGTCTGAGCTACAAGCCTATATGCGTACTGTATTGAAAAGCAAAATTTTTACATTTTAATTACAAAATTAAATTTTAATGATAATTCTATTATTGTCAATAAATTTATAACTAACTAATTTTAAACAAAAATATTGTTTTAATTATAAGTCTGTTTTATTTTTTTAATATTTCATAATAAGCAGTTTAGAATATATTTGTATAGTTTTTATAATTACAACTAACAAGCACTTGTCTATTTATCAAAAAATGATAATTTTTATTAAAAATTTTCGTATAATCGATATTAAATATTTATCATAATTGATTAATTATATACAAGCTAAATTTAATTTAAAATTTATTTTTATAGATTAAATTTGTATTTTTTTTAAACAAAATCAAATATGTTTTATAAAACTAATTAAATATATCTAAAAAAAATTAAAACAATAAAAAATTTAAAATTATTTGATAACATCAACACTATACTAGTATATCCTTTTTAAGGAAAATTTATATTATGCGGACTAATCAATATTATCTTGCAACACTAAGAGAAATATCTTCTGATACAGAAAATATCAGTCATCAATTAATGTTGCGATCAGGTATGATTTATAAAGTTGGATCGGGTTTATATTCCTGGCTCCCTACAGGGTTACGCGTACTAAAAAAAATTAAAAATATCATACGTAATGAAATGAATAAAATCGGAGCTATTGAAACACTTGCGCCAATAATACATCCAGCAGAATTATGGGAAAAAAGTGGACGATATACTACATATGGTCAAGAATTATTTAAATTAATAGATCGGAGAAATAAAAAATTTATTTTAAGCCCAACCAATGAAGAATTAATTACGCAAATGATCTATCATAAAATTCATAATCATAAAAAATTTCCTATACATTTTTATCAAATTTCTTCCAAATTTAGAGATGAAATTCGTCCAAGATTTGGAATTATAAGAGCAAAAGAATTTATTATGAAAGATTCATATTCATTTCATACAAATCAAAGATCTTTAGAAAGTACATATAATATGATGCGTAAAACATATAGCGCGATTTTTAATCGATTACATTTAAATTTTTTCTGTCTTCCAGCAGAAACAGGTCGTATTGGAGGATATATTTCTCACGAATTTCAGGCATATTGTAATCAAAAATATGAAAAAATTTCTTTAAATAAAAAAGTATCAAAAAATAAAATCATATCTAGTATGAATACAGATCAACTAAAGTTAGTAGAAATTAAAAATAAATCTGAATTATTTAAAAAATTTCATATCTATAAAAATAAAATTTTAAAAATAATATTAGTACATTCTAGCAATAAAGATATTCCTTATGTTGGATTAGCTTTACGCGAAGACCATATGTTAGATGTTAATAAAGCAGAAGAATTATATTTAGTTCAAAAACCGTTAAAAATTTTAAATAATAATGAAATTAAAGCTTATTTCAAGATACACGTAAATTATTTAGGCCCCATAAATTTAAAGTGTCCATTAATTATTGACTACTATGCCGTGATAATGAAAAATTTTATTTCAGGAGCAAATATCGATAATAAATATTTTTTTGGAATTAATTGGTATCGAGATATTTTTGTAAAATATGTTGCAGATTTACGATATACTGCAAATCAAAATATAAAAAATAAAAATAAAGATACGCATGCTTACCTAAAAAGTATCGAAATAGGTCATATTTTTCAATTGGGTACACAATACTCTAAAATAGCGTCTAACATGAAAAAGAATTATCATGAATGTTTATTGATGGGATGTTACGGTATTGGCGTCAGTCGTTTAATTGCAGCTTATATTGAACAGCACCATGATAGTAACGGCATTCTTTGGCATCAAGAAATTACACCTTTTCATGTAGCGATTATTCCGATTTGTATTTATAAATCAGAAAAAGTAAAAAAAACGTCTGAAAAAATTTATCATCAATTATGTAATCACAATGTCGAAGTATTATTTGATGATCGTCTTATCAATCCGGGAATTATGTTTACGGATATAGAATTGATAGGAATTCCACATATTTTAATTATCAGTGAAAATAATTTGAAAAATGCAACAATAGAATATAAAAATAGAATAACCGGACACATATCTAAAATAGATGCACATCATGCAGCAGATTACGTATTAAAAATATTAAAAAATTTTTAATTAACATTTAAAACATGCACTATATTACTAATATAGTATATAACTTTATCAAGAATCAATAAAATAAATGATCTAATTTATTAGATATCAATTTATAAATTTTCATGAAAAATATTAATCCGACAAAAACACAAGCCTGGAAAGATCTGAAATATCATTTTAATAAAATGAAAAAAATTAGTATTAGAGATTTATTTCAAGCAGATAGTAAACGATTCGATTCTTTTTCAACATACTTTAACGATATAATATTAATTGATTATTCTAAAAATATCATTATGACAGAAACATTAGAAAAATTAATTAAATTAGCAGAAGAATGTGATTTGCATAATTCAATTTGTGCAATGTTTAAAGGGAAAAAAATTAATAACACCGAACATCGAGCGGTATTACATACAGCTCTTAGAAATCGTACAAATATTGCAATTGATATCAATGGCATTAATATTATGCCTAAAATTCAATCAGTTTTAAATAAAATGAAATTTTTTTGTGAAAATTTAATTAGCGGTACTTGGAAAGGGTTCACCGGAGAGAATATTACTAATATTGTAAATATTGGAATTGGAGGATCTGATTTAGGACCGTATATGGTGACGGAAGCGTTAAAGTTTTATAAAAATCATCTACATATACATTTTATATCTAATATTGATGGAACTCATATTACAGAAATATTAAAAGAACTAAATCCAAAAAATACTTTATTTTTAATAGCGTCAAAAACTTTTACTACACAGGAAACGTTGACGAATGCCTATAGTGCACGTGATTGGTTTTTAAAATCTGCAAAAAATGAAAAATATTTATCGCAACATTTTATTGCTCTATCTAGCAATATAGAAGCTGTAAAAAAATTTGGAATTGATTCAAATAATATATTTGAATTATGGGATTGGGTTGGAGGTCGTTATTCTTTATGGTCTTGTATCGGGTTATCTATTGCTTTATCTATTGGTTTTAATAATTTTGAACAATTATTAAATGGAGCGTATGCAATGGACCAACATTTTTTAAACCAACCTTTTAAAAAAAATATTCCAGTCATATTGGGTTTAATTAGTATTTGGTATAATAATTTTTTTGAATTCGAAACAGAATCAATTTTAGTATATGATCAGTATATGCATTTATTTTCTGCATATTTTCAGCAAGTCAATATGGAATCTAACGGAAAGTCTATTGATCGAAATGGTAAACTAATTAATTATCAAACTGGACCAATTGTATGGGGAGGCTATGGAACTAATAGCCAACATGCATTTTATCAACTTATGCATCAAGGAACCAAACTAGTTCCCTGTGATTTTATAGCGCCAACAATTACTCATAATCCAGTTTCGGATCATCATCAAAAATTACTCGCAAATTTTTTTGCACAAACTCAAGCGTTAGCTTTTGGAGAATTATTAGAAAATAATGATAAAAATATTTTTAAAAATTATTTAAAAAGAAAAATTTTTCCTTTTAAAATCCTAAAAGGAAATCGTCCTAGTAATTCAATTCTAGTAAGAGAAATCAATCCTTATAGTTTAGGGGCCTTAATTGCCATGTACGAACATAAAATATTCATACAAGGAGTTATCTTAAATATTAATAGTTTTGATCAATGGGGAGTAGAGCTAGGAAAAAGACTATCTAAAGAATTATTCGCATCTTTAAAAAAGGATATTATGATTAAATCTTATGATAGTTCTACGAATGGATTGATAAACTGTTATAAAACATGGCAAAATAAATGAATTTTCTAAAAAATTTAATATTTTTTAATAATTTTAAAAAAAATAAAGATTCTTTTTATTAAAGAAAAAATCCAAGGCCACATAATTGCGTCAACTAATATATTTCCAAAAAAACTTATTTTCAATATTACCGAATTTATTAAATATATATAAGCTATCATAATAAGTTTTATTATTAATAATAAATATACAATCAAGTATGTCTGTTTTAACAAAGAAAATTTTTGGAAGTATTCTAATTTTAAAAAAATCAAATATGCTAAGATACTTAAAGATAATGTTTGCACGCCAAATTTTAATCCAATAAATAAATCTAAAATTATTCCTAAAGTAAAACCGGTACCTATATTGATTTTTTCAGGAAATATTATAGCTAATGAAGAAAATATTAAATACACCCAAGATGGTTTTAAAAAATAAATATCTTGAGGCCAAGGAAGAATTTGCAATATAAAGGCGACTAAAAACAATAAAAATACGATACATTTATGTATAAAATACACGCTTTTCATTTAAATCAATTTGATTCAATTATTTCTCTTAATTAAAATTTAATTCAACTCTTTCATTAATTCCGTAAAACGTTTTTTTTCAACTTGAATAACGGATTTAGGAATTCCCGGAGGGTTTTCTTTCACACAAAGACTGTTGTTTCGTAAAATTAATACAAATCTTAACGTTTTAAAATTTGCAATAGGATGCGCATAAATTTCTTGATACCCATTGTATTTTTTATTAATTGAAGAGACAGTTGCTACTGGATATCCTTCTGGAAAAATTCCACCTACTCCTGAAGTTACCAATATATCTCCTATTTGGATATCCATATCTTTTAAAAATTCTATACGTAAATCTTGATTATAACCGTTTCCAAAAGCTATGAATCTAATTTTACTTCTTAAATTTTGTAATGGAATTGCATGCGCGAAATCGCATATTAATAAAATTCTACTCGTAAATTTATTACTCGCAATCACTTGCCCTACGACACCTTGATGATCAATTACAGATTGTCCAAATTTTATTCCATCAGATGTTCCTTTATCAATTATAATTTGACTAGTATAAAAATCAACGTTTTTAGATATTACCGTTGCAAAAACTTTTTTTATATCTTTTTTTAATGGAGCATGTAACAATTCTCTTAATCGTATATTTTCTTCTTTATACTGATTAAATAATAATTGATCGCTACTCATTTCTAATATTTTTATATGTAATTTTTTATTGATTTTTGATAAATATAATTTTTTAGAACATAAATTAAATATATAATCAAATGTTTTATAAGGAATATTGATTAAAAAATATACAGGTTTTGTTATCGCATCAAAATTTGATTTAATATTAAAAAAGTTTTGTTGGTATGTGTCAAAATAAATAATAATAATAGTCGAAATTATTGCTAAAATAAATTTAATATGTATAGTAGATTTATGTAATATGCATTTCATAATTGTTTTATATTTTATTATTGTGTTATATAAAATATATTTATTTTTTTATTATTCTTCACTAAATAAATCTCCTCCATGTATATCAATCATTTCAATTGCTTTTCCTCCCCCACGGGCAACGCATGTAAGAGGGTCTTCTGCTATAAGCACGGGTATGCTAGTTTCTTCCATTAGTAAACGATCAAGATTTTTTAATAATGCACCTCCGCCAGTTAAAATCATTCCTCTTTCTGATATATCTGATGCTAATTCTGGAGGACATTGTTCTAATGCAATCATGACGGCGCTAACAATTCCAGTGAGAGGTTCTTGTAGAGCTTCTAAAATTTCGTTTGAATTTAATGTAAAACTACGCGGAACACCTTCTGCTAAATTTCTACCGCGTACTTCAATGGTATTTGCTTCTTCATCCGGATATGCAGATCCAATGGTATGTTTAATTCTTTCTGCTGTTGCTTCTCCAATTAATGAACCATAATTACGACGTACGTAGCTAATGATTGCTTCATCAAAACGATCACCTCCGATTCTAACAGAAGATGAATATACTACTCCATTTAAAGAAATAACTGCTACTTCAGTAGTGCCTCCACCAATATCAATTACCATTGATCCAGTTGCTTCAGAAACTGGTAATCCAGCTCCTATAGCTGCTGCCATAGGTTCTTCAATTAAAAATACTTCTCTTGCTCCTGCCCCGTGAGTTGATTCTCGAATAGCTCTACGTTCTACTTGTGTCGCACCAACCGGAACACATACTAATACGCGAGGACTAGGTCTCATAAAACTATTACTATGCACTTGTTTGATAAAATGTTGTAACATTTTTTCTGTAACAAAAAAATCAGCAATAACACCATCTTTCATTGGTCTAATTGCAGCAATATTACCTGGCGTTCGACCAAGCATTTGTTTTGCGGCAGAACCAACAGCAGCAACACTTTTAGGAAATCCAGCGCGATCATGTCGAATTGCTACGACAGAAGGTTCGTTTAAAACGATACTTTGACCTTTGACATAAATTAATGTATTAGCGGTTCCAAGATCAATAGATAGATCGTTAGAAAAAATTCCACGAAATTTTTTAAACATATATATTGAATATCCTTAAATTAATGCATTTATACTGGTTAATTAAAATAACTCAACATTTGAAAAATTAAATTATTGATTGATTGTCAAATTTTATATTAGTTAATATAATTTATTATAAATTTTATAATATTCATAACAATATTGGATTGCATCATCGATTAATTAAATAAAATTTTACTCGTAAAATTTTGTTTAATTTGTTATAATTTTTTTGCGAAAAAAAATACCCCGTATTTCAATAAAAATATTTTTATGTAAGTTAAGATAAAATTAAATTCTATCTTATTTACTTTAATCTAGATAGTCATAAATTAATATTAGTAAAATGACTAAAAAAATTAAAAAATGATGAAAAAGTTTAATTTATTAGTTTTAAATGGACCAAACTTAAATTTATTATCATTAAGAGAAAAAAAAATATATGGAACTATATCTTTGTTAGATATATTAAAAAAAATCAACTTAATGTCAATTAAAATAAACGCTAAAATTACACATTTTCAATCAAATTCAGAATATAAAATTATTAATCGAATACATCAATCATATAATAAGATAGATTTTATTATTTTAAATCCAGCCGCACTAGCCCACACTAGTATTGTATTACGAGATGCTCTTTTATCAGTCAATATTCCATTTATCGAAGTACATTTGTCCAATATATTTTCTCGAGAAAAATTTCGACATTATTCTTATATATCAGATATTTCACAAGGTTTTATATGCGGTTTAGGTATTAATGGATACTATTTGGCTATTAAAGCAGCAATGAAATATTTAATAAAAAAATAAGGAAAATGCATGGATATACGTAAAATCAAAAAATTAATTACGTTAATTGAACAATCAAATATTTCTGAGATAAAAATTCGAGAAAATGACACACTGATAAAAATTTGCAAATCACAAATATCCACTAATATTAATAAAAATATAAGTAGTAATTTTTTAAAAAATAACCAAAAAGAAACAGTCGAAAACTATAATATAGAGCATATAAATCATGAAAAAAAATTATCTATAAAAAAAAATTTATATTTAATTCGCTCTCCAATGGTTGGAATATTTTATAGAGCTCCAAATCCAAAAAAAAATCCATTTGTAGAAATTGGACAAAAAATTAACATTGGAGATACAGTATGTATTATTGAGGCGATGAAAATGATGAATCAGATTCAATCTGAGTACAACGGAGTAATCGTTTCTATTTTACTAGAAGATGGACAACCGGTAGAATTCGACGAACCATTAATTGGTTTGCAACTCAATTAATTAAAGATAAATTATGACATGTTAAAAAAGATTTTAATTGCTAATCGCGGCGAAATAGCGCTAAGAATTTTACGTGCATGTAAAGAGTTGCATATTAAAACAGTTGCTGTTTATTCTACTGCAGATCGTTACTTAAAGCATGTACTGCTTGCAGATGAAACGATCTGTATCGGACCTGAAAATCCAATCAAAAGCTACTTAAATATACCATCGATAATATCAGCAGCAGAAATAACCGGTGCAGACGCAATCCATCCGGGATATGGTTTTTTATCTGAAAATGCTAATTTTGCTGAACAAGTAGAACGTTCTGGATTTATTTTTATTGGTCCAAAATCAAATACAATTAAGATTATGAGTAATAAAACTTCTGCTTTAAACTTCATGAAAAAAATAGGTATGCCTTGTTTGCCAAGTTCTCCAGAAATATCTGATAAATACAATATTGAAGAAATCAAGTATATTGCAAAAGAAATTGGATATCCTTTAATTATTAAGGCAGTTCAAGGAGGAGGAGGTCGAGCAATGCGTATTGTATATGATGAATCTAAGCTAACACATTATATAAACATAGCAAAATCAGAAGCGAAATTATCATTCAATGATAATCGAATATATTTTGAAAAATATATTTATTCCCCAAAACATATTGAAATTCAAATACTATCTGATAGTCAAGGAAATGCTGTAAGCTTAGGAGAAAGAGATTGTTCAATTCAACGTCGTTATCAAAAAATTTTAGAAGAATCACCTTCTTTATATTTTAATGAAAAAAACAGAAAATTACTTGGAGATTTTTGTATAGATGCTTGTTTAAAACTAAAATATTTAGGTGTCGGAACATTTGAATTTCTTTACTCGAAAAATAAATTTTACTTTATTGAAATGAATACAAGAATTCAAGTAGAACACACTGTGACAGAAATGGTGACAGGATTGGATCTTGTCAAAGCTCAAATAAGTCTTGCTTCTGGAGAAAAACTTACTATAAAACAAAACCAAATTAAAATTTTTGGACATGCAATAGAATGTCGTATTAACGCCGAAGACCCAGTGACTTTTATTCCAAATTCTGGAAAGATTACCAGATTTCATCCTCCAGGGGGTCTCGGAGTACGATGGGAATCTCATATTTATGCTGGATATGTAATTCCGGCTTTTTACGACTCTATGATCGGTAAGCTTATTTGTTTTGGTGAAAATCGTAGTATAGTCATTGAAAAAATGAAAAATGCATTAGAAGAATTAATAATTGATGGAGTCAAAACCAATATTAATCTTCACTTAGAGATTTTAAATAGCAGTAAATTTAGAAGTGGAAAATTTAATATAAATTGTTTGCTCGCATCAAAAAAAAATATTAAAACGTGATTTATTTAGCCTCCTGACGATCTCCTACTCTCACATAAGGAATCCTTATACTACCATCGGTACTAC
>JAVBJL010000004.1 GCA_030827005.1 Wigglesworthia glossinidia | reverse complement strand
TACTAGTTCACTATCGGTTAGTCAGGAGTATTTAGCCTTGGAGGATGGTCCCCCCGTCTTCAAACAAGATATCACGTGTCTCGTCTTACTCATAAGAGCTACGAATATTATATATTTTAAAATACGAGGCTATCACTCTTTATTGCTAGTCTTTCCATACTATTCTTATAATATATATATTGTAATTGCTCTGGGCTTCTCCCTTTTCGCTCGCCACTACTAAGGGAATCTCGGTTGATTTCTTTTCCTCAAGATACTAAGATGTTTCAATTCTCTTGGTTCGCTGCATTAAGTTATGAATTCACTTAATGATGATACAATAAAAATGTATCGGGTTTCCCCATTCGGATATCGCCGGTTAATAACGCTTCGTATCAGCTAGCCGACGCTTTTCGCAGATTAGCACGTCCTTCGTCGCCTCTGACTACCTAGGCATCCACTGTGTACGCTTACTTGCTTAACTTTGCAACCCTAAGTTGTTTTTATTAACTTCCAAATTTTTAAAGAACATAAAAATTAGACATCGTACGCTATATTAAATTTATGGCGTCCCCTAGGGGGTTCGAACCCCTGTTACCGCCGTGAAAGGGCGATGTCCTAGGCCTCTAGACGAAGGGGACATTTATGATGCGATTCCCTAAATCTAAAGGATAAAAAAACTTCTGAAGCAACCTATGTGAATACAGAGTATCATAGAATTTTTATATTAAAATAAGGAGGTGATCCAACCACAGGTTCCCCTACGGTTACCTTGTTACGACTTCACCCCAGTTATGAACCACAAAGTGGTAGGCGCCCTCCCGAAGGTTAAGCTACCTGCTTCTTTTGCAACTCACTTCCATGGTGTGACGGGCGGTGTGTACAAGGCCCGGGAACGTATTCACCGCGGCATGCTGATCCGCGATTACTAGCGATTCCGACTTCATGGAGTCGAGTTGCAGACTCCAATCCGGACTAAGACGTACTTTATGGGATTAGCTTACTCTCGCGAGATTGCGGCCCTTTGTATACGCCATTGTAGCACGTGTGTAGCCCTACTCGTAAGGGCCATGATGACTTGACGTCGTCCCCACCTTCCTCCGGTTTATCACCGGCAGTCTCCTTTGAGTTCCCGACTTTATTCGCTGGCAAAAAAGGATAGGGGTTGCGCTCGTTGCGGGACTTAACCCAACATTTCACAACACGAGCTGACGACAGCCATGCAGCACCTGTTTTAGAGTTCCCGAAGGCACTGAAGCATCTCTGCTAAATTCTCTAAATGTCAAGAGTAGGTAAGGTTTTTCGCGTTGCATCGAATTAAACCACATGCTCCACCGCTTGTGCGGGCCCCCGTCAATTCATTTGAGTTTTAACCTTGCGGTTGTACTCCCCAGGCGGTCGATTTAACACGTTAGCTCCGAAAATCACAGATAAATACCACGACCTTCAAATCGACATCGTTTACGGCATGGACTACCAGGGTATCTAATCCTGTTTGCTCCCCACGCTTTCGTACCTGAGCGTCAGTTATCGTCCAGGAGGTCGCCTTCGCCACTGGTATTCCTCCAGATATCTACGCATTTCACCGCTACACCTGGAATTCTACCTCCCTCTACGATACTCTAGTTTATTAGTTTCAAATGCAGTTCCTAGGTTAAGCCCAGGGATTTCACATCTGACTTAATAAGCCGCCTGCGTACGCTTTACGCCCAGTAATTCCGATTAACGCTCGCACCCTCCGTATTACCGCGGCTGCTGGCACGGAGTTAGCCGGTGCTTCTTTTGCAAGTAACGTCACACAGATATGATATTAGCATATCTGCTTTCTTCCTTGCTGAAAGTGCTTTACGATCCGAAGACCTTCTTCACACACGCGGCATAGCTGCATCAGGGTTTCCCCCATTGTGCAATATTCCCCACTGCTGCCTCCCGTAGGAGTCTGGACCGTGTCTCAGTTCCAGTGTGGCTGGCCGTCCTCTCAGACCAGCTAGAGATCGTCGCCTAGGTGAGCTTTTACCTCACCTACTAGCTAATCTCGTCTGGGTTCATCTAAAAGCGCAAGGCTTTATTAAAATATAAATATTTTAATTTAGTCCCCTGCTTTAATCAATTGATATCATGCGGTATTAGCTACCGTTTCCAGTAGTTGTCCCCCTCTTTTAGGCAGATCCCCAGATATTACTCACCCGTCCGCCGCTCGCCGTCAAAGAAAATTCTTCACGATGCCGCACGACTTGCATGTGTTAGGCTTGCCGCTAGCGTTTAATCTGAGCCATGATCAAACTCTTCAGTTTTACATATTTGATTTGCTTTAAAAGATCTTAAAGCCTATATTTAAAAAAATATAAAATCTTATTTTAAGAATTTTCTGATAATTTGATTCACATAGATCACATTAATTTTAAAGAGCTTTGATGTAACTTGCATACAACAAACTGAGATTACTCTAATATAATTATTTTTTAAAGTCAATTTATATTTATTATATATTTTTATAATAAAAATTTATTTGTTTAAAAAAATTTTATATAATTATTATAATTTACTAATATAGCCAGAAAATTTTTTAACCTGATTCCAATTGGTAAATTCTATATAGTCTTTTAAAGATATCTTATTTTTAATTATTTTCATAAAAAAATACATTAAAATTTTAATATAAATATTATATTTTGAATACTGTAATGCTCCTGCGAAAACTGCTGATATTTTTGGATTCCATGATGTGCTTTTTAAAAACTTTTTAGTATATAAATTAGTATCTGGAGTACAATATCTACTATATCTAGCAATTAGATTAACACAATAAAATGCACTAGGAATAGTATTCAAGTCATTCATTTTATTTTTAATAAATTTATAAAATTTTATTGAAAAATATCCATATCGTATAGATGCACCAATCACTATACGCTGATATTTATGAAGATTAATATTTAAATTATTGTGTAAATCTTTGATTTCGCATAAATCAGATTGATTAATATTTTTTGCAATAAAATAAGCAATTTTACGTGTATGTCCGTCTCGACTTGAATATAATATTAGTGTTTTCATAATAAAAAAATACTTTTTACTCACGCCAAAAAGTTGGCGTAAATAAAATCAATAAAGTAAAGATCTCTAATCGACCAAATAACATGGTTAATATTAAAATCCATTTTGACGTATTGTAAAGAGAAGAAAAATTATTTTCTACTATTCCAAATCCTATGCCAACATTATTTAAAGCAGCTGCTACCGATGAAAAAGCAGAACAATAATCTACTCCAGTAGCTATTATTAATAATGCGCTGACTATAAAAATTAAAATATATGCTAAAAAAAACCCCCAAATATTTTTTAAAATTTTATTTGATAATGCATGATCATCTATTTTAATACTATAAATCGCATTGGGATGCACTAATTTTTTTAATTCTTTAGATCCTTGTAAATATAATAAAATTATACGAATGACTTTAATACCTCCTCCGGTTGATCCAGAACAACTACCAATACAAGATGCGAATATTAATAGTATTGGTAAAAATGTTGGCCAGTTTACTATCTTATCAGTTGTAAATCCTGCAGTAGTACTCATTGAAATAACTTGAAAGTAAACTTTTTTAAATATTTCTAAATTGGAAATATTTATATTTGTACTGCATAAAGTTACAAAAGAAATTAAAATTAAAGCTATTTGCATAAAGACAAAAACTCGAAATTCTGTATCTTGATAATATACTTTAATTTTTTTTTTACTAAATGCAGCAAAATGTAAAGAATAATTACATCCTGATATTATTAAAAATACTGCAATAATAATTTCCACATTTGTATTTTTATAAAATCCAATATTGCTATCATGTGTAGAAAATCCTCCAATAGATACGGTAGAAAAACTATGAGTTATTGCTTCAAAAATAGGTAATCCTGCTCCCCATAAAGATAAGGCGCATAAAAAAGTTAATGCTACATAGATTAACCATAAAGTTTTTGCAGTTTCAGCAATTCTAGGTCGCATTTTATTATCTTTGATAGGGCCTGGCATTTCTGCTTTATATAGCTGCATACCTCCTGCTCCTAACATTGGTAAAATTGCTAAAGCTAAAACAATAATTCCCATGCCACCAAACCACTGCAGCATTTGTCTATAAAATAAAATAGATTCGGGTAATTTATCTAAATTAAATAAAATTGTTGCTCCCGTTGTTGTCAGTCCAGAAAAAGATTCAAAAAATGCATCGGTTATAGATAAATTGGGATATTTTACAAATAAAAATGGTAGAGCTCCTACGCTTCCTAACACTATCCAGAATAACACTACTATTAAAAAACTTTCTCTAGATTGTAACTCATTTTTTTCGCGTAAATTAGGAATCCAAAAAAAGAATCCTATAATTTGAGCACATATAAATGTTTTAATAAATGCAATACCGGTTCCATCTTGATAAATTAAAGATACTATGCTTGGGAAAATCATTGTAACAGAAAATATAATGATTAATAATCCAACGATACGACATATAGTACGAAAATGCATATTAAATATCCCTTTTTAAATTATTATATAATTAATGCACATATTTGTAATTTAATTTCAATTTAAAATATATTAAATTCAAATATTTTAAAAAATTTCAATATTGCATACTTTTATATAAATTTTTTTTCATAAAAATTATACTAAAATGTAAAATTTATTTACTTAATTAATTTAATTTTTAATATTCGATATAATTTTAAAAATTATATTATATTTAAATATATAAAATATTTTTATATAAAATATGATATTTAATAAATATTACTTAATAATTGAATGAAAAAATCGAAGTCAAATTAACTTTAACATGTACTTAAATATATTAAAGACGTCATCTTGTAAAGATTACAATTTTAAATAATTTAATAGTTTTAAAAAGTTATTTTATATATTTAAATAGGAAATGTACGCGTAAAAGTTAGCAAACCCTGAATATGTTTACCGGAAAAATTTTTAATGCATATTGGGCGGTGGTTTTATGTAAATAAATCAAAGCTTACAAGAGTTTATTTAAATAAAAAAAATTAGTTTTAATATTTAAATTTTATTAAATTATATTTTTATAATATGTATTATAAAATACTATTAGTGAGCACTCGTGATATTATATTGATACTTGACTACAGATAAAATCATAGATGTGTGAAAAAATAAAATTGATTTTATTATATAAAAATTTATTTTTTATTCAACATATATTTAGCTTGTTCCATATTTTGTCGATTCTGGTTTTTATGTCTTTATTCATTCTGATTGGACGCCCCCATTTTCTTGATGTTTCTCCATTCCATTTATTTGTCGCATCAATACCTATTTTAGAACCTAACCCTTTTTTTGGAGAAGAAAAATCTAAATAATCTATTGGCATATTATCAATTAATATTGTATCTCTTATTGGGTCAACGCGAGTTGATACGGCCCACATAACTTCTTTCCAATTTCTTATATTAATATCTTCGTCACAAATAATGATAAATTTAATATACATAAATTGACGTAAAATCGACCAAATACTTATCATGAGTTGTTTTGCATGTCCAAGATACATTTTTTGTATACTAATAATAGATAGACGGTATGAACAACATTCTGGAGGTAAATAAAAATCTACTATTTCTGGAAATTGTTTTTGTAATATAGGTATAAAAAGTTCGTTTAAAACTGATCCAAGAATTGCTGGCTCATCTATCGGTTTTCCTGTATAAGTAGAATGATATAAAGAATTTTTTCTTTTTGTGATATGTGTTATTGTGAATACAGGAAATACTTCAATTTCATTGTAATATCCAGTATGATCCCCATGGGGACCTTCTTCAGAAAATTCATTATGTAAAAAACCTTCTAAAATAATCTCTGAATGAGCTGGCACTTCTAAATCGGAAGATATACATTTTACTACTTCTGTTTTGTTATTTCTTAATAAACCTGCAAATGAATATTCTGATATATTGTTTGGAATAGGTGTTACTGCAGCTAACATTGTTGCTGGATCAGCACCTAAAGCTACCGCAATAGGAAAAGTTTTATTTTTATTATTATTTATTTTTAGCCATTCTTGAAAATCTAATGATCCACCTCGATTTGGCAACCATCTTATAATTGTTTTATTTTTTGATAATATTTGTTGTCGATATATTCCAAGATTTTGCCTTGATTTATATAAACCTTTTGTGATAGTCAGACCCCATGTGATTAGAGGAGCGATATCACCAGGCCAACAACGCATAATAGGCAATATATTTAAATCTACTTTATCTCCATAGATAATTTCTTCTTGACATGAAGCATTTTTTATTTTTTTAGTAAACATATTTAGTATGGTTGTAAATTTTGGAGCAACATTAACAAATTCGCGAAAACTATGAGGAGATTCTGGTTTTCTTAAAAAAGCAATTAATTCTCCTAATTCTTTTAAATCTTCTATAGTATTTTTACCAATTGCCATAAGAACACGTTCTTTTGTTCCAAACAAATTACATAAAATTGGCATTTTATATCCTATTGGATTTTCAAAAATTAGCGCTGGACCTTGTGCATTTAAAGTACGATATGCTATTTCTGTGATTTCTAAATTTGGATTGATAGGTAGCAAAATACGTTTTATTTGTTTTTTCTTTTCCAAGATATCAATAAAATTTCGTAAACTTTTATATTTCATAAACTCGTTTTTTTATTTGAATTTTAAATGTATTTAATTTTCTAATTATACTTAAAATGAAATTGTATATCTTGATTTTTTATAAATTTAACTAAATAAATCATATGATAAATGCTTATTATAAGTATAAATTTTTTCTACTTAAAATTGAATTTTGCTAATATTAAAAATTATTAATTAAACATGTATCTGTATAATAATTTTGATTTTTTATTAAAAATAAATATGTAAAAAAATAATTTTTTAATATTATTTTAATTTTTTTAAAATACTCCAACTATATATCCATATGAAAATACTGGAAAAAATAAAAAAAATTGATAAAATTTTCATTTTTTGTTGTAAGAT
This sequence comes from Wigglesworthia glossinidia, assembly GCA_030827005.1. Taxonomy (GTDB): domain Bacteria; phylum Pseudomonadota; class Gammaproteobacteria; order Enterobacterales; family Enterobacteriaceae; genus Wigglesworthia; species Wigglesworthia glossinidia_C. Next base: position 100,773 of record JAVBJL010000004.1, on the reverse strand, counting down.
AATTAATAGTATACTAAAAAAAATTATTATCATTCCTATTAGGAATAAAAAAATAAACTTTAAAAAATTAAAAAAATACATTCTTTCTTTGAAATAAATTTTATTTTCGTTATTTTCTTTAAAAGAATTAATACCTATATTTTTTGGATATTTTGTCATAGGATATGCGATCCAGACAGGTAATTTTTTTTTTAAATATCGTAATGTACCTATGAATCCCGTTTCATTTTTAATCCAATTTTCTAAAAATGGTTTTGCTGTTTTCCACAAATTTAATTTAGGATATAATTGTTTACCGATACCTTCTATATAAAATAAAGTCTTTTGAAGTAATACTAACTGAGGTTGAACAGAAAAATTAAAGTTTCGAGTAGCCATAAAAAATGCAAGTAAAATTTTTCCAAAAGAAATATCTGATAGCTTTTTATCGAAAATAGGCTCACATACTATTCTGATAGAAATTTCTAAATCATTTATGCTTGTATTTTTGTCCACCCATCCAGCGTAAATATGTAATTTAGCTATTTTTCGATAATCTCTATTAAAAAAAGCAATGAAATTCTCGGCTAAAAAATATTTATCTAACTTCTCTAAACGTCCAATAATACCACAATCAATAGCGATATATTTTGGGTTATAAGGTTGTTCATAACTTACTAAAATATTACCAGGATGCATATCTCCGTGAAAAAAGTTATCTTTAAATACTTGAGTAAAAAATATTTTTACTCCTCTTTCAGCAAGAAGTTTCATATTGATTCCGTTTTTTTTTAAAGCTTTAATGTTATTAATATGAATTCCTTGAATTTTTTCAGCAACCATAATCGTTTTACTACAATAATTAATATATATTTTAGGTATGTATAACATGGAATTTTTTTGAAAATTACGTCTTAATTGCATGGTATTTACCGCTTCATACAGCAAATTTGTTTCTTGCAATAAAATTTTTTTATATTCTTTAATAATATTAATTAATTTTAAATTTTTTCCATACCTAGAGATCCAAGAAACTAATTTAGCTATTTTAAGCATTAATCGAATATCGGATTTAATTTGCAATATTATATTTGGACGAATAACTTTGATGATCACTTCTTTTCCATTTTTTAATTTTGCCGTATGAACTTGAGCAATAGATGCAGATGCTAATGGTATAATATTGAAATTATTAAATTGCGAATCAATAGAATTATTAATAGAATTTTCGATGCATTTACGTGCCTGATTTCCGTCGAATGGAGTAGTATTATTTTGTAAATTTTCTAGCTGATCAATAATACTGTTATCAAACAAATCTCGACGAGTAGATAACATTTGTCCGAACTTGATCCATATCGGTCCTAATTTTTCAAGAGCTAATTGTAGTCTTTTAGAAAAAAGAAGAGATTTATGTTTATTAGATAACCAAAAAAATAATTTTCTAAAAAAATGAAAAAAAATGTATTTTTTAGGTATTGCTTCATCTAATCCATATGTCAGTATTATTTTAATAATTCTATATAAACGATAACTATTATGTAATATCATATTTTATATAATTTATTTTCTGATGTAATTAAATTTTTAAATAATTTAATCTTAATTAATTTTATATTTAATAATAAATTTTAATCAATTTATTACTAAAATAAAGTATTTAATGAAAATTAATAACTAAATAATAATTTAATTTTTATTAAATTTGAATTTACGTAAAATTGACATATTAAAACTTGTAACTTTTATGTATTGCTACAATTCCGCCGAGAATATTAAAATATTCTGTACTGTAAAATCCTGATCTTAATAGCATGTTTTTGAGTTTATTCTGATCAGGATGCATCTGAATAGATTCAACTAAATATTGATAACTTTTAGAACTTCCAGTTATTATTTTCCCAAGATTAGGAAGGTAATGAAAAGAATAAAATTTGTAAAGTTTATTAAGAACTTCGTGACATGGTTTAGAAAATTCAAGTATTAATAGTTTTCCTCCGCATTTTAATACACGTAATATCGATTTAATCGCTTTTTCTTTTTGAGAAAAATTACGTAATCCAAAAGATACAATAACATTATCAAATGTATTATTTCGGAAGGGTAAAAATTCAGCGTTAGCTTGCACATAAAAAATATTTTTTACTATTCCACGATTTCTTAGTTTATTACGACCAATTTTTAGCATTTTATTATTAATATCTAGAGATACTATAAATCCTGAATGAACAAGTTTCGATAATTTTTCGGTAATATCTCCAGTTCCGCTTGCTAAGTCTAAAATAATATGTTCTGGACGAGTATTATTACATTTGATAAGTAAGTTTTTCCATATCCTATGCATTCCAAAAGACATTAAATCGTTCATTATATCATATTTATATGCAATCGCATTAAATATGCGTTCTAACAAAAAATATTTTTCTTCTTCTTTAATTAAAGAAGATCCTAAATCTATGAATTTTTTTTTTTCATTTTACATTTTAACAAATAGTTATTAAATAAATATCTATATATTATAATAATTATAGATATTTTATAAATTTAAACTATTAATTTTTATAAATTAATGTAATGATTGTATAAAATTAAAATATAGTTAATTCGGTTTTATACATTATATATATAAAGCGTTTTATACAGTAAACGAGAATCTGTTATTTATTGAACTAATTTGTAAAATCATTTAAAACAAAATTTATTTTTTAAAATAATTACGCTAGAACGCAATTTTTTTGAATCAAACAAATACGTATTGTATAATTTGTATTAAATTAAAAAAATTATACAAAAATTTTTGACATTTCGTAAAATAAATGAGATTATTTTTCAGTAGAATTAATAATTTCCTCTGTAGTTCAGTTGGTAGAACGGCGGACTGTTAATCCGTATGTCACTGGTTCGAATCCAGTCAGAGGAGAAAAAAATTTTAAAACATTTGTTTTAAATTTTTAAAAAATTCACACTAAAAATCCAACATCCTTATAAATAAACACCCTATTCAACTTTTATTTTTTCAAATAAAATTAATTAATATCATTAATAATTGAGAAAATTCATGGAAAAATCTAATCAAAAAAGTCTAGAAGAAATCAATAATACCGTACCGATACCAGAAAAAAGCAGCTATTTTAAAAAGTTAATTGCTTTTTCTGGACCAGGAGCATTAGTAGCAGTTGGATATATGGATCCAGGAAATTGGATAACTTCCATTCAAGGAGGTGCACTATACGGGTATTTATTGCTATCAGTAATTTTATTGTCTAGTCTTATTGCAATGCTACTACAAACAATGTGTGCTAAATTAGGAATTGTAACGGGAATGGATTTGGCACAAGCCACTAAAAAATTAGTAGGCAATAATATTTCTTTTTTTTTATGGATTATTGCAGAATTATCAATTATTGCTACAGAAATTGCAGAAGTAATTGGAAGTGCAATTGCACTCAACTTATTATTCAAAATACCACTAATTATTGGCGCAATAATTACAATAATAGATGTGTTTTTATTGTTTATACTTATTAAGTATGGCATTAGAAAAATAGAAGCACTAGTATTTATATTAATTACTACAATATTTTTTATTTTTATTTATGAAGTAGCTTTAGCTAATCCTAGTATAAAAAATATTTTTTCATCCTTTATTCCTAAAAAAGATATTTTGACTGCACATGTTGATAATGGAGAATCAGCATTTTTTATTGCTTTAGGAATTGTTGGAGCAACTATTATGCCTCATAATTTATATCTTCATTCGTCAATTATACAATCTAGAAAATATAATCGTTTCAATGAAAATGCAATCAAAGAAGCTATTCAATACGCAAAAATTGATTCTAATATACAATTAAGCTTCTCATTTATTATTAATTGTCTATTGTTAATTTTAGGTTCAGCATTATTTTTTGGAAAAAATCCAGATGATATTGGAAGATTCAGCCAACTATACGATGCGTTAAAAGATCGCGACATGATAGGCATGATTGCTAGTTCAACTTTAGCCACTTTATTTGCTTTAGCGCTTTTATTTTCTGGACAAAACGCTACTATTACCGGTACATTAACTGGTCAAATTGTAATGGAAGGATTTATAAATTTAAAACTATCTCTTTGGAAACGCCGTATGTTTACTAGAATGTTGGCTATAATTCCAGTAATTTTTTGTATATATTTCTGGGGGGGTAGAGAAAATATAGTAGAAAACCTTTTGGTATACACGCAAATTTTTTTAAGCTTATCTCTTCCAATTTCTATGATTCCTCTATTATATTTAACATCGTCTAAAAAAACTATGGGAAAATTTACTAACTGCTTACTTTCTTCAATATTAGGATGGATTTCTACTGTAGTTTTATTAATATTAAATTCTCAGTTAATTTTAGAAACTCTGCAATCTATTTTTTAAAAATTTAATTTTAATTAAATTGCAATTTAGGTAAAATATATTGAACTCGAGAAGAGTATCTGATTTTTTCGTCTTTTGATAAACTAAACGCATCGTTATTTATTTTTATAGTCAAAGGATTGACGGCCCGATGATTAATCCAAATTTCAAAATGTAAGTGCGGTCCAGTCGATCTTCCAGTATTTCCAGAAATACCAATTTTGTCTCCTTTTTTTATTTTTTCTCCTACTTGAACAAAAATTTTTTTTAAATGCATGTAACGTGTTATATATTGTCTTCCATGCTTAATTGCAATATAATTTCCTGCAAATGGATCATATTTTTTAAAAATTACTAAGCCGTCTCCTACAGATAATACTGGAGTGCCAATCGGTACGGCAAAATCTACACCTCTATGGGGGGAAATCTTTTTAGTAATAGGGTTTAATCGATACATATTAAATATAGACGATACGTGAAAATTTTTAGAAAGAGGATATTTTAAAAAACTTTGTGAAACTCCAAAACCGTTTTGGTCGTAAAATTTATTATTTTCAGCTTTAAATGCAAAATAATCTTTTCCACGTGTTTTTAATCTAATAGCCAGTAGACGACTTTGTTCGATTTTATTGTTTATTATTTCTCTAGAAAATAGTGCTACAAATTGGTCTCCTGTATGTAATTTTCTAAAATCTATTTTCCATTGCAATGCTTGCATGACAGATTCAATTTCATTTGCATTAAATCCAGCGATATATGCGCTATTTATGAAGCTATCATTTAGATATCCTTGTAAAATTATATTTTTCCATGTTCCAATAATATTAGAAACATTTTCTGTAAATGTTACACGATCAATGCGTTTATATGTTCTAATTTCTTTAGAAGATATTTCCCATGTAAATTTATTTAAATTTCCTTCAGTATCACTTTCCCAAGAAATATATTGTCCGATTTTTAAATTTCTTAAATTTTTATACTGTTTTGCTAAATTAGCAACATCTTTAGAATTGATGCCATATTGATTTAATACAGTTATCAATGTATCTCCATTCATAATAGTATAGTTGTTAATTTTAATTGGTTCTTCTATATCTTCTATAGATAAAAGTTCTTGATCTAAAGGTTCCGAGTCTAATTCAGATTCATATAGTTTTTGATTTATATCATTTAAAGATGATTTATTTAAAGAATGCTCAGTATCTAAAAAATGTTTTTTACTATATATAATAGGACGAAATAATATGATAAATAAAGTAATAAAAATTAAAAATTCTAATATTAACAAATGATATCGGGGAAAATATTTAATTGTAGAAATAAAAAATTGAACTATCTGATTCATTTATTATTTCCCTGACTTAAATGGTATATATACTGATTTGATATTGTTGATAAAAATTTAATATAACTATTTTTATCTAAAGATATATTTTGTCCTAAAGGATCTAAAATTTTTACTGGAATATTTGCATTTTTAATAATTCTAATAATTATTTTTGATTGCATGCTTGGTTCAATAAAAATACAATCAATTTTTTCTGTTATAATCTTTTTTTTAATTATATTTAATGTATACGCGCCAATAGATGCGTCCGGATTAATCGTAAAACATCCAGATGGTGTTAAATTAAAATATTTTTCAAAATAGCTGTAAGCATCATGAAATACATAGTATTTTTTATTTTTAATATTATCAAGATTTTTATCAATTAAGTTACTTACTTTAAGTAAATTATTATGAAAATTTTTTATATTGATATCCAATTGATTTTTACTATTTGGTATTAAATATAATATTTTCTCATAAATTATTTTAGATAAAACATATGCAATATCAGGAGATAACCAAACATGCATATTATATGATTCCAATTTTTTATTTGTATTTAAACATGTATTATTCTTTATTAAAAAAGAAATAACTTCGTTATATTGAGAAATAATAATCTGTTTTTCCTTAGATATTAGCGAAGATGCTTGAACAATAAAATGTTCTAGCTCTGGTCCGACCCATATTAAAATATTTGATTTTTTTATTTTTAAAATATCAGATGGTTTGATATGATAGCTATGCGGAGAAGCATTTTTAGAAAGTAATACTTCTACGGGCATTATTCCATCTGCGATGGCAGCAGCAATAAATCCAATCGGACGAATCGATACAATTATATTGCTAAAAGTGATTTTTGGAAAAATAAAAAAAATAAATATTATAATATACTTATTTTTATTTAACATATTCATAATTTTTAGAAAAAATAACTTTTCTTTTATGCAATTCATAACTTTCATTGTTCAATTTATTTTATTTATAACATATTATAATTAATACTTTAATTTACTGATCAAAATTTTTATTTAAAATGCCCTTAGTTGATTTAAAAAATATTTATGTTAATTTTGGAAAAGAAAAAATACTAGATAATATTTCTTTTAATATTGATTATCAAAAAATTATAACACTCATAGGTCCTAATGGTGCTGGTAAATCAACACTGGCTCGAGCTATTTTAGGATTGATTAAAATAAGTTCTGGAACGATACTGAAGAAAAAAAATTTACGTATCAGCTATATTCCGCAAAAAATTTGTTTTAATCCTAATTTTCCAATTACAGTAGAACAATTTATGCATTTAAATATAAATAAGCATAATAAAAATATCATTCATATGTTAAAACAAGTGCATTCTGAACATTTATTAAAACAATCCGTACACAGTTTATCCTGCGGAGAACTTCAAAAAATACTATTAGCTCGTGTATTATTAACTGTTCCACACCTTTTAGTATTAGATGAACCAGATCACGGACTAGATATGAATGGACAAATACTATTATATCAATTAATTAATAAAATACATCGTATTTTATCTTGTTCAATATTTATGATATCACATAATTTACATATAGTAATGGCAAAAACACACGAAGTAATTTGCTTAAATCGTTCTATCTTATGTCGTGGTACGCCAAAGATGATCTCTGATCATCCAAGTTTTATTAAAATTTTTGGAAATTATTATAAACAACAATATGCCCTATATTGTCATAATCATAATGATAAAAATAGTTTAATATAATATTTTTAGGTAAAAATTTATGATTGATATTTTAGTATTAGGATGGATTTCTGGTGTCCTATTATCTTTAGCTACTGGATTTCTTGGATCTTTTTTGATATGGAAAAAATTATCTTATTTTACAGATACTTTATCACATGCATCTTTATTAGGTATTGCACTAAGTATATTTTTAAAAATTAATCCAATGTATTCAATTGTAGTGGTTATGTTATTTTTAACTATACTTTTAATATATATTAAATTTATATATCCATATTCTGTTGATATTTTGCTAAGTGTTATTTCATATAGTGCTTTATCATTAGGATTAGTGATGTCTAGTATAGTTCAAGAAGGTAATAGTGCAAATATTATTCATTATCTTTTTGGAGATTTACTTTTAATATCATATAAAGATATCTTTGCTATAGGATTTGGAGTATTTTTAGCATTAATTACAATTTTATATTATTGGAAATCTTTTTTATTAATATCTATGCACTCAGAGTTAGCTAATATAGACGGAATAAATGTATTTAAAATACAATTAATTTTGATGTTATTAATAGCATTAATTTTTGGATTATCAATTAAATTTATCGGAGCATTTACTGCCACGTCTTTATTTATTGTTCCTTCGGCGACTGCCAGATTTTATGCAAAATCTCCAGAAAGTATGATTATATATTCAATTTTACTAAGTATATTTTCAATAACATCTGGACTTATATTATCTGCTTTATATGATATACCATCGGGTCCATCTGTAATATTATGTGCAACACTTATATTTTTTATTAGCATATTTTGGAAATCTAGAAAATTTTTAATTTAAATATACGTATTAGTTATATTATTTTATATATATAAAATAATGGGTAATAGCCGCTGCAAGCGCATCGGACTCGTCAATATTAATATCATTATGAGATAAATCGAGTATTTTACATATTCTATTTTTTATTTTTAATTTTTTTGATCTTCCATTTCCAGAAATAATTTTTTTAATTTTACTGGCTGTATATTCGAATATTAATATATTTAAATTTATTGCAGCCAATATTGCAGCACAACTTGCTTGACCTAATTTTAATGCTGAAGATGCATTTTTATAAAAAAACACTTTTTCTATTACAAAAATTTTTGGATTAAATTCTGAAATAATATTCTTAGTGTATGAATAAATATTTTTTAAACGTTCGTTGAAAATATATTTATTTAAAATAATACTAGTACTACTAACGTATGTGATTTTGTTATGATAATTCTTTATTAATCCGTATCCAGTAATTTTTGACCCTGGATCTACTCCGAGTATAATAGTCATATAAAAATTAAATTTACCTATTTGTTTGTCTTAAAAAAAACAGAATATATTAAAAGTTTAAGATCTTTTAAAGAATCAAATAATTATTTTTGGAGAATTTGTCATTAAATCTGATGCAGAAGTAGTTTTTGGAAATGCAATTACGTCTCTAATTTTTTTTGTATTACTTATTAGCATTACGAGTCGATCTAAACCAAATGCAAACCCCGCATGAGGAGGAGCTCCATAGCGTAAAGCATTCAAAAAAAATCCAAATTGTTCTTTTTGTTTATTATCGTCCATTCCTAAAATTTCAAATATTTTTTTTTGTATTTGATATTTATGAATTCGAGAAGAACCGCTACCAATTTCATATCCATTGATTACTAAATCATAAGATGTGGATTTAATACTTGTAGATGCTTTTATAGATTCTAAATCCATATTTTTTGGCGCAGAGAATGGATGATGCATAGAAGATATTTTATTGTTTTTCTCTAATTTAAATAAAGGATAATTAACAATCCATGCAGGTTGCCATTCATTAATACGTGTTAAATTAAAATCTAACCCCAACTTTAAACGTAACTTCCCGGTTGCTTCGAAAGTTTTATTTGTTTCAATTGTGATTAAAATTGTATTTTTTGGTTTCGCTTTTGTATGATGTATTATTTCTGAAGTATATTTTAAAAAAATTTCTCTACTTAAATTTGAACAAAATTGATATTTATTGATATCTTCGAAATAAATTGAAAGTAATTTTTCTCCTCCTTTTTCAACAAAATATAATTGATACTGCTGCAATTGATTTTCATTTAAAGATATTTTATACGGCATTAATATGGATGAAATAAAGTAATTTTTATATATTTCATATGATATATTTATTACTTTTGTCAAGTTGATTAGTTCTATGGGATTTCTTAAATCTGGTTTGTCGGACCCAAATCGATTAATAGATTCAGAATAATTTATTTTAATAAAATTTTTTAGCTTAATTTTAAGAAATTTTAACCACAAATTTTTAATCAAATTTTCGATAAAATTTCGCACTAACTGCTCGTCTGCAAAACATAATTCACAGTCTACTTGTGTGAATTCTGGTTGACGATCCGATCGTAAGTCTTCGTCTCTAAAACATTTTGCTATTTGGTAATATCGATCTATTCCGGCAATCATTAGTAGTTGCTTAAATATTTGTGGAGATTGTGGTAGTGCATAAAATGCTTTCTCATGAATCCTACTAGGAATTAAATAATCTTTTGCTCCTTCTATGGTAGAATGAGATAAAATAGGTGTTTCAACTTCTATAAATTTATTTTTTTCCATAAATGCATGAATAAATTTAGATATTTTTGATCTTAATTTTAAAATTTTAAAAAAATTTGGCTGACGTAAATCTAGGTATCTAAATTTTAATCTTTGTTTTTCTGATACTATTTGATTAAAATCAATAGGAAGTGGATCGGAGATATTAAAAATTTTTAAACATTTTGCTTGTATTTCGATTTGATCGCAGTGTTCTTCATTAGATACTTGATTTTTTTTCCTTATACATATATCTCCGGAAATTTGTACACAAGATTCTTTTTTTAGTCGATTAATATTATAAAATAAATCATTATTTTTTTTCATATTAAAACAAACTTGGACTTTTCCACTACAATCACGAACATTTAAAAATATTAATTTTCCAAGATTTCTTATTTGATCAATCCAACCACATACAGTTAAGAATTTTCCAATATGAAGCGTGTTTATTTTTCCGCAATATATAGTGCGCATAAGAATTTTTTCAGATTAAAATAATGATTTTAGTTGTATTAAGTATACAATTGATTTTTATATTTTTATTTTTTTGGAGCTGGCGGGATTTGAACCCGCGTCCGAAATTTTAATCCTATTGATACTACATGTTTATTCTTTCTTTTATTTTATTTTAAATCAGTAGAAAGACATACAGAATTTAAAATTATCTTGATATTTTTTAACATTCATACTTTCAAGATTGTATGTAATGCGATCTCTAGTAATGACTTCTGTTAATAAACTTAGAGAGAGATTATTATAGAAGGAACCTCAGATTTATATTCTGTTTAAGCTGCTAATAGAGCGGGTTCTTGGTATTTATTTGTTGCATTTGTAAATACGAGGTTTTACGAGTCCACCTCTTCTCGACATGCATCGTTTAGTTTTATAAATTTCGTCGAATCCTAAAATCAGCCCCTTTAATTTATTTGTTTTTATGTTTTTATTTTTAATAAACGCGTTTTTTTGATATTCCATTCTCTTTTTTTAATATTTAATCTCTTGTCATGTTTGGTTTTACCTTTTGCTATCCCTATTTTTGCTTTTGCATATGCATTTTTCCAATATAATCGAGAGATTATTATAGTAATTCCGTTAATTTTAAGATATCCAATTAATGAATTTAGTTCATATTTATTTAATAACAACTGTCTTGGACGCATTTGATCATAAAATACATGCACGTTATTACGTGCAACTATTGGTTGAAATGAAGCTCCTACAAGGAATGCAGAATTATTTTTTATAGTTATATAGCTTCTGCTAATATTCACTTTTTTTTGACGTAAGGATTTTACTTCCCATCCTTTTAAAGATAATCCTGCTTCTAGTTCTTTTGAAATAAACATGTTATATTGAGCATGTTTATTATTAATAATTATTTTGATATTTTTATTTTTTGTATTTTTAGACATTTATCATATTAAATTTTTATTTATTTTTAGGAATATTTATGTCGCATATTACTGAGATTATCACTGTTCCTTATAATGTAAAATATATATTTTCATTAGTTAATGATGTGAATAACTATTCTAAATTTATTCCCTGGTGCACTTCTAGTAAAATTTTAAAAAAAAATAACAATATATTTATTTGCGAAATACAATTATCTTTTTTAGGATTTAAAGAAATATTAGTTACAAAAAATAAGTGTATTAAAGATATTAGTATTTTTATTCAACTAATTTCAGGAAAATTTAATCAATTTTCTGCAATATGGAATTTTTTTCCAATAAGTCCTTGTACTACAAAGATAAAATTCGAATTAATATTTTTTTCTAATCATACACATATCAACGCGTTCTTTAATTTATTTTTAAAGAATAAAGCAAATGATATCATAAATTTCTTTTTAAAAGAAGCATATAAAAAAGATGAACTAAAATAAATATGGTATTTTATAAAAATTTGATATTGAAACCATATATTTTATTTTAAATAAATTATTTTAATTAAAAAAATAAATAAATAATTTTAAGTATCATTTATTTTTTTATAAAATTAAATATTGACTAATAATTTTTATTAAAATTTCTATACCATCCTAACTTTTTATTTAAAACATGAAAATAACTATAGTTATTTGAATGTACTAATTTCATAAAAACTTTACTCTTTTGAATAAAAATTTTATCTTTTTTTGATATTTGAAATGAAGTTTTCCCGTCACAACTAACAATCACATTAATCGTATTATTAGGAAATTTTAATTGTATGATGCTATCACTACTTACTATTAATGTTCTAGAAGATAATGCATGAGAGAACATAGGTATCAACATAATCGCATTTAAAGTCGGAATAAGTATGGGACCTCCTGCAGATAATGAATATGCCGTGGATCCTGTTGGTGTAGATATAATTAATCCGTCAGATCTTTGAAAAAATGCAAAACACGCATCTATATATACATCAAATTTAATCATTTTAGCAATTTTTTTTGAATGTATAACTATTTCGTTGATTGCTGTTTTTTTTTTGACATAAATATTATTTTTTAATAAGTGAATATCAAGTAAAAATCGGTTTTCTACGTAAAAATTTCCATTTAATATTTCTTTTAGTTCTTTTAATGCTGAATTAGGTTCTAAATCAGTCAAAAATCCTAAATTTCCCATATTAATTCCAATAATTTTCACAGAATATACAGATAATATTTTTGCAGCTTGCAAAATACTACCATCACCACCAACTATAATAACTAAATCAGATATTTTACCTATTTCTAAAATATTACCAGATAAAACGTTTTTTATATGTAATATTTTTGCGATATGTAAGTCTAAAATAACTGTGTATCCTGTACGTTTTAGCCAATTATACAATATATTGTATATAGATAGTTTTTGTATACAATACTGATATCCGATAATTCCAATAATATTAAAAACATGATTCATACTATTTACCTTGTCATGTTAGTTTATGTTATGATTTTATACTTTTTACATATAAATATATTGATTAAAATAAAATTTTAACTTTGGAATATATTAATTGGAGATATTTATGAAAAATAATGAAAATATAAAAAACGAGATAAATATTGATCATCAAAATGAGATAAGTAAAAATAAAATAGATTCAAATGATAATATACATATAAATAATCATAAAAATGATGTGTCTTTAGAAGAGATAAATAATATTAAAGATAAAGATCAAGAGATTGCAAAAAAAAATGAAATTATTGATACATTAGAAAAAAAATTATCAAAAATAAAAAAAAATCAATACGATATATTATTAAGACATCAAGCAGAAATTGAAAATACATTAAAACGTACTCAAATAAATATAGAGAAATCTCATAAGTTTGCATTAGAAAAATTTGCCATTGCACTATTACCTATCATAGATAATCTTGAACGTACATTAGAAATTTCTAGCAGCCTAAATGAAAACGTCAATCCGATACTCGAAGGAGTCCAATTAACTTTAAAAGAATTTATAAAAGTTATGAAATTATTCAATATTATTTGTATTGATAAAAATCACGTTGAGTTTGATCCAAAAGTACATGAAGCAATGACTGTACTAGATAGCAAAGAATTTAAATCTAACCAAGTCATTCAAGTTATGCAAAAAGGATATATGTTGCACGGTAGATTATTACGTCCTGCAATGGTATCTGTTTCCAAATAATTTAATGAGTAATAATATTTTTATAAAAAAGTATATAATACAGTAAGTACTCAACTTTTAAATTGCTAATTTTAAAAAGACGATCTGATTGAAATCAGTCGTCTTTTTAATAAAAAACAAATAATCATTTAATATATGTACTCTGCTAAATCTAAAACTTTACTGGAATATCCACTTTCATTGTCATACCAAGATATTAACTTCATAAATTTTTTATTCAAAGCCATTCCTGCTTTAGCATCGAATACAGATGTTAAATTTTCTCCATTAAAATCAGATGATACTACGTCCTCTTCGACATATCCTAATATTCCCTTTAATGAATTTTTTGATGCATATTTAATAATTGCACAAACATCTTGATAAGATGTTTCTTTAGCAAAGTTTACCGTTAAATCTACTACTGACACATTAACAGTTGGTACTCGAAATGATATTCCGGTTATTTTGTTTTTCAATTCTGGAATAATTTTTCCAACCGCTTCTGCGGCTCCTGTTTTCGTAGGAATAATGTTATTTAAACAACTTCTTCCGCTTCTCCAATTTTGTATGCATTGTCCATCTACGGGGTTTTGAGTTGCTGTAACAGAATGTACTGTTGTCATAAGTGCTTCTTTTATTTCATAATAAGAATGCAATAATTTGGCGAGAGGCGCTAGACAATTTGTTGTACATGATGCGTTAGAAATGATTTTTTCGCCATTATATTTTTTATGATTGACTCCCATAACAAACATTGGAGTATTATCATGTGGAGGTGCGGTCATAATTACTTTTTTCGCTCCAGAAAAAATATGTTTTTTTGCATTTTCTTTTATTAAAGCCAAACCCGTTGCTTCAATTACTATATCAACATTTAAATCTTTCCAAGGTAGTTTAGATGAATTTTTTTCAGAAAAGCAATAAATTTTTTTATTATTGATTTCTAAATACGAATTTCCTATATGAATTTTTTTTTCAAATCTACCATGTGTAGAATCAAATTTTAACATATAAGCAATATATTCAATGCCGCATAAATCGTTAATTGCAATAATGTTAATATTTTTTCTTTTTTGTGCTATTCGAAAAATCATACGTCCAATCCTACCAAATCCATTTAATCCTATATTTATAACCATAAAATCCACCAATAATTTGTTGTTTATGTAAATTAAGTGTATTGGTACATAAACAAAAACTTGTTTATACGTCAAGTATTAATTATAAAATATTTATTATATCTAATAAAAATTATTTTATATTGTTTTTTGACATGACATACAAATTGCATAGCAATTTTTTGGATCATTCCATATTAATCCTTGTATATTGTTCATATTGATAAAATCAACAATTTTTTCCACTTCTAAATATGGAAAAATATGTATTAAACAAAATTTAATAATATTTGTAAATATTTTAGTTTGTATGAAAAAATCAATCATGCTAGATTCATGATCATTCCATTGAATTTGATAAACCGATAAATTTGCCAATTCTACTGCTTTATTTACTGCATCATCAAAATCACCTAGTTGATCAATTAAACCTTTTTTCAATGCATCAGTGCCTATCCACACGTGTCCTTGACCTATGCGATCAACTTCAGTAATCGTTTTATGTCTAGATTTTGCTACTAGTGAAAGAAAATTATAATATCCATTTTCAACTGTAAGTTGCATTTTTTTTAAAAATTCAATGGGAAGTTTTTTTGTTATTGCAATATTTGCTAGAGGAGATGTAGAAACTCCATCAGAATAAATTCCTATACTTTCTAAAGTATTTTCTATTGTATTGATAATACCAAATATCCCAATTGATCCAGTTAATGTATTCGGGCTAGCTATAATATAATTTGCAGGTGTAGAAATCCAGTATCCCCCAGATGCTGCGGTACCTCCCATAGAAATGATAACTGGTTTACCAATCGCACGAGTGGCTGCAAGTTCAGCACGAATTACTTCGGAGGCATTTACGCTACCTCCTGGGCTGTTAATACGTATTATTAAAGCGCGAATTTCTGGATTTAAACGGGCTTGCTTAATTTGTTCTGCAATAATATCTCCGCTAGAAAACCCAGATTTTTCTGGTCCATCAACAATCACTCCATTAACAAATATTACTGCAATTTGTCCATGTTGTGTTAGTTTAGATTGATAGTTATAAATACTAATCTTATTAAAAGATTTTTCATTTTTATTCCATCCAAATATTTTAATCATATCATTTTCAATAAATGGTCTAGTAGCAATGATATCAACTAAATTATTATTCAAAGCAAATTTAGCAGGATTGCCATCCACAATTTTTAATTGCTCTAAAATTTCTTGTGCACTTGGAAAAATTTTATTTATTGTTGTACTTCTATTTGTTGAAATAATGTTTAAATAGTTTTTCCATAATCGTTTAATCCATCTGCTATCAGCCATACGAGCGGCTTCCGACATACCGTCTCTAATCATTGGTTCAACTGCTGATTTATATGTTCCTACTCTAAAAACATATGTGTTAATTTTTAAATTTTTTAAAAATGTTTTATAATAAAAATTATTTGTAGCTAATCCATGTAGATCTACTGTGCCTTGAGGAGAAAGATAAATTTTATTTGCATAACTTGCTAAAAAATATTGTACTTGAGTATAATTATCACTAATTGAGTATATCGGTTTTCCAGAATTTTTAAATTCTACTAAAACTTTTCCGATATATTCTAAAGAAGTTTGATCAGATCCTGTAAAATCTTTTAAAGATAGCACCAGACCAGTGATATTTTTATCATTTTTGGCTTGACGAATAGCGTATATTATTTCAAATAAAGAATTTTCATATAATTTTGTATTGGAAGCACCTAACATTTCTCGACCAATTTGTCTGAATCGATTATTTGTAATCGGCTTATCTACGATGGTTCCAACTAAATCAAGTACCAAAGCCCCTTGCTTATAATCAGGAGGAGTAGGGTATATTTGAAAATAAAATACAAATAATGCAATAAAAAAAAGCACTAATAATATATTTAAAATTAATTTTCGAGTAAAATTTAGTAAATTCCATAACCATCTGAAAGGATCAAAAATCACTTTCCAAAAAATTTGCATATACTCTCCATAAATTAGATTAAAATTTATTTTTCAAATCAATTAATTTTTATTCAATTTTGTTCACATAGATAATCAATTTATTTTTTTAACTAATATTAATTTTATATAATTAAATTATTTAAAGGTACATTATATATGTATATAATTTTATTATTTTTATATAGATTTAAATATGTTTAATATATTATATATATAAAATTATATGTTTTTTTTATCATAATATTCAGATATTTTACTATATTAATTAATGTATATGAATTATATGATATATTATGAATTTATTTTAATATTATCTACATTAATATATCATGAAGTATCCAAAAAAAATTCTACTAACATATTCTCCTAAAATTGCGTTAAAATTATTTTCTTATGTTTCCCATCAACCATGGTCCATGCTTCTATATTCTGGAGATAAGCATACAAGCATAAACCGTTTTGATATTTTAGTATCTTGTCCCGATATAACACTAATTACTCAAAAAAAATATACTTATATTAAACATTATCATGATAATAAACTTAGTATAAGCACTGAAAACCCATTCTTTCTTGTAAAGAAATACTTAGAATATACTGGAATTAGTGCATCTTATGATAGTAACTTTCCTTTCCAAGGAGGTGCAGTAGGTTTATTTGGTTATGATTTATCTAGACGAATATTTACTCGCTCAGATATTGCCAAAACAGATATATATGTTCCAGATATGGCTATAGGGATTTATTATTGGACAATTATCATAGATCATACATTACATCGTACCACCTTAATCACTTATAAAAAAAATACTATTGAAATTTTTAAAAAATTATTAATAAAAAAACAAAATAATTCTAGTACATTTCAACTTCATACAAATTGGCGTGAAAATATGAATTATCAAGAATATAAAAAAAATTTTTTTAATATTAAAAAGCATATTTTAAATGGTAATTGTTATCAAATATGTTTAGGAAAAAGATTTCAAGCATATTATCATGGAGATGAATGGAGCATATTTTGTTATTTATTAAATTATAATTGTGCTCCATTTTCTGCATTTATTAAACTAAAGCATCATAGTATATTAAGTTTTTCTCCAGAATGTTTTTTAAATTTAGAAAATAATTTTATTACTAGTTGTCCAATTAAAGGAACCATTTCAAAATCTAAAAATAATCAAAAAAATCATGAAAATATATTAAAATTATCAAAATCGTGTAAAAATCGAGCAGAAAATTTAATGATAGTAGATTTATTAAGGAATGATATCGGTAAGGTTGCACAGATTGGAAGTATATCAGTAAAAAATTTATTTAAAGTAGAAACTTTTTCTATAGCAAATCATATGATCAGCACTATAACGGGTAAATTAAATCATCAATATTCTCCTTTTGATTTATTACAAGCTTGTTTTCCAGGGGGGTCAATTACAGGAGCTCCTAAAATTAGCGCTATGAATATAATTGAACAGCTTGAACCTAATAAAAGAAATGCATGGTGTGGAAGTATTGGTTATATTAGTTTTTGTAAATCCATGAATACTAATATAGTGATACGAACTTTAATTGCATCAAATAAACAATTATTTTGTTCTGTTGGAAGTGGAATTATACATGATAGTAATATAGAAGATGAGTATCAAGAATTAATTTTAAAAGCTTCATCTATACTGCCACCTTTGCTTGATTTTTTAAAAAAACATTAATCTTCAAACATATAGTTTAGTTTGAAAATTCATCTGAAATAGATTTTAAAATATCTACAGGAGTAATCAAACCTCTTATCTTACTTGATTCATCTAAAACAAATATCACTTTATCATTAGAATGATTTAATTTTTTAATTAACTGTAATATATTACATTGCATTTTTATTGTAGTTAATTTGTTAAGTTTAGATAAATATTGTAATTGATTTGTATTTTCTATAAAAAATAAATCTGCCGTATGTATCATTCCAATAAATTGATCTAAGCTACCATTGCATACAGGAAAAATTTTATGCGATTGATTGAAAATATATTTTTTAATTTTTTTAATCGGCTCTTGAATATTGATCCAAATAATTTCTTTTCTTAACGTCATAATACTATATAAAGAACGTGTAAATAATGATAATATATTGGTCACCATACTACGTTCATCCTCTGAAATATGAACTAATTTTTCGGTGTCTGAAAAATTTTTATCTATCATAGTATCATTAATATATCCGCCCATTAATCGTACTATTGCCTCGGCGGCACGTTCTCTCATAGGTTTTAGCGATTGATTTTTTATTAAATTACGACGTGCAATATGGTTAAAAAATTCAATTAATATTGAAAATCCAATTGCAGTATATAAATAACCTTTAGGTATATGATAATTAAATCCTTCAGAAATTAAACTAAATCCTACTATTAATAAAAAGCTTAAGCATAATACTACTACTGTTTTATGTTTATTCATAAATTTTATTAATGTTGGAGCAGCAATTAACATGATAATTACAGAAAATATTACTGCAATAATCATAATATATAAATTATTTACCATACCTACTGCGGTCATAATCGCATCTAATGAAAAAATTGCATCTAGTACTACAATTTGTACTACCATAATCCAAAAACTAGTATAACCGCGATTAACTTGTAATTTATTTTCCTTATTTTCTAATCTTTCATGTAATTCTGTAACTGATTTAAATATTAAAAATAATCCTCCGAATATTAAAATTAAATCACATCCAGAAAACGTGATACTCATAATTGTTACTAATGGTTGTGTTAATGTAACAATCCAAGAAATTAAAGATAACAATCCTATACGTATAATCAATGCTATACTTAAACCTATTAAACGTGCGCTCTCGCGTTTTTGAGGAGGTAATTTATTAGATAATATTGCAATAAATATTAAATTATCAATTCCTAAAACGATTTCTAATATGATCAAAGTTAACAATCCCGCCCATGATGAAGGATGTGTTAAAAATTCCATAAAATTGCTCCAATACATTTTTCTTGCAGTTATTGTATAATAATTTTTATAGATTACGCATGAATCAGGATAAGAAAATATTTATTATAAATAATTCAATGTAAGTCAGTTAAATTAAGATAAGAAAGAAAAGTAAAAATAAGGAAATTTTTTAATAAAATTGATTTTTTTATTTTATATGAGAGTATCTGTATTACAAAAATTTTATCAAGATACTCTCTTAGAATGAAAATTATAATAAGCTTATATATCAAGTAGATATTTATTGAAATTAATAATTTTTGATATTTTATAGATAATACGTATAATTTAATTTATTTTAATAAATTTTTAAAAAAATTTTATTTTTTTTATTAAAAAAAATTTTATTTGTTAATATAATGTTCCATCACTAACGCTTGTATACGTTTCTCTATTGGAGGATGAGACATGAATAGCTCATTTAAAGAATTTTTTCCATGAATACAAAAAGCTAAAATTTCTTTACTAACTTTTGGCTCACAAGTTGTTTGTATTTTTTTTAAAGCATTAATCATATTTTGTTTTCCCACTATCTTAGCAGATCCTGCATCGGCATAAAACTCTCTTTTTCTAGAAAACCATAGCGTAATGGTGCTTGCTAAAATGCCAAAAATTAGCTCTAATGCCATAGATATGCATATATACATCCAGGAATTATCGTATTCATACGTACTTTCTTCTTCTTTATTTGAAGAAGAAACACTAAGTATTAATCGCGCAATGATTCGAGATAGAAATACGACAAACGTATTCACTATTCCTTGCAATAACGTCATAGTAATCATATCTCCGTTTGCAATATGACTGATTTCATGCGCTAATACTGCTTCTGCTTCTTTGCGATTCATATTATTCAACAATCCTGTACTAACAGCAACTAATGCAGAATTTTTTTTTGCTCCTGTAGCAAATGCATTAATATCTGGAGCGTCATATATTGCTACATCTGGAATTCCAATAGACATTTGGTTTGCTTGCAAACGTATCGTGTTTAATAACCATTTTTCAGTATCATTAGATGCAATTTTAATAATTTGAGCATTTACTGCATGTATAGCCATAGATTTTGATAGTAATAAAGATACTATCGCTCCTCCAAATCCAAATAGACCTGACATAATCATTAATCCTATTGTACTAGAGGATTTGATACCAGTAATAGATAATATTATTCCAAATATTATCATCACTGATAAATTAGTTAATATAAAAAGTATAATACGCATCATACAATAAACCTCATATGGTTATAATAAAGAAAAAGTATCAAATAATAAAATTTACTACAATAACATTTCGTTAAAATGAATACTTGCATTTTAATTGAAAATAGTTAGATATTTAAGTTTTTCAGTGATTTATTGAATAAAAGTTGTATCATTATTTGAATGTTGTTTATTTTTAAGATTTTTAAAATTAAAATATTTATTTGTTTTTAGTCGATTTATGATATTCAAATACAATAAAATATACAATACAATATTTGTACAAAATTTTTATATTTTTAATGTTAATATATTTTTATATAGTATATTAACATTAAAAAATTAATTATTGAATTGGATAATTTGATTTTAATTTTAACAAGTATTTCATATATAAACGTTAAATAAAAGAAATGAATAGATAAAATTAATTTTACTTACTGATATAAATAATTTTATAAGAGTATTTTAAAATGAAAAAAAAAGTAGTAATTGGAATTTCAGGTGGGGTAGATTCATCCGTATCTGCATGGTTATTAAAAAAAAATGGTTATCATGTAGAAGGGGTATTTATGATAAATTGGGAAGCAAATAATTGCAAAAGCTATTGTGTTATCAAACAAGATCTACAAGATGCCCAAATGATATGTGAACAAATTGGAATTAAACTAACTATATTAAATTTTTCAGAACAATATTGGAATAATGTTTTTAAAGTTTTTCTTCAAGAATATCAACTAGGAAACACACCAAACCCAGATATATTATGCAATAAAGAAATTAAATTTAAAGTTTTTTTAAATTTTGCATGTGAAAAAATGGAAGCAGACTATATTGCTACAGGTCATTATGTAAGAAGAATTGATTATAATGGAAGAAGTCATTTATTTGCCGGAGTAGACTTAAATAAAGATCAGAGCTACTTTTTATATCAAATCAAACATCAAGAAATTTCTAAATGTATTTTTCCTGTCGGAAGTTTTATAAAACCACAGGTTAGACGTATTGCTTCGCAGCTTAATCTAATTACTGCAAATAAAAAAGATTCAACAGGTATTTGCTTTATAGGAAAGAGAAATTTCAAAAACTTTATTGAAAATTATTTACCTAAAAATCCAGGAAGTATTATTTCTATAAAAAATGAAATAATAGGTTATCATCAAGGTTTGATGTACTATACAATTGGTCAAAGAAAAGGTTTAAATATAAATAATACTTATAATACTTCTTGCGATCCGTGGTATGTTGCAGATAAAGATATAAAAAATAATTTTTTGATTGCTGTACAAGGCAAAAATAATTTAGCATTAATGGCTATTAGCCTAATTATTACTAATCCGCACTGGATTGATCAAATACCATTAAATTCTGCATTAAAATGTACAATAAAAACTAGATATCGTCAATTACATACAGGGTGTTTAATTGAAAGACCAAAATCAAATAAATATTTAAAAGTAATTTTGGATCAACCAATTTCTTCAGTTACTCCAGGTCAATCTGCCGTATTTTATTTAAATAATCGTTGTTTAGGAGGTGGAATCATACATAGTAGAAAGCTGCTATGTAATTTATTAAATACATAATAATAAAATATATTTTATATTATAATCGAATAAATATAGCAAATTAAATATTAATCAAGTATATTACATAGTTTAATTATTTTTGATTTTTTTTAAAGAGTAAATATGTACATACCACCACTGACTGCAATTTCTCCTATTGACGGAAGGTACCATAACTACATCGGATCTCTACGATCTATATTTAGTGAATTTGGACTGTTAAAGTTTCGATTAAAAATAGAAATTAAATGGTTTCAAGCCCTTTCCGAATGTCCCATGATATCAGAATTAGAACCTTTAACTGATATAGAGAAAAAATTTGTAAAAAATCTCATAGATAATTTTAATTTAAAAGATGCTGAACGTATAAAAGAAATTGAAAATAAAACGCAACACGACGTAAAATCCTTAGAATATTTTTTAAAAGAAAAATTTTCTTTATTAAAAAGCTTAAAAAAAAAATCAGAATTTATACATTTCGCTTGTACTTCGGAAGATATTAATAATCTTGCTTATGGATTAATTTTATCTAGTGCTAAAAAAAATTTTATTCTACCAATATGGAAAAAAATTATTTGTTCTATTTTATCTTTTTCTAAAACAAATAAATCTATACCCATACTATCTCGTACACATGGACAACCGGCAACTCCATCTACTTTTGGAAAGGAAACATTGAATTTTGCCTATAGAATGATGAAACAATATAAAAAATTTAAAAAAATTAAAATTTTTGGAAAATTCAATGGAACAGTGGGAAATTATAACGCTCACCATATTGCTTATCCAGATTTCGATTGGATTGATTTTAATCAAAAATTTATTTTTAACTGTGGAATGCACTCTAATATATTCACAACACAAATTGAGCCTCATGATTATATTGTAGAAATTTTGAACTGTATATCTCATTTTAATAATATCTTAATTAATTTCAATCAAGATATTTGGATGTACATATCCATGAATTATTTAAATAAAAAATCAAATTCTAGTGAAATTGGATCTTCCGTAATGCCTCATAAAATTAACCCTATTGATTTTGAAAACTCAGAAGGAAATTTAGAAATATCTAATGCAATTTCAAACTGTTTATCTGAAAAACTCCCGATTTCAAGATTACAAAGAGATTTAACGGATTCTACTATTTTAAGAAACATAGGAGTAGTAATAAGTCATGCATTCGTTGCTTATAAAAAAATGTTAAATAGTTTTTCAAAATTAGAAATTAATATGAAAGCGATAAAAAACGATTTAGACGTACACTGGGAAGTTTTATCAGAACCTATTCAAATATTAATGCGACGTAATAAGATAGAAAATTCTTACGAATTAGTACGTAAGTTTTTTCAAAATAGTAAAATTAATGAAAAAAATATTAAATTATTTATAGAAAAATTAGATCTTTCTGAAGAAGATAAAAAAATACTAAAAAAAATTACTCCGGAAAAATATATTGGATTATCAGAAAAAATAGTTAATCAATTTGAAAGATATATCAAATTTTCCGATATATTATGAAATATATAGTAAAATTTTAAGATAAAATAGATTTAATTGAATTTTTATGAATTATTTTAAATATTGAATACGAACTGCATGTTATAACTAACAAAAAAATAAGAGAAATGATACATAATACATCGGAATAGATAATTTTTATTGGTATAAAGTTTATAAAATAAGCGTTTGAAGGAAAAATTTTAATATTTAAGAATTCTTCAAAATTTTGAATAATACTATCAAAATAGTATGACGCTAATAATCCGATACTGGTTCCAAAAATAATACCAAAAATGATATATATTAGGCTGTACCATAAAAATATACAATAAATTAATTTGTTTTTAGCTCCTAAAGAAAATAATATATTTATATCATATATTTTTTTTTTCATTATTGCAATTAAAATAGAAATTATACTGGAAGCAAAAATAAAAGATATTAAAATAGCGCATAAATATATGATGGTACGAATTGTTTGTATATCTTGATACATATATCCATATTTTAAAATCCATGTATTAATTTCAAAAAAATTTGAATGTTCTATTAATATTAAAGATCTTATTACATCGTTTAATTTAAACATATTTTTAACTTTAATATTAATCCCATCTACTTCATTTATTCGATTTAACAATACTTGAGCAGTAGATAACGATATAACGGCAAAATGATAATCTAGTTGACTATTAAATTTTATTATGCCAATTACTTTAAATTTAAATATTTGAGGAAAAATAAAATTATTTTTATTATTAGTTTGCATAGGGAAAACTGGTAATATATCTCCTATTTTTAAATTAAGTTTTTGTGCTAATCCTTCACCAATAATAATTGCATTATTTATTGCATCTAATTGTAATAAAATATTAAGTTGATTTTTAAAAAAAATTTTTACATTTTTTTGAAATTTGATTTCATATTGAGAATCAACTGCATGAATATTCAATATATAAAACTCGGTTTTATTTTCAATCAATCCAGAAAAATTCAAATATGGAGAGGTAACTTTGACATCCGGTATTTTTTCAATATTTTTTTTCAAAGTTTTCCAATTTTTTACAGATAATTGCTTTAAAAAATTTACCTCTATATGTGGTACAATATTTAAAATTTTATTTTTTAGTTCATCTTCAAATCCGTTAATTATGCTAATTGATAAAATACCTACAACAATATTCAATGTAACACCAACTATTAACATATATGAAATAAACGAAGTAATTTTTTCTTTTTTCCAACCCATTTGAAAATATAATGCAATTTTTAGTGATAATGGTAATGAAGTGAAAAAAAAATTAGAAAAATTTTTTATGTAAAATACCATCTTTGATCTCTAATACTTTATTTAGTTGTTTTGCAAATTCGAAATTATGTGTAACAACTAAAAAAGTGGTTTTTTTGTTCAAATTTATATTTTTTAAAAAATCAAAAAAATTTTTTGCAGAAATATAGTCTAAATTTCCAGTCGGTTCATCTGCAAAAATGATTTTTGGATTATTAATTAAAGCTCTTGCAATGGCAACTCTTTGTTGTTCTCCTCCAGAAAGCTCGTGAGGCTTATAATAAATACGCTTTTTCAATCCTAATTCTACTAAAAGTTTATATGCTAAATTTTTTGAATCTATAATATTCGATTTTCCTATTAAAGCAGGCATTACAACATTTTCCAAAACATTAAAATCTGGAAGCAAATGATGAAATTGATAAATAAATCCAAAGCTTTTATTTCTTAAACTAGCTTTTTCTGAAGACGATAGTCTACTTATTAATTTTCCTTCAAAAAATACGTCTCCTGTTGTAGGATTGTCTAATCCACTTAATATATATAATAATGTGCTTTTTCCAGATCCCGAATTTCCAACAATCGCAATTGTCTCTGATTTTTGAACAGATAAAGTTATGTTATTAAGTATTACAAGTTCATTTTTATATATTTTAGTAATATTTAAACAATTTAAAATTGGTAGACTATTCATATTTTAAAGATTCTGCAGGTTTGATTGTAATAGCTTTGTAAGAAGGATATACAGTAGATACAATGATAAAAATAATAAAAATAATATCCATATACAATATATTTTTCCAACTAATTTGTATTGGTAAAAAAATATTGTTAAATACATTTAGTACAAATAAAATATCATTTAAATAATAAGAAAATAATGCACCTAATACGTTACCAATAGCAATACCAATAGCGCCATTTATAAAACCATAGCATATAAATATTAAAAATATTTCATTTTTTTGACAACCTTGTGTTTTAAGAATAGCAATTTCTTGTTTTTTATAAATGATTTCTACAGATAGTGCAATACAAATGTTGCATATAGATACGATGATAACTAAACTCAAAAAAATTAAAGTAATATTTTTTTCCATTTTTATTGCATGAAATAATTCTTTTTTATAATTATGCCAATCTTGATAAAGATAATCTTCAGTAAAACAAGATTGAATATTTTTTAAATTGATATTGAATGGATCTTTTAACCATAGTCTCCATCCATCAATATATTTATTAGGATAGTGCATAATGTTTTTTAAATCACTTGCATTAATAAATAATTGATTTTTATCCATTTCACTATTAGTATAAAATATATCTGAAACAGTAAATATTCTCTGTGTAGGTATTAGCCCAATAATTGTAAAATTATTTTTTTTTGGAAAAATTAATCTTATACGATCATTTATATGAACATTAAGAATTTTAGACAACTCATATCCTATAGCAATTTTATATTGACCCGGTAATAATTGATCAAGCGTTTTATTATCAATATTTAATAAAAATAAATTTTCTCTTACAGAATCTATGTCAGACACAAATCCGTTGATTAATGTTTGTTTACTTTGAATAAGCACATGAGTAGTAATAAACGAAGAAATACTTTTAATATTTGAACATTTTTTTTTATTTGAAAATACAAGATTTTTATCAGAATTTACGTTATCTTTGTATTTTAGAATAATATGCGGCACATATTTTAGTATATTTTGTTCCAAATTTTTTTCAAATCCGTTCATGATAGAAGTAATGAGTATTAATGAAAATATTCCTATTATTATTCCAATTAATGACATCCACGATGATAATTTACTATATTGATCGAATGTATTTTTTAAAATATATCTTATGCAAATATATAAAAAAGTTGGTCGATACATTTGATGTGTGTTTTAATTTAAAAAAATTTAAAATTTAATATTCGTAATATTATATTCTTAAAATTAATTTAAAATAAATTTTTTTAACTATCAAAAAACTTGAAAAAATTATATAAAATTTAACTTTTCGATAAAGTAAAATAAAATTTTAAAATGGAATATGTAAAATAAAGATATAAAATGAATATGAAAAAATATATATATAAACTAAAAATTATAATTTAGTATTTTAATAAAATACCAATAAATTATATATATTTTATAAATAAATCACATTTTAATTAACAAAATTATGTTAAAAAATGAATAATGTTTTTGATTATACAAAAAAAAACCTGGATACTTTTTTAAAATCAGGAGACTTTGTTGTTCATTTTGAACATGGAATTGGACGATATATAGGAACTAAAATAATAAAAACAGGAAAAATAGAAAATGAATATTTAATGATTAAATATTTAAAAAATGACATTTTATATGTTCCACTAACATCCATGCATCTAGTAAATAAATACGCGCCATGTAGTATTAGAACAGAAAATATTACTTTAAATAAACTTGGATCAGATGTATGGAAAAAAACTAGAAAAAAAACGATACATAAGATTAAAGATTTAGCAGTAGAATTATTGGATAATATATCAGAAAGATTATCTAAAAAAGGTTTTGAATTTAAAAATAATATTTTTAAATACAAATCATTTTGCGATAATTGTAATTTTGAGCTCACATATGATCAAAAAAAAGCTATTGATGCAGTACTATATGACATGCAAAGAAATACGATTATGAATCGATTAATATGTGGAGATGTAGGATTTGGTAAAACAGAAATTGCTATGAGAGCTGCATTTGTAGCCGTAGAAAATAAAAAACAAGTTGCATTATTAGCCCCTACTACATTATTAACACAACAACATTTTAAAAATTTTAGTTTAAGATTTAAAAATTGGCCAATTAAAATTGCAATGCTATCTCGTTTCTTGAATGTTCAAGAACAAAAAAAAGTTTTAAATGAAATTTTAGAAGGCACAATTAATATTGTAATCGGAACACATCGAATATTACAAAAAGATATTATTTGGTACGATTTAGGACTATTAATTATTGATGAAGAGCATCGCTTTGGAGTATCTCAAAAAGAATGTATTAATACTCTACGTTCAGGTATCGATATATTAGCATTAACAGCGACACCAATTCCAAGAACCTTAAATATGGCTATTAATGGTTTACGAGACTTATCAATTATTTCTACGCCACCCAAGCATCGTTTTGCAATAAAAACATTTATTTATGAATACGATCAAATAATAATAAAGCAAGCTATTGAAAACGAATTATTGAGAAAAGGACAAGTTTATTATTTGCATAATAATATTAAAACTATTACAAAAACGTTAGATTTTTTAAAAAAATTAGTTCCTAAAGCTCGTATTGAAATTTTACATTCAAAAATGTGTAAAAAATCTCTTAAAAGAATCATGAAAAATTTTCAAAATAATAATTTTGACGTGTTAGTATGCACTACAATTATTGAAACTGGAATTGATATAGCTAATGCAAATACAATTATTATTGAATATGCCGATCAATTCGGTCTTGCTCAATTAAATCAATTACGTGGTAGAGTCGGAAGATCATTTCGTCAAGCATATGCATATTTTTTAACTTCTCCGAAATGCACATTAAAAGAAAACTCTAAAAAAAGGTTAGAAGCAATTTCTGCCATACATACTTTAGGATCTGGATTTTCATTATCAATAAATGATTTGGAAATTAGAGGATCTGGGGAATTACTGGGATCTAAACAAAGCGGGCAAATAAATTCTATAGGAATATCCTTATATCACGAATTACTAAATCATGCTATACATGCAATAAAGTCAGGAAAAGAAATCTCTTTAGAAAACATTAAAAATAGCCTTACAGAAGTAGATTTGCATATTCCTGCATTTTTTCCAGAATCATATATTGCGGATGTATCAACACGTTTAAATTTTTATAAAAAAATTTTTAGTTGTACTATATCAGAAATTTATTCTTTAGAAAATCAATTAATACATAATTTTGGAATTATTCCAGAATTTGTGTGTAATTTAATTGAAACTGCAAAAATTAGACAAACCGCTCATACTTTAGGTATTAAAAAAATTAATTTGCATCAAAAAGGAGGTTTTATTGAATTTCATAAAAATAATAAAGTAAACCATAGAAATCTAATAAAAATTTTACAAAATTCTAAGATGTACAATTTTGTTACAAATACAAAATTAAAAATAGAAATTTATACAAGTAACTCTGATAGAATAAAGTATATAAAAAAATTTCTAACATCTATTTCTTAAATAGATAATAAGATATCACGATAATACTTTATTAACAGTTAATATAACTTAAACTTTGGTTGTACAATTCGATTAATATTAGTAGACAACATAATAACGCCGGTTTTTATGGTTCCATGTAATGAAATTTGATGCATACGATACACGAGCAGATATGCTAATCTTGCAACCACTCCTTCGATTAAAATAGAATTATTGGTTATGTTTTCTATCAAATTTCCTATAGTTTTAAATTTAGATAATGAGATCAACGATCCATGGTCTTTGTAGATATAGCTTTTTAACGATCTATCTTTTATTAAAGATAATATGTTTAAGTATGTGCATGTTGCCATTTGATGTGCTGCTTGTGCTCTAGGGGGCACATAAATTCCGTTTTTTAACAAGCAAGATGCGCAGTCTCCTATTGCAAATATTTTTTCATCTAAAGTAGTTTGTAATGTATCTTTAACTAATAATTGGTGGATATGATTAGTTTCTAAATCAAAACATTCTGTTTTAAATTTTTGTGTTTTAATTCCTGCCGACCATACTATAAGTTCGGATTTAATATATTCTCCATTTTTAGTAAATAATCCACTTTCATTACATTTTACAATAGTAGTATTATTGATTACTTTTATGCCAATTTTTTTTAATGATACGTAAACTTTGTTAGATATTTTTTCTGGCAAAGCAGGTAATATTCTGGGCCCCATTTCAATTAGTGTGATATCGAGAGTATCTTTTTTTAAACCTTGAAATCCGTATTGATGTAATCCTTCGATAGTATTATATAATTCTGCAGATAATTCTACTCCGGTTGCACCGCCTCCTACAATTGTAATATTATATTTTTCTTTATTTATATTAAAATTCGTAGAAATTTTTAAAAATAAGTTAAATATACGATTATATAATTGCTTAGCCTGTAGTATATTATCGATAAAACTACAATATTTTTTTACTCCAGAAATCGTAAAATGATTTGATTCGCTTCCAATTGCAATAACTAAAATGTCATAATTTAATTCTCTTTTTGGAATAACAACATGCCCTATTTTACTAATGACTTCATTTAACATAATTGTTTTTTTAATACGATTAATGCCGATCATTTCTCCGATATAAAATTGGAAATAATGATTTTTAGCATGTGCGATATAACTGATAGCATGATTTTCTTTATATAAAGAACCTGCGGCAAATTTATGTAGTAAAGGTTTCCATAAATGGATATAGCTACGATCAACTAAAAAAATTTTAGCCAATTTTTTTTTTCCTAGGTTGTTTCCTAATTTTGTAGCTAATTCTAATCCTCCAGCTCCCCCACCAACTATGACAATTTTTTGTAACATTTTCGCGATTTCCAAATTTTATTTTCAAAATTTATTAATTATTAGTAAAACTAATTTTTTAAAAATATTTATAATCAAAATGTGAGTTTTAAAAAAATTAAATATTTTTATATAAAATTTAATTAAAATTATTAATTAATTGTATGTGTTAACATAATAATTTTCCGAGTGGTTTCCCGCCTAATAAATGCATATGCAAATGATAAATTTCTTGACCGCTATCTCGATTACAATTAACTATTAATCGATAACCGCTTTTATTAATTTTTTCTTTTAATGCTATTTTAGAAGCTGCAATAAATAAATGTCCAAGAATTAATGCATGTTCTTTTTCTATGTCGTTTACTGTTGGTATATGAATATTTGTAACTATAATAATATGTGTTGGTGCTTTAGGAAAAATATCTCGAAAAGCAGTTACGTAGTTATCTTGATATATAATTTCTGCGGGTTCTTTTTTTTGAATAATTCTCATAAAAATGTTATCTGTCAAAATATATTTTCCTTTAATATTTATTGTATAATATCGTTATATATTATTTTATAACTTTTTTATATCCTAGTGGTAGGAAATAAAGTTTGAAAATTTTTAGTAGTATTTTTTGCAAAATTTTCTAATGTTGTACATCTTAATTTTGCGATAAATTTAGCAATTTCAAGCAAATAAGCAGGTTCATTTGTTTTTCCTCTATATGGCTCTGGAGCTAAGTACGGAGAATCTGTTTCTATCAAAATACGATCGTCAGGAACATAACGTGCACTATCTTGTACTATTTTTGCATTTTTAAAAGTAACAATGCCAGAAAAAGAAATATAGCATCCTAAATCTAAAAATATTTTTGCGATTTTTATATTTTCTGTAAAACAGTGTATAATACATCCGGATTTCTCGATATTTGAACTAGATAAAATTTTAATTGTATCAACTATCGAATTTCTTGAATGAACAATAAGGGGTTTTTTCGTTATTTTGCTGATTTGAATATGATCAATGAAGACTTTTTTTTGTATTTTTTGATCATAAATAATATTACTATAATCTAGACCTGTTTCTCCAATTGCTATTACATCTTTTCTATTTGCAAAACTATATAAAACTTGTTTGCTATATAAATTATCAATATACAATGGGTGTACTCCAAAGGAAAAATATATATCTGAAATGTTATTAAACAAATGAATCATATTATAAAATTTTGTAATAGAAATACATACAGATAGCATTTTTTTAACGTGATTTTTTTTTGTTTTTTTCATTAAATCATTGATATTTTTCGAATTTTTATTTAATTCTTGCAACAAGTCTAAATGACAATGTGAATCAATTAAAAGCATTTTATTTTGTTTCCTGAATTAATTTGTTCCAGTCTAATATAGTTTTTACTAAAAAAATTTCTTTATTGATTCCTATAATGTTTTCATTTAACCTTTTAAAGTTTAACCAAAATTCCCATTGTTGATTTAAAAAATATATAGAACAAATTTCAGACATATACTGAATAATATTCATACAATCAATATTAACAATATTTAAAAAAATTTTGCTTTTGTATCTTATGGTATCTATAATAAAAGATCCTATAAACATAAAAAATATTTCAATTTCCTGACAATATTCAAATAAAGTGAAAAAAGATATTTTTTGAAAAAAAACTTTTTTTAGGATTAATATCATTTTTTTTCTTTTATCCCAAAAATTTGAAGATAACATTTTTTTAGCGTAAATTGGCGACCCGTTACATATGTTTAAAACAATTTTAGTTCTTTTTAGAATCGTATGTCCTTGTTCATACAACCATTTTAAACTATCTTTTTTTTTAATAAAAATTTTCCATACTTTCGTTCTACTAATAATTGTAGGTAAAATATAATTTATCTTTTTACATCCTAATATGAAGTATGTATTTTTCGCAGGTTCTTCCATTACTTTTAATAAAGCATGAGCTGCTTGATTAGTTAATAGTTCTAAATTCTGAATTAAAATTATTTTTGAATTATTATAATGTGGAGGATAAAAAATTTTTTCACAAACATTTCGTACAGTATCTATTCCTATTTTTTTATTTAAAACCATATATTTAGAGAAATCATAAATATCCGGATGTTGATTATTAGATAGTAATTGGCAATTTAAACAGAGTTTATTTTGTAATATATTTTTTTTGCATTGACAAAGCATTTTTTTTACTATTGCATAGTATAGGTTTTTCATTCCGCATCCTATACTACTTTGTAGTAAAATTGCACAAGAATAATTAAATTTAAGACATGCAATGATTTCTTTATATGGTAATACTAGCCACGGATATAACATAATAATATTAATTTTTTATTTTTAACCAATGTAATAGTTTTTCTTTTATTTCTAAATTTACTTTTTCTAAAGATTGACTGGCATCGATAGTGACAATATTTTCGTATTTTTCAGCTAATTCTTGATATCGCTTCCTTGTTCTATCAAAAAAAGATATCGGTTCTATTTCTATTCTATCTAATTCATTTTTTATGTCATGTGAATGTGTTCTTTTAATTTTATTAATTTTTTCTCTGATTTGAGCTCTTACTATAGCACGTGCTCTAATTCTTGCTAGCCCCATAATAGGAGGTATGTCTAAATATAAAGTAAAATCCGGATAAAAATTTCCTAAGAAAGAGTCTCTTAAATTTTTTAATAATTTTTCGTTTATACACCTTCCTCCTCCCTGATATGCTAAAGAAGAAAGATCATGACGATCTCCAACTACCCAAGATCCTTGACTTAGTGCTGGTTTAATTATACGTTCTACTAATTGTATCCTAGCTGCATATATCATTAACAGCTCGGCATGATCAGTAATTTGTTCGTATCCTACTCCTTCTTTAATTAATGTGCGTAAAGCTTCTGCAAGTGGTGTTCCTCCTGGTTCTCGTGTGAAAATTATGTTTTTTATACCTTGTTGATTTAATATGTGTACTATTTTTGAAATAGCATTGGTTTTTCCAGAACCTTCTAATCCTTCGATTACAATAAACTTTCCTTGCACTATTTATTTCCTTTTTTCCATCTTCGATAATTTTTAACTGCTTGTTTATGACTATCGAAATCTTGACTAAAAATATGATCGCCATTTCCAGTAGAAACAAAGTAAAAATAATCACTTTTCTCTGGATGTGCAGCAGCTTGAATTGATTCCAAGCTTGGCATGGATATTGCTGTTTTTGGCAGTCCGTAAATAATATAAGTATTATAAGGAGTTGATATTTTAAAATCTTTATAAGTTATTTTTTTATTAGGTTGTAAAAGTTTAACGCCGTATTCTACAGTAGGATCTGATTGTAATTTCATTTTATTTTTTAATCGATTAACAAATACAGAAGATATTCTAAATCGTTCATATTTTAATGCTGATTCTTTTTCAATAATAGATGCCATAACTAATAATGATTGAGGGGATTCGTATGGTAAATTTTTATCTCTAGTTTCCCATATTTCTTTTAAAATATTTGTCATGTTCTGTTTTGCACGTTTTAATATTTCGCTGACTTTTGTATTTTTAGTATGGAGGTATTTATCTGGATATAAACTTCCTTCTAATAATATTTCTGATTTATCTCCTAATTGTTTTGATAAATTATTTAAGTTATTCATATCTATATCTTGTTGTAATTCTGGAGAATTTTTTAAAATATTTAAACAGTCTTTTAGGGTTGATCCTTCAATAAATTGGATGGAAAATTGTTTTTCTTTACCTATTACGAATATATTCAGTGCATCTTTAATATTCATCCCTGGATGTAAAGCATATGTTCCAGCTTTAATATTTTTTAAATTCGGATTGATTTTAACTAAAATAGATAAAAGATGTGAGTTGCTTCTAATAATATTTTTTTTTTCCATAAGTCTTTGTAAATAAAGCATTGTACTACCTTTAGGTATAGTAATTAATGTTTCATTTGTAATATTTAAAGGTTCTATAGAAAAAACATGTATTTTAAAAAAAAAATTAATGTTAATATCCATGCATATATGAAAGATATTTTTTGTTTTTTTGTTTTATATAAAATTGTCATAAATAAATATCGCATTACCAAAAGAAATTTCGAATTTTATTGAATAAAGTACGTTTATAAAAATGTTGGTTGTCAATAATTCTTACGGGTATTATAGAAATAATCGAATTAGTTATAAAAACTTCTTCTGCAAGAATTACATCATGTCTTTTAAAAAAAGATATAATTACTTTATATCCAAGTTTTGGTAGAATATTGATTATTTTTTTTCTAATAATTCCAGGAACTCCACAATATTTTAAGCTCGGGGTGAATACAAAATTATTTTTTCTCCAAAAAATGTTACATGCGCAACATTCTACAATAAATCCTTTTCTATCCAATATTATTGCTTCATCTTTTTTAGATTTTTCTAAATGAATCGATGCTAAAATCTGTTCAATTTTATTGTTATGCTTAATTCCAGATAATAATGGATTTCTTGGTATTTTAATAGGACTATAGTACAAATTTGCACCTTTTTTTTTTATTTTTTTAAAATTTAAATAATTTTCTGTTAATATAATAATGCGTACTGGTTCTGCGCACTGGGATGTTTTATATCCTCGTACGGAGTTCCCTCGTATAATTATAATTTTTATAATTCCACTAGATATGCATTTAGATGCGAATTTAACTTCTGCGTATAATGCAGAAAAATTAATTCTTTTGAAAAGTAATTTCTTTTCTGATAAAAAAAGTCTTTGAAAGTGATTTTTTAAAAATTGAATTTTTCCGTTAAGACACGGAAACGTCGTGAAAAATCCATCTCCAAATTGTAAACTTCTATTAACTATAGAAATTTTATCTGTTTCAATTCCATTAATCCAAGATCGCATTTAATAAGTTATTTTTTTAATTAAATTGAGGATGATTTTTATATGCAACTAAAATATTGTTATTTTTTTAATTTTATTATGTTATAAAATTTTTATAAATTAATTAAAAATTAAAAAAGTTAAACTTTAAATTCTAATTTAAATTCTTTTTTTATGTGAAAAGTAAAAATTATTTTATATATTTGATTAACTTCTACAAATTCTTGGCGATCTTAAGATCGCCAAGTAGTATCACGATTTTTTACTTTCTTTGATAAAATCAATAGCAGCTTGAACTGTAGTGATTTTTTCCGCTTCTTCATCTGGAATTTCAGTATCAAATTCTTCTTCTAATGCCATAACTAATTCCACTGTATCTAAAGAATCTGCTCCAAGATCATCCACAAAAGATGCACTGTTTATTACTTCTTCTTTTTTTACACCTAGTTGTTCCGCAATAATAGATTTAACACTTTCTTCAATAGTACTCATATTTTAAATTTCCTACCAAATTCGCTTATGCGAAAGTTTTTAGTTTATAAAACTTTAAAAAAGGATGCAACTAAATAAGATTTAAATTTTATTTCATATACATTCCACCATTGACATGTATAGTTTCTCCTGTAATATATGAAGCCTTATCAGAAGCCAGAAACATTGCAGCGTATGCAACATCTTCTGTTGAACCGAATCTATTTATAGGAATATGGGATAGGATCTTTTGTTTATTTTGCATAGATAACATTTTTGTCATATCAGTCTCGATAAAACCCGGAGATATCATATTCACTGTAATTCCTCTTTTAGCAACTTCTCTTGATAATGAGTGCGTAAATCCTATTAATCCAGATTTAGATGCAGCATAATTTACCTGTCCCGGATTGCCTATAAATCCGGAAATTGATCCGATATTTATAATTCTTCCATAATTTTTTTTCAACATTCCAGGTATAACTGCTTTAGACATTCTAAATACGCCTGTTAAATTTGTATTAATAACTTTATTCCAATATTCTTCTTTCATTTTAATTAATAAATTATCTTTTATAATTCCTGCATTATTAATAAGAATATCAACTTCTCCAAAAATTTTTTTTATTTTTTCTATACATAATGTAATTGAATCAGCATCACATACGTTTAGTTGTACTCCTATTCCTTGGCCATTTAGATAATTATTAATTTTATTTACTCCTTCGGGTTGTGTTGAAGTTCCAATAACTATTGCATGATTTTCAAGTAATTTTTTTGCAATTACTTTTCCTATACCTCGATTTGCTCCGGTGATTAATGAAATTTTTTCTTTAAATTGCATAAATTATCTTTTTATATTTTTTAGTCTGTTGTATCATAATTTCTGGATCACTTAAAGATATTCCGGAGATTTTTGAATTGTTTAAAAAGTCTCTCATTAACTTAGATAAAATTTTTCCTGGACCTACCTCTAAAAATTCATATACTTTTTTATTAATCATATAATGTATTGTTTGATTCCATAAAATCGGGCTGTAAATTTGACGCGAAAGTGATTTTTTTATTTGTTTTGGATCAGATTGTACTTGCGTATTAATACTGCTAATTATCGGTATTTTTGGTCGATAAAATTTTGTATTATTTAATATACTTGTTAATTTTTTTGCTGCAGGTTTCATTAAAATTGAATGAGATGGAATGCTAATGGGAAGTATTTTTACGTATTTTGCACCATAAATTTTGCATTTTTGCATAACTTGAATTACAGAATTTTTATGTCCAGAAATTATTATTTGTTTTGGAGAATTAAAATTTGCAATAGATACGATTTCAAAATCTGAAAATTGATTACAAATTGAATTAATTATTTTTTCTGATAGTCCAATAATTGCAGAAGTTGCGCATACTTTATTATTAACAGATTCTTGCATAAATTTCCCCCGTAAAGCAACAATTTTTATTGCATCGGAAAAAGATAAACTATTTGCGCAAACTAAAGCTGAATATTCTCCTAAACTATGTCCAGCCATAAATTGAGGGTTTTGTCCAGATAATTTTTTCCAAACCTTCCAGATTGCAAATGATGCAGATAGTATGGCCGGTTGTGTAATTTCAGTTTGATTTAAAGTATCACATGGACCATTATTCACTATTTTCCAGAGATCGTATTTAAGAATTTCTGAACTTTCATCAAATGTTTCTTTGATGATAGAAAATTTTTTAAAAAAAGATTTTAACATTCCAATTGTTTGGCATCCTTGACCTGGAAACAACATTGCAAAAGTATTCATCGGTTGTTTATTATCCATTCAGCTGGGAATATATGTTATATGTGCTGTGTTACATTCATGAAATTTTTATCTTTTATCTCTTTGTCTATATTAAATATTCTAGTTATATTTTTTATATTTTATATGTACTAGTAGGTAGTATAATTGTGAATTAAAATGCTAAAAAGATTTATAAGATATATTTTAAGTATATTAAAAATTTTTAAATTTATGTAAAAATTATATTATAACATATAGTATCTAGAATCTTTAAAGATCTCTAGATAAATTCATACTGTTATTTTTTTTTATTTTTTTTCTTAATATTTAAAATATTTTTTCCACGATAAAAGCCGTCTTTTGTTAAACAGTGTCGTAAATGTGTTTCTCCTGATATTTGATCAATTGACAATTTTGGTATTTTTATTTTGTCATGTGATCTTCGCATACCTCTTTTTGATCTTGTGGGCTTATTTTTTTGAACGGCCATATTGTCCTTCTTAAATAAAAAAGATTATACATTATACAATGTAACAAGTATTGTATAAATAAAATAACGATTAAATTTTATTTATGCAAGATTTATATTTGATACTGAATAATTTGGACTTAAGTTAAAGTATATTTTATTATATTCTTTTATAAAGAAATATAGTAATTTTTAATTTTATTAAATATTTTCTTAAAAATATCTTTTAGCAACCAGAATCTATATTAAGATTTAAGATTTGATTTTTTTAATTTTTTAAGATAATTTAATAACAAATAATCTAGAGGCGCTTTAATATTAAGATGCTTCAGTGTATCTGGATGATAAAAACGTATGCTAGAAGCATGTAAAAATATGCGATTAATTTTTTTATCAACTAATGGAGCTTCTATTTTATTTATTTTGTTATATACTAAATCACATACAATAGGATGATTAATGTGTTGAGCATGTGCACGAATCTGGTGCATACGACCAGTTTTAGTAATTGCTTTAAGAAGTGTCATATTGCGAAAAATTTTAATTACATAAAAGTTGGTTATTGCCGATTTTCCATTTTTATCAACCAACATTTTTTGTTTTTTAAATTTTAGTATTTTATCTAAATGTAATTGTTTTTTTAATGAAACAGAAACTGTTTTACTTTTAAATTGACATTTTCCGTGCACTAAAATTAAATATTCCTTATATATTTCGCCACTTCTTAATTGTTTATGTAAATTACATAAAGTAGAACGCTTTTTTGCAATTAAAAGTATACCGGAAGTTCCTCTATCTAAACGATGTACCAATTCTAAAAAAGAATTTTTTGGATATATATCGCGTAATTTTTCAATAATTCCACAATTTATACCGCTGCCTTTATGCACTGCTATTCCGCTAGGCTTATTTAAAATTAATAAATGTTTATCTTCGTATAAAATAGAATTTTTAAAGTTAAAATTAATATATGATGTATAAGAAATCTTCTTTTCTATAATACGGGAATATTTTATTGGAGGAATACGAATCAAATCTTTAATTCTTATTTTATAATTAGGATCTACTCTTTTTTTATTAACACGTACCTCTCCTGTTCTTAAAATTTTGTAAATAGTATTTTTTGAAGTATATTTCAATTTTTTTTTTAAAAAATTGTCAATTCGCTGACAAGATTCATTTTTTGATACTTCAATGAATTGAATTAAAGATTTAAAAACTTTCATTTTTTTTAAATTATATTTCTAATGATCTTTGTAAGATAGATGTATAAAAAAATTATAAATTATATTTGTTTATTATAAATAAAATATCTAATTCTTTAAAAAAGAACATTAAAAATTTATGTAAAATATTTAATAATTTAATAATAATTAGTTATATCAAAAAAATTAAGATTTTAGCATATAACATAATTACAATAAAATTATAGTATAATTTATCAGTTAAAATGTTTTAATATTATAACATCTAATAATCATCGGTGCATAAAATGAGTATAGTATAATGAAAAGAATGTTAATTAATGCAACTCAAGAAGAAGAGCTAAGAATTGCCTTAGTAGATGGACAAACATTGTATGATTTAGATATTGAAAATCTAAGTTATATACAGAAAAAATCAAATATCTATAAAGGTAGAATTACTCGTATTGAACCTAGTTTGGAAGCGGCATTTATAGATTACGGATCAGAACGTCATGGATTTCTCCCGTTTAAAGAAATTTCCTTCGAATATTTTGCCAATCAAAATTTAATTTGTAAACGTGCAAATATTAAAGATCATTTGAAAGAAGGTCAAGAGATTATTATACAAATATCAAAAGAAGCTCGTGGTAATAAAGGAGCCGCTCTAACTACATTTATTAGTCTTGCAGGAAGTTATTTAGTGCTAATGCCAAATACTCCACATTCTGGAGGAATTTCACGTCATATAGAAGGCGAAGACCGTTTAGAAGTCAAAGAAATATTATCATCTTTAAATATACCAGACGGTATGAGTTTAATAATACGTACAGCAGGACTAGGAAAATCTATTAAAGAACTTACAGCAGACTTATCATTACGATTAAAATACTGGGATCAAATTAAACAAGATGCTCAGAACAAATATGCTCCATGTTTAATTTATAGTGATAATGACGTGATTGTTCGTGCTTTTCGTGATTATTTGCGTGCTGATATCGGAGAAATATTAATTGATAACCCTAAAATTTTAAATATAGCAAAAAATTATACAATATCTTTAGGGCGCCCGGATTTTATAAAGAAAATTAAATTATATAATGGTGAAATTCCATTATTTAGTCATTATCAAATTGAATCGCAAATTGAATCTGCTTTTCAAAGAGAAGTAAAATTACCTTCCGGAGGTTCTATTTTTATAGAAACTACAGAAGCATTAACTTCAATTGATATCAATTCTTCGCGTTCTACACGAGGAGGAGATATTTCAGAAACAGCTTTAAATACTAATTTAGAAGCAGTATCAGAAATTGTTAGACAATTACGATTGCGTGATTTGGGCGGTTTAATTGTAATTGATTTTATTGATATGTTGCCAATTAAACATCAAAAAGAAGTAGAACGTGTTTTAAAAGAATCTGTTAAACAAGATCGTGCAAAAATCCAGGTTGGAAATATTTCTCGATTTGGTTTATTAGAATTATCTAGACAACGTATCAGTCCATCTTTAAGAGAATCAAGTCATTATATTTGTCCAAGATGTAATGGTGCGGGTACAATTCGTGATAATGAGTCGCTTTCTTTATCTATTTTGAGGTTAATTGAAGAAGAATCTATAAAAGATAATACGTGTGAAGTATACGCTATAGTTCCGGTAAATATTGCTTCATATTTATTAAATGAAAAACGAGAATCAATAAATGCAATTGAAAAACGTAATCAAGGAGTTCGTACTATTATTATTCCTAATGACTCTATACAAACGCCTCATTACTCAGTTTTTAGAATTAAATCAGGAGATAAAAAAAACATAGCAAATTATTTAGTATCTAAATCATATGATTCTAGTACGCCTAAAAAGTATCAAGATTATTTTTGTGCAAAAAGCGAGGTTAAAAAATCTAATTTAGATTATCATACTACTATAAGTAGTTATATAAAAAACGAGGTGTCGAATTTAAAAAAAATTCAAAATAAAAATCTAAATTTATCTAATAATTCTATACATTCTCAAAGTTTATTTAAACGTCTAATTTATAATATTAAATTATGTATACTAAAAAATCAAAAAAATTTTTTTAAAAAAAATAATATTGCTTTTTTTAATTATTTGATTCAACTAAATTCAAAAAATAATCTAATATTCAATGTTTTAAATCAAGATAAATATATTAATATTGAAGATTTTTGCAATAAACACTTTAATAAGTGTATTTTATCTGATAAACCTTACAAAGAAAATTCAAAGCGATTTAAAAATTATATTGAAAATTCAGTAGAAACTAGTAAAAAATTTTTAGAAAAAAATCAAAAAAATTACCAAAATCACATTTTATGCAACAATTATAAATTGAATAATCATAAACAAAAATTATATAATAATCATGAAAATTTTAATAAAAAAATATTAAATACCTTGATAAAAAACAATTTAAATCAAAATAATAAAAAATTGATTAATAATACATCATTTAATGCTAATCAAGAGTGTCATGACAACAAGCAACAAAAATTAATATTAAAAAATCGATCTCGTCGCATTCCTAAATATTTAAGAGTATTAAGTGGAAAAAAAACTTATAGATATCGTCAAAATAATTTTTTAATAAAAAACAATTTTAATAATTTAAATAATATGCATGAAAATTCAAAAAAAACAAAATAAATACATAAAAATTATATTTATATATAAACAAGACGATTGTAATTTAAAACATAATTAGTGATTGAAACAATATTTTAAAGATTATTTAAATAAGATAAAAAATGATAATATAATAAGATATGATTAATAAAAATTTTATTTCAAATAACAACATTCTGACTATTAGAAAACCAGATGATTTTCATGTGCATTTAAGAGAAAATGATATTTTAAAAACTGTTTTACCATATACTAGTCGTATCTTT
Organism: Wigglesworthia glossinidia; assembly: GCA_030827005.1. Classification (GTDB taxonomy): domain Bacteria; phylum Pseudomonadota; class Gammaproteobacteria; order Enterobacterales; family Enterobacteriaceae; genus Wigglesworthia; species Wigglesworthia glossinidia_C. Next base: position 58,218 of record JAVBJL010000004.1, on the reverse strand, counting down.
AAAAGAGCTATAGTGATGCCAAACTTAGCTAATCCAATCACTAATTTATCGCAAGCATATGAGTATAAAAAAAATATTTGTGCAGCCATACCAAAAAATCACAAATTTGAACCGCTTATTACTTGTTACTTAACAGAAAATTTTAATAAAAATATTCTTATTAAAGGGTTTTTAGAAAAAATATTTATTGCTGCTAAAATGTACTTATCGCACACTACAACAAATTCACATCATGGAATTAATAAAATAAAAAAAATTTTTCCAATATTAGAAATAATGCAAAAAATTGGCATGATTTTACTTATTCACGGAGAATTATATAACAAAAACATTGACGTATTTGCTCGAGAATCAAAATTTATAAACAACATTATGCAGCCAATACGACGATTGTTTCCACAATTAAAAGTCGTTCTCGAGCATATTTCTACAAAAGAATCAGTGGATTACGTAATATCAGAAAGTATTTATTTAGGAGCGACTATTACGCCACACCATCTTATGTTTAATCGAAATGATATGTTATCTGAAAAAATTAAACCGCATTTTTATTGTTTTCCTTTGTTAAAAAAAGAACAGGACCAACTTGCGTTACAAGCTGCACTATCTAGTAATTGCAATCGATTTTTTCTTGGTACAGATAGCGCGCCTCATGCTATCAGTAATAAAGAATGCGATCAAGGATTTGCTGGAATATTCAACGCGCCTATTGCTTTAGAAATGTACGCAACGATTTTTGACGATCTTAATATTTTAGATAAGCTGGAAGAATTTTGCTCTATTAATGGAGCTCTATTTTATAATTTACCTATTAATAAAGAAAAAATTAATTTATTTAAATCTTCATACAAACCAAAAGAAAAGAAAAAATTAAAAATAAATAAAAATGAGTATATCGTTCCTTTATTTTTTAATAAAAAATTAAAATGGACTACTAGATTAAATAAAAAATAATAATTTTCACTTACATATTTAAATAATTAATTTTTGATCATTTACTCTATTAGAACGTAATTCTTATAAGACGTACATATTTTTAATATGCATTGAATATACATAATTTTTAAAAAAATTTTTGATAATTTAGTTAAAATTTTATGTTGAAGAAATACCTCTTATCTCTACTTTAAATTTATTTTTCAGTATTGTTATGCATTTTTCAAGAATAATATTAATTTTTTTATTTGTTAAAGTAGTATTTTTATCTTGTAAAATCAGGCGTAGTGAGATGCTTTTAAAACCATTCTTAATTTCATCGCCCTGATATAAATCAAATATTTTAATATCAATTAATTTATTTTTAATAATATTTTTACATTCTTCAATTATGTTTAATACTGGAATATTATGATGAATTATCATAGAAATATCTCTTTGAGAATAAGGTAAATCAGATATATTGACGATTTTTGGGATATAATTGTTAGATATTAATTTCCAAGATAACTCAAATAAAAAAATGCTATTTTTTAATTTAAATTGTTTTTTTAAAAATGGATTAATTTCTCCAATTAATCCAATACACTTGTTTTCAAGATAAATTTTTGCACTTTTTCCCGAATTTAAAGCAGAATCTTTATATGTTTTAAATTTTAATAGCTCTATATCGTGGTTGATCTGTATTAAAGCCTCTATATCACCTTTGATATCATAAAAATCTAGCTTTTCTTTTTTTAATTTCCAGTGCATAATAGAATTTTCAGATACAGCACCTGCAATCATAAATTTTTGATGTATTCCAAATGTATAATTTTTATTTGGAATAAAACAAAATCCACTTTCGAAAATTCGCACATGACTAATTTGTCTACTTTGATTATATAATATTGTTTTAATAAAATTAGTCCACAAAGATAGTCGTAATACGGACATATCGTCTACGATAGGATTAAGAATTGATATAGCAGTTTTCTTTGGATATAAAATTTTTTGAATATTTTGATCTACAAAGGTATATGTTATGATTTCTTGATATCCTCGATCAATCAATAAATATTTTATTCGATCTAATTCCGTATGTTTACAATATGTTTTTTGATTCAAACCACTTATATTTAATTTTAATGGAATATTTTCAAATTCATACAAACATGCAATATCGTTGATTATATCTGCTTCATTTTTTACATTAAAAATACGCCAGCTAGGCGGAGTAATATGCCAAGAATTTTGTTGATATTTTAATTTATACTTTAATGCATATAGTATATTTTCTATTTTATTTTTATTGATGCAAAAACCCAAAATATTTTTTATTTTATTTTTATTTAAAATAATTGTTTTATGTTTTGGTAAGAATTTTTTAAAAATTATACTGTTTATTGGGCCCGGACTTCCATGGCAGCAATGTACAACAAGTTCTGTAATGCGTTCTATAGCTAGAAGCTGTATGTCTGGATCTACCATATTTTTTATATATTTTTCTGTAAATTCAGAATGAATATTATATTTGTTTGCTAGATCATAAATTAATTTTCCGTGATAAAATGCAGAAGATATAACGATATCTGTGGTATCTAAATTAATTTTAACATCATTATTAATTAATAATCCGGCTAATTCTAAAATAGTATTTTGATCAGATACTACTAATGTTTTTTCATCTAAAAAAATTTTTTTTTCTTTCGATATTTTGATATATTCATCTCGATTTGTATATCTTATAATAAGATTCCGTGAAATTTTATTCATATCAAATATTTTTATCGGCTGACCTGTTTCTATAAAAACATAATAAATTATGTCTATAAGAATATTATTTTTTGATATATACCCAGATCTTTTTAATCGTTCTATTATCCAAATTGGAGTTTTTATATTTATTTTTACATTTTTGATTATTCTATTTAAGTATTTTGGGCATGCTTCCGGGGCTTTGACTTCAATGCTAATTTGTATATTATTTGTTGGTAATATTTTTTTTAAACGTTCTCTTTTAAAAACAATATTATCATTTTCAGATTTAATTGCTCTAGATAACCCAATAAGGTTTAAACAATCAAATCTATTAGGAGTTATATTAATATGTAAAATAACATCTTTTAATAAAAAGTATTTTTTAATATCTTTTCCTGCCGGTGTATTTTTAGGCAATATAACAATTTTTTTTGATTTGGCTTGCGTATTAAAAATTTTTAAATCTTTATAGGAACAAAAAATGCCGTCTGATTCTTTCCCAAATAATATTTTTGCTTTAATAGTTTTATTTTCTAATTTAGATCCGTGCATGGCAACCGCAATTTTTTTATATAATAAATCTTTTTTATGATTTGAAATAACTTTGATTATATGCATATTTCCAATATTTATTGAAAATATATTAAGTAATTTATTATTCGGATGCGTTTCGCAATAAATTACTTCTCCAACTTTTACTCCAAAAAATTTAGTATCTATTGGAACGATTTTTTCTACTTCAAAACCTACTTTTTGTATTTTATCAATAAATTTATTAAATTTTATATTACTGTTTTTTATCCATTCTTTTAGCCAAGACAAACTGCACTTCATATATAACCTTATTTAAATTGTTTTAAAAAGCGTAAATTATTCATAAACAATAAACGTACATCGGATAATTTATAATATAACATTGCTAGTCTTTCAATCCCGATTCCAAATGCTAATCCAGAATATTTATTAGAATTTTTTGCAATATTTTTTAAAACATTAGCATGTACTAATCCGCATCCCAGTACTTCTATCCATTTCCCGTGTTTATTCATAATATCTATTTCGGCAGAAGGCTGTGTAAAAGGAAAGTATGTAGGACGAAAACGTATTTTTATTTTTTTACCAAGTAAATGGTAACAAAAATTATATAAAATTGATTTCAAATTTGAAAAATTAACATCACAATCAATAATTAAACCTTCCATTTGATGAAACATTGGAGTGTGAGTTTTATCGTAATCGCGCCTATATACGCGTCCAGAAGATATAATTTTAAACGGTGGGGTATGAGATTCCATAACACGAATTTGTACTCCAGAAGTTTGAGTGCGAAGTAAACAGCTATTATTAATCCAAAAAGTATCATGCTTAGTACGAGATGGATGATTTTTTGGAATATTTAAAGCATCAAAATTATAGTAGCTACTTTCTATTTCATTACCTATAACGACAGAAAAACCTAAAGATTGAAAAAAGTCTTCTGCATATAATATGATACTTGAAATTGGATGTAGAGATCCTAATATATTTTTTGTTCCCGGTAGTGAAACGTCTATTGAATCTTTAAATATTTTTGATTTAATTTTTTTATTCTCTAGATTTTCTTTTTTACTTAAATACATATTCTTAATTATTAAGTTTGCATTTTTAAGAATGTCATTTTTGATTATCCTTGAATAAGGTATTAATGTATTTAATATAATGTTTGCTTTTGAAAAAAATCCTGTTTTCCCAATCCAATATGTTTTGATCAATTCCAATTTTTTAATATTGTTACATTTTTTTATTGCAATTTTTGCCGTATTAATTAAATATTTTATATTTAGAATATTCAAATGATAAGATATGCGTATCATATTTTATGTATTAATAATTTTTTATAAGCTATATAAAGGTTTTTATTAAAAATAATAAACTGTTTTATTATTTAGTTTTTTAAAAAATTTTTATTATTTAGTTTTAATATTTAATTAATATTTTTATATTATTATCGTTATATTATAAAATTTAAGATGAATTTTTGATTTTTTCGCATAAATTTGTAAATACTTTTGTATCGTATATAGCAATCTCAGATAATATTTTTCTATCTAGATAAATAGATGATTGCTTAATTTTATGCATAAACACGCTATAAGACATTCCATATTTTCTAGCAGATGCGTTAATTCTACAAATCCATAATCTTCGCAATGTTCTTTTTTTATTTTTACGATCTCGATATGCATATTGACCGGATTTAATAAAAGATTGAAATGCACTTCGATACGATCTTGATCGTGCACCATAGTAGCCTTTAGAATTTTTTAATATTTTTTTATGACGAGCATGAGCGGTTACTCCACGTTTGACGCGAGTCATTTTACCTCCCGAAATTTTTATATAAATTAAAATTTTTATTTATTAAATTATTTATATGGCAAACAGCGTAGTATTATTTTTTTTTCTCCTACTTCTGTAAAAGATTTTGTTCGTAAACGTCTTTTACGTTGAGAAGATTTTTTTGTTAAAATATGACGTAAATTTGATCTTTTATATTTTAGCCTATTAGAATGAGTTTTTTTAAAACGCTTCGAAACACTGCGTATAGTTTTTATTTTTAACAAAATTTTTCCTTCACATGAATTCGAGATTAAAAGATATGGGTATTATTTTATTTTTAAGAATTTTTAATTTTTTTTTGGAATCAACATTAGTATCATTTGCCTTCCTTCGATTTTTTTTGGAAATGATTCGATAGTTGCTATTTCATTTAAATCTTTACAAATTCTATTTAGCATTTTAATACCAATTTCTTGATGCATTATTTCTCTGCCGCGAAATCGTAAATTAATTTTAACTTTGTCTCCACTTTTCAAAAATTCTATTAATTTACGTAATTTTACTTGGTAATCTCCTGTATCAGTATTTGGTCTAAATTTTATTTCTTTAATATTAATAGTTTTTTGTTTTTTTCTTTGTTCTTTATTAGACTTGTTTTTTTCATACAAAAATTTCCCGTAATTCATAATTCGACAAACTGGAGGATTTGCATTTGGACTGATTTCGACTAAGTCCATTCCAGTTTCTTTGGCTATTTTTAAAGCCTCATATAGTGATAAAATTCCTAATTTAGAACTATTTTTTCCAGTGATTCTGACTAGTTTTGAGTGAATTTCTTCATTAATACGATTCAATCGTACAGATGAGTATTTTTTACCAGTTTTAATTTTATACTCCTCCAAGTTAGCATTTTTTTAATAAAACTTCTTGTAATAATTTATCATAAAATTTTTCTAAATTTATTTCTATTAATTTTTTACCTGTTTTTGTACGTACTGATATTGTTTGTGTTTCTAATTCTCTTTTTCCACAGATTAATATATACGGTATGCAACGTAAAGTATATTCTCTAATTTTAAATCCTATTTTTTCATTTCTTAAATCTAGTTTTGCTCGAATATTTCTTTTTAAAAAGAAATTATATATATTTTTTGCATATAGAATTTCTTCATCTGTAATATTAATTATAACAATTTGAATAGGCGCGATCCATAAAGGATATTTTCCAGAATATTCTTCTGTAAGAATACCGATAAATCGTTCTATAGAACCTAAAATAGCACGATGAATCATTACGGGATGCGTACGCGTATTATGATTGTTTATATAATATGCATTTAACTTTTGTGGAGAAAAAAAATCTAATTGAATTGTACCGCATTGCCATTTGCGATTTAATGAATCTAACAATGTAAATTCGATTTTTGGTCCATAAAACGCGCCATCATATGGACTTTGAGTAAAATTAATATCTTTTTTTTCTAATACAGATGATAGCTGTTGTTCTGCAAAATCCCAAATATGATCATTACCAATGCGTTTTTTTGGACGAGTAGATAATTGAACTAATATTTTTTTAAATCCAAAGCAGTTATATATATCATATACCATATCAATGCAAGCATTTACTTCTGTTTTAATCTGATTATGCGTGCAAAATATATGCGCATCATCTTGTGTAAAATTTCGAATACGCATTAACCCATGTAATGATCCGGATGGTTCATTTCTATGACAAATTCCAAATTCTGATATCCTCAAAGGAAGATCTCGATAAGATTTCAAAGTTTTTTTAAAAATTAACAAATGCGCAGGACAGTTCATTGGTTTAATGCAATATTTTTTATTTTCTGCATAAGTATAAAACATATTATTTCCATAATTTTCTAAATGTCCACTATCTTCCCATAAATTATAATTCATAATTAATGGTGTTTTAACTTCTTGATAGTGATATTTTTTTAATTTCATCCGTATAAATTTTTTTAAAATATGAAAAATCACTAAACCGTTTTGATGCCAAAAAATCATTCCTGGAATATTATCTTCTATGTGAAACAAGTCTAATTTTTTTCCAATTACTCTGTGGTCTCTTTTTTTAGATTCTTTTACGTTTTCAAGAAATTTTGTTAGTTCATATTCGGAATTCCATGCAGTACCGTATATTCTTTGTAACATTTCATTTTTACTATTTCCTCTCCAATAAGCTCCAGAAATTTTTTGTAATTTAAAAAAAATACAAAATCTAATATTTGGAACATGCGGTCCTAGGCACATATCGATATATTCTTCGTGAGAATATAAAGAGATAGAAGAATTTTTTGGAATATTTTTATTAAGAATTTTTATTTTATAATTTTCTTTACGATTTAAAAAAATATTATATGCTTCTTCCCAAGAAACACATTTTTTTTTAATTACATAATTTTTACGAGATAATGTTTGCATTTTATTTTCTATCTTTTGAAGATCATTTGAAGATAATTGGTGTTCTAAGTAAATATCATAATAAAATCCGTTTGAAATAGCAGGTCCAATTGCCATTTGTGCTTTAGGCCATAATTGTTTTACTGCATGTCCTAAAAGATGCGCACAGGATCTTCGAATAATATTAATTCCAATTTTATCTTTTGCAGTAATAATTTCTAAATCAGCATCGTAGTCTATCGTATCTGATATATCCATTAATCTTCCATTAATTTTTGCAGCAATACATTCTTGTAATAAATTATGATCTAATCTTTTAATAATATTTACAATTTCTAATGTATGTTCATAAAATAATTTTTTATTGTTTAAATAAGTTATAACTGGCATTTAATTTCTCCAATTAAGTTATAATGAAAATTACAATGATTAGAAATAAAATATGATTTTAATTTTAGTTAATATAAGTAGTATTTAATATATAATAATTAAATTATTCTGAATAAATAAAATTAATTTTTATTCCTTTAAATTATTAAAAAAATTAAATCTTTCATCTGTATAATATAAGAGTTATTATCATAATTACATTTTGCAGTTATATATATTTGAAAAATCTATAAATATAATCAACATAAAATATTTTTTATTTATAAAAATAAATGAATTTATTCAATAAAACATTTAAAATTGATATATTTTAAATTTAAAATAACTAAATATGTTATATAATATGAATATAAAATATCAAAAAATTCTAATAAAAAATAAAATGATAAAAAGTTATTAGTAATATCTATAAATAAATAATTAAACTCTCACGAGTTGTAAGAATGAATCGAATTCAAGATAATTTTCAAAAAATAAAAAAATTAATTGATAAAACAGCTAAATCTTATCATAAAGATCCAAGAAATATCAATTTATTAGCAGTAAGCAAATCATGCTCTGTTCAAAAAATCAGTGCAATTTATAACTGTAATCAAAATCATTTTGGAGAAAGCTATATACAAGAAGCAATTAAAAAAATTATTTGGTTTCAAAATAATCAACCAAATAAAAAAATTTTTTGGCATATGATTGGATCAATACAGTCTAATAAAATTATGCTTGTATCAAAATATTTTGATTGGTGTCATACTATTGATAGTATAAAAATTGCTAAAAAACTTAACAAATATCGAGAAAGTATGCAAAATCCTTTGCAGGTTTTAATTCAAATTAATATTCATCAAGAACGTAATAAACATGGCGCTCATCCAAAAGAAATAAAAAAAATTTCCGACTTTATTAATGATAATTGCAGATATTTAAAACTTAGAGGAATTATGGCAATTCCATTAAAAACAAACGATTTAATTAAACAACGTGAAGCCTTTCGTGATTTATATAAAATATTTGTTAATTTAAAACATAGTTATTCCAATATAGATATTTTATCTATAGGAATGACAAATGATATGATCTCAGCAATTGCAGAAGGAAGTACACTATTACGAATAGGAAATGGGATTTTTAATTTAAAAAAACAACAAATTTAAAGGTAAAAAAATGAAAAAACTAACATTTATTGGATCTGGAAAAATCGCAGAATCTATGATATTAGGATTAATTTCGTCACAATACTTAAAAGAAAATATTTGTATTTGTTCTCCTGATGAAAAAAGTCGCACTACAATTGCAAATCAATATTCTTTAAAAAATTTTAAAAATAATATACACGGAATGCATATAGGAGATGTAATTATTTTAGCGGTTAAACCTAATATAATACCTACAGTATGTTCAGAAATTAAGCACATAGAAAATTTATCAAATAAAATAATTATTTCTGTAGCGGCAGGAATTAATATTGAAAAAATAAATAAATATATTGGAGAAAAAAATACTACTATAGTACGTGCTATGCCGAATACACCAGTATTAGTTAACCAGGGAGTTATTGGATTATATGCAAAAAAAATACATACAAACCAAAAAAAATTTATAACAACATTATTCAATAAAATTGGTAAAACATTTTGGCTATCTCACGAAAACGAATTGAATGGTATTATTGCAGTTGCTTCTAGTGCACCAGCATATTTTTTTCTTATGATGGAATCTATGCAACATGCTGCAGAAAATATGGGATTGAACAAAGAATACATCAAAGAGTTGATCGTGCAAACAGCAAAAGGATCTTCTATTTTAGCTGAACATTTTCAAGATAAATCTTTCGAAGTGCTAAAACAACATGTGATTTCTAAAGGAGGTACCACCGAAGCAGCGTTAAATTTATTTGAAAAATATAATTTTAAAAAAATTATAGAAAAAGCAATGCGTTCTGCAGCTAATAAATCAAAAGAAATCGAATGTAATTTAAATTAAAATTATCTTTATTATAAAATGAATGCTTTGTATTAAAAAATAAAATACCAATCAACTATTTTTTTTAGCAGGTTAAATATCGTTATTTATTTTTTTTAAAAAATATCAATTTTTTAAATATTTAATAAAAACTAAATTTTATATTATACGTACTATTTTTATAATGATGAAAAAAATTATTTTAGCAACAACAAATCAAAATAAAATTAATGAACTTAAAGAAGCATTATATAAAGCTCAAATTAATACCGTTTCTCAAAAAAATTTTAAAATCAATAATGTTTTTGAATCTGCACCGACTTTCATAGAAAATGCTTTAATAAAAGCACGTAATGCTTCTAAATTAGGTTTTCCAGCCTTAGCTGACGATTCTGGACTAATTATAAAAGCATTAAATGGCAAACCCGGAGTGTATTCTTCACGGTTTTGTGGCGAGTTATCTACAGATCGTAATAATATTGAAAAAGTTTTACAAAAAATGTCCAAATATAATACATCTGAACGTCATGCGAAATTATACTGTGTTTTAGCATATGTAAGATTTTTTAATGATCCAACACCTATTATTATAGAAAGTTCTTTAGATGGATTAATTTCAACTTTTATATCAAAAAGTACGTATGGATTTGGATATGATTCGATTTTTTTTCTTCCAAAACAAAAAAAAATGCTCTCAGAATTAACATTAAAAGAAAAAATAAAAATATCACATAGAGGTAAAGCGATAAAAAAAATGATTAATAAATTAATTAAAAATTAATATAAATCAATTTAAAGTCAAAAAATTATTTTAATAATACTTAATGTTTCTATTACTCAAGTTTCCTGCTAATACGAAAAATATAAAAAATTTAATTTTTTTATGTAATTGACATACAATTTTTTATATAAAATAAAATGAATTTTAGAATTATAAAATATTTTAATCTACTATTTATAATGATAACTTAAAATAAATCAGATTTTTTTAAAAATTAAAGTAAAAAAAATTCTTTTTTTGTTTATACAAAGAGTTTCAAATTTTGTAGGAAACTCGTGCTTACAAAAAAGCGAAGAAAAGTCGCTTGAAATTTTAAAATACTTAGTAGAATTTATTAGATATAAAATATAATCTAAATAAGATTCCGAATCTGTAATCACTAAAACAACGCCTTTTTGAATGAGTTTACGATATAAAATTTTAATAAATTCTTTTTGAAATATTCTTCTTTTATGATGACGTGATTTATTCCAAGGATCTGGAAATAATAGTTGTATCTGCGATATAGTATTATCATAAATCATATTTTTTAATACTTCTACTGCATCATAATATATAATTTTTAAATTTGTCACCTTTTTTATTTTGATAGATTTTAAACAAGATATAATTCCTGATAAATACACCTCGATTCCAAAAAAATTTTTCTTGAAGTTATTTTTTGCAGATTGAATTAGCGATATACCGGATCCAAAACCAATTTCTATTATAATTGAAGATTGTCTTTTAAAAAGAAATTGAAAATTTATAAATTCTTTTTTGTAGTGTACTATATATTTTTTATAATCATTATTTTCAAACAATAATTTATTTTTTTTTAATTGCCTTTGACGTACAACAAAGCTACGAATATGATTTTTTTTTTGCATATAATGATAAATTTTTATTTATATAAAATTTATTTATTTTTAGTAAAATTTCTTATAATCTTTATTATTTAAATTTATATTTACATTATGAATAATATTGCAAATATTTCTTATAAAATATTATCGTGGTATCAATTATTTGGAAGAAAAAATTTACCATGGCAAACGCATAAAACAATGTACAGAGTTTGGTTGTCAGAAATTATGTTACAACAAACACAAGTAGAAATCGTAAAAATTTATTTTAATAAATTTATTCAAAAATATCCAAATATTTACGCATTATCTCGTGCTTCTTTAAATCAAATTTTACATTTATGGTCTGGTTTAGGATACTACATAAGAGCACATAATGTTTATAAAACTAGCAAAATAATTATACAAAAATATAATGGTAAATTTCCAGAAAATTTTCATTCGTTGTTAACACTTCCAGGTATTGGAAAGACTACTGCAGGTGCAATACTTTCGTTAGTACATGATAAAAGATATCCAATATTAGACGGAAATGTTAAAAGATTATTCAGCCGATACTTGTCTATTCAATATTCATTAAAAAAAGAAAAATATTTTTGGAAATATCTCAATAAGATCATGCCAAAAAAAAATTGTGGTAATTTTAATCAAGGAATTATGGATATTGGTTCACAAATTTGCACTAGATATCATCCAAAATGTTTTTTATGCCCAATAAAAACGAATTGTAAAACGTACATAAATCAATCTTTTACTCCATTAAAAAACATAAAGCAGTATAAAATTTCTAAAGTAGTTATATGGAATCTTATATTAATCAGACAGAGAAACAAAGCAATTTTATTAAAAAATCAAAAATCATCTAAAATATGGAAAAATTTATTTTGCTTTCCATACTTTAGTTGCCGAGAGTTATTGCTTATTTGGTTAAATATTAATAAAATTCAAGTAGATTCCATAGAAGAAATGCAGAATATACAACATAAATTTAGTCATCTACACTTATATATAATTCCAATAAAAATTATTATAAAATACAATACTCCGATTAAATTTTCTAAAAAAAATTTTGTCTGGTATAGATTTAAAAATCCACCTAAAATTGGCATACCAACACTTGTAAAAAAAATACTAAAAAAATTAAATTAATTATAAAGATTTAAATTCAAAACAATAATTTTTTAATTTTAGGATAATTTATGAAAAAAAATGATGTTTTTTGTATATTTTTAAATAAAATTAGCGAAAAATTAAAATATCCTCCTTATCCAGGAATATTAGGAGAACGAATTTACAATAACATTTCCGAAAAAGCGTGGAAAATCTGGCAAAATCATCAAACTATGTTAATTAACGAACAAAAGCTTAATATGTTGAATATATATGATCGAAAACTGATAGAAAATCATATGATTGATTTTTTATTTAAAAAAAATCAAAACTAAAACTATATTAGATCAAATAAATTGAAATTCCACATATATTTTGTGAATTAAATTGAACTTGATTCAAATTTTTATGAAAAATATATCGTTTCTGTTAATTATAATTTTTTTACAAACGTCCTGTTCTAATAGTCAAAATAAACTTGATCAACATCAATTAAAATATAGTAACAGTTTAAATATTATTGTACAAAATATATCTCAAAATTCAGACAATATATGGAAGAATAACAAAATTTTAATTATTGATTCGAAAAATCTTTCCAAAATTACGTATAATAATATTACATTAATTCATATAGATTTTATTTTTAAAAATATCATTATCGAGACAACTATGCATCGAAATCCAATAGCTTATTTACATAAAGCAATCGTAATTGCTTTATTGATGAATAATGATTTTTCGGATTTTGATTTAAATAATCAATATTCTAATTTTTCTAGAAAAGAACCATTATTATATGGTCAAGTGGTAGATCATCACGGTATTCCTGTACGCCATCAATGGCGCGCAAATAAGTTTGCAGATTATTTATTAAAAACAAAATTAAAAACATATTTTATTAACATAAACCAAGTTTGGTCTATTAAAATACCTTTAAAATTTGATCGTTCAAACAAAAGGGCACATAAATATTTAAATTTTATTTATAAATCTGCAAAAAAATATAATATTGATAAATCTTTAATTTTAGCAATTATAGAAGCTGAGTCAAATTTTAACCCCAGAGCTATAAGTAATTCTAAAGCACTAGGTTTAATGCAAATCGTACAAAATACAGCAGGTAGAGATGTGTTTAAAATGCAGGGTAAAGTTGGTCGACCAACCAAAAATATGCTATTAAATCCAGAAAAAAATATAGATATAGGGACTGCCTATTTATCTTTATTACGTGATAATTATTTAAGTTCTATTAATAATCCTATATCTAAAAAATATGCTACTATTGCATCTTATCACGGTGGCGTAACAGCTATGTTATCGGTATTTTCTCGTGATCAAATGAAAGCGTTTCAGATTATCAATCATTTACATCCTGATGATGTGTACCAATATATATGTGCTCATCATTCTTCATTAGAATCACGTAGATACTTATTTAAAGTATATCATTTAGAAAAAGCTTATTATAATTAATTTTACTATGCATTAGCGTATATTATTTTTTATATTAATGACTTTACGACAATTAAAATAAAATGATAAATTTAAATATGTGTTAGAAGTGATTAATATAAAAATTTTTGAAATTAAACCCGTTATAAATTCCAGAATTTTATTTAAAAAATTATGCATTATTTGCATTATTCATATTCCAAATGAAACTCCGCAGCTACAAGTAGTTTTAGCATTTGGATTAACGACAAAAAAGCATGATTCCAGAAGTTCTGTTTTGTAATCTATAATACCACCATTAATATATTGAAAACTTATAGAATCGACTATTATATCAAATTCGGACAATGAAACTATAAAATCTTCTTGATTAATTTTATCATCAAGCATGAAATTATATTGAAACCCATTACATCCTCCTCCAGAAATATATACTCTAAATTTTTTATTTTTTTGATATTTTAAAAGATTTTTAACTTTTCTTACAGCTGCATTTGTTAGTTTTAAATTTAATAAATTTTTAATATTCATATAATATAGTCTATTAATGTATTTTATTTATTCATGAAATAATAGATTTGATTTCAACATTGTATTTAACAAAAAAAAATTATATATTGTCTTAATTAACTTTTTATTATTACGCACCATATTACTTTAATACAATAAAAACTAATAGTACATTATATTTTATGGATTTAAAATCAAATAACTTATACAGTATAGCAAAAAAAATTATGCCTGGTGGTGTAAACTCTCCAATACGTTCTTTTAATTTAGTTCATATGCAACCTGCAATTATAAAAAAAGCAAATGGACCATACCTATTTGATATTAATAATAATCGTCATATAGATTATATTTGTACTTGGGGTGCAATCATTTTAGGACATAATAATATTCGAATTAAATCTCAAATAAAAAAATATATTAACGAAGGATTACATTTTGGATTATTAACTGAAATAGAAATAAAAATAGCTCAATTAATATCAAAATGCGTACCTTCTATTGAAATGATACGTATGGTAAACTCAGGAACAGAAGCTACAATGAGTGCAATACGGCTAGCAAGAGCATATACAAAAAAAAATAAAATAATAAAATTTGACGGATGTTATCATGGACATTCAGACTACTTATTAGCAATTGGATCAAATAAAAATATAAAAAATAAATTTTCAAGCAAGCCAATCTCACATGGAATTCCACATCACTTGTTATCAGAAACTTTATCATGTCCTTACAATGACTGCGATAGCATCGAAACAGTATTTAAATTATTTTCAAATGAAATTGCATGTGTAATCGTTGAGCCTATTGCAGGAAATATGGGATGCATACCATCACAAACTAAATTTTTAAGAAAATTACGTACATTATGTGATAAATTCAACTCACTATTAATCATGGACGAAGTTATTACTGGATTCCGCATATCTTTAGGAGGTGCGCAATCTTATTATAAAATTTACCCAGATCTAACCTGTCTTGGAAAAATTATAGGAGGAGGATTACCTATTGGAGCTTTTGGTGGGAAAAAAAAAATCATGCAACATTTATCTCCGACAGGAGGAGTATATCAGGCGGGGACATTTTCTGGAAATCCAGTATCAATGATTGCAGGGTATACTTGTTTAAAAATTTTAAAATCTTTAGATGTATATAAAATATTAAATAAAAAAACAAAATATTTAATAAATGGATTAAATAACGCCGCAAAAATTAACAACGTACCTTTATTGATAAATTATTCCGAAAGTATGTTTAGTATATTTTTTACACAAGATAAGCAAATTATTTCATACGAAGATGTTTTACTATGTAGTAAAAAAAAATTTAATTTTTTTTATCAAGAAATGAGAAATTTTGGAATAATGATGTCTCCTTCTTGTTTTGAATCCAATTTTGTTTCGTTAACTCATAAACAGAAAGATCTGGATAAAACAATTTTTGCAGCCGAAAGAGTGTTTAAAAATAATATTTTTAAACAGTACTAAAATAATGCTGCTAGCATAGAGAAATTTTTTAGGATTCCACAGAAAAACGAATTTTTTTCATAGCGTTCTTTTCAAGTTGACGTACTCTTTCTGCTGAAATACCGTATTTTTTCGCTAAAACCTGTAAAGTACTTCTACTATCATCTTGCAACCAACGAGCACGAATAATCTCTTGACTTCTAGTATCTAATTGAGATAGTGCAGAACATAATTTATCTGTAGCATGAAGATCCCAATTATCTTCTGCGATAAGATTGGCAAAGTTTGAAGTTTTATCTTTTAAATGACGCGTAGAACAGTTTTTATGTTTTTCTTCTTCCAAATGAAAATCGAATCTCATGTCTTGAGCAGACATTCTTGATTCCATTTCTCTTACGTCTTTGCTTGTTACACCAAGAGTTTTAGCGAGCATATCTACTTCGTATTGATTAAACCATCCAAGTTTTTTTTTAGCTTTACGTAAATTAAAAAATAGTTTTCTTTGTGCTTTGGTAGTAGCAACTTTGACAATTCTCCAATTTCTTAAAACATACTCATGAATTTCGGCTTTGATCCAATGAACTGCAAATGATACTAATCTTACACCAATTTCCGGATCAAATCTACGTACTGCTTTCATTAATCCTACGTTACCTTCTTGAATTAAATCAGCTTGAGGTAATCCGTATCCAGAATAATTTCGCGCAATATGGATCACAAAACGTAAATGAGATAATATTAGTTTTTTTGCTGCTATTAAATCTCCGTGGTAGTGAAGTTGTCTAGTTAAAAATTTTTCTTCGTCTGCACTTAACATTGAATAAGAATTAGCGGTTTTAATATAGGATTCTAAACTAATTTGCGTTACACATGTTAAAGTGTTTATATTTTTCATGAATTTCCTCAAATATAATTATATATATTAATAAATTTAATATAAATCAATTTTTTTAGAAAAATCAATAAAATTAATAATTATTATAAATTTAATAGCTTTTTAAATAAATTAAAATATTCATTTGTAATGAAATATTGAACATTTGATAGCTAAATTATTAATTTAATAAAATTTAAGTCATAAATAACGTTTCATTTTTTTTTAGAAAATAGTGCTTCTAGAAACATAGAAGATTGAAATTGATATAAATCTTGAATATTTTTTCCTGATCCAATATAACGAATAGGAATATAAAATTTATCTGCTAATGCAATAATAGTACCTCCTTTTGCAGTTCCATCTAATTTAGTTAATGTAATGCCGCTAATGTTGATAGAATTATTAAAAACATTTACTTGATTAATTGTGTTTTGACCGGTATGTGCATCAATAGCGATCATGATTTCGTGTGGTGCTGTAGAATCGAGCTTTTTAATAACTTTTACTATTTTTTTGAGTTCTTCCATTAAATTTATTTTATTATGTAATCTACCCGCGGTATCTATAATTAAAATTTGAAAATCATTTTTTTTTGCATAATTTATGGCTTTGAAAACTACTGATGCTGCATCAGATTTGTAATAATCGAAAATTACTGGAATATTATATATTTCTCCTAATGTTTTAATTTGTTCAATCGCTCCAGCACGAAATGTATCTCCAGCTGCTATTATAACTTTTTTACCTTCCAACTTATACTTGTATGCCATTTTTATAATGGTAGTTGTTTTTCCTACTCCATTAACGCCTACCATTAAAATAATAAAAGGCATTTGTTGTTGAAAAGTTAGTGGTATTTGTACTTTTAATAAAATGTTTAGGATTTCTTTTTTAAGTAATATGTATAAATCATTTGAACATGTAATATTTTTTTTTTTATTTAAAAATATTAGACTATTAATAATTTTTTTTGTAGTATATATTCCTAAATCAGCACTTAGTAAATGCGCCTCGATCTCATTGAATAATTTTTCGTCTATCTTTTTCAATTGAAAAAGATTAGATAATTTTTTTCCGAAATATTTTTGACTATTAATTAGACTTAATTTGATATTAGAGAATATTTTAGAGTTAAATGTTTTTAAAAAATTAGATTTTTTTTTTATATTTTTGTTATTCATTATTATGATGTGGTATTTTACTAAAAAATATTAATTTTTGTATTATACCATTAAAAAAATTATTAAATTTAGTCATTTAGTTATATTTATTGTTAAAATATACATTAAAAATCATTAAATCAATAATTTTTAATGTCTAAAATGATTAAAAAAAACTTCAATACACATAAGATTCGTATTATTGGTGGAAAATGGAAGAATACAAAATTTTTTGTTCCATCAATTATTGATTTACGCCCAACTTTAAGTGTTATAAGAGAAACATTATTTAATTGGATAACGCCAATTATTAAAAATTCTTATTGCCTGGATTGTTTTTCTGGCACTGGAATATTAGGAAGCGAAGCGTTATCGAGATATGCTAAATATGTATTTTTTGTAGAAAAAAATATTTTTTTAAATAAAAAATTAATTAAAAAATTATATGATTTAAATGCAAAAAATTTTTGTGCGATTACCATGGATGTCATCAAATGGTTGAAAAAACCAAAATTATCTTTTGATATAGTGTTTATTGATCCTCCATATAAAAATGCTAATTTAATTAATTATTCAATTTATCTTTTAGAAAAAAATTATTTTTTAAAAGATGAATCATGGATTTATGTTGAAATGGATAAAATAAATATAGACCCCATAGTACCAAGAAATTGGAAGATATATAGAAAAAAAACTACTGGTCGTATTAGTTATTATCTTTATAATAGAATGTATTTTTTTAAATAAATTAATTTTAGTATAATTAAATCTTTTTAAGATTCATCCCATAAACAGAGTTTTGTTTTTTTTTTAATCATTTGAATATATTTTTTATGTTGAATAATTTCTTCCGAATTTGCATAAATTATTGGAGTACTTACCGATATGTTATTTATATCATTTTTAATAAAAAGTTTTTTATTATTTTTTTTTTCAGCATTATGAAAACTTTTTTTCGGAAAATTAATACAAATTTGACCTCCTGTCATTAATAAATATATATGAGAAAGAATTTCTGCGTCTAATAGTGCTCCGTGTAAAATTCTTTTTTTTATATCGATTCCGTACCGTTCAGATAATGCGTCGAGACTGTTACGTTTACCAGGAAATATTTTTCTCGCCATTTTTAATGTATCCGTCACAGTACAAATTTCTGTAATGCTCTTAAAATTTTTTTTAATTAATTCAAGTTCATAATTTATAAATCCAACATCAAAACTGGCATTATGAATAATTAATTCTGCTCCGTTTATAAAATTGATAAAATCTATAGCTATATCAGAAAAAATAGGTTTATCAAATAAAAATTCATCACTAATACCGTGCACTTTAAAAGCAGAAAGTTCTACAGAACGATTAGGTTTTAAATATGCATGAAAGCATTGATTAGTTAATCGACGATTAATAATTTCTATTGCTCCAATTTCAATAATTTTATGATTATAATAGTGTGGTCCATATTTATTTATTCCAGTTGTTTCGGTATCTAAAACAATTTGTCTATCAATTTGAGTTTGCATATATTAAAAATAATTAAATTTTTTTAAAATATTAATATATTAAAATGAAAAAGAAAATTAAAATATTTACAGATGGGTCATGTTTAGGTAATCCTGGACCAGGAGGATACGGGATTTTAATATTTGGTGACGGAATATATAAAGAAATCAGTAATGGATATTATTTTACAACTAATAATAGAATGGAGTTATTAGCAGCAATTATAGCTTTAGAATCATTAGAGGAAATACATAATATTACTTTAAATACAGATAGTAAATATTTAAAATATGGTATCACGCAATGGATTCAATTTTGGAAAAGTAATAATTGGAAAACAAAAAAAAATAAGCCTGTAAAAAATATCGATTTATGGCAACAACTTGATTTACTAATTAAAAATCATTTTATTCATTGGAATTGGATTAAAGGACATACAAATGATTTAGAACACAACAAATGCGATGCTTTAGCACGTTTTGCAGCTGAACATCCAAGCTCTATAGATATAGAATATCAGAAACATAGAAAAGTATGTTAAAATTGTGATCGAATACTATTATTTATTTATTTTTTAACATTCAACGACTAGATGATTTAAAATAAATCTAAAATAGACTTTTTTATATATTATGAATTTTTCATTAAAATAAAATTAATAATATGCATACTCTATATATTTAAAAAATATAAGTATTTTATAAATAAATAATAATTAATTTTTTATCAAATTTTATATTGTATTTGAATAATATAATATATGCCATATAGAATATATCTCTGTCTTTTAAAAAAATTAATTAAATTTAATTTTATAAAATTTTTATTTATCACATAATATTAAAAAAAATAAATAACTTATAATTATATTTAAGGAAATTATATGTACATAACTAATATTATAGCATATAAAGACAATTATATTTGGATATTGTATGATGAAAATAAAAAATGTTTAATAATTGATCCCGGAGAATATCATTCCGTATGTAATTTATGTATAAAAAAAAAATTGACACCAATCGCAATATTACTAACACACCACCATTATGATCACGTTAATGGCGTACAAAAATTAAAAGATATCTTTCAAATTCCTGTATATGGACCTGAAGAGACATTAACTAATGGTACAACTAATATTGTACGAGAGGGAGATAAATTATTTTTATTGAATCAATTATTTCACGTATTTGATTTACCTGGACATACGTCGGGTCATATTGGATTTTACGTTACTCCATGGTTTTTTTCTGGAGATACTCTTTTTTCTGCAGGATGTGGAAAATTATTTGAAGGAAGTGCTCGCGAAATGCATTCATCAATAAAAAAAATTAATACGCTTCCTCCAAAGACATTAATTTGTTCGGGACACGAATATACTTTACAAAATTTAAAATTTGCATTGAGTATATTACCGGATAATACAGCATTATCGCTTTACAAACAACAAGTAGAAATGTTAATTTGTCATCAAAAACCTATAGTACCATCCATGCTATACTTAGAACGTCAAATTAATGTTTTTTTAAATCCTTATAATTTTGATTTTAAAGGAAAGTTAAAATCTTTATTGCTAGAAGAAGAATGGTATATTTTTAAAACTCTTAGAGAAATGAAGAATAATTTTTAAAGCATATATATCAAAAAAATTTAAAGAAGTATACAATCAAAACTCTGTATACAACTAAGACGTAGACTAATTGATATATCGAATAAATAAATTATTTTAATTGAAAATGTAACATACTTGTCGTGTTATTTATTAAAATAACATATAAAATATATATAATCGAACTGTTAATATATAAAGTTGTAAATTTTTTAAAATAATAAAAATATTTAAACAAATTTTGCTAACTATTGATTTACTAATTTTTATATATTTTAGTAATATCAGATATTTAATCTATCAAAATTAAATTTAAAATATTCAATTATGAATACTAAAAATGTAAATTTATTGAGTATTAAAAACATATTTATAAATATTAGCAATTTAAAATAATAAATAGAAATTATTTTAAATTAATTAGTTTATAAAAAATTTAAGTTCTAAACTATTTTAGTTTACAACTAAAATAATTATATGAGATTGTATTTTGATTGAGACACATTATATAAAATTTTTAAAATTTTCTAATAAGAAAATTGATATTTTAACTAAAAAAATATATCAATATACTTATAAACAATTATTTCAAATACATAATTCTTTAAAAGAAAAAAGAAAAAAAAAATATAATATATTTTGTTTACAAGACTCACCTATGTTATCCGTAAAAAAACGAATCAAATTAGCTTGGCCAAAAATCATCCATTATCAAAACGCTATTACTCGAGATTCTTGTAGTCGTCCAATAATGCAATCTACTCCTAAAATTAAACGCACTAGTCTCGCCCCAAATCCATGGATAATCAATTCATTTGTATTAATTTTTAAAAAATTTTTCAGTAAAAAAAAAATTATTCAATTTTTTTTTAAAAGTAAAAAAAAATATAATTTAGAAACATGGAGAATTGTTGGAATTACAAGAAGATATATATTTTTATTATTAATTTTAATACAAACTACAATAGCATCATACAAATTAAATAGTATTTTACTATATCATAATATATCTTGTATTCATTTTATTTATAATTTTCATTATAGTATTTTAAAATATTTTGAAAAAATTATTTTATATACACTACACATCACAATATTAATATTATTTTTTATTCTATTTTTTTGGGTATCAGCTAGTTTTTGGACTGCTTTTATGGGGTTTATTCAATTAAGTATCAAAAATGATAAATTTAATATTTCTAAAAAATATATTAAAAATAATTTAAATTATCACCATCGTACGGCAATTTTAATGCCAATTTGTAATGAAAATGTCGAACGTGTATTTGCAGGATTAAAAGCTACCTATGAATCTATTTTAGCTACTGGAAAATCTAAATTATTTGATATATATATATTAAGCGACAGTTATAATCCAGACATTTGCGTATCAGAACAAAAAGCCTGGATAGAGCTGTGCGAAGAAACAAAAGGATTTAGCAAAATTTTTTATCGTCGTAGACACAGGCGTATAAAACAAAAAAGTGGCAATATTGACGATTTTTGTAGAAAATGGGGATATCAATATACCTATATGATTATTTTAGATGCAGATAGTGTAATGAGTGGAAGCTGTCTGATTCATCTTGTAAAACTTATGGAATCCAATCCTCAAGCAGGTATTATTCAAAGTATTCCAAAAACTTCAGGAATGAATACGCTATATGCACGTTATCATCAATTTTCAACACGAGTATATGGCTCTTTATTTACAGCTGGAATGCATTTTTGGCAGTTAGGAGAATCACATTATTGGGGTCATAATGCTATTATTCGCATTAAACCATTTATTAAAAATTGTATTCTTTCTCCTCTTCCAGGCAAAGGAATACTATCAGGATCTATTTTGTCACACGATTTTGTTGAAGCAGCATTAATGCGTCGTGCCGGATGGGGAGTATGGATTGCATACGATATACCTGGAAGCTATGAAGAACCGCCACCTAACTTATTAGATGAATTAAAACGAGACAGAAGGTGGTGTTATGGAAACTTGATGAATTTTAAATTATTTCTTGTTAAAGGATTACATCCGGTACATAGAATAGTATTTTTAACTGGAGTGATGTCTTATTTATCGGCACCTTTATGGTTGGCATTTTTAATTTTATCCACAATATTACAAGTAATATATAATGTTGAATTTCAAAACATTTTTACAATAAATGCTTATTCTTACTTTTTTCCTTATTGGTATTTAAAAATAGCTACAGATCTGTTTTTTGTTACTTTATTTTTATTATTTTTACCAAAATTATTTAGTATCATGCTTGTTATTACTAAAAATTCTAAACCATTCGGAGGTACTAAATGTTTTATATTATCGATACTGTTAGAGATTATACTTTCTATGTTTTTCACCCCTATTAAAATGGTATGTCATACTTTTTTTATTTTTAGCGCATTTTTTGGACGTCCAATAAAATGGAGATCTCCAAAACGATATAATGATATTACAAGTTGGCATGATGCTTTAAAATACCACTCGCCCCAGGTAGTACTTGGTATTTTTTGGACTTTAGGACTAGTATATTATATAAATTTTGAATATTTATTCTGGTTTATTCCAATTCTTAGTGCATTAATTATGTCTCCCATGATATCTGTTTATTCAAGTTATGCAACTATAGGTTTATTTTTAAAAAAATTAAATTTATTTTTAATTCCAGAAGAATACTTTCCTCCAAAAGAATTAATTAATACTAAAAAATATTTTAAAATTAATCAATCAAGATTATTAAAAAATGGTTTTTTACAAGCTATCATACATCCTGCATATAATGCTCTTGCCGTAACATTTGCAACTTCGCGACACAATAACTCTAATTTAATTGAACTAAATAGACAAAAATATTTAAATATTATTTTCTTGAAAGGAATTAAAAAACTCAATATTTTTGAGCGTCTAATTATATTAAATGATCCTGTTATATTGACTAGATTACATTTTTTGATTTGGTTAAAATCTAAAAAAAATTTACTTCAATCAAAATAATATATATCAGTATATTTAAAATACTTAAATTTATACAATTTGAAATTCACATATATTTATTTTATACTGCAAAAATATAACCATTTAATAGTGCACAATGAAAATTTTAAATCATGAAAATACCGATATGGAAAATTTTAATAAAAAATCAATCTGTATTTCACAAATAAAAAAAACAATATCTTTCTATCGATATTTTAATATTAAAAATCCAAAACAACTTCAAATAATATTATTACAAAAGTTTCATGAATTAAACATTTTAGGCAGAGTTTATATTGCACATGAAGGTATTAATGCACAAATTAGTATTTTTCAAAAATATATATATATGTTAAAAAAATTTTTATGCGAATTAAATTCAGTTTTCAAAAAAGTAAAATTAAATCTTTCTATCGATAATCATGTAGAATCTTTTTGCAAATTAAAAATAAAAATAAGACCATATATTTTAAATGACGGAATTACAGATCCCACATTTAACATGAAAAAAATAGGAAAAAGCATATCAATAAAAAAATTTAATAATATGTGTGATTATTTACTAGTTGATGTACGTAATAGTTATGAATATGAAATAGGGCATTTTAAAAATGCAATGCATATTCCTGCAAATACTTTTAGAAATCAAATAACAAATATTACTACGGTTCTAAAAAATTTTAAATTTAAAAAAATTATTTTATATTGTACAGGCGGAATACGCTGCGAAAAAGCAAGTGCCTGGTTGATACATAATAAATTCGAATACGTATATTTTTTAAAAGGAGGAATCATAAATTATGTTAATTATATGATAAAAAGAAATAGTCCGTTAAAATTTATAGGAAAAATGTTTGTTTTTGATTCACGTTTATATGAAAGTATTACTCCGCATACAATATCTTATTGCTATCAATGCAAAATTAATAAATCATATTTACATAAAAATTGCCAAAGAAAAAAATGTAATTTTCTTTTTCTTCAATGTATACAGTGTAATAAAAAATTTTACGAGTTTTGCTCTTCATATTGCTATAATCATAAAGATCTTTAGATTTTCTATATAAAAAAGTATATGGTCCTTTTTATGAGGACCATATTTTTTTGTTTATATTTTATTATCTCAGCAACGCTAAAATATTTTGTGGAACTGCATTGGCTTGAGCTAAAACTGCTGTTCCTGCTTGTTGCAGTATATTAGCGCGATTCATATTGGAAACTTCTGTTGCAAAATCTGCATCTAAAATATTAGATCTTGATTGTGTTAAATTTGCTATTGTAGTGCTTAAACTATTAATTACAGATCCTAGTCGGTTTTGAGTTGCTCCTAAAGATCCTCGTATATCGTCTATTTTTGCAATAGCATTGTCTATTTCTTTCAATGGATCCATGGTTAATAGTGTTTCAAAAATCAACTCGGATCCTTTTTTTACTTTTCCTGTGTTACTAATAATTGCTTCGTGATAAATTTCTTTATCTCCTTCTTTTTTGTATATTAGATACTGCTCTACTCCGTCTTTCATATAAGATTTTAGCATTTCCCCTGCTGCTATAGTTTTTGAATCAATTTCTACTGTGATTTCGGCTTTTTTGACTGCTTTTGGAGGATTTTGAGTTAATTCTGCCACGGTAGATGAGTTATATTTCGCTTCTCCTGTATTTGATATTTCAACTTTATAATATTCGTTTCCATCGATTTGTTTGAAAAAATATTCTCCGTTTGATTCATATAGCTGGCGTTGTATGTTTTTCTTATTTTCCGGAGTGCTAGCGTCTAATATTTTTGTTGCTTCTACTCCAACTTTAGCATTTAAAACTTCACTTTCGCTTATATCAGATGCGTATAGCGCGTCTGAATTTACGTTAAAATCTTTAATGTTTAAAGATTCTGTATTTAATTTAAACAAATCTATATTGACTACTTGACTGTCATTTGCTCCTATTTGTACCATGAGGCTTTGATTTTGACTTAGAATTTTCATTCCGTTAAATTCTGTTTGTTCTGATAGGCGATCAATTTCGTTAAGACGTTTTTTTATTTCATCTTGAATTGATTTTTTATCTGCTTTAGAAACTGAAGCGGTAGATTTAATTTGCACAGTCAGTCTTCGAATGGCATGCATGTTTTCGTTAATTTCATTAATTGCTCCTTCTGCCGTTTGAGCAACTGCAATTCCATCATTTGCATTTCTTGCTGCTTGTCCTAATCCGTTAATAAGTGATGTAAATCTATTACTAATTGCTTGACCGGCAGCGTCGTCTTTAGAACTATTAATTCTTAGACCAGAGGATAATCTTTGAATAGCTGTGTTGAGAAAAGTTTGCGATTTATTTAGATTATTCTGAGCGGTTATAGATAGCATGTTAGTGTTAATTACATGAGACATGTACGACTCCCTATTTTATGCGAAGTTTTATTGAATGTTGCAATAATACGATAGGGATATCGGCTTAGATCGATAAAGCTTTAAAAAATATGATAATTTTTTACGTTGCATTATTTAATCTTTTCAGATTTTTTTAAACCTTTAATATTTTTTTTGATTATCTCAAATTGATATGTACTTAAACTTTTTAGATATCGTACCTATACAATATAGTAAACCAAAAATTCAGGAATACAAGATGGCTAATATATCCATGCTAGGTATTGGATCAAGGGGTGCTACATCCGAATTAATTCAGCACTTAAAAGAAGTTGAAAATTTAAGATTAAAACCACTGCAGATTAAAACAGAAAAAATAAAAAGTAAAATAAGTGCATGGGGAAAAGTTCATTATCTATTACAAAATATATTACAAAAATTAGATATCGATTCGCAATCTTTTTCTTCTTTTAAACCGAATGAAAATGAATGTTTTGTCGCAACCGGAGGAAATTCTGAAAACTCGTATCAGGTAGAAGTAATACAATTAGCAAAAAAACATGTTCTGTCTTTATCTTTGCAAAAAGCATCAAACATAATTTTAGGAAATTCAGAAAATGTGCGTTATTTAAATATTACTCAAGGAGATAAAAAAAATAATACGGTAAAAACGACAAGAATTAAACTTAATAAAAATGATACAACTTTAGATAAAATAGCAAAAGCAATAAATAAGTTCGCTTTGAACGTAAATGCTGAAGTTAATATTACTAATTTTAAAGAGAATTGTTTAGTAATCAAATCGAACATATTCGGATCAAATGGAAAATTAGCAATTAATGTTGAAGGAGATAGTCAACTAGATGATCTGTTGCATTTTCCAAAAAACGACAAAAATGCAGTTCAAACTAAAAAATCTAAGATACAAGAAAATCAAAAAGCACAAGGATCAATTGTAAAAATTGATGGAATAAAATATTACCGCGAAAATAATACAATTAAAGATATAATAAAAAATGTTAGCTTAAACTTAATCAAAACGTCAAAAAATAATTCGAAAATATTTAATGAAGGAGAAAAACTACAATTTGTTTTAGATAAAACTCTTGTATCAAAAAGCTTAAAAGAATTTGTTCTAAGTTTTAATAAATTTTTAGATCAAGCTTTAGAATTGAAAAAATTTATACCAGAAAATAATGAAAATTCGTATCTAAAAAATAAATCTAAAAGTCAATTAGATAGCTGTTCTTTATTTGGAGATAGCGTATTAACACATTTAATTGATCGTTTAAAAAAATGTACGTTAATAAATTATTGTGACTATAAAAAGACTAAAATTTCTTCCTTAACAGATCTAGGAATAAATATAGAAAAAAAAACCGGAAAATTAATTTTTGATCAGGATAAATTAAATAAACATATTCATATGGATTGGATTAAAGTTAAAGAATTCCTTATCGGAAAAAAAGATCAAATAGGTTTTATTAAACAAATGTCACAAGTGATTCAAGAACATATTAATAACGACAAAAAATCAGATGGCGCAAGTATTATCCAATATGAAATTAAAGATTTAGAAATGCAAAATCAAATGATACATAAAAATATTTTACATACACAACAAATGATTCAAAATAAAATGAATTTGTATCAGGTGCAATTTCAAAAATTAGATGTTTTTTTAACTAAAACAGAATCAATTAGCAAACAAATTAGCATGATATTATCGTCTAATAAAAATTAGATCTACATATAAAATTGGAGCGTGTGGATATGTATCAGAATCGATGTGCAATTAATATTTATAAAAAATTGAACCTTCATTCTTTAAAAGAAAAGGTTCTAAACGCTAATCCAAAAGAATTAATTGAAATCTTATTCGAAATATTACATTCAGAACTTAAAAGAGCAGTATTTTTGATACAAAATAAAAAAACCCCTATGAAGGGAGAATCAATTTCGTATGCTATCTCTATTATCGCGTCAGGACTTATACCTGCACTAAAGAAAGACGATAACTTTTTTCTTGTTCGTAACTTAAAAAGTTTGTACGTATACTGTATTTGTGTATTGACAGAAGCAAATCTAAAAAATGATACAAAGAAAATACGACACGTAGACTTTTTGCTAAGGAAAATATCTTCCGCCTGGAGTTCCATTAAGTAAAATAATAACGGTTTTGTGCATCATATATTCATATTCATAATTTCTTGGTAAGCTCCGATCAACTTGTTAGTTGCTTGAATTCCAAAATGTAAAGCTATTGACGCTTTTTGCATATCTAAAACAACATCGTGTAGCTCGACGTCTCTACTGCCTAATTCGAATTTTTTTGATGTATTTTCTGACCGAGCTTCTAGTGCATTAATTTTTTTTATACTTTCGCTAAAAATACTTAAAAAGCTTTTAGAACGAAGATTATATTGCGTATCTGTGTTAAATTCTAAATCTAAGTTGGATTTTAATAAATGCATAGTGTCTAATATTTTATTATTAATATTCATTGCAAATTCACTCCGTTACAATATGTTAAAATTTTTATTTTGTTAAAATGTTAATTCAATAAGTAATATTAACTTATTAAACTGCATTCAAATTCAAAAAATTAAGGTTAAAAAAACTGCTTTATTTTCCTTTCAATAGATTTTTTATATGTAAAACTATTAATGTTAATTAAAAGTAAAAAATATAAGACTTCATCTTTAGCAAAATTTTTTAAATTAAATGAATTTAATCTTAGGAACACTGAATGGATGTTTTTTCTGAAAGCATGAAAAGCAG
The DNA here is from genome assembly GCA_030827005.1 of Wigglesworthia glossinidia. Lineage (GTDB taxonomy): Bacteria > Pseudomonadota > Gammaproteobacteria > Enterobacterales > Enterobacteriaceae > Wigglesworthia > Wigglesworthia glossinidia_C. Next base: position 29,004 of record JAVBJL010000004.1, on the reverse strand, counting down.
ATCAAATGAGTATTTATCTGATTTTTTTAAAAAAATTTTTAGCAATCCAAAATATCTTTTTCTAATATCTGGAATTTTTGGAGCTACATTAATAGCAGTATTAATTATGTGGATGAAAACCCCAGAATATCAAATATTATATAGCAACGTTAGTGATCAAGATGGAGGAGCAATTATATCCGAACTATCTTCCGCAAATATTCCATATAAGTTTTCAAATACAAATGGATCTATTATGATTCCAGCTGATCAAATATATAAAACAAGATTGCTACTTGCACAAAAAAATTTACCAAAAGGAGGTTCAGTAGGATTTGAGATCCTAGATTCTTCTAGTTTTGGAATAAGTCAATTTAATGAACAAATTAACTACCAACGTGCACTAGAAGGAGAAATTGCACGCACAATAGAGATATTAAATCCTATAAAATCTGCACGCGTACATATTGCTATTCCAAAAAATTCTGTTTTTATAAAAGACAAGCAACCAGCAAGAGCATCCATTACTCTTACATTACATCCAGGAAGAATACTTGATAATAGTCAAATTCAAGCAATCACCTGGTTGGTATCAGGAACTACTCCTAATTTACCAGCGAGCAATATTGTTTTAGTCGATAATCACGGTAAACTACTTACTCAAATAGAAAATAAAGAAAATAATAATAGCACACAATTGAAATACACTCGTGAAATTGAATCAGAATATCGTAGAAGAATTGAAGACATTTTAATTCCAATAGTAGGGATAAACAATATTCGTGCCGAAGTGACTGCACAAATGGATTTTACTAAAATAGAACAAACTTTAGAACAACATAAACCAAATACTAATCCCGAAGAAATGACAATTAGAAGTCAACAAATTACAGAAAATAAAAATTTTGGTAATATCCCGGAGGGTGTTCCAGGTGCTTTAAGCAACCAACCAGCACAAGTAGCTTCTACAGATATTTTGCCTACAAATGAAAATATACAATCTAAACCATCTTCATCTGAAAACTTAGAAAATATATCAAATAACACTGAAAAATCTAGCAATATACAAAATGAAAAAATTATTAATTACGAAATAGATCGTACAATTACACATAATCAATTTTCTCCTGGAATATTAAAAAAATTATCTGTTGCTGTAGTTATAAACAATCGTAATATTGACGGGAATCAAATAAAACTAAATGATCAAGAAATGAGAGATATAAATTCTTTGGTACGAGAAACTATGGGATTTTCAGAAAATAGAGGAGATACGTTAGATATCGTAAATATAAATTTTGCTGATAATCAAGAAGAAGTATCGCATATTTATTTTTGGGAAAACATACATATACAAAATATAATTATAAGTATGATCAAATACGTAATATCTTTCATTTTAATCTGGTTTATTTGGAATAAATTTATAAAAATATGGAAAAATCAACAAAAAACTCAACAAGATATAATAAAACAAACAAGTCTTCAAAAAGATAATAATCTTATTTCAGAAGATCAAGATACACAATTAAAAAATCAAAAAAATATAGAAAATGATAATATTTTAATAGAAAATAAAATTAAAGATCTAAAAGAAATTGCAACTAAACAACCAAAATTAGTAGCTAAAATTCTAAGTCAATGGATTGAAAAAGAAAAACAAACATCATGAATCTAAATAAAAGTAGCGCAATTATCATGTTGGCTCTCGGAGAAGAAATAGCAACGTCAATTTTTAAACATTTAAATAAACAAGAAATAGAAATAATTAGTAAAAATATAATTAATTTAGGTATTTATTCAAAATCAGATTTAAAAGAAGTTTTAGAAATATTTCATAATGATGCTCAAACATTAATTAGCCCAGAAAAAGAATGTTATGATTATTTAAAAACAACATTAAGTAGCGCTCTAGGAAAAGAACAAGCACTCTTATTATTGGATGAATTTAATGTTAAAAATTCTCAATTTTGTAAGGGAATTGAAACTTTAAACACTATGAATCCAGAAAAAATTTTTTCTATTATTAAAGATGAGCACCCTCAAATGATTACAGTAACAATATCTTTATTAAAAAGAAATATAGCAGCTGATATTTTATCAAAATTTACTGACAATTTACGTCGAGATATTTTAATAAAAATTGCTAATTTATCTACATTAACACCTTTAGCAATTAAAGAATTAACATTTACATTAAATGATTTAATTCAAAACCACAAATCATATTTAAGTGCTCAAGGGGGTATTAAACCAGCAGCAGAAATTTTAAATTATATGCAATCCGATCAAGACAAAACAATTCAATCAATGAAAGAATTAGATCAAAAATTGACAGAAAAAATAATTAAAAAAATGTTTATTTTTGATGATTTACAAAATTTAGATGATCAAAATTTACAACGTATATTACGAGAAGTAGAAAACGACTCGCTTATTATTGCTTTAAAAGGCTGTAAAAAAGAATTAGTAGATAAAATATTAAATAATATGTCTAAACGTCAAGCAGAAATCTTACAAGAGGATTTAAATTTAAGTAAACCAATAAAACTATCTAAAGTAGAATCTGAAAGAAAAAAAATATTAGACATTATTAGACGTTTATCAGATGCAGACGAAATAACGCTTGATCAAGACGGAGAAAATTATGTCTGAACATTATAAACAATCTGATTGGACAAAATGGTTAGTACAAGATTTTGCTACTCCTAATAACATAAAAGAAAATCAAAAAAGCATATTAAATGATAATCAGGAAAACCTCGAAAAGGTAATAGAAAAAAAAACGATTGAAGCACAAAAAAAAGGATTTGAATCCGGGTATAAATCGGGAAAAAATTCTGGATATTTAAAAGGGTTAGAAGAAGGAAAAAGAGAAGGATTATTACAATTTAATAATCAACAAATTGAAAAAAAAATAAAAATAGATAATTTAATTAAAGAATTAAAATCTAGTATATTAGGATTAGACGCAGTAATTCCATCGCGTATAATACAAATTGCACTACAAATATCAGAAAAAATAATAAAAACATCGCCTGTATGCAATACTAAAATGCTCATAAAAGATATTCAAAAATTATTACATGAAAAAAATTTTTTAGGAGAAGATCTACGTCTTTATGTACATCCAGATGATTTAAATTTATTACAAGAATATCTTGGAGATACATTTAAAAATCAAGGATGGCGTATTTTAGGGGACGGACAACTGTTACGCGGAGGTTTTCGTATTCTTTCTGAAGACGGAGAAATTGATGCAACACTAGAATCAAAATGGAATCATATCTGTCAAACATTAAAAAAAGATAATATTCAATGACATTACAATTAAAAAGATGGATCGATAAAATCAATAATCAAGAAAATTTAATTTCAAATCTTCCTGATTACTACCAATACGGCAAATTAATTCGTGCTACCGGTATAATTATGGAAGTAACTGGATTACAACTACCTATTGGATCAACATGTATTATTGAAAAATATTCCGATAAATCTATTATTCAAATAGAATGTGAAGTAGTAGGCTTTAAAGAAAAAAATTTATTTTTAATTCCTTTAGAAAATGTAGAAGGAATATTTCCAGGAGCCAAAGTATATTCGCCGGAATTGATCAACGGAAAAATTTCTACACGACTTCTTCCATTAGGAAAAGAATTACTAGGAAGAGTTTTGAACAGTTCCGGTCAATTTTTAGACGGATTAGCTCCACCAAAAATATTGCGAAAAGAATCTTTATATACTAACCCTATTAACCCCCTACTACGTGATCCTATTACAAAAATTTTAGATGTTGGCGTAAGAGCGATTAATGGACTCCTTACTGTAGGTAGAGGACAAAGAATGGGGTTATTTGCAGGATCTGGTGTTGGAAAAAGTATGCTACTTGGCATGATGGCAAGATATACTCAAGCGGATATTATAGTCGTCGGATTAATTGGAGAAAGAGGTCGCGAAGTTAAAGATTTTATTGATAACATTTTAAAGAAAGACGGTCTTTCTAGATCTGTAGTAATTGCAGCTCCTGCCGACATTTCACCAATGTTACGTATACAAGGAGCAGTTTATGCGACGCGTATTGCAGAAGATTTTAGAAATCAAGGAAAACACGTCTTACTAATTATGGATTCCTTAACACGATATGCCATGGCACAACGCGAAATCGGATTAGCTATTGGAGAGCCTCCTACAACTAAAGGATATCCCCCCTCTGTTTTTGCGAAATTATCCGAATTAGTAGAAAAAACTGGAAATGGAACACATAATCATGGATCTATTACAGCTTTTTATACTGTTTTAATAGAAGGAGACGATCAACAAGATCCTATTGCAGATGCTGCAAGAGCAATTTTAGATGGTCATATTGTGCTTTCCAGACAACTTTCAGAATCAGGACACTATCCATCTATAGAAATTGAAACTTCTATTAGCAGAACTATGCCAAATTTAGTAAACAAATCACATTTTTCTCATATACAACAAATAAAACAATGGATATCAAGTTATCAAAAAAATAAAGATTTACTTTCAGTAGGTGCTTATGTTTCGGGAAACGATCCCATATTAGATCAAGCAATAATAAATTATCCAAAATTAATGAAATATTTAAAACAAAATGTAGAAAATAAATGTTCGTATGAAGAATCTTATCAAAAATTAAAGGAATTATTTTCTTAAAAAACTAAAATAAATTAAAAATTATAATTATGAAATTAACTTTTAAAGTACTAAAAATACATGCAAAAATTGATTTTCAAGAAGCATGTTTACAATTAAAAAAAACTAATGATATATATATAAAATTAGTAAAAAAATTAAATATTCTTATATTTTATGAAACTGAGTACCGACGTAATTTACAAGAAAGTATGATAAAATACGGTTTAAATATAGAAATATGGAATAACTATCAAACGTTTCTTATATGCTTATGCGATGTAATTTCCGAACATAATAAGCAGATTAATAGTTATAAATTAAAAGTTAATATAGCAAAAAATAATTGGAAAAAAAAAAGACAAATTAAATGCATTTAAAATTCTAGAAACACGTCGTAATATGATAATTAAAACTTTTGAAGATAAAACATTGCAAAAACAAATAGACGAATTATATTTAAGAAGGTATATAAAAGGAGCATAGTATCTTGTGATATATTTACATGAAAATAAACAGCATAATATTCCCCAAGAAACTATTCATGCTATTCCAACTTTGATAACAGAATTAGAATTTAAAAAAATTTTGAAAAATTTTTTTAATCAAAATAATTCTGATCAACCTACTGATCTGATCACTAATAAAAAAACTTCTGAAATAGATAAAAATATTTTAGAAGATTCAAAATTTGATGAAATAAATATTTATAAAAAAAATAATATAATAAATAATTTTGATACATTATTTAATAATATAAACGATATATTTTATTTTGATACTCATAATAAATTGATAAAAAATTTTAATAAAATAAAAAATCAGAATAAATTAGAAAATTCATTTCCAAATACACTTATTGTATATCAAAATTACTTAATATTTATACAAGATATAAATTTAGATAATTTTAATTTAAATATAAAAAAATTATCAAAAGAAAACTTTGATTTGTTTATTGATCAAGATTTTAATGATCAAAAAAATCAAAATAAAATATTTTTTTTAAATAAAAATTCTTTTAAAGAACATCCTTATGAATTAAATACGTCAAATATTGAAAGTATAAAAACATCTTGCAATATACTAAAAAATCAAATTAAATCTAAATTTAATTTTGAAAATTTTATTTTTCATCAAAATGATTTAAAAAAACATCAGAATATCGATCAAAATATTCATAACTTATCTAACTTAGAAAATATCTATAAAAATAAATTTTCTTTGATCGAAGAAAACTTAAAATTTATTGAAATAACAAACACAAATAATTTTCCTGACTCAAAATCATTGGCAACTGTATTAAAAGAAAAAATTATTTGTTTTAAGCAAGATGGAGTGTTTCATTTAGAATTTGCAATACGTCCAAAGCAGCTTGGACCTATTAATATAATATTAAAATCTTACGAAAGCAAAATTAAATTACATATATCTTCTGATAATCTAGAAATAAGAAATATTTTAAAATCTTCTTTAGAAGAATTACGTCAATCATTGTTAGAAAATGGAATTTTTTTAGATAGTGCAATTATTAGCAATAATCTAACAAAAGATATATCTTATCAAAGAGCAGATAATATCTACAATAATATAGAATATCAAAAACAAAATAGTTCAAATGAAAAAAAAAATAATTTTATGAAAGAAAAAAAAAGAAATAAAAAAGAATATTTAAATTTAAATTCAATAACAAAATACGATGTATATAAAAAAGAAATACAGTATATTTTAGATAATAAGTATCAAAAAACAATAGATATTTATGCTTAACTTAAATATTATGAAATTTATCATATTATTAAATATAGGACAATGAACGTGTCAAATACAAAATTTAACTTTTTTAAAAATCCAATATTCTTGATGATTCTTATTGGAATAATCATTGCACTTGCTGGAGGTATAATATACTTTCAACCATGGATAAAAAATAAAAAAGAAGTTCCTATTATTTCTCAAACTATAGATAATACTCCAATAGAAAATCTCGCCTCTCAAATATATTTTCCTTTAGACGCGTTTACCGTTAGTTTGCAGCCAGAAGATGGTGAATACGGAAGCATGTTATATATCGGACTAACACTTAAATTAAAAAATGAATCTATTAAGGAATTATTAGACAGTAAACTACCAGAATTACGCAATCAATTAATTTTATTATTATCACAACAAACCCCATCATCTCTATCTTCTTCAGAAGGGAAGAATAATTTATTAAAAGAAATTAAAAAAGAACTTAATAAGCAATCTTCTGACAATCAAGATCCAATAGTTAACGATGTTTTTTTTAATTCGTTTATTATAAGGTAATTAAAATATGTCTGATCAAAAAATTAATATTAATAAAAACAAAAATAATTTTTTAAACTTTAATGAAAATTTTTCGCTTAATATAAATAAATCAGATAAAAAAAATCAAAAAAAAATAGAAATTATACAAAAAATTCATCAAAAATTTTCCGGGCATTTTAAAAATGCATTAATAAATTATCTAAATAAACCAGTAGATGTTCTTTTTAATGCAACTACTACACAGAAATATAATAAATTTATAAAATCAATAAATAATCAATTAATTAGTATAAATGTAATATTTTCAGATGCATTGAAGACAAATATTTTCTTTTTTTTAAATTCCATCCTAGTTTCCACTATTTTAGAAATTTTTTTTGGAGGTCCAGGAAATAATAAATTTTTAAAAAAAAATAAAAAATTTACTATATCAGAAAATCGTACAATTCAAAATTTAGTGATATTGATGATGCAATCATATAAAAAATCTTGGGATATTAACAATCATTTTATAGATATGAAACTGATTAATTCGGATACATGTATTCAAACTATTGAATTTGATAATGAAGAAGATGTATTAGTTTCTTCATTTAAACTAATATTTAATGATATACAAAATGATTTTTTCATTATTTTTTCAGAATCATCATTAGAAATTCCCAACGTTTTTTACAAAAAATCTCGATCACAAATATTAAAAAATGAACAAATAGAATGGAAAAGACAATTATCAAACGAAATAAAATCAAGTGAATTAAATATTCAAGTAAAATTTTCAGAAATATCAATATCTATTTCAAATTTAATAAATTTAAAAAAAGGAAAAATTATTCCTATTTCTTGTTCAGAAAAATTAACGGCATACGTTGATTGCGTACCTGTATTTTCTGGTTACTATGGAAGTTTAAACGGGCATTATGCATTAAAAGTTGATAATACAATTAGTTCATCTATTAATGAATTAAAAAAAAAGGAAGTATCTCATAATGAATAGTATAAATGAAGAATCAAAGATCGATAATACAAAAATAGATGATAAACAACCAAAAATAAAAAAAAATATTTTAGATCAACAAACAAATCCAATAATAGAATCCGATCATAATGAAAATTTAAAAAAAGATATTAAAAAAGATGATAATAACAATTTAGAAGATAATCTTAATTTAATTTTAGACATTCCAATAAAAATGACTATTGAACTCGGAAGAACAAAAATGAGCATCAGAGATTTGTTATGTTTAAAAAAAGACTCTATTGTAACTCTAGATGGCTCTATTGGAGAGCCTTTAGATATTTTAATTAATGACTATCTTATTGCTCGAGGAGAAGTAGTAGTTATGCAAGAAAGATATGGGATTCGTATTTCAGATATTATCACTCCGGAGGATCGTATGCGTCGGTTAAACAGATGAATCAATATATTTTTTTTTCAAATTTTTCCGATTTATTAAAAATCACTGCTACATTGAGCTCTATTATACTGTTAATATTTGCAATGTTTAAATTATGCGATTATTTTGGATTAATAAAAACATATAACAATAAGCATCCTTACATTAAAATAAAAAATAGCATATCTTTAGGAAATCGCGAAAGAATTATTATTCTACAAATAGATAAAAAATGCATCGTAGTTGGAGTTACACCAAATTGTATTAATTATTTGTATACTATATCTAATAAAAAAAATAATATCAAATTACATACTAAATCTAAAATATTTAAGGATCATAATGCAACAACGAAATAAAAATAAGAAAGTAATAGTTCTTAAAAAACTAATATTTTATATACAACGTTTTTTAAAAAAAACAATTTTTATTTCAACATATATAGTGTTTTTTTTATTTCATAAATCATACTCTGCTATAGATGACGTGAATAATGTCGCATCAGGTTTAGAGAATTTAAAACTTTCTCTTCCATTACAAACACTAATTTTTTTAACTTTTTTGACTTTTATTCCTGCAATAATTTTATTAATGTCCGGATTTACTCGAATTATTATCGTGTTAAGTATTCTTAGAAATGCTCTTGGAACGCCCACTATTCCTCCAAATCAAATTTTAATAGGATTATCTTTATGTTTAACTTTTTTTATTATGTCTCCAATAGTAGAACAAATTTATAATAATGCATATCAGCCATTTTTACAAAATAAGATTACATTAGAAAATGCAATTTCTTATTCAGAAATACCTATTAAAAAGTTTATGTTATCTCAAACTAGAGAAATAGACTTAGCTTTTTATTCTAAAATCAGTAAAACTGATATAGAAGATAATAGCAAAGTTCCCATGAAAATTTTATTACCTTCTTTTATTACAAGTGAATTAAAGACTGCTTTTCAAATCGGATTTACTTTATTCGTTCCTTTTTTAATTATCGACATTGTTGTTGCAAGTATTTTAATGGCACTAGGAATGATGATGCTACCTCCAACAACAGTATCTCTCCCATTTAAATTAATGCTATTTGTTATGGCAGATGGATGGCAAATCTTATTAGGATCGTTAGTAAAAAGTTTTCAGATAAATTAAAAAAAATAAAAATTATGACATCAGAAACATTAATATTAATTGGAGTCAATGCAATTAAAATTGCTTTAAAAATTTCTTTTTTACCGTTATTTGCTGCAATGATTACTGGACTATTAATTAGCATATTGCAAGCTTCTACTCAAATTAATGAAATGACGCTATCATTTATTCCTAAAATATTAGCAGTATTGGCAACAATTTTAATTTTTGGATCTTGGATATTGAGAACGTTTCTCGAATATATGATTAATTTGTTTCAACAAATACCGTACCTATCAGGATAAATTCATAAATGATTGATATTCCAATAAATTTTTTATTTGATTTGATTAATCAAAATATTTGGTATTTAGCACGTATACATGGACTATTTATTAGTGCTCCATTATTTAATGATAACATCATACAAAAAAAAATTAAAATTGGCATTTCAGTTTTGTTGTCTTTATTTTTTTCTTATCAATTTCCATTAATTAAAATTAAAATTTTTTCCTTCGAAGGATTATACCTTTTGGTTCTACAAATCGTTATTGGATTTATTATTGGATTAATTTTACAATTTGCTTTTTGTAGTGTTAAATTTGCTGGAGAATTAATTGGATTACAGATGGGTTTGTCTTTTGCTGTATTTTTTGATCAAATCGGAGGTCCTAATGCACCTATAATTTCAAAGTTTTTATATGTAATTTTCGTGTTAGTTTTTTTATCATTTAATTCTCATTTATTAATATTTCATATAATTTTTACAAGTTTACAATTCATTCCGATAAATATGAATTTTAATATTGATTATGATGTACTTTTTTCTATTACTAATTGCGCCGGTATAATATTTAATTACGGCTTGTTACTAGCTATACCTTCAATAACTGCTTTATTAATTCTAAATATATTATTTGGAATTTTAAATAGGTTTACTCCGCAATTTTCAGTATTTGTCGTTGGCTTTTCTTTTTCTTTGATAATTGGATTATTATTTTTAAATATTATATTATCTAATTTTCAAGAATTTTCTAAAAAAATTATTGAAGAAATTTTTAGATACATCAATGATATTTTAATTAATTATTAAACATAAGAAATGCAATTTTAGTATAATTTATTTTATATAATTCCATTAAATAAAGACATATTTTTCATGATATGAAAAATTTGTATAGAAGATTCTACGAGAACTTTTGAGATTTGTAATTCTGACGCCATGCGAACTAGTTCGGTGTGATTTTGACCTAAATTATTTTGTAAATATTCATTTATTCTTTCTATATCTGAAGTTTCAGAATTTTCTAGATCGTTAATTTTTATTAAATAATTTCCGGATTGAACTTGTGCATATAAGACTTGATTTTCTGTTTTTTTAATTAACTTTTTAGTTTGATTTATTAATTCATATGGTAAATCTACTATATCGGAATTATTTGTATCTGGAATTTGTTTTTTTTTTAATGCGTATTGTGATAATTCTTTTATTAATGCATCTAATTTTTGAAATAAATTTTCTTTTTCATGCTGTATAAATATTTCGCTTCCTATATGATTAATGTCTATTTTCCAGTTATCTGAAATAGTTAGTTGTAAACTTTTTGTACCTCCTTGGTATGTTATAGAATTTTCTTGATTTTTATCAAATGGTATTTTGTTTGCTTGATCTCCAGAAAAAATATAATTATTATTAGAATCTGTGCTGTTAGCAAGCATAATAAGTTCGTTTTTTAAACTTTTTAACTCTTCAATTAAAATTGTTGGATCTCCTAAAGTTTTTTGAATACTTATTACCTTTACTCCAATTACAGATAAGGCATTACTGATATCTTGAAGTATGCTGCATTCTTTAGATAAAAAAGATTTGACGTAATTTCTAGTTTTATGAAATCTATTTATCTGAGATAATTTATTACGAGTATTAATGCTATCCGAAATTGCTTTAGGATTATCTGAGGCCTTGATGACACGTTTTCCGGCACTAAAGTAAGATGTTAATTTATGAAATTCGGATGTGGCACGTACGATATTATTAGAACAATTTCGATATATAGAACGTGTGCTTAAGGTCATATGGTACTCCTCTAAATTAAAAATTTTAAATTCATTGATTATTTTTTTACTATTCCTAGTAATGATTCAAAAAGAGAAGATGCTATTTTAATTAGTTGAATATTGGCGTAATAATATTGGCGATATAATTCTATATAAACGTATTCTTCATTTAAATTTATACCGATTTTATTTTCATATTCTAAATGCAATTGTTTGTTAATTTTTTCTTGAGAATCTTGTATATTTTGTATATTTTTAGTAGTTTGTCCTATATAAGATATGAAATCAGCATAGTTCTCTGAAAAAGTTTTATTATCAAATATTTTTTTATTTTGAATATCTATTAATTCTAAAATATTAAAATTATTATTATAAGTATTTTTATCATTCGAAGATGCTATTTTATTTCCATCGGATAAATTTAATTTGATACTTTCAGCAATGTCCATTGCTACATTTAATTTAAATTTATCTCCATTTTTTGGTAAACCATCTAAGTTTAAAGATAAATTATCAAAAGATATTACGCTTTTCAAATTTTCTTGTTTAATTTGACATTCAATTGTTTCTTTTTTTCCATTAAATGTTTTAACTATTTTCCATTGATCAGATTCATATAGTAAATTATATGTTGATGGAAAAATATTATTAGAATCATTTGTTTCTATATTAGAAATTTTTGCATTTCCAGAGTTTGAATTGCTACCTGTATGATTGAATAATTTATAAGAAAATATATCTCCTCCCGGTTTATGATAAAAATCATATCCTTGATGGTTAACTGTATTAAATAATTGTACAAATTTTAAAATAGCTTGATTAATTTTTTCTTTTAATTTTGGTATATTTTGATTATAAAAAGATATTAAACCTCCGAGTTCTCCTTTTAAAATATTATTCGAATTTATTTTTATTTTTTTCTCTTGAGTTTGATTATTATTTGTACTTGAAATAGTTATATTTTGTATGTTATTTTTTTCATATATTAAAGGATATGTTTCGTTGTTATCTAGTAAAGTAGATCCATTTTCTAATTTAATATATACTATTTCTTCTTCATTTATATTTGTTAAAATTCCTATTTTTTTGCTTAACTCTTCTAAAAGAGCGTCTCTTTTATCTAATAAATTCAGGGGTATTTTTTTGTTGATTGATTGAGATATTAAACAATTAATATTTGCTAATTCTTTAGATAAATTATTAATTGTTTCAATAGAAAAAGAGATGTCTTTAGTAGCATTTAATTCGATATTTTTTATTTCTTTTCCTATTTTATTAAATTGATGCACAAGAGATTCTAATTCTAACGTTATATTGGTGCGATAAATTCCATTAGATGGTTGTTGCGCAATAGATTCTAGCGCATCAAAAACATCGTTTAGTTGTTTTGAAAAATTTTCAATATTATTGCTAAAAAAATTATCTAAATGTTGTAATTTATTATTTTTAGCATAAATTGCATGTAATACGCCATTAGAATATCTAATTTTCTCATTACTAATTTCATCATTAATTCTAAAAATATCATTGATGCAAGCTCCGTTTCCGATATATCCTTCTGGAATATTTTTTCCTGAATTAGCGCCGATTATCACTTTTTCTCGATGATATTGAATATTATTGGCATTAGATATGTTGTTTTCTGCAATACTTAATGCTACTTCTCCGGATTTTAATGAATTTTTTGCAATGTGATATAGGTTGAACATATAAAACCTTTTAATTTATTTAAAAATTTATAATAATACATAAGGTGTTATCGGATGAATTAGTAAAAAATTTGATATTTATTAGTTATTTAAATTTAAAAATACTAATCTTATAAAAAAATTTTATATTTTTTGAAAAAAATTTTCATGAAAAAATTTTTTTAATCCTATGCTTTTTTGGCTTATCTGATCAGATAAAATTTGATCATAAATGGATTCGTATAGATTTTTTTGTTCACTATTTAATAAATTTTCTTCTAAATGCGTAGAACGCATACTTTTAATCATTAAATTAACAAATAAACTTTCTATTTTTTCAGAAGAATAATTTTTTATATCATTTGATTTATATTGAGCATTATCTAATTGCTCAAAAGCATTATATGTAGTATTTTTTAGGAATATTGTATTGTTCATTTTTTAATTTACCTCTAATTTAGCGTTTAAGCAACCAGCGGTTTTCATAGATTCTAAAATTGCCATTAAATCGTTGGGTTTTGCTCCAAGACTATTAAGCGAAGCAATTACTGTATTTAAGCTTGTGCCAGATGATATTTCTTGTAAAGAATCGCCTTGATTTTTAACTACAATTTCTGTTTCTGGAGTAATCACAGTGCTTCCTCCTCCTAATATTGTGTTGGGCTGACTAATTTTTGTATTTTTTTTGATTTCTACAACTAATTCTCCATGAGCTACAGCGCAATTATTTAAAACTACTTCACGATTTATTACTACAGATCCTGTACGAGAATTAATTACTATAATAGCGTCGGATGGACCAACAATAATTGGAATATTTTGCAAGCGTGCAAGAAATTCAACTTTTTCTAATTTATTATTACGTAACATTGTTACTTGAATTGTTTTGCTATCTTTTGGATATGCACTTTTATTTCCAAAATAAGTATTTATTGCATCACTAATTTGTTGTGCTAAAGAAAAATCATTATTATTTAATTGTAACGTAATTGATTCTTTATTATTAAAATCTACTTTTATAGATTTTTCTATAATTGCTCCTTCATTAATTCTGCCTCCATTTAATTGATTAATTTGTATATTATTTCCTCCAGATTGCGCTCCAGATCCAGAAATTAAAATATTTCCTTGCGCAAAGGCATATACTTGATTATCTATACCTTTTAAAGGAGTCATTAATAGCGTTCCGCCTCTTAAACTTTTTGCACTTCCTAATGATGAAACTATAACGTCTATTTTCTGACCAACATGTGCAAAAGGTGGTAGTTTAGCAGTAACCATGACTGCGGCTATATTTTTAAGTTGCATATTGATTCCGGACGGAATAGTCACTCCTAATTGAGATAACATGTTTCTTAAGCTCTGTATTGTAAATGGAGTTTGTGTAGTTTGGTCTCCTGTTCCATCTAATCCAACAACTAATCCATATCCAATCAACACATTATCTCTGATTCCGACAATAGTGGTAAGATCTCTAATACGTTCTGCATAACTATTATGATTATAGATTATATATGTAGTGATAATTAATATTTTAATAAAAAGAAATTTCATATCTTTTCCTTAAAATGGAAGGTATTTTAATAAAAATCTTTGTAACCAGCCCATTTTTTGAGCTTCATGAATATATCCGTCTCCAACGTATTCTATTTTAGCATCAGAAATTAAAGTCGACATAACTTGATTGTTATGATCAATTGTTTTTGGATTAACAATACCAGAAAATCGGATAGATTCCGTGCCTTGATTAATTGAAATTTTTTTTTCTCCAGCGACACTTAAATTTCCATTTGTTAAAATCTCCATGACTGTTACTGTGATTACACCGTTGAATGTGTTATTAGCTTCAGCCCCGCCTTTTCCATTAAAGTTATTATTTCCGTTAACATCTGTAGTCAATCGATCATTACCCATAATTCTATTAAGAATATTTGGCAATGCACTAACGTCTAAATTTGTATTACTCTTTCGACTAGCATTTGCCGAAGAGCTTTTGCTTGCGCTAACATTTTCTTGCAATAATACGGTAAGAATATCTCCGATATTTCTTGGTCTTCTATCTTCAAATAGAGGTTGGTATCCGTAATTAATATTATTTTCAGGCTGAAAAATTGCTCCATTTAAAAAACTAGGCGGTGGTGGATTTGGAGTAGTAGTAGTAGATCCTTGAATTAAAGATGGATTATGAGGAGTAGAGCATCCTCCTAATAAGATCAGGAGGGTTGCTATAAAATAGCGCGAATCATACATTTTATACCTTATTGAGTTTAAATAAAAAATTAAAATAGTTTTATTTAAAATTATATTTGTGATAAACGTTGCAGCATTTGATCGGATGTGGATATTACTTTGCTATTTAATTCGTAAGCGCGTTGTGCTTGAATCATTGTAATGAGTTCTTCTGCTATGTTAACATTAGAGTTTTCTACAAATTTTTGTTTTAATGATCCCGCTCCGTTTATTCCCGGGGCGTTATCTATCGGTGCACCGGAAGATTGTGTTTCTCGATATAAATTTTCTCCAAAACTTTCTAATCCAGATGAATTAACAAAAGTGGAAATTGTAATTTGTCCTACTTCTTGTGGTTGTGTTTGGCCTGGAATATTTACGCTGACTATGCCATCTCTACTAATAGATATATTTGATGAACCACTAGGTATGGTAATTGATGGCTGCATGGGGTATCCATTAGAGGTTACTAGTTGTCCGTATTGATCTAACTGAAAAGATCCATCCCGAGTATACATATTAGTTCCATCTGACATTAATATTTGAAAAAAACCTGCTCCTTCTATTGCTAGATCTGTTTCATTACCTGTGTTAGTTAGTCCGCCTTGTAAATGTATACGAAGAGTTGCAGAAGGACGAACTCCTGTTCCTATTTGTAAACCGGAAGGTAATGTCGTTTGTTCGGAAGATTTTGATCCTGGCTGTCTAATTGTTTGATATAATAAGTCTTCAAATATAGCTCTTTGTCTTTTAAAACCATTTGTAGAAACATTTGCGATATTATTTGAGATAACATCAATATTTGTTTGTTGTGCTTCTAATCCTGTTTTAGCGATACTGAGAGAACGAATCATTTTTTTTCCTTATACTTGATTAATTGATAATAATTGATTAGATATTCGAGAGTTTTCGCTGATATCGCTTATAACTTTCATGTGAATTTCAAAATTACGAGCATCATTTATTATTTTTATCATGGCGTCTACTGCTTGCACATTACTTTCTTCGAATGATTTTGGAATCAATTTTACTGACGCATCTTCAATTAATTTTTTATTTTTAAAAGTAGTAAATATTCCGTCGTTACTTAGATTGAATTCGTTTGTTTTTGCTTTAACTAACTTTAGCTTACCGATAGGAACTATGGATTTTGATGGTTCGCCTGCACTAAGTGCAGAAATAATACCATCTTCGCTAATAGTCAATTTAGAGCCTGGAGGAATTTCTATTTCATTTCCGTCCGACCCAAGTAGAATGTAATTTTTTATTCTTAGTTTTCCTTCTTCGTCGATTGTAATATGTCCGTTTTTTGTATACCCTTCTATTCCATTTTTTAATTTTACCGACAACCAACCGTCGTTCATTATTGCTACGTCTAGATCTCTACCACTATAATTTATAGCTCCTGGTAGATCGCTATTTTTTGTAGTAATATTTGTAGATAGAGAACGTGTGAGAAATGTAGGTCCTTTTATTTCAACTGATTTCGACATAGAGATCTGAGATCGAAATCCTGACGTAGAAGAATTGGCTAAATTATTTGCAGTAATACTGTGACGTTCAGAAGTGGAAATAGCTGCATTCATCATTGTATAAATTGAACGATCCATAATATTTTACCTCATATTAACTAGAACTTGCAGCAATTGATCTTGTGTTTTTATAGTTTGAGCATTAGATTGATAATTGCTTTGTTGTATCATCATTTTTACTAATTCATTACTTATATCTACATTTGATGATTCTAGTTTTTGACTTGAAATTTGACCAAATCCTCCCGATCCGGAAATTCCTAGTATTGCAGGTCCTGATTCTTCGCTTTCTATCCAACAATTTTCTCCGATAGATTTTAATCCAGATGTGCTTGCGAATTTTGCCATAACTATTTGTGCTATTAGCTGATTTTCTCCGTTGTTATAATGAGCAATTACTTTTCCGGAGTTACTTATTGTAAAATCAATAAAGTTACCTACTCCGTATCCGTCGATTTTTTGATTACTAATTTTATTATCGGATTCTTGTTGAGTGAGTTTATTCATTGATATTGTAACTTCGGATTGTTTAGATCCATTAACACTGGCGCTTGATATAATCAGTTTGGGATAAAAATCACCAGATTTTTTTAAATTACCACTTTCATCAAAAAAAATCGGAACAGATTGGATGTCTATATTTTGTCCATTCATCATTGGAGCTGTTTCATCATATCCGTTTACGGTCCAACTACCAGGTTCTTTATTTTTTATATAAAATATTTTTATAATATGTTTTTTACCTAAACTATCATGTGCTTCTAGTTGGTTAGTAAAATTATAGCTATCTGGATTATTAAAATTAAATTGTTCAATTTTCGGTGGATTATCATTAGATTTCAAATTTCCTTCGATGATTCCTTGCGTGGAGGCGCTGGGATACATGGAAGTATCTGGAAGAGAAATATTTTCTATTGAAGATCCCATCTCTATAGATGGAGGATTACCCTTTGCTTGATACCCTGTGAGAAATTTATTTTGAAAGTTTACAATTTGTTTATCAGAATTTAATCTAAATTCTCCATTTCGTGTAAAATAGATTTTTCCTCCTTCATCAGATAATCTAAAAAATCCATTACCAGAAATAGCAAGATCTAGATCTTTATCGCTAGATAGCATTGATCCATTTGCAAAATTTTGTGTTATACCAGACACTTGTGCACCTAGACCTGCCATAGATCCTGAAAATATATCGGAGAATGATATAGAAGAAGATTTAAATCCTATTGTTTGAGAATTTGAAATATTATTTCCAATAACGTCTAATGCCTGTGATGCCGCGTTAATTCCGTTAATACCTTGAGAAAAACTCATATTTTATTTCCTAATTTTATAATTTGTTGTTTTTAAATATAATAATTCTATTCAATAGAAATAACGTCTTTTACATCTGCTAAATTTCCTTGTTCTAAGGCTAATTTGGGTTCACCATTTTTAAAGATGATATTTTTTATTTTTTGTGATTTAAGCGCATAAATTTCTGGGCGATTACCGTCGGTATTGAATGCTTCAAAATTTACTTTAAAAAGCTCGTTATTTTTTAATTTAATTGGATTTATTTCTGGTGTTGTCTTAGTTTCATTAATATTTAATTTGTAAATACCTGGATTTAAATTATAATAATTTGCCACATAAGAATTACCTGATAAATCTGTTAAAGTTAGTATTACATGGTCGGATTTTGCAGGTAACTTGAATCCATAATCTTTTTTTCCTTCAAATGATATAATTGGATTTCCGTGTGTCATAATTTTATGACCAATCCAATTAGATAAATTAATTGCTTGATTGTGATTGCTTGTATCTTTTATTTCTTGCATAATATTACTTAGTTTTTCTATGCCTAATGCTGTATGCATTTGCGTCATTTGTGATGTCAATTGATTATTATCTATAGGATGTGTTGGATCTTGATTTTTTATTTGAACTAAAATCATTTTTAAAAAATTATTAGTTAATGATTCAATATTATTAACATTTGTTTTTATACTGTTATTATGATTATTTTGAAGATATTTCGGATCTTCAATATGATATATTTCGGAAAAATTCTGATTTTCTTCTAATTTATTTTTCATATTTTGAGAAAATTTCTCTGGAAAAATATTTCGTTTGTTTATATGATATTTGCGAATTTTATTTAAATAAATATTGTTTTCGTTTAATTCTTGTATGTTGGATTGCTTAATTGGAATATTCATGTTTTATTTATTTTAAGTTAAATTTAATACTTATTGTCCTAAGTTCAATGTTTTTAATATCATAGTGCGAGCTGTGTTAATTACTTCAATATTCGCTTGATAGCTTCTAGATGCAGAAATTGTATTTACCATTTCTTCGATTATATTTACATTTGAAGTTTTTATATAACCGTACTCGTCTGCATTTGGATTGTATGGATCGTATATTAGTTTCCATGGCTTTTTATCGTTGATAATTTTTTTTATTTTTACTCCTCCAATTTTATTATTACAATTACTAGTATCTAACTTAAAAATTACTTGTTTCGCTTGATACGGAATGCCATTTTTATCGAAACTTTCTGCATTTGCTATATTACTAGCACTCACGTTGATACGACAAGATTGTGCTAGCAATGCAGATCCTGAAATATTTAAAATATTTAACATAGTTTACCCTTTATATAAAACGGACATCATATTTTTGATGTAGCTATTTGTAATAGTAATACTTGTATAGTATCTAATGCTATTATCAAGAAAATTTATTCTTTCTCGATTCATATCTACAGTATTTTTATCTGCTGATGGTTGATCAGGTGTTCGATAGAGTATTTTTTCAAAAAAATATCCTGAATTTTTTTTATTTAAATGCTTTTTAGATGTTACATTAAGATTCATTGTGCAGTTTTTTACATCTTGATCTAATGATTTAAGTGATTTTTTCAGTATTTTTTCAAAATCAACATCTCTTGATTGATATTTTGGAGTATCTGCATTAGCAATATTCATTGCTAATATTTCTTGTCTTTTGCTAAAAGTTCTCATGGCAATTTGTTGGAAGTTTAAATACTGCTCTAATTTATCTAACATAAAATGATTTAATAAAATTTATCCGAACAATATGCTAATTGTTATAAGGCATTTTTAATGGAGAAAATAACATAATATTTTTTGCTTATTTACAGTTATCATCATTTGTGAGTTGCACTAATTTAATTATCTGAAATATGTTTTTATTTTATATATATGAAAAAAAATTTAAAAAATTTCATTCCTGCATTATTATTTGTTTTTTTTACTTCATTTAGATTATTAGCAAAAACATCAGAATTTTTAATTCCAGAAATAGAGAAATTCTTATACGAATTAAATAATAATAAAATAATTTCGTATAAAATTTCTATTATTTCTCCTAAAGATATTAAAGAAGAATGTACAAAACCAAAAATTAACATTACTAACTATATAAAAATTCATGATATGGTAGTAATGAATTTATCATGTGAAAATAAAAAATATATTTTAAGAATATGTATAAAAAGTTATGCAGAATATTATATAGCATCTACTATGATAAGACCAAAATCAATCATTGAAAAAAATAATATTAAAAAAGTTTATGGAAATATTAATGAATTACCAAATAATCTTATTTTATCTAATATTTCTATTATTGGAAAAATTGCTACAAGACTAATTGGAATAGGACAACCTATTACAATTAACATGATACGTAGTCCTTGGAAAGTTTATAAAGGAGATAAAATATTTATTTTATTCATAGGAAATGGATTTTATATCCGTTATAATGGCATTTCAATGCAAAATGCTACTACTGGAGATATATTAAAAATTAAGTTACCATCTGGGAAAATTTTACAAGGCATCCTAAATCAAAATAATATGTTAGTTTTTTATATAAAATAATTTTAAGAAAATTATATTTTTGTCGATACACTAATTCACTAAAATATTTTATAATTTTTTAGTTAAAATTCTGAAATTTTACAAACATTTTTTAAAATCAATAAGAAAATCAACATATGACGAAAAAACACTATTTTAAAAAGTTAAATGAGATCTTAAAATATATTTTTCTTAATCTCAAAAGGTTCAAAAAAATACTACTTTTAGAATCAATAATGTTATCCAGTACACCGGTAAATTACGCAAACCTTCGATCGATTGTTCAAAAAAAACAAACAATTATCGATAAGCTAAATTGTTTAGACAGTCAACGTGTTTTTTTAGAAAAAATAATAAATATTAAGTTCTGCAAAACTACAGATATAAAATCTAATCATTTATGGAATAAAATAAAAGCAATCACCTTTTATGTTTATAAAGAAAATGAAAAAAATAATAAAAAAATTAATTCGCATATGCAACTTATAAATTCATTATATACAACTTTCAAAAAAGTTATTCCAGAAAATATACTATATCGATCTGACGGAAATTCTTATAAATTTCTTACAAAGAACTTTCGACGAGACGCTTAAAAACGCGAGTTTTTCTATTTACAGTCAATGACCGATGTAAATCTAATCGGTCTCGTATCAACAATTTCCGTAGTAGATAGAATGACTACTTTGGGTAAAACAATCTTTAATAAACGAGATAGCGTGGCACGTATCATAGGATTAACTAATAATACATTCGGAGCTCCTATATTTTTTTGATTTTTTAAAGCATCAGAAACATTTTTAATTAAATTTGAAACAATATTTGGCTCCAATGCACCTCCACTATGCACAGTATTAATTAATAATTTTTCTAATTCTGAATCTAAACCAATAACTTGAATCTCATTTTTATATTGATTTTTTGGAAACCAGTTTTGCGTGATAAATCTTCCTAATTTTTGACGTACTAAATTTATTAAAATTTCAATATCATTTTTTTCTGGAAAATTTTCTGAAAGACAGTCGATAATTGATTTCATATCCTTAATAGGAATTTGCTCTGAAAGTAAATTTTTTAATATTTTATTAAATATTGCTAAAGATAATATTTCTGGAATAAATCCATCTACTAATTTTGGCGTGTTTTTTTTAATATGATCTAGCAGATGCTGAGCTTCTTGTCTACCAAATAATTCCCCTGCATATTGCATTAAAATTGCATGAAAGTGTGTAGTGATTACCGTACTAGAATCTACTACTGTATAACCAAAAGAACTAGCTTCTTCTTTTAATTCTTTATTAATCCATATTGCTTGCAATCCAAATGCTGGTTCATGACATATTTGACCAACTAATTCTTTTTTAATCAATCCGGGGTTAATTGCCATAAATTTTTCAGGATATACTTCGCCTGATCCAATCTCAACTCCACTTAATAAAATACGATAGCAAATAGGACTAATTTCTAGATTATCACGAATATGTATTACCGGAGGCAAAAATCCCATGTCTCGAGCAAATTGTTTTCTAATTCCTTTTATTCTTTTTAACAAAATACCATTATTTTTATTATTATCAACCATTGTTATAAGTTTATAACCCACTTCTAAACCAAGCGCATCTTCTTGGTGTACATCATTCCACGTAGCTTCATGAAAAATTTGACTATTTTTATTTAAATTAGTATTTGATACATTTGAGACATTTTTTTTACTTATATCAATTTTTTTTGATAAATACCATGTGATAAAAAATAGTAGACAAGTAAAACATAAAAATATTGTATTTGGCATTCCAGGAATAAATCCAAAAATACCTATAATTAATGCCGATAAAAAAATTACCTTTGGATTATTAAATAATTGTGATAATATTTGTTCTCCGACATCTTCTTGCGTGCTTACTCGAGTGACAATGACACCCGCGGCAGTAGACACAATTAACGCGGGAATTTGTGCAACTAAACCATCTCCTACAGTAAGAATCGTGTATGTTTTTCCAGCGCTCAATACATCCATATTATGCTGTATTGTTCCAATTAGTAATCCTCCAATTAAATTGATAATCATAATTAATATTCCGGCAACTGCATCTCCTCGAACAAATTTGCTTGCACCATCCATAGATCCATAAAAATCTGATTCTTGAGAAATTTCAAATCTTCTTTTTTTTGCTTCTTTTTCTCCAATCAAACCAGAGTTTAAATCAGCATCAATAGCCATTTGCTTTCCAGGCATACCATCTAAAATAAATCTAGCTCCCACTTCTGCAATGCGTACGGATCCTTTTGTAATTACCATAAAATTAATAATTACTAACATAGAAAAAATTATAATGCCTACTGCAAAATTGCCTCCAACTAAAAAATTTCCAAAAGCATCTATTATTTTACCTGCAGCAGAATGTCCATACTGTCCTTTTAATAAAATTATACGAGAAGATGCAATATTTAATGCAAGCCGTAATAATGTTGAAAATAATAATATAGTGGGAAATATTAAAAAATCTAAAATACTACGAGTAAACATGGCTAATAGTAAAATAATAATTGAAAATACAATGTTAAAAGCAAACATGATATCTAAAACAAATGCCGGTAGAGGCAAAATCATCATGAATAAAATCATAAAAATAATTATCGGTCCTGCAAAAATTTTATATTTTATTTGATTAAAAAAATTTTTTAAAAAATTTAAATTATCATTAATATTATTCATTCAAAGTTTTCCGAAATTTAGAAGCATGTATTTTGTTAGGAACATTTACGTTGATTGGTTTTTTAGGTGGAATTCCACCTAACTTTTTCCAATTTTTTAAGTTATACACCCAAGTTAAAACTTTAGCTACAGATTCGTAAAGTTCTGATGGGATGTAATCTCCAATACGACAATATTTATATATTGTTTGAGCTAATTTAGGTATTCTGATAATTGGGATAAAATATTTTTGTGCTTTTTTTTTAATTTTAATTGCAATATTTCCTGATCCTTTTGCTATAAGTATTGGTGCGTGCATTTTATTTTGTTCATATCTTAAAGCTACAGCGTAATGTATTGGATTTAAAATAATAACATCTGCTTGTTTAATATTATGCATCATACGATGATATGCTAATTTACGTTGTTTTTGACGTATAAAATTTTTTAGTTGTGGATTTCCTTCGTGTTCTTTATTTTCATCTTGAATTTCAATACGTGACATTTTTAATTTTTTTTTAAAATTGAATAACTGAAATAATACGTCGAATCCTACAATTGGAACAAAGCTAAAAATTATTATAAATATGCATTGTTTAATCATTAGCGTACTTTTTTCTAATGCAGTCAAATAATCATTATTAGATAAATCTGAAATTTTAAATTGCATAAACCAAAGATAAAATGTACAGGATAAAAATCCTAAAATAAATTTAAAAACTGTTTTAATTATTTCGGTGAAAATGTTGCTAGTAAATATTTTTAAGATCCCTTTATATGGATTTAATCTAGAAAAATCAATACGTAGAGGTTTTTTGATAAACACCCATCCTCCTAGCAATCCAGAAGCAATAATAGATATTACTGCAATAGAAAATAAAATAATCATTAAAATAAAAAAAGTATTTTTTATTGATAAATAAAAATTAAATAAAATAAAATTTATATTTTCTTTTTGGATAGATATGAAGTTTAAATTTTCTCTAATAAAAATTTTTATGTATTGTACTAAATATCTTCCTAAAAAAATAAATATCATCCATCCAAAAAGTAGTATTACTAGCGAAGAAAGTTCTTTGGAGCGTGGTATATTGCCTTCCATCCTGGCTTTTTTTAATCGATGTGGCGTGGGGTCTTCGTATTTTTCTGATTCATGATGGCTCATTTTGATTTTACTTATTCCGTAATAAGTATATATATTTACCGTTAATAAATTAATGAAATTTATGATTATTCATTTTTTTTTGAAAAATCTCTTAAATTAGATTTTAGCTGAAATTCGTTTTTTCCAGTAAATGCTTGAGGTGCGGCTAATTTCCATAATTGTGATGCCGGATCGTCATTGGTTTCAATCAGTTCGCTATGACTTTCGCTATTTTCTTTTTTAATAGCCTCTTCTTGTTGTCTTGTTAAAATAACTATGCTAATTCTTCTTTGAGATGCATGATGAGAATTTTTATGTTTTGTTGCCATTGTATTAGCCATTCCGATTACTCTTAATATTTTATCGCTCATTAACCCTCCTTCTATAAGTTCACGACGTGAAGCATTTGCGCGATCTGCAGATAATTCCCAATTACTATATCCGCGTTCTCCTTTAATATAAGGTTGATTATCGGTATGACCTGCTAGACTAATACGGTTTGGTAGTTCATTTAAAACTGGGGCTATAATGCGCATGATATATCTCATATATGGAGCTATTTCTTTTCCTCCGGTTGTAAACATAGGTCTTTTTTTACTGTCAACGATTTCGATTCTTAATCCTTCGTGTACTAAAGTGATATGCATATTTCTTTGCAGATCTCGTAGTCTTGGATCATTTTTTAACATTTGTTGCAAATGATAACGTGTTTTATTCAATCTTCTTATGTCTTTTTGATGTGCTAATTCTCGTTCTTTTTTTTGATTTATATTCGTTGTTTGAATATTACTTCCTCCATCTTCTGGCATAGGTATAGAATGAATGCTTGTTTTATGATTTTTATTTATTGTATCTTTTATTGGCATACGAAAATAATCAGCAATTTGCTCACGTTGTTGTGGAGTGCTAGTGCTGAGTAGCCACATAACTAAAAAAAAAGCCATCATTGCTGTCATAAAATCTGCATATGCAATTTTCCAAGAACCTCCGTGATGGCTGGAGTGTTGTGTTTTTCTCCATTTAATTAATATTGTTGTAGGTGAATGTTTTTTCATGAATTTACTGTTGCATCATTTTTACGAGATTCTAACCCTGATTTTTTGATTTGACGTAAATGCTCTTCGAGTTCATCGAACGATGGACGTTCAGATGAATAAAGAATTTTTCGACCAAATTCAATTGCTATTTGTGGAGCGTATCCATTAATACTAGATAGTAATGTGATTTTAATACATTGCAGCATTTTAATATATTCATCGCTTTTTTGTTTTAATAATGCTCCTAATGGCATAACGCATCCGTAAGCTAATAAAATTCCTAAGAAAGTTCCTACCATTGCATGCGCAATTAGTTCTCCAAGTTCTGCCGCTGGTCTATCTGCAGCGGCTAACGCATTAACTACGCCCATTACTGCGGCTACTATACCGAAAGCGGGTAGTGCATCTCCTACTTGAAGAAGACTAGTAATTGGTACTTCATATTCCTGCTCACAAGTTTCAATTTCTTCGTTCATTAAAGCTTCGATTTCGTAAGCATTTAAATTTCCACTAATCATGAGTCTTAAATAATCTACAAGAAAATCAATAATTAAATTATCTTTTAACATTAATGGATAGTTTGAAAAAATTGAGCTTGTTTCTGGATTATCAATATCTTTTTCTAAACTAATTAGGCCCGATTGTCTACTTTTTGAAAGTAATCGGTATATAAGAGACATGACATCCATGTACATATCTTTATTGTATTTTGATGAATGGAATAGTTTTGGAAAAGCTTTCATTGTTGCAAAAATAGCTTTTCCGTTATTTCCCACAATAAAAGCTCCTATGCCCGCTCCTAATATGATTAATAATTCTACTGGTTGAAACAATGCTCCAATTTGACCTTCTGCTAATAAAAAACCGCCAAAAACAGAAATAAATACGACGCAGTAACCGACTATAATTAACACGATAATCCCTTAGAAAATAATGAATATTAAAAACTTTAGTTTACTAAAAATAAATTTTTTGATTTATTTAAATAGTATTGAGAAATTACAAACTTTATCTTGTAAAGATTTTATATTTTAATTTGTTTTAAAGGCATACGCGATTATCGGCTGTAACATTAGAAAGTTTACGTTTTTTTACTGCTCTTGATGGTGGATGACAAAAGCTACAAATAAAAATTTTTTTTGGATGAAATGCATACGTGATAAATGCTCCACTACATTTAATGCATTTAGTTTGTCCTAACAATTGACTATCAATAAAACGCAGTAATATCCAGGCACGAGTTAACCCTAATATTGGTTTTCCATTTTTTGATTTTGGACATAATTCTAAATATAAACGATAAGCTTTGATCATTGCTTCTATGTTTGAAATGTTTCCTGTGCGAATAAGGCATAAATATGAATTATAAAATGCTGAAGAATGAATGTTTTGTTCCCAGGATAAAAACCAATCCGCAGAAAACGGAAGTAGTCCTTTTGGAGCTGGAGATCCTTGAACTTCTTTATATAATTTTAGTAGTCTACTACGACTTAAACATGTTTCATTTTCAAGTATAGGTAGTCTTGCTCCAAGTGAAATAAGTTCTGTAGCTAACTGTATGTCTTTAGATTCTTGCATAATACTTTTTCTATACATAATCAATTACTCTTTTGCTAAAGAAATAGAACGAGTACGGTATGATTTTAATAATTGTGTAGATAACATAATTCCAGTATGTACTTGTTGTAGTTCATCTACTCGGGATTCGCGTGTTAAACAATTAATTACTCTTTTATCGTCTAGTCTTAATAAACAAATTAGCTGATTTGTTGCACCTAATTTAATTAATTCAGATAATGAAAGTTTTGATATTTTATCCAACGTTTCTTCGCATACACCAAGACGAAAACTTGCTACCTTTCTATCTTGCTTAATCAATTCTTGTGCAAGCAAAAGATAAGATAAATTTATTTCGTGTATATTTTTAAGAATATTATCGTTACTCATTTTGTATGCATCCTTATTTTTATAATGAAGAAGATAGTTTAAAATAAAATTTTATTTATTCAGCTTTTTTAGTTTTTTTTGCATATGTTCATTCTAAATATTTTTTAAAATATTGTGTTTAGTATATTTTTAAATATTTAAGTTTTTAAAAAAAACTGAAATTCTAATGTAAATATATAATCGTTATTTAATTTTAATTGAAAAATTTGACCTGATTTATAACTTTCATTTAAAAATATCTAATTTTCATTTTTTGATTTAGAATTTATATTTTAAATATTTTAATTTTAATAATAACAAAATTATTTAATTACTAGTTTTAATTATTTTTTGAATTAAAAAGTATTATTTAAATTTTTATGCTTAATTTATTAAAAAAAAGTTAAATTATTCAAGTATATTTATATTTTATAAGTTATAAGTATAACGATGATTTTATAATAAAATATTTTTATATTTTTTTTATTTTAGATTTGCTGTGCCAAAAAAGATTTTATATCATTTGTTCTAGTAGGTACTGCTGAAACTTGCAACGAAATCAACAGCAATGATTCTCCTAAAGGTTATTTGAACATCTTTCAATATGGTGAAGAATTCGCGCCTACCTCTTGGCGGCTCTTAATGAATTTTTATCAATTTGTTAATGAGACAGCTGGCAATGAAGGCAAGTGGTTGGACGCTGTGGTGGTAGCATTTAATATGTTAAAGAGTGCTTCAGAGTAAGTAAATAAAAACAAGAGAGTTTTCGGCATAAACGTTTTCAATTGTTTTCTAGGCAAAATAAAGTGAAAAATTCACGAATTGTTTTATTTTACGATTTCGATTATGGCCACAATACTTATGATGCTTACAATGAAATAACGCAAAGCTTACTGCAATATGAAGTGAATTTAATAGTGGTGTAAGTGAAAAAAGTTTCCTATAGTACATTAACAGTAGCCTTTCCTTATTTTAGTTCGGACAATATTGGCTACATTGATAACGCTGACAATAATGAGCCCCAAGCGATTTTTTTGACCGACAGGAAATCAGATGAGCAACTAGAAAATCAGAAATATGCTTTGCGTTTAGTTTCTCATAGTAACGCAAAACTGAGCAATTGTACGGAGGCATTTAATGTAATTGTAAATGTGAAAAGCTCTCGTCCCTGGTGTTGGAATAGTAATTTACGTATAGGTTCAGCTATATCCATAGCCGTTAGCGGGATCATAATGGCGAAAAATGAAAGTACCGTTAAGTTGCGGATGATTTGGAATGAGACGGATGAAGAATTAACCAAAGAATGGGGTTATTTCATTTCTGGCAATCAGATATGCCCTGAACAAGATAGTCTTATGGATGGCTACATGT
>JAVBJL010000003.1 GCA_030827005.1 Wigglesworthia glossinidia | reverse complement strand
ATATTTAAATTGCTTCATTATTATTTTATTTTGTACAATAATTTTAATTTAATTAAAAATAATTGTAATTATTTTTTTATATTTATTCTAATTTAAATCTTTTCATTTTGTTTACATTTTGTTTTTTTGAGATATTTTCTCTTATTTATTTTTTTAATAGAATGGTTGAAAATATTACTGTTTTAATTTGATTACGTCAATATTTTTTTAT
Organism: Wigglesworthia glossinidia; assembly: GCA_030827005.1. Taxonomy (GTDB): domain Bacteria; phylum Pseudomonadota; class Gammaproteobacteria; order Enterobacterales; family Enterobacteriaceae; genus Wigglesworthia; species Wigglesworthia glossinidia_C. Next base: position 3,772 of record JAVBJL010000003.1, on the reverse strand, counting down.
GTATTATGAAGTTTTTATAAAAATTAATAACATAATTTTTATATAAAGTTTTTATTTAATAAACAAGTATTTTTTAAATTAAATAAATTAAATTATTTTAATAATAAAAATAAAAAAAATAATTTTTTAGTAAAAAAAATATTTTAAAATCTATAAAATATTCATACATTTCAAATGTATTTTTTTAAAATATTTATAATAAAAATTTATTTTTTTAATAAAAATTAAAAATTTTACGTTTATTTTATAACTTTAGAATTAATTATTTCTTGCATGATATTTTTTGGAATTATTTTATATTTTAAAAATTCCATAGAATATGATGCTCTTCCTTGAGTTTGAGATCGTAAATCCGTAGCATATCCGAACATTTCAGATAAGGGAACTTGTGCAGAAATTATTTTACCCAAGTTATTGATATCTTGCATTCCTTCAATGATGCCTCTTCTACGATTTAAATCTCCAATTACATCTCCCATGTATTCGTGAGGTGTTTCTATTTCTACTTTCATAATGGGCTCGAGTAATATTGGTCTAGCTTTCATAAAAGCGTTTTTAAACGCTATGGATGCTGCAATTTTAAACGCTATTTCGGATGAGTCAACTTCATGATACGATCCGTCAAATACAGTTACGCAAATATCAACGATTGGATATCCCGCTAAAACTCCATTATTTAATTGCTCCTGAATTCCTTTATCAATTGCTGGAATATATTCTTTTGGAATAACTCCTCCTGCAATTTTATTGATAAAAGTATAATTATTTTTATTTTTTTCATTTTTTAAATTTTTACTTTGCGGTGTAATTCGTAACCAAACATGTCCGAATTGACCTCTTCCTCCAGATTGCCGAATAAATTTTCCTTCTTGTTCTATAGTTTCTTGAATAGTCTCTCTATAAGCTACTTGAGGTTTCCCTATATTTGCTTTAACATTAAATTCTCGATACATGCGGTCTATAAGAATTTCAAGATGAAGCTCTCCCATTCCAGAAATTATAGTCTGCCCCGATTCGTCGTCACTATGCACATGAAATGACGGATCTTCTTTGGCCAAACGATTTAGTGCTATGCTCATTTTTTCTTGATCGGATTTAGTTTTTGGTTCTACTGCTATTGATATAACTGGTTCTGGAAATTCCATTTTTTCTAAAATTACTGGGTGTTCTGGATCGCATAAAGTATCTCCTGTAGTAACATCTTTTAGACCAATAGCTGCTGCGATATCTCCTGACTTAACTTCTTTAATTTCCTCTCTTTTATTAGCATGCATTTGAACAATACGTCCAAATCTTTCATATTTGTTTTTTACAGAATTGTAAACCGTATCTCCAGATTTTACTTTACCAGAATAAACGCGAAAAAAAGTTAAGTTGCCTACAAATGGATCATTAGCAATTTTAAATGCTAATGCAGAAAATGGTATATGGGTTTTATTTTTATTTTTTATATATAAAGAATTATTTTTTTTATTAAAAATTAAGTCAACTGGAGATGGCAAATATTCAACTACTGCATCTAGCATTGATTGAATGCCTTTATTTTTAAAAGCTGAACCGCATGTAACAGGTGTAATTTCATTTTTTAAAACACGTAGTCTCAACCCTTCTTTTATATCATTTTCTGTCAAAAGATCATTTAGATATTTTTCTGTTAATATTTCTGAGGTTTCTACGGCCGCTTCTATTAGATTTTGATTCCATTTAACAGATATTTCATTTAATTCATTTGGAATATTTTTATAAAAACAGGTCAGTCCTTGATCTGATGTGCTCCAATAAATAGCCTTCATTTTAATTAAATCTATTATTCCAGAAAAATTTTGCTCATTTCCAATAGGTAAATGAATTGGTATAGGATTCGCGGATAATTTATATTTTAATTGATTAATGACGTTGAAGTAATTTGCTCCAATTCGATCCATTTTGTTAACAAATGCAATTCTTGGCACTTTATATTTATTGGCTTGTCTCCATACCGTTTCAGATTGTGGTTGTACTCCTCCGACGGCACAATAGACCATGATTGCACCATCAAGAATACGCATAGATCTTTCTACTTCAATCGTAAAATCAACATGTCCTGGTGTATCAATAATGTTGATACGATGCGTTTTAAATTGATTTTTCATGCCTGACCAGAAACAAGTCGTTGCTGCTGAAGTAATCGTGATTCCTCTTTCTTGCTCTTGTTCCATCCAGTCCATAGTAGCAGATCCATGATGTACTTCTCCTATTTTATGATTGACTCCGGTATAAAATAGTATACGTTCTGTGGTGGTAGTTTTACCAGCATCTATATGCGCACTAATCCCGATATTTCTATAATTTTTTATTGGTGTTAAATGGTTCATTTTATCCTTGAAATTAAAAAAAATATAAAATTTAAATATTTTTCTACCATCGATAATGTGCAAAAGCTTTATTAGCCTCAGCCATACGATGAACTTCTTCTTTTTTTTTCACTGCTGCTCCTTTATTTTCTAAAGCGTCTGATAATTCATTTGCTAAACGTATAGACATTGAATGATCTTTTCGTTTACGAGCAGCTTCTATAATCCATCGCATTGCTAGTGTATTTCTACGTTCAGATCTAACTTCAATAGGAACCTGGTAAGTAGATCCGCCTACTCTTCTAGATTTAACTTCAATAATAGGTCGTACTTTTTCTAAGGCTGAATCAAATATTGATAAATAATCTTTATTTAATTTTTTTTCTAGAACATACAGGGCGGAATAAGTAATTTTTTCTGCAATTGATTTTTTTCCATTCATCATTAAAATATTAATAAATTTTGACAATAATTCTGATTTCAATTTAGATTCGGGAGGCATTCTTTTACAATTGACGATTCGACGACGAGACATCTAGACTCCGATTATAATATATTGTATGTGTGTATGCTAACTATAAATTATATACGTATTACGTTTTATTTTTTTTCATTCCATATTTAGAACGGCTTGTTTTACGATCTTTCACTCCAGCACAATCCAAAGCTCCACGAATCGTATGATATCTTACTCCGGGAAGGTCTTTAACTCGTCCACCACGAATTAAAACTGCAGAATGTTCCTGTAAATTATGTCCTTCTCCCCCGATGTAAGCAGTAACTTCAAATCCATTAGTTAATCGAACACGACAAACTTTTCTTAATGCTGAATTTGGCTTTTTTGGAGTTGTCGTATATACTCTTGTACATACTCCTCTTTTTTGAGGACATCCTTCTAAAGCCGGAACGTTAGTTTTTGAAATTTTTACAGAACGAGATTTACGTACTAATTGATTTATTGTTACCATGTTAAAATTATTCCTTATTGGCACTTTAAAAAAATGTAACAAGATTTTTTAAAAATTATTTAATAGCTAATTTGGGTGATTTTATTAAAAAAAATAAAACCCGTACTTAAATCATATTAAGTGTGATATATTAAAGTGTCAAGTGATAACAAAAATATTTAATTAGAATTATTTAAAATTTTATAAAAAAGTTTATATTTTTAAAATTTTTATATATTTTAATTTTTTTATTAACTCTCTTAAAGTTTATAAAAAGATAACTAAATTTCTATATATTATATTTATTTTTAATACTTATCAATTTTAAAAATATAAATTTAAATTTTAATTTAAAAGATAAATTTTATAAGAATTTATAAAATAGTATTTTAATTTTTTTTAATTAATTTTATAATTTTTTTTAAAAAATTTAATTAAAATTTTATTATTTTTAATATTATATTAATATTTATTTATTAATATTAATTAATC
>JAVBJL010000002.1 GCA_030827005.1 Wigglesworthia glossinidia | reverse complement strand
TAATTAATCTGTTTAAAATAATAAACTACTTATTAATTATATAAATTTTATATTTAAAATAATTAAATAATTTTTTAAAAATTATGATTTTAAATAATTGTTTTTAAATTAAACACTTAATTATATAAAAATTAATTAATATTAAATTTTATTAAATATTTAAATATTATAAATTAAACTAATAAACATTATAAGTATATAAATTTAAAATTTATATAAAAACTAAATAATAAATATATTATATATAATTAATTTTACTTTTAAATTTAAATAAAAACATATTTTATACATTTCATGTAAATACTATATGAACATTTTTTATAAAAATAAAATTTTTAATTTTTTAAAAAATTATAAAGTAATTGAAACCCCATATCACTTAAAATACTTTCTGGATGAAATTGCACACCATATAATGGAAATTTTTTATGTTTAATCGCCATAATTTCGTATTTATCATTTTTTTGATTAGATAAATAATTTTTTGCATTTATCATAAAACAATTAGGCAGCGTATCATTTTGAATAATTAAAGAATGATAACGTACTACAGATAATGGATTTTTTAAATTATAAAATATATTTTTTTTATTATGAAAAATTAATGATGTTTTTCCATGCATAATCTTTTTTGCACGTACAATATTCGCTCCAAAAGCTAGTGCAATCGCCTGATGTCCAAGACATACACCCAAAATTGGAATTTTTTTATAAAAATGTAATATTGTAGGCAATGAAATACCTGCAGAAGTAGGACTACCTGGACCGGGAGAAATAACAATTTTATTTGGTGAGATTTGTTCAATTTCTAGTATACTAATTTGATCATTTTTTTTAACTACAACATTTATACACATTTCAGAAAAATACTGATATAAATTCCAAGTAAAAGAGTCGTAATTATCTATAATTAGTAATGTTTTCATGATTTAAATGATATAAATTTTATTTTTTTTAAAAAAAAGTGAATAACTAATAATTAGTATATTTTTTTTACAGAATGATGTATGGGTATTAAATGAAAAATTAAATGCCAAAAAATTATTAATATGATTGGTCCAAGAAATATGCCAATTATTCCAAATGATGTTAGACCTCCAAATACACCACATAAAACTAATAAAGCAGGAATTTTCATGCCAATAATTTGAATTAAAATAGGACGCAAAATATTATCTAATACAGATACTAAAATTGACCATACAAGTAAAATTGTTCCTGAAAAATTATCTTCTATTAGATATAACCAAAGCGCTATTGGAATTAATATTGGAAGCGCTCCTAATTGAGCGATAGAAAAAATAAATATTAAAATTATTAAAAAAGAAATGAAGGGTACATTTGTTAACATTAATCCAATAACGCTCAAAAACGTTTGTATGATAGAAGTAAGTATAATGCTGACGGAAACAGCTCTAATAGAGCGTACAGTCAATACGATAATTATATTGCTTTTTTTATAGTCAATAAATCTTCCTAAATTTTTAATAAAATTTTTAATACAATCGCCATATATATATAAAAATGTACTAAATAAAATTGTTAAAATACTATTGAATAGTAAACTTACCAACTCTATTACGTGGTTAAAAAGCCATTTAGTTAACTCTCCAAAATATGGTTTTAATCTAGAAGTTAAGAAAGAATTTTTTTCAGTAATTATCTCTTTTCCTAAATAATATAGTTTTTCACCAATGATCGGGATATTTTTAATCCAAAATAAATTTGAAGAAATATATAAGTCAATATTTGATGTCCAATGCATAATTTTTGGAAAACTATTAAGTATTGTAATAACTAAAATGCATATAGGTAATATAAAAAAAAATAATAAAAAAAATATCATCAGTAATACTGACAAAAAACCGGAATTCCATAAAAATGTTTTTAATTTAATAAATACTGGCCAGGTGGAAATTACAATCATAGATGCCCATAAAAAACTTAAAATAAAAGGTTTCAGTATATATAAACATCCAAAAATAATTAATATTATGAATAATATATTCAAAAATATTTTAATGCAATAATTAAAAGATATATGAAAATTCACCATGTACTCTTAAAATAAAATAAAATTTTTGGATTTATAAACAAAAAAATACTTAAAAAAATAATCTTTATTTATATGTATAACCAAGATAAAATTTTAAAAGAATCAGTATTATATATAAACATTTTTAATTTTAATTTACTTAAAATACATTAAAATAACATGAAATATTTATAAAATATACAATAAATTATTTTAAATAATTTTTAAAATTTTTTTGCTAAAATATTTAAATTAATTCTGTAACCTAACAAGAATTTATTTAATATATACTTCTTGTTGATACAACTTATCAAAGTATATTATATAATAAAATTAACATTTATTTATATGAAAACTTTAAATCATCATCGAATTCGTATCATTACCACTGGTGCTAATGGAAAAATGGGATCACAAATCACTAGAACTGCATTAAATTTTCCACAAATTGTACATGTTGCCGCATTAGTAAGAAATAAATCACCATTCGCTTATCAAGATATAGGAAAATTAGCCAATATTACTCCAATTGGTATATTGGCACATGATAATATTGAAGAAATAAAATCTGAATTTGATATATTAATTGATTTCACATCTCCAAATTCTAGTTTGGAGTATTTAGATTTTTGTTGTAAAAATAAAAAAAACATAATTATCGGTACCACCGGATTTGATAAATATCAAAAAAAGATTATTAAAAAAATGTCAAAATATATAGCAATATTTTTTTCTTCTAATTTTAGTTACGGAATTAGTATCATATTGAATTTATTAGAAAAAACACTGCATACTATAGATATTAATAATTTTGACATTGATATTATAGAAATGCATCATAAAAAAAAAATTGACACTCCATCATCAACTGCTATTGAAATACATAACTGTATTAAAAATAAATTAAAAAATAATATTAATATTACTTCTATACGTTTAGGTGATATTGTTGGAGAACATAAAATAATTTTTTCTTTCTTTGGAGAAAAAATAGAAATTACACATTGTGTACATAATAGAAATGCTTTTTCTTTAGGCGTAATTAAAGCTGCAATATGGTTGTATCAAAAACAACCCGGATTATTTGATATGAAAAATATTTTCAATAAATAGAAAAATATTATTACATATACTTAATTAATATTAACTTTTTGGAGAAAACTTTTATAAATGGCAATTCTAATATTAGAAAACGGTATGAAATTTTATGGGAAAAGCATTGGTTCGAAAGGCCTTGTTATTGGAGAAATCATTTTTAATACATCTATGATGGGTTATCAAGAAGTCATTACAGATCCATCTTATTTTAATCAAATTGTAACATTTACTTATCCTCATATTGGAAATGTTGGAATAAATACAGAAGATAACGAATCATCGCATGTTCAAGTAAAAGCAATTGTTGTAAATCAAAGTTCATTAATTATCAGTAATTTTCGTAATAAATTATCGTTATCACAATTTCTTATTAAACATAATGTTATTGGAATTAGCAATATAGATACAAGAAGATTGACTAAATTAATTAGAACTAGAGGAAAACAATTTGGTTGTATTTTATCTGAAAAACATATCAGTACAGCAACTGTTCAAGATAAAATAAAAAATTTTTTAAAAAACCAAACTACGGATTTAATTAATCAAGTGACTACAAAAAAAAAATATATCTGGAATAATATGACAGAAAATATTAGAAAAAAAAAATTCAAACGTAAATTTTCTCTTCATATTGTAGCATATGATTTTGGTATCAAACATAGTATTTTGAAACAGTTAGATTCTCTAAATTGTCAAATTACAGTTGTTCCGGCATCTACAAAAGCAAACAATGTTTTTGCTCTACGTCCACATGGAATCTTATTATCTAATGGACCAGGTAATCCGGAAAAATATCATTCTATAATTGATAACATTCGTAACTTGCTTAAAAAAGATATTCCTATTTTAGGAATATGTTTGGGACATCAACTATTAGCTATGTCTGAAGGAGCAAAAATTTTTAAAATGAAGTTTGGACATCATGGCATCAATCATCCAGTTAAAGATATACAAAATAACAAAATTATTATTACTTCTCAAAATCACGATTTTGCAATTGACCCAAAAACACTTTCAAAAAATATGATAATTACTCATACTTCTATGTTTGACGGAACATTACAAGGTATTCAATTTACTGATAAACCAGTTTTTAGTTTTCAAGGGCATCCAGAATCTGGACCTGGACCTCAAGATGCATTATTTTTATTTAAAAAATTTATTCATTTAATAAAAAAAACTTACATAAAAATATAGGATATTAAAATGCCAAAACGCCAAGATATTAAAAGCATTTTAATTATAGGATCAGGACCAATTATTATTGGACAAGCTTGCGAATTTGATTATTCGGGTACTCAAGCATGTAGAGCATTAAAATCTGAAGGATATCGAATAGTTTTAATCAATTCTAATCCTGCAACAATTATGACAGATCCAGATATAGCCGATGCTACTTATGTTGAACCTATTCATTTAAATATTATAGAAAAAATTATTGAAAAAGAACGTCCAGACGCAATATTGCCAACCATAGGAGGTCAAATTGCATTAAATTGTGCAATCAAATTAGATAAAAAAGGAATTCTAAAAAAATTTAACGTTAATATTATTGGAATTACTATACAAGCTATTGAAAAAGCAGAAAATAGAATTTTATTTCATCAAGCTATGCATAATATTGGTTTAGAAACAGCAAAGTCTTACCATGTTAATTCTATGAAAGAAGCTTTAACAATCTCAAAAGAACTAAAATTTCCTTTTATTATACGATCTTCATTTTCTATGGGAGGTTCTGATAGCGGAATTATTTATAATAAATATGATTTACAAAAATTTTTTTCTAATAAAACATGGGATATAAAAAATTCTAAATTTATTATAGACGAATCCTTAATTGGATGGAAAGAATATGAATTAGAAATCATTCGTGATAAAAAAGACAATTGCATTGTGATATGTTCAATTGAAAATATTGATCCTATTGGAATACATACTGGAGATTCTATTGCTGTTTCCCCCGCACAAACATTAAGTGATAAAGAATATCAAATAATACGTAATGCTGCAATTGCAGTGGTCCGCGAAATTGGTATAGATTCTGGAGGAGCAAATGTTCAATTCGCAATACATCCAGATTCTGGAAAAATGTTAATTATTGAAATGAATCCTCGTGTATCAAGATCATCAGCTTTAGCCTCCAAAGCAACCGGTTTTCCTATTGCAGAAGTATCTGCAAAACTATCTATAGGATATACACTTGATGAATTAATGAATAAAGTTGCAGATAGTAAAATTCCAATTGCTTTTGAGCCATCTTTAGATTATGTAGTAACAAAAATTCCTAGATTTGATTTTGAAAAGTTTTCTAATGCTAAAAAAATACTCACAACACAGATGAAATCTGTAGGAGAAGTAATGGCTATTGGAAGAAATCAACAAGAATCGCTTCAAAAAGCCATAAGAAGTTTAGAAATTAATGTATATGGATTTGATTCTAAAATTAATTTAAAACAAAAAAATATTAAATCGATTATTTGTAAAAAACTATTAGTACCCAACCCAAATAGATTATGGTACATAGCAGATGCATTTCGTATCGGAATGTCTATTGATTTTGTTTCGAATTTAACAAAAATTGATTGCTGGTTTTTATATCAAATTTACGAATTAATACAATTAGAATATAAAACAATTAAACACGGATTATCTGGGTTAACTAAAAAACGTCTTTTTAATCTAAAGCAAAAAGGATTTTCTGATTCAAGATTAGCTAATTTATTGCATGTTAATTATCATACAATGATTCAATTACGGCAAAAATATAATTTACATCCAGTATATAAAAGGATTGATACATGTGCAGGAGAATTTAATACAAACACCGCGTATATGTATTCTACATATGCAGAAGAATGTGAATCTTTGCCAAATAAAAATATAAATAAAATTTTAATTCTTGGAAGTGGTCCTAATCGTATAGGGCAAGGTATTGAATTTGATTATTGTTGCGTACAAGCATTAATTGTTTTAAAACAAAATCATTATGAAACAATTATGGTCAATTGTAATCCAGAAACTGTTTCGACCGATTATGATGTAGCAAATCGTTTATATTTTGAACCTATTACTTTAGAAGACGTATTAGAGATTGTCAGAATAGAAAACCCTCGAGGATTGATTATTCAATGTGGAGGACAAACTCCTTTAAAATTATCTACAGAATTAGAGATTTTTAAAATTCCTATTCTTGGAACACAAGCAAAATATATTAATATTGCAGAAAATAGAGAAAAATTTAAACAAGTAATTCAAAATTTAAATTTAAAACAACCTAAAAATGCTATCTCTGAAACTATTGAATCTGTTTTAAAAAATGCTAGTGATATTGGATATCCTATAATTATTCGACCGTCTTATGTATTAGGAGGACGTTTGATGAAAATTATATATAATAAAACAGATTTAATGCATTATTGCTATAATATAAAAAATATTTCACAATATTTTCCAATTTTGCTGGATGCATTTTTAGAAAATGCTATAGAAATTGATGTTGATGCTATTTTTGATGGAAAAAATATATTGATTTGTGGAATCATAGAACATGTAGAACATGCCGGAATTCATTCAGGTGATTCAACTTCCGTCTTTCCAACATATTCTTTATCAGAAGAAATTAAAAATAAAATTAAAATTCAAACTGAAAAAATTGCTATATCTTTAAAAATTATAGGATTTATAAATATTCAGTTTGCAATTAAAAATAAAAATATTTATTTAATTGAAGTTAACCCTAGAGCTTCTCGAACTATTCCTTTCATTTCAAAAGCGACAGGTATTTCATTTACAAAAATATCAATTTTAGTAATGCTAGGTCAATCATTGTCAAACCAAAAAAGAATGCAAGAAATTTTACCTCCATATTTTTCTGTAAAAGAAGTCACGTTGCCTTTTCATAAATTTCCCGGATGCAATCTAACTCTAGGTCCAGAAATGCGCTCTACAGGTGAAGTAATGGGGATTGGAAATTGTATCTCTCAAGCATTGTCAAAAGCAATATTAAGTAGTCAAATAGAAACAAATTACCAATTTATTTTTACTAAAAAAGCATTTTTAATGCTTCTTAATAATGATAAAAAAAATTTTTTAAAAATAGCTCAATATCTGATGAGATATCATTTTATATTAGATGTTAATGAATATGCCGCCACTGTTTTAATACAAAATGGAATTAATACCCAGTTAATAAATAAAATATATAAAAATGTTAATTTAAATAATCATATTATATATAATAATTATGATTATGTTGCAATTTTTAATCACGAAAATAATAATTTAAAAAAAGAAAAAAAATATTTTTGGTCTTTTATATTAAAGAAAAAAGTATATTCTGATAGAAATTTTAAATGTTTTCCAATTATTAAGGCACTTGGAACTGATCCCGTAAAAAATATTATATCGCTACAAGAAGCGCACACAAAAATTCAATTTGTAAAAAAATAAAATTATTATATATCATATAAATATGAATATCAGTATGATTTGGGCTCAAGCAAAATATAGAGTTATTGGATATAACAACTCGCTCCCTTGGTATTTACCTGAAGATTTAACATGGTTTAAAAACAATACAATAAATAAACCAGTTATTATGGGAAGAAAAACATTTGAATCCATAGGTAGTAAACCTTTAAAAAATAGAAAAAATATTATATTAAGTAAAAATAAAAAAATATATAAAAATTACGATCAGTTCCAATTTGCCGATAATCCAAATCAGGCATTAAAATTTACAAAAAAATACGAAGAAGTTATGATTATTGGTGGAAAAAAAATTTATGAAGCTTTTTTACCAAAAGCAAGCACTTTATATATAACAAATATTAATGCCGTAGTTTCTGGAAATGTATATTTTCCAAAATATAATAAAAAAAAATGGAAGATTATATTTAAAAAATATTATTTACGAGACAATTGTAATATGTATGATATGTGTTTTAAAATATTTCAACTTAAAAATAATCAAATATAAAATAATTATAATTTTTAAAAAAGATTCAATAATTGTTAACCGAGTTGACTTTAAAAAATTTTTTATTATCCCATTGCAAAGCGGTTAATTGTCCACCCCAACAGCATCCTGTGTCTAATCCATATATATTCTTTGGAGTAGGATAATCACCTAAAGACGACCAATGTCCAAAAATAATATTATATTCGGAAAATATTGGATTATGAAACGTAAACCACGGTTTAATGAAACTTGGAGCTTTTTTGGGTTCAATTTTATGATGCATATCAATTATAGATTCAGATAAACAATATCGAATACGAGTAAAAATATTTATACTTAACTGTAAGCGTGAATTTTTTGAAAGATTATTATGCCAAATATTATTTGGAATATGACTGTTTTTATATATAGAACGTAAAAAAGATTTATATTGTTTTTTTTTTAAATTTTTTTCAATTTCTTGAGCATTGTTAAGTAAACTATATAAGTTCCAAATTGGTATAATTCCTGCATGTACCATAATTAACTTGTATTTTTCATGTATTTTTAAAATTGGTTGATGACGTAACCATTGTATAAGATTATTTGCATCTGGAGCATTTATAATTTGCATTAATTGTTGATCAATTCTAGCTTTTTTTATATGAGTATATGATAGTAATAAATTAATTTCATGGTTTCCTAAAACAACGAAGATATTTTTTCTAAGTTTATATATTAATCTTAAAACTTTTAGTGAATTTGGACCTCTTCCGACAAAATCTCCAGAAATCCATAATATATCTTTTTTTACATTAAATTTAATGAGCTTTAAAAGAGAACAAAACTCTTTATAACAACCATGAATATCTCCAATCAAATATTGAGACATAAAATTTATAATATCCTTGATATCGTTAAGTTCTGTTATTTAAATATTTATTTAATTTAATTTATCTTTTTATTTAAAGAATAAATTTTAGATAAATCGTAATAATTTTTTATGCTAAGATTTTCTGCTCTTAAATAAGGATTGATATTAACGTGTGCAAAATCTGCAATAGATATATATTTACTTAGACTATTTTTTAGAATCTTTCTTCTTTGATTAAAAGCTGTTTTAATAAGAATTTTGCAAATTTTCAGATTTTGATAAGGAAATGCATATTTTTTACGTGGAATAAAGCGTACTAGTGTTGATTCTACTTTTGGAATTGGAATAAATGATTTTTTAGATATTTCAAGTAATTTTTCTACAAAACAATAATACTGTACTATTATGCTCATATATCCATAATGTTTACTATTAGGTTTTGCTATAATACGTTCAGCAACTTCTTTTTGTAAGACAAAATGCATATCAAAAATTTTTTTAGTCTTTTTAATAAGACGATATATTAGTTGTGTGGATATGTTATAAGGCAAACTACCAAATATTTTTACCGGATTTTTAAAATTTATAAAAAAATTGTCTAGGTTAATATGCATGATATTTTTATTAATAATGTTAAGATTCAACTTAATATTTTTATTATTTTTTAATTGAATAATTAAATTCTTATCAATTTCAATAACAGTGAACATTTTAGTTTTTTTTGATACTGGATATGTTAGAGCACCTAGTCCTGGTCCTACTTCTATAGTTTCTATATCATAACTTGGATTAACAAAATTTACAATTTGATTGACTATATTTTTATCACGTAAAAAGTGTTGTCCAAGTGCTTTCATAAGCTAATATGATAACATGATTTTAATTATTTATGCAATTATACGTATTTTTGAGCTTAAATTTATAGCAAGCTCAATTGCTTTGTATAAGCTACCGTAATTAATTTCATTTAAATTAAATAAATTTAAAGCGGTTCCGTGATCTACAGAAGTTCTAATAAATGGTAGACCTAAAGTTAGGTTTACTGATTTTCCAAATCCAAGATATTTTAAAATAGGTAATCCTTGATCGTGATACATAGTTAAAATGGCATCTGCATTTTTCATATATTTATTTTGAAATAAACTGTCAGCAGACATTGGACCAATAATATTATATGATAGTTCTTTTAAAGATTTTATCGCTGGCTGGATGATATCAATTTCTTCCGTGCCGATACAACCTTCTTCGCCTGCATGTGGATTTAATCCGCATACATATATGCATGGATGGTGTATGTCAAATTGATTTATTAATGTATCATTTATTATGATAAGTGTTTTTTGAATTAAAGCATAATTTATATAATTAGAAACAAGTTTAAGAGGAATATGTGTTGTAGTTAATGCAATACGTAGAGAATTGTACAATAGCATCATCACTGGATATTTGCATTGAGTAAATTTTGCTAAAAATTCTGTATGTCCTGTAAATTCTATTCCGCTATCTTGAATAATTTTTTTATTTACTGGACCAGTTACTAAAGCAGAAAATTTATTTTGTATACATCCCTGACATGCTTGTCTTAATGTTTCAATAACATACGAGCTGTTTTTTGCATTTAATACGTTTTTAGTTACCGTACATCTAGTTTTTATTGGTAAAATTGCTAATTTTTTTGGTTGTGTATACTGTGGAGTATCATCCTCATTAAAACGATATAGTTTTAAATTAATACCAATATTTTTAGCACGATTTTTTAGCATTTCAGGATCACAGCATATCACTAATTCTGCTTTCCAATGATATTGGGATATTAAAGCGACCAATTCTGGACCAATTCCTGCCGGTTCTCCTGGGGTGATCACGATTCTAGGAATTTTTTTCATATAGAATTTATTTTTTGTATATAAGTTGATTTGTATTCGCTTTGTAACCAATAATATATTCTTTCAGAAAGTTTTTTTTCAAATAATATTTGATACGCTTTATAAAAATACTTTGCGTATGTATTATCATTTATTTTTAGATCAATTAATTCAATAATATGCCATCCGTTTGATGATCGCAATGGCATTGTAAGATTATTTTTTTTTAAATTAATTATTTTTTTTACTATATTTGAATTAAATTTATAGATCCCATCCCACCCTAAATCTCCACCAAAATCTGATGATTTTAAGTCATGCGAATATTTTTTTGCTGCATCTGTAAAATTTATTTTACCAGATTTTATACTATTTCTAATATTTAATAATTTAATATAAACACTATTTTCTTCAGAAATACTAGATGGTATAAGCATGATGTGTCTAATATGATTCATTGTAGTTATTTCTTTTTTATATTTCATTTCATGAATAAAAAATATATGGATATGATTATTTAAGATAACTAATGCTATTTTATTTTTTTTTTCATATGAATTCAAAAAAATCATATGTAGCTCTTTTGGTAAATCATTTAAGTTTTTCCATCCTGAATAAGATCCATCTTGAATATTGTGATTACGTAAATACTTTATAATTTCTTTTTCTGGTATATGTTGACTTTTAATTAAACTCACAATGTTTTTTCGTAATTTCCCTGATTCGTATATATGATCATTTAATTTTAATAAATGACTTTTTAATGGAATTATAAAATGTGTGAGATACACCGATATGTTATTTTCTTGTAAAAAAATTTTTTTACTTAAGCTATTTAGTTCGTAAGAACTAATATTTATTTTATTTTTTATTTCATGGTATTTTATGTATGCATTTGAAATATTTACATTTATTTTTTTTAAAATATTAGCATTATAAAAATTAATAAATAAGCTTTTATTATTTTCTTTATTATTTGCAATGTAATTAATCAATAAATAATTTAAAATTTCATTTTTAAAATTATTTGAAATAAATTCCGAGTTATTAATAGTTTTAAAATTTAAATTATTTATTTTTAATATTAGATCGGAATCACTTTTTAAAAAAATATCTTGATTTACAATTACAGAAATTTCGTCCATCATCTTTAGATGAGAATGACATGCTGTATTGCATAAAAAAAATAGAGTTAGTTTAAATAATAAATTTTTTAACATGTTAAGAATAGTTTTATCTATGTGATAGATTCTATATTTTATTATTTAATAATACTATATATTACAAACATTGTTATTTCAAACTAATTAGTATTATAATATAATGTTTACAACATATTTGTTTTTTTAAATACTCATTTTCAGATTAACTGATGCTAATATTAAAAAAAATTTTTTGATTAAATTTATGACGATAAATGTTTTCATAATCTAATTCCTGAATGTATTGCAACTTATATGTTAAGCAGTACGAATCATATTGTAAACTAAAGATATTTTTTAAATAATTTAAAGGATACATATTGTATCTGCTTGATGCCGAAATAGACCATTCTTTTTTAAATGAAAATTTTCCGAAAATTTTAACTTCAGAAATATTTTTTTGATTAAAATCTAAATGATGCATCCAATCTTGATTTAAGAATCGATATTCTAATGAATAATAATTATAATTTTTTTCATATATTAATTTTGTACGAAATTCTAATAATTCTTTTTTAGATTGATATAAATTAATAGAACTATTCAATTGCAAATTCTGATTGATTATCCAATTACTAATACCGAAAAAATCTGCATACTTTAAAAGTAACTCTTTTTTATATTTCGTAGATAAATGAAAGATCTTTTTAAAAGATATATTAAATCTTTCAAAATTTTTATTATCATAAATATAAGAATTCCATTCTAACGCAATTTTATTAGCATAAGAAATTTGATCTACAATATTCTGAAATTGTTTCTGAAAAATATTAAAATAATCTATGTCAGCATAATATAATTTATCAAATACCACATTATTATTTTTATAATAAGGAACATATATATACTGTGCCTTTAAATCTATACCTTGGAAATAATTTTTAAAATTAATTATTATATTTTTTAATAAATTAATATCTAATTTAAATTGAGGAATATATTGTTTTGTAATTTTTAATAAATTATTTCTATTGTCATAATCATAACGATTAGTTATTATTGTTTTTATTTCATTTTTAAATAAAACTCCTGAATAAAACAAAATAGTATAAAATTTTGGTACAATATATGTATATGTTACTTGAGGAAGCAATACGTTTTGAGATCTAAAATGTATTAATTTTCCAAATAATTGAAAGTTAAAATACTTATTGTTATATATATTATATTGAAACCATAAATATGGATTAATATTATATGTGTTTTTATATTTAATATTAGAATAAAATTCTCTATATACTGATTTTATCTCCCAATTATAATTTTTATAATGTAATTTTAATTGCATACGTATATTATTATTAATAAAATTTTTATTTAATTCTAATATATTTTTTATAAAATATATTAAATTATTGCTATTTTTATAGTATAAATTAGCATTTATATTCTTGTTTATTTGATATTCGTAGTTTGAACGTAACATCCAAAGAGCATTATTATTTCGTCTATTTTCTATCCAATGAAAATTTATATATTTTTGGTTATTTAGACCCCCTGTATTATAAAAATAATTATTAATTTCTAATCCATTCATGCTTGTATATTTTGGAATTATATGGAAATAAGAATTGTTAAATATATGTAAACGATATAAAAATAAAATTGAAATTCCAGTATTGTTGTTATAACTAACACGAGGAATGAAAGAATTAAAATTATTATCTAATTTCATTTTTAGATAAGGCAAATATAATACCGGAATATTTTTAAAACTTATTTTTGAATTCCAGATTTTTATTATTTTTTTTTGACGGTCATAAACTATTTTTGATCCTGAAATTTTCCAAAATGGACATTTATAAGAACATAGTTGAATGTATCCATTTTTTAAAATAATTAATCTATTACTATTTCTATTTTGAAATAAATCTGCGCCACCTAAAATATTATCTTTAAAAAAATGATAATTTATTTCATAAAAATCAAAATTTCCAGTTTTATTATCAAAAAATGCTCGTGATCCTTTTATATAAAAATCTTTATTAAATATGTATTTTGCATTTCCTAATGCCATAATTGAAGTATGCTGTTTTTCCTGTATTATTTGAAATTTATTTGCAAGAAATAAAGATTGGTTCTGATAGATTTTTGCATTTCCAATAAAAAAAAATTTATTAGGAAATTGCATTTTTACTAAATCAGAATAAATATGTAATTCATTTTTCTTTAAATAAGAATATGAACTAAAATTTTTATTTTTTTGAGTTACGTTGATGTTACGACATTCAATTTTAGAAGATATTTTTATACTATATAATATAAAAAAAGTAAGCAAAAAAAAATGATAGATCAACTTTTTCATAAAAGTTGTTTGTACTAAATTAGTATAATATTTTAATTTAATTTTAAATAAATTATATATTTATTTTATTTTATATCTTAATATTAAAAATATAAAATTTTTTAAAAATTTTTAACTATTTGAGTTATATATCAATATTTGAAGCTTTTAGTGCATTATTTTCAATAAATAACCTTCTAGGTTCTACCGCATCTCCCATAAGTGTTGAAAACAATTGATCCGCAGATACTGCGTCATCAATAGTTACTTGAATCATAGAACGTGTATCTGGATTCATTGTAGTTTCCCATAATTGCTCCGGATTCATTTCTCCCAGTCCTTTATATCTTTGTATATTAATACCATGTTTAGATTCTTTTAATAACCATCCAAAAGCTTGTTCTAAATTTATTATTTTCTGACGTTTTTTACCTTTTTGTACGTACGAACATCTTGGATCTATATAAGATAATTGACGTATTAAACGAGCAATATTTTTATACTCTAAAGTATTAATAAATTTATGATTAATCTCATATTTTTCTTGTATTCCATACATCTGTTTTTTTAATAAAATTGTATATAATTTGCATGTATTCTCTTTATTAATTTCGTATACATAAGTACACATATCTGATTTGTTCGAAGAAGAAAAATTTTCTAAAGCATAAATCCAATTTTGTAACATTTCTTTATTAGAAAAATGCTCTTCTGTTAATTCAGATTGATATAATAGATATTTTAAAAATTCCTTAGGAAAAAAATCACTGGCATGAATTATTTTTTTGATAGCAAAAAAATTAAGCATAATTTTTTTTAATGATTTTCCTGATAGGATTGGAAATTTTGTATTAATTTTTAAATTAGCTCCTTCTATTGCACGTTTAATTTGAAATCTTTCCATATCTTCATTATCTTTAATATATTTAATCAGTTTTCCTATTTGTATTTTATACAATGGAGGTTGTGCAATAAATAAATGTCCTCGATCTATTATTTCTGGCATTTGACGATAAAAAAAAGTGAGTAATAAAGTACGAATATGCGATCCGTCTACATCGGCATCAGTCATAATGATAATATAGTGGTATCTAAGTTTATCTGGGTTATATTCTTCTCTTCCAATACCGCACCCAAGAGCGGTGATTAATGTAGCTATTTCTTGAGAAGATAACATTTTATCAAAACGCGCTTTTTCTACATTTAATATCTTTCCTTTTAATGGAAGAATAGCTTGATTTTTTCTATTTCTTCCCTGTTTTGCTGATCCTCCAGCAGAATCTCCTTCAACTAAATATAGCTCACATAAAGACGGATTTGTTTCTTGACAACTGGCTAATTTTCCAGGTAATCCCACAATATCTAGCGTTCCTTTTTTACGAGCCATTTCCCTAATTTTTTTTGCTGCTTCTCTAACACGAGCTGCATCTAGTACTTTGTTAACGATTATTTTTGCGTCTTTTGGATTTTCTAATAAAAAACTGAAAAATTTTTCGTTCATTAGCGATTCAACTACTGTTTTAACTTCAGAAGATACTAGTTTATTTTTTGTTTGAGATGAAAATTTAGGATCTGAAATTTTTACTGAAATAATCGCTACTAATCCTTCTCTAGTATCTTCGCCCGTAGTCACCACTTTTGACTTTTTGTTGTATCCTTCTCGATCCATATATGAATTTAAAGTACGTGTAATAGCAGAACGAAAACCAATCAGATGTGAACCTCCATCTTTTTGTGGAATATTGTTAGTAAAACAAAAAATATTTTCTTTAAACCCATCATTCCATTGTAAAGCAATTTCCACAGAAATATTATCTTTTTCTGTAGAAAAATTAAATATTTTAGGATGAATAAAATTTTTATTTTTATGAGCATGTTGTACAAAGGATTTAATTCCTCCTTCATAATGAAAATGTTGTTTTTTTTGATTACGAATATCATTTAGGTGAATAGAAATTTTAGAGTTTAAAAAAGATAATTCCATAAATCTTTTAGATAAAATTTCGTATTGAAATTCAACATTTTTTTTAAAAATAGAAAAATTTGGCCAAAATCTTATATTCGTTCCGGTTTTTTTGGTATTTCCAATAATTTTTAAAGGTTCAATTGGAGTTCCATTCGAATAGTACTGCTGATATATTTTACCTGATCTATATATTTTAAGTTGTAATTTTTCTGATAGAGCATTAACAACTGATATTCCTACTCCATGTAGTCCTCCGGAAACTTTATAAGAAGTATTATCAAATTTTCCTCCAGCATGAAGTACTGTCATAATTACTTCGGCTGCAGATATTCCTTCTTCTTTATGAATATCAACAGGAATACCTCTTCCGTCATCTTCAACGGAAATTGAATGATCGTCATGTATGATTACTTGTATTAATTTACAAAAACCTGCTAACGCTTCGTCGATAGCATTATCAACAACTTCAAATATCATATGGTGTAATCCTGTCCCATCATCCGTATCACCAATATACATTCCTGGACGTTTTTTAACTGCCTCCAAACCTCTAAGCACCTTAATACTTGAAGAAGTATAATTATTTGACATTTTGTATCTCCTTGAATTTGAATGTGCCTAGATGCAATTTAAATATTTTATTTATTCTAATTAATTTTAGAATTTTTAGATATTTAAAATAAAACTAATTATGTATTATTTATACATGCATTAATAAAATATATTTTATATACGAATTGGCATGATAATATGGTTAATTGTTCGATCTAATTCGTCTTCTATTAATATGCTAGATTTAGAATCAATAATAAATATTTTTGCTTTTTTAGATTTTATCGTGTTTAAAGCATCAATCATATAGCTAACATTAAATCCAATTTCTATAAATTTTCCATGATAATTTACTTCTAATATTTCTTCTGCTTTTTCATGAAAAATATTTTTTATATACACTATCATATGGTTATTTTTTAAATTAAAAATTACACTATTAGATTTATCAGAAAGTATAGAAATTCGTTTTAATGCATTTTTTAATTTTATACAATCAACTAGTATTATGCTATTACTTAAATAATTTTTTTTAAAAATAGAATCGTATTCTGGAAATTTTCCTTCTAACAATTTAGCAGTTAAAGTATATTCAGAAATACTAATACACATATATTTATTTGAAATATTCAATACAACTAAATCATGTTTATTTTCTAAAATACGAACTAAATTTAAAACCCCATTTCTTGGAAAGATTATAGCATAATCAACGTCAGCATTGTTATTTATAGTACATTGTGCCCTAGATAATCGATGTCCATTTGTAGCAATAACTTGAATAGAATTATTTTTAATTTCAAATAACATTCCATTTAAATATGATCTAACATCTTGATTTGCCATAGAAAAATAAGTAGATTCGAGTAAACTTTTAAAGTTTTTTTCTACTAAAATAATTTCTTTTTCGTTTTTTATAAAATTTATATTAGGAAAGTTTGTTGCAGGTAATGTAGATAAAGAAAATTTAATTTGCTTACAAAAAATTAATAATTTTTCATTTTTTAAAATTAAATCAATATTTGTTTTTGGAGTAAAACTTTTAATAATATTTAATATCTTTTTTGCAGATACAGTGGTTTCTCCATTTTCTGCAAATGATAATAATTTTACATTTTTTTTTAATTCAATATCTAAGTTAGTTCCTATAATTAAAAGATATTTATTATTTAATATTTTTATTAATATATTTTCGAGGATTGGAGCTGTAGCACGTTGTATAGATACTAAATATATTTTTTGTAAGACCGATAATATTTGTTCGCGTTTAATTTTAAATTTCATAATTTTAAATTTTTTTCATTCAAATGATTATATGATACATTTATTATTAAAATATTTTTGTAACTAATTGAAAACTTTTTGTCTATATTGCTTTGATTTTACAATAGGGTATCATAATCTTTATATAAAAATTTATTTTTTTAAAATAATAAAATAGTAAAAATTTTATATATTTTTTTAAAAATTAAAGTTAGTTTTTAAATTAAAAATAATTTTTAAAATTTATATTTAATTAATGCTAATACGATATTTTATTATAAATCAATTAAAAATTTTTTAACCATAGAATATGATTTAATATTTTAAAATTAAATGATTTTATATGATGTATTAAAATAATAAAACGATTCTTCTATTTACTAAAGTTAAGTAGTACAGTATATTACGAATTTTTAAATATATAATTTATAAATTTTTATGTATATCAAATTATTTAAAAAATATATCGAATTAGATTTAATATTTTTTAAAAAAAATAAAGAATGTGCTATATTTTAAAAATAAATCCTTTTTAAATGGTTATCATAAATTATGAAACGTACCTTTCAACCATCTTTATTAAAAAGAAAAAGAAATCATGGCTTTAGGGTTCGCATGTCAACTAAAACAGGAAGAAAAATTTTATCTAGAAGACGTGCAAAGAATCGTAGAAAACTTATAGTTGCATAAAAACTACTTAATGAAAAAAAATACATTACCTAAATACATGCGAATATCTAAATCAAAAGAAATTTGTTTCATTTTAAAAAATGCTAAAAAAATTTGTACATCTTGGGTGATTTTTTTTTATCACACTAATTTATTCAATTATCCTCGCATTGGATTAATAGTTTTAAAAAAATATATATATTTATCTCATGATAGAAATCGTATCAAACGATTAATAAAAGAAAATTTTCGTTTAAATCAATTTAAGCTAATTAAATTTGACTTTTTAATATTTCCTAAAAAAAATATACTAAAATATAAAAATGATGTTTTACAAAAAAAATTAAATATACTATGGGAAAATCATTTTTACTTATAATTAACTATTTTTTTATTTTTTTAATATATATTTATCAAATTTTTATTAGCCCAATATTGGGGAAAAACTGTCGATTTAAGATAACATGCTCCAAATATACAATCAAATCAATTAAAAAATTAGGTTTTTTTTGGGGATTATATTTCGGATGCAAAAGATTACTAAAATGCCATCCTTATAATTTTAAAAAATAAAACTATCGAGATTATGCATTATGGGTTTACAAAATAATTTTTTATTTATTGCTTTTATTATTATCTCTTTTATAGCTTTAGAAACATGGCAATTTGAATTTTCCGATTCAATAAATATAAACAAACAAAAAACAATAGAAAAAAAAAGTGTCATAGAAAATGAAATTCCTGAAAAAAAAAATAACCTTATCACTATAACTACAGATTTATTAATTTTAAAAATTAACCCGTATGGAGGAAATATTGAAGAAGTATCACTACGTAATTATTTTGATGATTTAAATAATAAAAAATTACTTAAATTACTCGAAACCTCTAAAGATTTTTTATATCAAGCTGAAAGCGGTCTAATTAAAGCTTATAAAACAGAAAATTATAGCATTAAATTAAATCCAATATTTAAAAGCGAAAAAAATAAATATGTACTATCAGACGAAGCAAAAAATCTTAAGGTGTCTTTGATGTATGATGATAATACAGGAATAAAGTATATAAAAAATTTTTTATTTAATAGAAATAGTTTTTCATTTAATATTGATCACCACATTCTAAATTATAGTAACAATCCGATAGAAGTAACTTTTTTTGGACAATTAAAACAATCCATAGAATCCAAAAAATTAGGTGAAAGTTATAATTTTAATTTTCATACGTATCGTGGAGCTGCGTATTCTAGCGATCATCATAAATATAAAAAATATGAATTTGATGATATCAAAAATAATAAAAATTTAAACATTTATACCGTGTCCGGATGGATCGCAATGTTACAACAGTATTTTCTTGTCGCTTGGATACCGGAACAAATAAATAAGTATCGATTTTATACTGAAAATTTTCAAAATACAAATCAAGCTATTATCGGATTTCAATCTGAACCGATATCTATACTAAATGGAGAAGAAAAAAATTTTCGATCAACATTATGGATTGGTCCAAAACTGCAAAACATGATTAAAACTGTGGCAAACAATTTAAATTTAACTGTTGATTATGGTTGGCTTTGGTTTATTGCCCAGCCGCTATTTATGATGTTAACATGGATATATAAATATACAAATAATTGGGGGATTGCTATCATTCTTATAACTTTTATAGTAAGAGGATTTATGTATCCTCTTACAAAATCTCAATATACTTCTATGGCAAAAATGAAAATTTTACAACCAAAAATAATTAGTATTAAAAATAAATTTAGTCAAGACAAATATCGTCAAAGTCAAGAAATGATAGCTTTATATAAAAAGCAAAAAGTTAATCCTCTTGGAGGATGTATGCCATTACTTATTCAAATGCCAATTTTTTTATCTTTATATTACATGCTTTCTGGATCTGTAGAATTAAGGCACGCTCCATTCGTACTATGGATTAATGATTTATCTGCAAAAGATCCATATTATATACTACCTTTTATTATGGGTGTTACGATGTTTTTAATACAAAAGATGTCTCCTTCAACAAGTATCGATCCAGTACAAAAAAAAATTATAATGTTTATTCCATTAATTTTCACTATATTTTTTCTATGGTTTCCTTCCGGATTGGTACTATATTATATAGTAAGTAATTTAGTTACTATGATACAGCAATATATTATATATAATGGGTTAAAAAGAAAAGGTATTTACATAGAACAATGAATCTAAATATAAATGAAAAATATTTATATCATCAGGATACTATTGTAAACATCGCTACTCCACCGGGAAAAGGGGGAATAGGAATACTGCGAGTTTCTGGTAATCTTTCTCAACATATTGCTAAAATTTTTTTGAAACAAATACCTAAAATAAAATACGCATCCTATTTACCTTTTTACGATATAAAAGGTAAATTATTAGATAAAGGCATTGCATTATTTTTTGAAAAACCCTCCTCTTTGACAGGAGAAGATATTTTAGAATTACAAGCACATGGATCACCAATAATATTAAATATTTTATTGCAAGAAATTTCCTCTATTCCAAACGTAAGGATTTCAAATCCAGGAGAATTTTTAGAACGTGCTTTTATCAATGGAAAAATAGATCTAGTTCAGGCAGAATCTATTGCTGATTTAATTAATTCTTGTTCAATTCAAGCAGCCAAATCAGCTTTATCTAATTTAAAAGGCGAGTTTTCTAAAAAAATTTATAAAATATTAAATGTAATTAAACAATTACGTATGAATATAGAAATTACTTTTGATTTTTCTGAAGAGGAAATACATGCTATAGATTTAATTCATATAAAAACAAATTTAAAAAAAATTCTTTTAAAAATAAAAGAAATACAACATTTATCTAAATATAGCAGTCTTCTAAAGGAAGGCGCTAAAGTTGCCATCATAGGTAAACCTAATTCTGGAAAATCTAGTATATTTAATGCATTATCTGGTCGTAATTCTGCTATTGTTACTAAAATACCAGGTACAACACGTGATATTTTACATGAAAATATCAGTATAAACGGAATTCCCGTAAATATAAGCGATACGGCAGGTTTAAGATCAACGCTCGATGTAGTAGAAAATATTGGAATTTATCGTACGCTAGAAGAAATAAAAATATCAAATCATATTTTATATGTAGTTGATAGCAATATCAATAAATCAAGCGATATATATCAATTATGGCCTAAATATAAAAAATTTTCTTTAAATTTAAGAAACAAAATAACTATAATACGTAATAAAGCTGATTTAAGCAAAGAACCTATTGGTATTATAAAAAATAAAAATTATGCAATAATTACAATATCAGCTATTAATAACAAAGGAATAGATATTTTAATACAACATCTAAAAAATTTAAACTGTTTGCAATTAAATGAAGAAGGATTTTTTATTGCAAAACAACGACACTTAGATGAAATTAAAATTGCAAAATCTCATATTCTTTATGCAAAAAAAATTTTATTACAAAATAGTCTCGAGCTAGTTGCAGAAGAATTATATGCAGCACAAAAAGCGTTCGAGAAAATTTTAGGTATCAATATTAATTCAAATGACTTTCTTAACGAAATTTTTTCAAATTTCTGTATAGGAAAATAATCACAATTTTATTCAACAGTAACTGTTTTAGCTAAGTTTCTAGGATGATCAACATCGACATTTTTTTCTAAACCTACATAGTAAGCTAAAAGCTGCATTGGTACTATATAAGCTAAAGGAATTGAGATATTTTCTACAAAAGGAAGACGAATTTTTTTAATATTTGAATAACTTGAAAAAAAAATATCTGTATCCGAAAAAATATACATCCTACCTTCGCGTGCACGAATTTCTTCCATATTAGATAATAGCTTTTTTAATAAACCATTATTAGGTGCTAATATGATTACCGGCATATTAATATCGATTAATGCCAGCGATCCATGTTTTAATTCTCCTGCAGCATAACCTTCCGCATGAATATAAGAAGTTTCTTTTAATTTTAAAGCAGATTCTATTGCAATAGGATACAGTTCACCTCGACCAATAAAAATTGCATTATTTGTATTAGAAAAATCTTTCACTAAACATTTAATATAAGGTGCTAAAAGTAGCATTTGTTCTATTCTATAAGGTAAAATTTGCATAGCACGAAAAATATCTAATTGTAATTTTTTATTTATTTTTTTTAATAAACTTATATGAGCTATTAAACTTAATACCGCTGTTAGTTGCGTGGTAAATGTTTTAGTAGAAGCAACACTAATTTCTATACCGGCATATGTTAAAACATTGATATCGGATTCTCTACTTAAAGTAGATTCTGGTGTATTACAGATTGATAAAGAAGATAAGTAGTTACGATTTTTTGATAATCGTAATGCAGATAAAATATCAGCTGTTTCTCCAGATTGAGATAAAAAAATTAATAAGCTATTAGGATGTACTATAGTATTACGATAACAAAATTCGGAAGCAATTTCTACGTTACAGGATATACCAACTAAATTTTCAAACCAATATCTTGAGACCATAGCAGAGTTGTATGAACTTCCACAGGCAACAAGTTGAATATGTTTTGTATTAATTAAGATTTTATTAGATTTATCAGATATTTCTGATAGATAAATATAATTATTCTTTAAACGATTTTTTAATGTATTTTTAATAGCTTGAGGTTGTTCAAAAATTTCTTTTTTTAAAAAATAACGAAATTCTCCTTTTTTATTGGGATCTAGCACAATATTTTTTTTTACTATCTTTCTTTGAATAGAATTGCCGTTTTTATCCCATATTTGAATATTAGAATTGGTGATTTCTGCAATATCTCCAGTTTTTAAAAATATAAATTTTTTTGCTATATCCAGTAAGGCTAATTGATCAGAGGCAAAAGCGTTTTCATTTGCACCACATCCAATAATTAAAGGGCTCCCTGAACATTCTGCTACAAGAGAATTTGGATGATTAGCATCTACTATTACCGTGCTGTATATTCCAAATAACATAGGAGAAACTCGTTTTACTACTTCTGTTAAAGTTCCTCCATTACGCTTTTGTTCCCAGTGGATTAAATGTGCAATCACTTCGGTATCAGTATCGCTATTAAACTGATATTGATATGTTTTTAAATGATCTCTTAGTGATTCATGATTTTCTATGATTCCATTATGTACTACTGCTATGTGTTCAGATAAGTGAGGGTGAGCATTGTTTTCTGTAGGGGATCCATGTGTAGCCCATCTAGTATGAGCCACACCAATATTTCCTAAAAAAATAGATTTTTTTTTAAGAATTGCTTTTTTTAATACTTTTACTTTACCTGCTTTTTTTAAACATTTTAATTGCTTGTAATTATTTATAACAGCAAGACCGGAAGAATCATAACCGCGATATTCAAGACGCTTTAATCCTGATAGCAACAGATTTAAAACATTTTGTTGTGAAATCACGCCAACTATTCCACACATTAGAATTTTCCCAAATTTTATATAGAATATTTTGAATATTATTAATATTAAGATAATTTATTTAAAACAAATTTTTAAATCAATGAACTTATGTTGAAATTTTCATTTATTTTACATGTCAAAATTTTATTTTATATTACAAATTATGTTTTTTTTAAAATTGAAAATTGTTTTACACGACTTATTATCTTTTCGCCATTGCTTATATTTTTAGTTACGGTAGTACCAGCACCTACTGTGGCACCTGATCCAATAATAATTGGAGCAATTAATTCTGAATTAGCACCAATAAATACATCATTATTAATTATCGTTTTATTTTTATTTTTTCCATCGAAATTGCATGTAATAGCTCCAGCCCCAATATTTACTTTTTCCCCAATGTTTGCATCTCCTAAATAACTTAAATGACCAGCTTTTGAGTTTTTTCCAAAAATAGTATTTTTTACTTCAACAAAATTTCCAATGTTTACTCTTTTTGATATTTTGCTGTTTGAATGTATATGTGCAAAAGGACCAATCATGCTATTTGAATCTAGATGAGCATTTTCTATTATAGAATATGGATGAATAACTACATCATTATTAATGATAACATTTTTTAAAATACATCCATTTCCAATTTTTACACGATCTCCGATGATTATTTGTCCTTCTAAAATTACATTGATATCGATAAAAATATCTTGTCCATGCTGTAATGTGCCTCTTAGATCAAAACGCTTATAGTCTGCCAGAGTAATTCCATGTAGTAACAATTTTTTTGCTTGTTTTTTTTGGTATAATCTTTCTAAATACATTAGTTGTAAACGATTGTTTATTCCAAAAATTTCAAATATATTTTTTGGTTGTATAGAATTAATAATATGACCTTTATGATGTGCTATTGATACAATATCAGTTAAATAAAACTCTTTTTTTGAATTATTATTATTTATTTTATTGATCCAACAACTTAATTGGTATTTATTGACTATCATAATTCCAGTATTAATTTCTTGAATATTTTTATTTTTTGATTTTATATCGTATTGTTCAATAATTTTAACAATTAATCCGTTTTCCCTCAAAATTCTTCCATAACCATATGGCGAATCAATTTTAGCCGTTAATAAACTTATATTAAAACCAGAATGACAGTATAATAACTTTTTTAAAGTTGTTACAGATATTAAAGGTACATCTCCATATAATATAAGTATTTGATCGTTATCTTTTCCTTTATATTTTCGCATAACCTGCTGAATAGCGTGCCCCGTTCCGAATTGATCAGATTGTAATATCCAGCGCAAAGACAAACCATTTGGTGTTATTTTTTTACGTAATAGTTGATTATCATATCCATAAACTATATAAACTTTTTTTGCATAAAGATTTGATATGGTATCTATTATATGTTGTAATATTGGTTTTCCGGCTAATTTATGAAGTACTTTTGGAATGGAAGTAAACATTCGCTTTCCTTTTCCAGCTGATAAAATAATTATGCTCAATTCTTGAGACGATGTTTTCATTTATTTGTCTTTCTTCTAATAAGAAAATTTAAGATATAATATAGATGACAGATGTATTAGTATGTTTTTTAGCAATAAATTAATTAGTAATTAATTTAAATATTGAAAAATTTAATTTATTTTAACGCTTAATATATTTAAAGTTAGTACAATAAAATTTAATTTAACTTAATTCTTTTTTGATAAGTAATAAGTTCTTAATTTCGCAATAGATTTAGATAGTTCCACCATGGCTCTAATATATTCTTGTTTTTCTTGTGCAGAATGAATCAGATTTTTTGCTTTTTGTTTTGATTTGATAGCTCTATTTTTATCGATTTCTTTACCTCGAATTGCAGTGTCTACTAATACTATGGCTTTATTCAGATAAATTTCAAATATACCTCCGGATAAATAAATATATTCTATTTGCATATTTTCAAGCATAATTTTTATAAATCCAGGTTTAATAGTAGTTAAAAACGATATATGATTTGGCAGTATTCCGAATTCTCCTTCAGATCCTGTAATTATGATTTGCCTTACTAAATTAGAAAAAATAATTTTTTCTGCACTAATTACATCAAGATTAAAAAATTTTTGCATAGTAATTTTTTTCAAGAATTAAGATTTTTATATTTATCTAATACATCAGATATATTTCCAGTCATATAAAATGCCTGCTCTGGAATATGATCGTATTTGCCATTTATTATATTTTTAAAGCCTGAAATTGTATCTTGTAAAGGTACGTATCTTCCTGAGCATCCAGTAAAAATTTCTGCAACAAAAAATGGTTGTGATAAAAATCTTTGAATTTTTCTTGCTCGAGATACAAGTACTTTATCTTCTTCTGAAAGTTCATCAATACCAAGAATAGCAATAATGTCTTTTAAATCTTTGTAACGTTGCAATATTAACTGGACTTCACGTGCTATTAAGTAATGATTTTCACCTACTATTAATGGATCTAAATGTCTACTGTTAGAATCTAATGGATCAATAGAAGGATAAATACCTAGTGCAGCAATTTGACGACTCAAAACTATTGTTGCATCTAAATGTGCAAATGTGGTGGCTGGTGAAGGATCTGTTAAATCGTCTGCAGGAACGTAGATAGCTTGTACTGAAGTGATAGACCCTGTATGAGTTGAAGCGATACGTTCTTGAAATATTCCCATTTCTTCTGATAAAGTTGGTTGATAGCCTACTGCGGAAGGCATGCGTCCTAATAATGCCGATACTTCTGTTCCTGCTAGAGTATATCTGTATATATTATCGATAAATAATAAAACATCGTGGCCTTCGTCTCGAAATTTTTCGGCTAATGTCAATCCAGTTAATGCAACACGTAGACGATTTCCTGGTGGTTCGTTCATTTGACCGTATACAAGTGATACTTTATCAATTACTTTTGATGTAATCATTTCATGATAAAAATCATTTCCTTCTCTTGTACGTTCTCCTACTCCAGTAAATACTGAATATCCTGAATGTTCAATTGCAATATTACGAATTAATTCCATCATATTAACAGTTTTTCCTACTCCTGCCCCTCCAAATAAACCTATTTTACCTCCTTTAATAAATGGACAGATTAAATCTATAATTTTAATACCTGTTTCTAATAACTCATCAGACGTAGAAATTTCATTATATTTTGGAGCTGTATTATGAATAGATCTATATTCATCTGATATAATTTTTCCTTTCATATCAATTGGATTACCTAAAACATTCATAATACGACCTAATGTAGATTTTCCTACCGGGATTTCTATTGTTTTATTTAAATTATAAACGATTAAACCGCGTTTTAATCCATCAGATGAACCCATTAAAATACAACGTACTATTCCATCTCCAATTTGTTGCATTACTTCCATAATCAAAGTTTGATGCATATAATTAACTTTAAGAGCAAAATGCAATTTTGGTAGATAATTTTGAGAAAACTTTACATCAATAACTGGTCCAATAATTTGGACTATTTTTCCAGTGTGCATGTTAGATCCTATATTTTAATCAGTCAAATTAGATCCTGAAATAATTTCAATTAATTCTTGAGTAATATTTGCTTGTCTTGTTTTGTTATATAGTATATTTAGTTCTTTAATCAAATTTTTACTATTGTCTGTAGCAGATTTCATCGCAATCATACGAGCAGATTGTTCGCTAGATAAATTTTCAATGTAAGATTGATATACCATAGACTCTATGTATCTTGGTAAGATTGCATGAAGTATTGACTTAAAATCAGGTTCATATAAATAATTTACTAATTTAGATTCGTATTCTTGTTTTTTTAAATTTAGTGGTAAAATTACTTTAATTTTGGGAATATATGTCATAGTATTAATAAATTTATTATATGCAATATAAATTTTATCAACACTTCTAATGTCATAATGATCGATAATTATTTTTACGGAACTAATTATTTCTGAAATTTTTGGAGTATCACTAATGCTATTCTGCGATATTATATCTTTTTTAAAAAGATTAAAAAATGAAATTGCTTTTGATCCAATTAGTACGAGTTTAATACGAATATTTTCTTTTTGGTATTTTTCAAATCCATATAAAATTTTTCTAAATAAATTAATATTTAATCCTCCAGTTAATCCTCGATTTGTAGAAATAATTATATATCCAACATGTTTTATTTCTCTTTTTACTAAGTATGGATGGTCAAATTGAATATTTTGCATTTTTAATCTTTGTAAAATACGGGAAATTTGTTCAAAATATGGACGAGTTGATTGTAATAAATTTTTAGATTTTTGCATTTTAGATGCAGAAATTTTTTCCATTGCTTTTGTGATATTTTGTATATTATTTATACTAATAATTTTTTGACGTATATCGCTTGTATTGCTCATGCTTTGCCTGGTGATATTAAAAAAATATAAAGTTATTTTAATTAAATGTATTTTATATGAATTTAAACTGATCCATAATTGTTTTTAATTTTTCTTGAATTGAAATACTATATATTTTAGATAAATAAATCTCTTTCATAAATTCTGGATAATTTTCTTTTGCATAAAATAACAGTTTTTCTTCGTACTTTAAAATATCTGCAGAATCAATGTTATTTAAATAGTTGTTTTGCATAGCAAATAATAACAGAACTTGATTTTCTATTGAAATTGGAGCATTCTGTTTTTGTTTTAATAATTCTACAATTTTTTTTCCATGAATTAATTGATTTTTCGTATTTTTATCTAAATCAGAAGAAAATTGAGAAAATGATGCAAGCTCATTATATTGAGCCAATGCCGTACGTATATTACCCGACAACTTTCTCATTATATCAATTTGAGCAGCACCTCCTACTCTAGATACCGAAATTCCTGGATTAATTGCTGGACGTATTCCTGAATTAAATAAATTGGATTCTAAAAAAATTTGTCCATCTGTTATAGAAATCAAATTAGTTGGTACAAATGCAGAAATATCCCCTCCTTGTGTTTCAACAATAGGTAATGCGGTTAAAGATCCACTTTTGTTTTTAATTTTATTTTTAGTGCAATGCTCTATATATTTATGATTGACACAAGCTGAACGTTCTAACAAACGCGAATGCAGATAAAATATATCTCCAGGATACGCTTCTCTTCCTGGTGGTCTTTTTAAGAGCAAAGAAATTTGACGATAAGCAATAGCTTGTTTAGATAAATCATCATATACAATTAATGCATCTTCTCCAAGATTTCTGAAATATTCTCCCATTGCACATCCTGCATAAGGTGCTAGGTATTGCAACGATGCGGCATCGGATGCAGAAGACGATACTATAATGGTGTTAGATAATGCTTTATATTTTTTTAATTTTTCTACTATTTTAACAACTGTAGACGCTTTTTGCCCTATAGATACATAGATACATTTAACATGATTATTTTTTTGATTCATTATGATATCTATTGCTAAAGTAGATTTTCCCGTTTGTCTATCTCCTATAATTAATTCTCTTTGCCCTTTCCCTATAGGGATCATGGCATCAATAGCTTTATATCCTGTGTATAAAGGCTCATTTACTGATTTTCGATCAATAACCCCTGGAGCTTCTGCTTCTACTGGAGCAAAATATTTGCAGATTATTTCTCCTTTTCCATCAATTGGATAACCTAAAGTGTTTATTACACGTCCTAATAATTCATTTCCAACTGGAACTTCAAGAATACGACCAGTAGCATATACTTTCATTCCTTCTTTAAGATTAAAATAACTTCCTAATACTATTGCTCCTACCAAATCATGTTCTAAATTTAATGCAATGGCGAAGCCATCATAAGGTAATCGGATCATTTCTCCTTGCATAATATTACTTAATCCATAAATTTTTATAATGCCATCGCTCACTGAAAGTATTATGCCTTCTTCTTTTATTTCATTTTTTATTTCAAATTGTGCAATTCTTTTTTTTATTAACTCACTAATTTCTGTAGCGTGTAAAATCATATTTTTTCCTTTTTTATAACATTTTTACAAATATTCAGATAATTTATTTAATCGATTTTTTACACTACTATCTATTATAAAATTTTTGAATTTAATAATCATACCTCCTAATATGGACTTATCAATTTTTAATTGAACTTTTATTTTTTTGTTTATTTTACTTGATATCAAATATTTCAAGTTATCTAATAATTTTTGATTTAATGGATATTTAGTAATAATTAAAACGATTTCGACATTTTCTGAAAAATTTTTAAGTTCAATAAACTTTTGTAAAATATTTGGTAAAATATTTATTCGATCATTATAAGCAACAATTTTTAAAAAATTTTCAAAATATATATCATTTTTTCCTAATAAACTCTTTAAAAAAAATTTTTTGTTTAATTTGAAAAAATATAAGTTGAATAAATTATGTGGGATAAGTTTTAAAGCTTTACAGATATCTTGCAACATAAAAAGCCATTGTTCAGTTTTATTTATTTCTGACGAAAATTTAAATGCTGCTTCCGCGTAGGAATGCGATAAAGATGATGTATTTTCAAAGTTCATTAAATATTAATCTCTAAATTTAATATAGATTTTTTTATAATATCATTGTTGATTTTTTCGTTTATTGAATCTTCTAAAATTTTTTCTGTAGCCATAATAATTAAATTTATAACATCTTTTTTTAATTCTTCATGCATTCTTTTTTTTGCATCTAAAACTTCTAAATATCCTTGAGAAATAATTTCTTTTTTCTTTTTTTTCGCTTCTATTATGGCATCTTTTAAAAAAGTTTCTTTTTCTTGATTGGCTTTTAAAATAATATTTCGAGATTTTATTTTTGCTTTTTGTAAATATTTTTTTGCTTTTTCTTGAGATAACTTAAGATTTATTTGGGCTGTTTTAACAGAATTTAATGCATTTTCGATATCTCGTTGTCTTTTTTCGATTGATGCAATTAAATTGGGCCATATATATTTCATACAAAAAAATACAAAAATAATAAATGCAATAGTTTGCCCAAATAATGTTGCATTAAGATTCATATTATCTTTCCTATATTAATTTTTAATTTACTGAAAACATTAAATATAATCCTAGACCTACTGTAATCATTGGAATAGCATCTACTAAACCCATAACAATAAAAAATTGTGTACGCAATGTTGGAATGAGATCTGGTTGACGTGCTGCTCCTTCCAAAAATTTTCCTCCTAAAATTCCGATTCCTATTGCGGCTCCAATCGAAGCTAATCCCATCATAATAGCTGCTGCAACATATAAAAGATCTATATTAAAATTATTCATTTATTTCTCCATAATTTACTATTTGTGTATTTTTTCGCTTGCCATTGCAAGATATACTATTGTTAAAATCATGAAAATAAAAGCTTGTAAAATAATAACAAGAATATGAAATATAGCCCATGGAACACTTAAAATCCATTGCATCCACCATGGTAAAAAACCAGAAATTAAAATAAAAATTAATTCTCCCGAGTATATATTTCCAAATAAACGTAAACTTAATGAAATTGGCTTAGATAATAAATTTACGCTTTCAAGTAACAAATTAATAGGAATCAAGCAATAATTTTTAAAAGGTTGAAAAATTAATTCATATAAAAAACATTTAATCCCTTTTACTTTAATATTAAAGTATAAAATTAATATAAAAACTCCCAATCCCATGGACATGGTAATATTAATATCAGATGTTGGCACAATCCTGACTGTAGAAATATCAAATATTTTTTTGCATAAATATGGAATGATATCGATTGGTATCAGATCCATAACATTCATAAAAAATATCCAAATAAAAATTGTAAATGCTAATGGCGCAATGATTTTATTTTTTTTAAAACCAAAAATATCTTTGATATTTAAATCAATAAATTCAATAAGCAATTCCACTGTAGACTGATATCGATTTGGTATACCAGAAGTCATATTTTTTGAAATCTGATTAAATAAGAAAAATACAACTATTCCTATTATAATAGAAAAAAAAAGCGAATCTACATTGATAATCCAAAATGCATTAGATTTATTTTCTATGAATTTTAATGTATGTAAATCTATTTGTAAATTTTTTAAATGATGTGATACATATTCTTTTGGTTCTAATATCGAATTAAATTTTGACATAATTTTTTTAATAAAATAGGCTAACTTTTAGTTTTAAAAAATATAAAAATTTATTTAATTAAAGTACAACCCGCTATATAATAGTCATATTTTGATATAAACATTTGATAAAATTATACTATTAAACAAATAATTGTACATTTTAATTTTAATTTATTTTTAATATTTAAATAAAATTTATTTCGAACTGTTTTTATAAAAAACTATTTAATTTAGTGTATATTTAAATTTTTAAAAAATTATTTTTTTTCATCCATATTAATATAATAGAAATTGCCGTCGGAGTAATTCCAGATAACCTAGACGCCTGTCCAATCGAATAAGGACGAAAGAAATTTAATTTTTCAATAACTTCATGCGATAATCCAGATATTTCTTTAAAATTTAATTTATCTGGGAATATAGCATTTTCGTAGTATTTATGTTTTTTAATTTCTTTCTTTTGACGTTCTATGTATCCTGAGTATTTAATTTGTATTTCTACTTGTTGTAAGTGTTCGTCGTTTTTTATAATGTTATGCATACATTTTAGTGATGATAATATATGAGAGTTTATTTCTGGACGTATTAAAAATTCTTCGGCTGTAATTCGATGTATTTTATTAGAGTTAGAATACATATTAAATTTTTCTTTTTCTTCTGTATTGAAAATAATATGAGTATTTTTTAATTTTTTATATATTCTGGAAATTTTATTTTGTTTTTCACAAAAATTTCTCCACCTTACATTATTTATCATACCTAATTTATTTCCAATTTTTGTAAGACGTAAATCAGCGTTATCCTCCCTAATAATCAATCTATATTCAGATCTAGAAGTGAACATACGATACGGTTCTTCTGTGCCTAAAGTACATAAATCATCAACTAATACTCCTAAGTATGCTTGATCTCTTGTTGGAAACCAAAATTTATTTTTTAATATTAATGCAGCATTTATTCCCGCCAATAAACCTTGCGCAGCAGCTTCTTCATATCCGGTGGTTCCATTAATTTGTCCTGCTAAAAATAAACCAGGAATAATTTTACTTTCTAAGGTTAGTTTTAAATCTTTTGGATCTAAAAAATCATATTCGATTGCATATCCGGGACGTGTTATAAATGCTTTTTCTAACCCTAGAATAGATTGGATCATTTTTATTTGTACATCAAATGGTAAACTGGTGGATATACCATTCGGATAGATTTCATAACTATGTAGCCCTTCTGGTTCTAAAAAAATTTGATGTGCATTTTTTTTTTCAAAACGAACTACTTTGTCTTCAATAGATGGGCAATATCTTGGTCCAACACCTTGAATATTACCGTTATAAATTGGGCTATTTTTTAGATTTTCTTTAATAATATTATGTGTATTTTGATTTGTATGAGTTATATAACACGGTATTTGTTTAGGTCGTATTCCAAGAAATTTCTCAAAAGAGAATTGAGGTATTGGATTTTGTCCAAATTGTACTTGTAATTTTGAAAAATTAATACTTCTCAAATCAATGCGAGGTGGTGTTCCAGTTTTCAATCGTTTAATATTAAAAGAAAATTTATTACATAATATTTTAGATAATTTAAGAGATGCATTATCTCCCGATCTCCCAGATGGGAATGTTATATCTCCAATATGGATTTTTCCATTTAGAAATGTGCCTACAGTAAGTACAACCGTAGTGCTAGTAATAGATAATCCAGAATTAGTAATTACACCTGCAATTCGATTATTTTTTGATATTAAATCAACTACTTCCTGTTGTAAAACTTTTAGTTTTTTCTGATTAAATAGAACAGTTTGTGCTGCTTGAATATATAGTTTTCTGTCTATTTGCGCTCGGGTAGCTCGTACTGCAGGTCCTCTACTTTCATTAAGTATTCTAAATTGAATTCCCGATTGATCTGCTAATTGTGCCATTACGCCTCCGATGGCATCAATTTCTTTAACTAGATGTCCTTTTCCTATTCCTCCGATAGCTGGATTGCACGACATTTGACCAATTGTATCAATATTTTGCGTAATTAAAAGAACATTGCAGTTCATTTTAGCAGCTGCTAAAGCTGCTTCTATTCCCGAATGACCTCCTCCGACAACAATTACATCGAAATTTTTTTTATAAATCATAATTTATTTTCCATAAATAAAAAATTCAATATCTATTAGTTAGATAATTGTTTTTTTAAAAACAATTTTTATTTTTAATAGATGAAACAATTTAAATTTATTAAAATTATTTTAATATATATTATACATAAAATATTTTATTTAATTTTTTGTATAGTATATAATATTTTTTATAAAATTTAATTGATAAAATATTAATTTAAAATCTGAATCAATAATTATATTTATTTTATAACTATTTAATTTAATAAATAATTCAAAAAATATTATATAGATAAAAAATTTTAATCGTTAAAATTTAAAGAATATTCTAAATTAATATAATAAAATTTATAATTATATAAAAATTTATTATAATTATGATATATAAGTAACTTAAAATTTATAAAATATTTAAAATTTTTTTATAAAAATGTAAAAATACTTTTTGTAACTGATAAATTGTTTAATATTTAGATATTTCTTAATCACGTTCTTTGTATTTCATTGTATTCTTAGTAATAAATAAAAATAATTTAACTTACATTTAAATATGACAAGTCTTATTTACAATAAAAATTTTAATTTATTTAAATAAATCATGCATTAAATTTACTTATATAGTTTTTTAAAAAAATGTAATACACAATTTTTTTTAAAATTACTTATATCAAAAATTTATCATAATCAATACAAATACGTTTATTAAAAAATACAATTTATATTTGTAAATATAAATTTCACTCAAACTCATATTTTTAGTATAAATATCAATACTTTAAGGCGCACCCATGTCTTCTCTGATTTACTTTTCTAGTATTTCCGAAAATACTCATAGATTTATAAAAAAACTCTGCTTGCCAGCAACACGAATTTCTTTAAATGTAAAAAAAGTCTTGCAAATACATACTCCATATATTTTAGTTTTACCTAGTTATAATAATAAATCAAAAAATATTATAATTCCAAATCAAGTGATAAAATTTTTAAAAATTTTACCTAACCGTTTTTTTTTGCGCGGTGTAATTGGATCTGGAAATAAAAATTTTGGATCAGATTTTTGTATATCAAGCATGTTCATTTCTAAAAAATATAATGTGCCTTTGTTGTACAAATTTGAATTGCTAGGTAATCCAACAGATGTACTTCGAGTAAAACAAGCAATAAATGAATTTTGGAAGAAATAAAATTTGGAGAAATGAAATAAAAATGCATAAGATAAATTATCATGCACTTAATGCTATGCTAAATCTTTATGATAAAAAAGGCAAATTTCAATTAGAACAAGACGTTCTTGCAATAAAAAGTTATTTTAATACACATGTTTTACCAAATACAAAATATTTTACTTCATTACAAGATCGCATATCCTACCTTATAAAAAAAGGTTATTACGAATCAGATATATTAAAAAATTATGATAAAAATTTTATATATTCACTTTTTAAACAAAGCAAAAAACAAGGGTTTAAATTTCAAACGTTTATGGGAATATTAAAATTTTACAGTAGTTATGCGTTGAAAACATTTGACGGCAAGTATTATTTAGAACATTTCGAAGATCGTACATGCATGGTCGCATTAACTCTAGGTAGAGGTGATGAATTTTTCGCTATAAATGTCATGAAAGAAATATTATCTGGACGATTTCAACCTGCAACGCCAACATTTTTAAATTGTGGTAAAAAACAACGTGGAGAATACGTATCGTGTTTTTTACTACGAATAGAAGACAATATGGAATCTATTGGACGTGCTCTTAACGCTGCTTTACAACTTTCTAAAAGGGGCGGAGGAGTATCATTTTTATTGACTAATTTAAGAGAATCAGGCGCGCCAATTAAATGTATTAAAAACCAATCTTCCGGGGTTATTCCAGTAATGAAAATGCTAGAGGATGCCTTTTCTTATGCTAATCAACTAGGTGCGCGACAAGGAGCAGGCTCTGTATACTTACATGCTCATCATCCAGATATTTTAAAGTTTTTAGATACCAAGAAAGAAAACGCCGATGAAAAAATTAGAATAAAAACTTTATCTTTAGGAGTAATTATTCCAGATATTACATTTCAATTAGCAAAAGAGAATCGAGAAATGTATTTATTTTCTCCATATGATATTGAAAAAGTTTATAATCAGCCATTTTCAGAATTAGTTATCAGCGATTTGTACCACAATTTATTACAAGATAAACGCATTAGCAAAACTGCCATCAACGCTCGAAGTTTTTTTCAAAAATTAGCTGAAATTCAATTTGAATCTGGGTATCCATATATTATGTTTGAAGACACCGTAAATCGTACCAATCCTATTTTTGGACATATTAATATGAGTAATTTATGTTCTGAAATTTTACAAGTCAATAGTGCATCAGAATACAATGAAGATTTAAGTTATAAAAAAATAGGAACAGATATTTCTTGTAATCTAGGTTCTTTAAATATTGCTAATGTTATGGAATCTTCTGATTTAGGTCATACAGTTGAAATTGCTATAAGAAGTTTAACTGCAGTATCTGATATAAGTCAAATACATTCAGTTTCTTCTATTTTAAATGGAAATAATAAATCACATGCGATAGGATTAGGTCAAATGAATCTACATGGATATTTAGCACGTGAAAAAATTTATTATGGAAGTCCAGAATCAATTGAATTTACTAATTTATATTTTTATATTATTACTTATCATGCAATTCGAGCATCAAACTTATTAGCTATTGAAAGAAAAGAAGTATTTTGGGGTTTTTCTAAATCAGATTACGCAAATGGAAAATATTTTTTAAAATATATCAATAAATCATGGAAGCCAAAAAATAATAAAGTACGTTATCTATTTAATAAAAATAAAATACATTTGCCCACTCAAGAAGAATGGAAAATTTTAGAAAAAAGTGTAAAAAAATATGGATTATATAATCAAAATTTACAAGCTGTTCCACCAACTGGATCAATATCGTACATCAATTATTCTACTTCTAGTATTCACCCTATTGCATCACGAATTGAAATTAGAAAAGAAGGTAAAATTGGACGTGTATATTATCCAGCTCCTTACATGACAAACGATAATCTATGCTACTATCAA
Source organism: Wigglesworthia glossinidia (assembly GCA_030827005.1). Lineage (GTDB taxonomy): Bacteria > Pseudomonadota > Gammaproteobacteria > Enterobacterales > Enterobacteriaceae > Wigglesworthia > Wigglesworthia glossinidia_C. The sequence goes on along the minus strand of JAVBJL010000002.1, from coordinate 9,359 downwards.
GATGCATATGAAATTGGACCGAAAAAAATAATAGATATTTATGCTGCAGCTACTCAGCATATCGATCAAGGATTATCTCTTACTTTATTTTTTAAAGATAACATTACTACAAGAGATATTAATAAAGCACAAATATATGCATGGAAAAAAGGTATTAAAACATTATATTATGTACGTATTCGTCAGTTAACTTTGCAAGGAACTGAAGTATCCGAATGCGTATCTTGTGCACTATAACATATTATTATTACTAATAATAAGGAGTTATTTATGAATAACATTTCAAAAAATAATAAATCCTACATAGATGCAATTAATTGGAATCGATTAGAAGATGAAAAAGATTTAGAAGTATGGAACCACTTAACTACAAATTTTTGGTTACCAGAAAAAATACCATTATCCAACGACCTTTCTTCTTGGAAAACACTTACTATAAAAGAACGCAATATAGCAATAAGGGTATTTACTGGATTGACGCTACTAGATACTTTACAAAATATAATTGGAGCACCATCATTAATGAATGATGGAAAAACTACTCACGAAAAAGCTGTAATTTCTAATATTTGCTTTATGGAAGCAGTACATGCACGTTCATATAGTTCAATTTTTTCCACACTATGCTCTACATCAGAAGTAGATGCAGCATATCAATGGAGCACAGAAAATAAATTTCTACAAAATAAAGTAAATATAATTTTAAAAATTTATTTAGAAAATAATATTTTGAAAAAAAAAATAGCCAGCGTGTTTTTAGAATCTTTTTTGTTTTATTCCGGTTTTTATTTACCGATGTACTATGCTAGTAGAGGAAAGCTGACTAATACATCCGATTTAATTAGGCTAATTATTAGAGATGAGGCCGTACATGGATATTATATTGGATATAAATTTCAAAAAGAATTACGAATTTTAAGTCAACAAGAAAAAAAAATCGTACAAGATTTTACTTTTACATTACTAAAAAAACTATACAATAATGAGTTATTATATAGCACTTCTTTGTATGAAAAAAATTTTTCGATGCCAGATATCGTTGCTTTTTTACACTACAACGCAAATAAAGCACTTATGAATCTTGGATACGAACCATTATTTTCTGAAAGCGAAACAAACGTAAATCCAGATATTTTATCTGCTTTATCTCCTAATTCAAATGAAAATCATGATTTTTTTTCTGGATCCGGATCGTCCTATGTAATAGGTAGATCTATTAGTACAAAAGATGAGGACTGGGCGTTTTAAGTCGCATTTTATATCTTTATTTGCATTCCTAAAGAAATTATGCGATCTGAAGGAATACCGTATTTATCAATTAATTCTAAAGAATTACGCGCTAACAACATGAATAATTTTGCTCTAAGCACCAAATACCACGGTCGCTTATCTAAGATTAGTATTTCATAAGAAAGAAAAAAAGATGAATCCATAATTTGACACGATAATCCAGATAATTCGCAGAAATGAAACACCTCTTTTATGTCAGGCTTTTCTTTAAATCCATAACGAGCTACTACTTTCCAAAAATTATGTGAAAGACATTCTACATATACACGAGATTCATAATTTGTAAATGGTATATCCTCCGTTTTAATAGTCAGAAATATTATTCTTTTATGTAATATTTTATTATGACTAATATTATGTAGTAAAGTAAGTGGAATTATATTTTCAACTTTAGACATAAATACTGATGTCCCATTTACTCGAGAAAAAGAAATGTTGTTTAAATTTTTAATAAAAGACTGCAAAGAACTGCTATTTTCATAAATTTTTTGTAAAAGATTAAATTTTTCACTTTTCCATGTAATCATAATAATAAATAAAAATAGTCCTGATATAACAGATATCCAACTTCCATATTTAATTTTAATAAACATTAAAGATAATATGCTGCATTCTAAAATTAAAATAAGAATAAATAAAAAAAGCTTAAAAAACCTGTATTTTTTAAAATTCTTTTTAAAGAAGAAATAGGAAAAACATGTTGTCAAGATCATTGTACTAATCATTCCTATTCCGTACATTAAAATTAAATTATGTACATTTTTAAAATTTATTATCTCAATAATTATTGAGATATAAAATAACAAATTAATACAAGGAATATAAATTTGTCTAGATTCTTCTGATGTATAAATAATACGTATGGGTGGTAGATATCCTAATCGCACTGCTTGACGTATCAAAGAAAATACACTTCTAATAATTGTTTGAACAGATATTATAGATATAATAAATAACATAATTATCGCTGGTATTATAAGAATTTTAGGAATAAGAAAGAAAAATGGATGTATCAAAAAATTTGGATTTAATAACAAAACTGCACCTTGTCCTAAATAATTTAATATTAATGTTGGAAAAATCAAAAATAACCAAAATTTCTGAATGCTTTTATGTTGAAAACGTCCTAAATTAATATATAAAATTTCTGCACTAGAAATTAAAAGCACGATCAATCCAAAAGTAAAAAATGTAGTTTTTTTATATTTTAAAATAAAATCAATTGAATATTTCGGATTTAATGCATTTAAAATATCTGGATACATATAAATTCCATGTATTCCTAGTATGCCAATGAAAATAAACCAAATTACTATGATAAATGAAAAAATTTTACTATAATCTTTTTCAATTTTTCTTTGTATGAAAAATATGCACGATATCAATGTAATTGATATTGGTAAAATAAAATTATTAATTTTTATGATATTTAAATTTACTACTTCTATTACAGACATAATAGAAATAGCCGGCATAGTAATTATGTCTCCACACATTAAACTAAAACTGAGAAGTCCAAAAATTACTATTATTAATGTTGCTCGAGGTCCAGATTTTTTTCCAGATAATAACATTAATGTTAAAATTCCACCTTCTCCATTGCTATTTATAGCAGTAACAAATATTAGGTATTTTATAAAATAAATAATTATTAAAGACCAAAATATGAGTGAAAGAGCACCTAAAATTTCAGATGTATCAAATTTTGATTCTAAATTAAAATTTAAAATTTCTTTCAAAATATATATTGGACTGATAGCTACTTCTCCATACATAATACCAATAGTTAAAAATATTTTTGATAAAAATGATTTTTTATTATATATTGTCATAATAGTAATATGTATATTGCATGTATGTTTAATAAAATTATTAATAAATTTAAATATTTACTGTTTTATTTGCATGAAAAATCTAATTATTATAAAATAAATATTTTTATTAACTATTTTGATTTAAACTAAATTTTTATAAAAATATATATATTTTATTTAATGTTTATATATTTAAATCAAAATATATTTATTCATTCAATATTTTGTACTTGTTCGCGAATTTGTTCAGTTAACATTTTTATCTCAATAGCAGATTCGATAATATTAATATTAATAGCTTTTGACGTAATTGTATTAGATTCGCGCATAACTTCTTGTAATATAAAATTTAATTTTAGTCCTACTAGACGTTCTTTATTAAGAATATTAAATAATCTTTTAATATGTATTGAAATACGATCTAGTTCTTCATTGATATCAGTTTTACTGATAATTATCGCAATTTCTTGTTCTAATCGATTTGGATCATACTTGATATCAATTGCATTTATTTTATTTTTTAATTTTTTACGATATTCTTTTGAATAAATAATTAAATTAGTATGTAATTTTTTAATTTCAAATTTTATATTAAATAACTTTTTTTCAATAATTTTTTTTAATTCTATACCTTCTATTAAACGAAATTCTGATAATTTATTTAAGGTAGATTCAAAATGAGATAAAATGAGAGTATCCTGTATATCATTAATATTTTTTTTTATAATCACACCGGGCCATTTTAATAAATCTATAAAATTAATTATTCCAAAATCAATTGTATTTTTTATTTTTAATATCAATTTCAATAATTGATTTATTAAGATTTTATTTATTAAAATATAATTTTGATCTTTTTCGATACAATAAATATATAAAGTACAGTCTATTTTACCTCTAAAAACACATTTTTTAATTTTTTTAGAAATAATTTGTTCTAAATATTTAATGTGATCTGGAAGATGAATAGAAATTTCAAGATATTTGTGATTAACGGATTTCAGTTGCCAAATTATACTATGGTTGTTTTGTATAATTTCGTTTCTAGAGAAAGCAGTCATGCTATATATCATAATTATGCTCAAATTTGATTATAGAATGAACGATATTTTATTTTATCGTATTTTAAAAAGATATTAAATATATTATTTGATAAATATTAATTATTTCATTCCCATTCAATTGTTGATGGAGGTTTATTAGAAATATCGTATACTACACGAGAAATTCCATGAATATTATTAATAATCCGACTGGAGATTAAATTTAATATTTTATAGGGTATACGAACCCAGTTCGCAGTCATAAAGTCTACTGTACGAACAGCACGAAGAGCAATAACCCATTCGTATTTCCTCGCATCTCCCATAATTCCAACAGACTGAATTGGTAAGAATACCGCAAAAGCCTGACTAATATTAGAATATAAATTTGCTTTTTTTAATTCTGTAATAAAAATTTTATCTGCAAGACGTAGTAAATTGCAGTATTCCTCTTTTACTTCTCCTACAATTCTAATTGCTAGACCTGGTCCTGGAAATGGATGTCTAAAAATTATATTTTTCGAAATTCCCAATTTTTTAGCAACTAATCGCACTTCGTCTTTAAATAATTTTTTTAAAGGCTCTATAAGAGAAAATCCTATCTTTTTTGGTATTTTACAAACGTTATGATGCGATTTAATTAAATTTCGATTTTCCAAATTTCTTGATGATTCGATAACATCTGGATAAATAGTTCCTTGTGCCAACCATTTAGCATCTAGTTTTTTTGATTGCTCTCCAAAAATTTCAAAAAAAGTTTGTCCAATTTTTTTCCTCTTTTCTTCTGGATTATTAATACCAGATAGAATATTTAAAAATCTTTTTTTTTCATCTAAAAAAATTAAGTTAAAATTATTTATATTTTTTAAGATACTTTTAATTTCATTTAATTCATTCCACCTTAATAATCCATTATCAATAAAAATGCAAAATAAATTTTTTCCAATTGCACGATGCATAATAACAGCGGTAGTAAATGAATCAATCCCTCCAGATATTCCTAAAATTACTTTATCATTTTTAATGGTATTTTTAATATTTAAAATAATTTTATCTACAGATAATTTATATTTTTTGGTTGATATGCAATTACAAACATCTTTTACAAATCTTTTTAAGATTAACTTTCCTCCCGAAGAATGTGTTACTTCTGGATGAAATTGCACTCCATAAAAATTACGTTTTTCATTAAAAATTGCAGCATATTTACAATTTTTAGTATTTGCAAAATTTATAAAATTTTTTGGAATTCGATGGACACTATCTTCATGACTCATCCAAACTATAGGCGTGTAATTTTTTTTACATGTTTTAATATTATTTTTTTTATATAATAATATATTATCATGCAATATTGACAATTTTTCATATCCGAATTCGCGTACTAAATTTTTTTTTACTACACCTCCTAATTGATGAATCATAGTATGCATGCCATAACATATGCCTAATATTGGCACGCCATAATTTAATATTTCTACAGAAATTTGAGGACTATCAATATTAACTACACTATATGGACTGCCCGACAAAATAATTCCTTGAGGACGAATTTCCATAAGCTCTATTTTTGAAATATTCCATTTAGAAATAATAAAATTTATATGCATATCACGTATTCTTCTTGCTATTAAATAGGTATATTGTGATCCAAAATCTATTATTAAAATAATGTTACTGCGCGTTGTATGTATCATGATGTTAATAAATTAAAAATTTCATATTATTAAAATTTTATGTACTCATCTTGGTTTTGTTTTATAAATGTTTAAAAGTTAATATAAGCTTATATTAAATTATAATTTGGAGCTTCTTTTGTAATAGATATATCGTGTACATGACTTTCTTTAATTCCCGCTTGTGTAATTTTTACAAAAGTAGTATTATTTCTTAGTTGATCTATATTAGCACATCCAGTCAATCCCATACACGCTCTTAACCCGCCCATTTGTTGATATATAATGTGTTCCACGGATCCTTTATATGGAACTCTACCTTCAATTCCTTCTGGTACTAACTTATTAAGTTTACTGCTTTTTTGAAAATATCTATCTGCAGAGCCTTGAAACATCGCTCCTACGGACCCCATACCTCTGTAAACTTTAAATGATCTTCCTTGATATAATTCAATTTCTCCTGGAGATTCTTTAGACCCTGCTAGTAAAGAGCCTAACATTACAGATTTAGCTCCTGCAGCAATAGCTTTTGCTATATCTCCAGAAAAACGAATTCCTCCGTCGGCAATTATAGGAATTTCAGATGTTCCTATTGCTTCTACTACGTCGGATATTGCAGTAATTTGTGGTACGCCGACTCCGGTAACAATACGTGTTGTGCAGATGGATCCTGGTCCTATTCCCACTTTCACTGCATCAACACCTGCTTGGATAAGAGCTAAAGCACCTTGACCTGTTGCAACGTTACCTCCTATAATTTGTAATTCTTTGTACATTCTTCGTATTTTTCTAATTTTTTTTAAAATATTTTCAGAATGTCCGTGAGAAGAATCAATTAATAATATATCTATTCCTGCAATAACTAAAGAATCAACACGATCATGATAATCGTGATCTAGTCCTATAGCAGCTCCTACACGTAATCTTCCATATTCATCTTTACAAGCATATGGTTTTTTTTCTGATTTTTTAAAATCTTTTACTGTAATCATGCCAATTAAATGAAAATGTTGATCTATTACTAGTGCTTTTTCTACTCTTCTATCATACATTTTTGATAAAACTATTTCTTTAGATTCACCTTCGTTGACAGTAACTAATTTATCTTTTGGAGTCATAAGTGTATGTACTTCTTGATTAATATCTTTTGCGCAACATGTATCTCTTCTGGTAATAATTCCTACTAATTTTCCTTTTTTTGTAACTACAGGGTATCCTCCGAATCCATTAATATTAGTTAAACTTTTTACAGTTGACAAAGTTGTATTTGGAGTAACACATTTTGGGTTAAAAATAATTCCATTTTCATATCGTTTAACTTTTTTTACTTCTTTAACTTGTTCATGAATTGACATATTTTTATGAATAAACCCCATACCACCTTCTTGTGCGACTGCAATTGCCATATTTGATTCAGTTACAGTATCCATGGCAGCAGATAATATTGGAATATTTAAACGTATTTTTTTTGTTAGTTGAGTGCTTAAATCAACATCTTTTGGTAGTACATTTGAGTATGCTGGAAATAATAAAACATCATCAAATGTCAGTCCAGTTTTAATAATATGTAGCATAGCAATATCTCCTGTATCTAAAATAAATTAAAAAAATATTGCTATAAAAATATACAGAATATAAATCATGACCTCCAGTATTTTTAGCTTTTTTTAAATCCTCATATAAAATTTAAAACTATAATAAGTCGTTTTAACTTTAAAAGTTTGTATCAATTTAATATATTATGTATGAATTTTATTACATATTATTAAGAATAAATAAAAATCATTATATTATATAAATAATAATGTATTAAAAATGATATATTATCTTAGTCTAAATTGAAAGATTAATATTATAAGTTAAAATATTGGTAATATTTAATTATAAGAGATTGAGTATGTTAGAAAATAATAAAAAAAATTATATTAGTTTGAATAATTTTGATTCAATATCAAGAGAAAATATCGATTTTCCCGTTATAGATTGTGTATTAATTGGCTGCGGTATTATGAGTGCTACATTAGGAATATATTTGAAATTACTTGAACCTACTTGGATTATTCATGCTTATGAAAGATTAAAAAAAGTTGGACAAGAAAGCTCTCATGGATGGAATAATGCGGGCACCGGTCATTCTGCGTTTTGTGAACTAAATTATACATCTATGCAAAAAAACGGAACAATCGATATATCAAAAGCAATTTCTATAAATGAATCTTTTGAAATTTCTAAGCAATTATGGGCGTATTTAACAAAAAAAGAAATTTTAAAAAATCCAAATACTTTTATTAATACAGTGCCTCATATTAGTTTTGTATGGGGAGAAAACAATGTAAAATTTTTACAGAAAAGATTTAATGCGTTAAAAAATAATGTTTTATTTCAAGATATGTTGTATTCAGAAGATTTTAACACCATTAAAAAATGGTCTCCGTTAATTATGGACGGACGTAATTTTACGCAAAAAATTGCTGCTACATATGCGCCGGAAGGTACAGATGTAAATTTTGGAGAAATTACTAATCAAATATTTTTATACTTAAACAATCATGCTAATTTTTACTTACATTTAAACCATGACGTAATAGATATTAAAAAAAACCAAAATAAAACATGGACTATACATATAGTAAATCAGGATCTTATAAATAAAACTAAAAAATTAATACGTGTAAATGCTAAATACGTTTTTATTGGATCTGGAGGAGGCGCGTTAAGATTGTTGCAAAAATCTGGAATCGCAGAGTCATATAGATATGCTGGATTTCCGGTTGGAGGACAATTTTTAGTTACTAAAAATAAAATATTAACCGATCGGCATCATGCAAAAGTATATGGAAAAGCTTCTATCGGAGCACCTCCGATGTCAATCCCTCATATTGACACTCGTATATTAGATGGAGAAAAAGTTTTATTGTTTGGTCCTTTTGCTACATTTAGTAGTAAATTTTTAAAATATGGATCTTGGACGGATTTGTTTTGTTCTTTAAATTATAAGAATATTATTCCACTTTTGCAAGTGGGAATGAAAAATATTAGTTTAGTTCAATATTTAATTGGTCAATTATTGACTTCTAAAAAAGGAAAATTTAAAACTTTATGTAATTATGTTCCATATGCCAATATAAAAGATTGGCAACTGATTACAGCAGGTCAAAGAGTGCAAATAATTAAAAATGATCCGAATAAAGGTGGAATATTAGAGTTTGGAACTGAAATTGTACATTCTTCAGATAAAACATTATCGGCGTTACTCGGAGCATCTCCAGGAGCATCCACATCAGCTGCAACTATGTTAAATTTAATAAGTATAATGTTTAAAGATAAAATTACTGATTGCAGTTGGAATATTAAACTACGAGAAATATTTATTTCATATAAAAAAAGTATAAACAATGATTATAAGTTAGCCGATAAAGTTAAAAAATACACGAAAAAATCGTTAAAACTATAAATTGTACTTACGTAATATCAAAATTTAAAATTGACTTTAAAAAATAATTATATTAGAGTAATCTCAGTTTGTTGTATGCAAG
>JAVBJL010000001.1 GCA_030827005.1 Wigglesworthia glossinidia | reverse complement strand
GGGGGGACCATCCTCCAAGGCTAAATACTCCTGACTAACCGATAGTGAACTAGTACCGTGAGGGAAAGGTGAAAAGAACCCCGGCGAGGGGAGTGAAATAGAACCTGAAACTGTGTACGTACAAGCAGTAGGAGCATTAAAACAACAATGTGACTGCGTACCTTTTGTATAATGGGTCAGCGACTTATATTTTGTAGCAAGGTTAACTGTAATAAGGGAGCCGTAGGGAAACCGAGTCTTAACTGGGCGTTAAGTTGCAAGGTATAGACCCGAAACCCGGTGATCTAGCCATGAGCAGGTTGAAGGTTAGGTAACACTAACTGGAGGACCGAACCGACTAATGTTGAAAAATTAGCGGATGACTTGTGGTTAGGGGTGAAAGGCCAATCAAACCGGGAGATAGCTGGTTCTCCTCGAAAGCTATTTAGGTAGCGCCTCGTGAATTCATCTTCGGGGGTAGAGCGCTGTTTCGGTTAGGGGTCTTATCCAGACTACCAATCCGATGCAAACTACGAATACCGAACAATGTTATCACGGGAGACACACGGCGGGTGCTAACGTCCGTCGTGGAAAGGGAAACAACCCAGACCGTCGGCTAAGGTCCCAAAGTCATAATTAAGTGGGAAACGATGTGGGAGGTCTTAGACAGCCAGGATGTTGGCTTAGAAGCAGCCATCATTTAAAGAAAGCGTAATAGCTCACTGGTCGAGTCAGCCTGCGCGAAAAATGTAACGGGGCTAAATTATGCACCGAAGCTGCGGCAGTAATTTTTTAATAATTACTGGGTAGAGGAGCGTTCTGTAAGCCTGAGAAGGTATATTGTAAAATGTACTGGAGGTATCAGAAGTGCGAATGCTGACATAAGTAACGATAAAGCAGGTGAAAAACCTGCTCGCCGAAAAACTAAGGTTTCCTGTTCAACGTTAATCGAAGCAGGGTAAGTCGACCCCTAAGGCGAGGCCGAAAGGCGTAGTCGATGGATAACAGGTTAATATTCCTGTACTAAATATAATTGCGATGGGGAGACGAAGCAAGCTAAATTCGCCAGGCGACGGTCGTCCTGGTTCAAACAGGTAGATGGAAAAGTAGGCAAATCCGCTTTTTTTCAACATCGAGATGTGATAACGAATTACTACTAAAAGTAATGAAGGAATCTACGCTATACTTCCAAGAAAATCCTCTAAGCGATATAAGTTATATTTAATCGTACCTCAAACCGACACAGGTAGTTAGGTAGAGCATACTAAGGCGCTTGAGAGAACTCAGGTGAAGGAACTAGGCAAAATAGTGCCGTAACTTCGGGAGAAGGCACACTGAAATATAGTGAGAAAGCTAGCCTTTTAAGCTAGAATCAGTCGAAGATACCAGCTGGCTGCAACTGTTTATTAAAAACACAGCACTGTGCAAACACGAAAGTGGAAGTATACGGTGTGACGCCTGCCCGGTGCCGGAAGGTTAATTGAAAAGGTCTACTCTACTTCTGTAGAGGAACGCTTTTGATCGAAGCCCCGGTAAACGGCGGCCGTAACTATAACGGTCCTAAGGTAGCGAAATTCCTTGTCGGGTAAGTTCCGACCTGCACGAATGGCGTAATGATGGCCAGACTGTCTCCACCTGAGACTCAGTGAAATTGAATTCGCCGTGAAGATGCGGTGTACCCGCGGCAAGACGGAAAGACCCCGTGAACCTTTACTATAGCTTGATATTGAATCTTGAATACTAATGTGTAGGATAGGTGGGAGATAGTGAAGTATAAGCGCTAGCTTATATGGAATCGTCCTTGAAATACCACCCTTTAATATTTAATATTCTAATTCTGATCCGTAATCCGGATCGAAGACAATGTCTGGTGGGTAGTTTGACTGGGGCGGTCTCCTCCTAAAGAGTAACGGAGGAGCACAAAGGTTAGCTAATCACGGTCGGACATCGTGAGTTTAGTGCAAAGGCATAAGCTAGCTTAACTGCGAGAGTGACAATTCAAGCAGATGCGAAAGCAGGTCTTAGTGATCCGGTGGTTCCGTATGGAAGAGCCATCGCTCAACGGATAAAAGGTACTCCGGGGATAACAGGCTAATACCGCCCAAGAGTTCATATCGACGGCGGTGTTTGGCACCTCGATGTCGGCTCATCACATCCTGGGGCTGCAGTAGGTCCCAAGGGTATGGCTGTTCGCCATTTAAAGTGGTACGCGAGCTGGGTTTAGAACGTCGCGAGACAGTTCGGTCCCTATCTGCCGTGGGCGCTGGAAGATTGAAAGGAGCTGCTCCTAGTACGAGAGGACCGGAGTGGACGTACCTATGGTGTTCGGGTTGTCATGCCAATGGCACTGCCCGGTAGCTATGTACGGACGAGATAACCGCTGAAAGCATCTAAGCGGGAAGCTTCCCTTAAGATAAGTCTTCCCAGAAACAATGTTTCCTAAAGGGACGTTAAAGACGATAACGTTAATAGGTCGGATGTGTAAGCATTGCAAAATGTTCAGCTAACCGATACTAATGACCCGTGAGGCTTAACTTTGCAACACCTAAGTTGTTTAAAATTTATCCTGACGATGTTAGCGCGATAGAACCACCTGAATCCATTCCGAACTCAGAAGTGAAATGTCGTAGTACCGATGGTAGTATAAGGATTCCTTATGTGAGAGTAGGAGATCGTCAGGA
>JAVBJL010000010.1 GCA_030827005.1 Wigglesworthia glossinidia | reverse complement strand
AATTTCTCCATATGTTTATTGAGTATATTAATTAATTATTATTCTAATTATTTTAAAAAAATCATATAAAATGAATTTTAAATTTAATTAAAATATATCGTGATTTAAAAACCTTTAAAAAAAATAATTGAAAATTTTTTATGTTTTTTAGTTTTTTTGTTCGTGCTTTAAAAACTTTTTACTCGTGCTTTAGAAACTTTTACTCGTGCTTTAGAAACTTTTACTCGTGCTTTAGAAACTTTTTTATAACAACTATCCTTTTAAAATAAGGATCGATAAGGCATATTTTTTACCTTAACTTATTTTAACTATATATAACTTATCTTTTAACCGAAAAAATAAGAAATTTTTAAAAATTAATTTTAATTGAATTAATTTAATTTAATATTTAAATTTAATTATTAATTAAAAAACTAATCTTTAAAAAAATTTTTTATCATTTTTTTTTGAATTTAAAATTTAAATTAAATTAGAATTATTAATTTAAAAATTATTTTATTTATTATTAATTAAATTAATAGAAATCTTGAAAATTTTTTTTTTATCCATATATTTTCTTAAAATTCTAAAATTAATGGAAAAAAATATGAATTATCGTTCATTTTCAATTATACCCGAGTTAAGTAATAATTTGATTTCTGATAGATTTACGCAAATGGATAATTTATTTAGTAGAATAACTGGTGAAAAACCAATATCTGATACTCCAAGTTATAACTTATTACAACATGATAAAAATAAATATGAGTTAACTATCAGTCTACCTGGATATCAAAAAGAAGAAATTGAAATTTCAGTTTTAAGCGATCAACTAATTATTAATACAAAAGAAGAATTGAAGAAAAAACAAATAGATAAAGAAAAAAAGATAAATTGGTTACATAAAGGAATAGTAAAGAATAATTTTCATTTGAATTTTAAACTTAATCATAAAATTAATATCCAATCTGCTAATTTAGAAGATGGATTATTAAAATTAATTTTTTGTTACGATATTCCAGAAAAAGAAAAACCAAAAAAAATATCTATAAATTCTTCTAGTAAAACAAGTTGTAATTTTGAAAGATAGAATTGTTAAACTTAAAACGCTTCCTGGAAAGAAGCGTTTTAATTAAAAATTATATTATTAGCTAATTATATACATGAATTTATATAAAGAAATTAACAATGCAAGTGGATGGATAACAAATAACCACATTATATTCATTGAATACATATTCAATTTTATAATTTCTTTAATCATTCTATTTGCTGGATACTTTTTTTCAAAAATAGTATTTAAGACGATAAATAAATTCATGAGAAAAAAAAATGTAGATATTATAGTTTCAGAATTTTTGTGCTACATAATTAAATACAGTATTATTATATTTTCTATAATAACATCGCTTGGATGTATTGGAATACAAACAACATCTATAATTGCTATTATAGGAGCTGCAGGTCTTGCAATTGGACTTGCTTTACAAGGTTCATTATCTAATTTTGCAGCTGGAGTTTTACTCGTAGTACTTCGATATTTTCGTAAAGGAGATTATGTAAATATCTGCGGAATACACGGAAAAATAAAAGTAGTAAAAATTTTTGCAACAAAACTCAAAACAAAAGATGGAAAAATCGTAATTATCCCAAATAATAAAATTATATCTAGTAATATTATTAATTATTCAGAAGAGTCTCATCGACTCATGGACATAATTATTAATACAGATTATTCTGCGGACATTAAATTTGTTAAACAGATTATATATAAAATAATTCAAGATGATAAAAGAATTTTAAAAGAAAAAAAAATTACAGTAAGATTAAATAAATTAGGAGAATCATCATTGGATTTTTTAGTACGCGGATGGGTAAATAAAAAAGAATTACATCAAGTTACATCTGATATTTTGGAAAAAATAAAAATAGAATTAGAAAAAAATAATATTACTATCCCGTACCGACAAATAGACATTAACGTTCGTTCTTTGAAAAAAGTAGAAAATAAATTAAATAATTAAATTTTAAACTTAATCACTAATTTCATTTTTATAAATAAAACATATGATAATTATAATTTATAGTATTTGTTTTATAATTTTAATTTTTTATAGTGTAAAATTTGTTCCACAAGGTTATCAATGGACGATTGAAAGATTTGGAAAATACATTTTAACTCTACAACCTGGAATTAATTTTATCATTCCACTCGTAGATCGTGTTGGAAAAAAAATTAACATGATGGAACAAGTTCTAAATATTCCTTCGCAAGAAATTATATCTAAAGATAATGCAAATGTCACTATAGATGCAATTTGTTTTATGCAAATAATTGATGCAAATAGTGCTGCATATAAAGTAAGTAACTTAGAAGTAGCAATTACTAATTTAACCATGACAAATATAAGAACTGTATTAGGAAATATGGAATTAGATGAAATGCTTTCGAAAAGAGATAGCATAAATACACAATTACTTAACATTATTGATGAAGCTACAAAACCATGGGGAGTAAAAATTACACGTATTGAAATAAAAGATATTAAACCTCCAGCAGAATTAATCGAATCTATGAATGCTCAAATGAAAGCAGAAAGAACAAAAAGAGCCGATATTTTGGAAGCAGAAGGAATTAGACAAGCAGAAATTCTAAAAGCTGAAGGAAACAAGCAAGCGCAAATTTTAAAAGCAGAAGGAGATAGACAAGCAGAATTTTTAAAATCAGAAACTAAAGAAAGAAATGCACAAGCGGAAGCTTATGCTACGAAATTAATATCAGATGCAATCAATTCTGGGAACATAAAATCAATTCAATATTTTATTGCACAAGAATATACAAAAGCTTTAAAAGAAATTGGATCATCAAAAAGTAGTAAAATTCTTATGATGCCAATAGATTCAGGAAAATTGTTTCAAGCAATTTTAGGATTTTCTGAAATTTTTAGAAAAAATTCTTTCCAAGAAAAGCAAGAAAAAAATAAATAAAAAATTTAAAAATTTAAAAAAAGAGCAATTTATTTGTCTCTTTTCATCAAAAAGACAAACAAAATTTAATCTATAATGGTTTTATTTAACCTAAAATAAAATTTAGTTTGCTCAACATGTTACGTAAAAAATCAAAATTTAATAAGAAAAAAAAAATAAAACTCATTATGATGAGCGTGATTGTTCTTTTAACTGTAACTAACTGCGAAACAATAAATACTGTTATTAAAAGAAAAAATCTTGAAATGCATACTTATATGAGCAAAACAATCTATTTAGAACCTTCTAACAACAATACCGTATATGTACAAATTAAAAATACCTCAGATAAAAAATTAAATAAATTACAAAATAAAATATTTTCTTCTCTACAAAGAAAAGGGTATAAAATTACTTTTTTTCCAGAAAATGCACACTACTGGATTCAAGCAAATATTCTCCGTATAGAAAAAACAAATACACAAACTAGAAATGCGTTACTACATGATTGTTTCGAAAAAGATTTAGATACGATAAATTTTAATAAATCTTGCAAAATAGATGATTTTAGATATTTTAATTCAATCGATGAAATATCTAGTACATTTATTGAAGATACAAACTTTGTTATCGTTACAGATATACAAATATCTGAAAAAGTTAAACGTTCAGGAGTAAAAGTATTTAGTCAATCTACTATCCTACAAGGATCAAATGGAAAAAGAATAGAAACTAGTAATGAAATTAACGATAGACGTCATTATCAAACTCGAATACTTGCATATGCAAGTCAAATTAATCTTGATTTTTATCAAATAAAAGAAAAATTTGAAGATCAAATAGCAAATTCTATTTCAGAAATATTTTAGTAAAAATATATTTAAATTTTTTTTAAAAAATATTGGTTTTGAAAAACACACATACGCACTGCATTTCTATATTTTCCATGACTGAAAAATTCATGAACAAGCTCACCTTCAATTGTAAAACCTAATTTAGAATAAATATGTATTGCTTTTTTATTTTTTTTATCCACTATTAAATATAATTTGTATAAATTTAAAATAGAAAATGCATAATCCATTGCTAAACTTGCAGCATAAATAGCATACCCTTTTCCTTGGAATTTTGGATCAATAATAATTTGAAATTCAGAACGTCGATGAATATAATTAATTTCGACCAGCTCTACTAAACCAACTCGAATTTTATTAAATTCAATAATAAACCTTCTTTCTGTTTGATCATGAATATGTTTATTATATAAATCAACTAATTCAACAAAAGCTTCATATGGTTCTTCAAACCAATATCGCATAACGCTAGCATTATTATCCAATTGATGCACAAATATTAAATCATCACGCTCTAAAGGTCTTAGTTGAATTTTTTTTGTTTTATTTATCATTTCCATATGATTACCCCATTCAATTTGTTAAAAAGGCTTTATAGCGCTTTTTTAGCGTAAAAAAAAACATATGCCATATCAAAAAATTAAACTTACATTTAAAAAACTAAGTAAATTTTATTTTGATTATTTAAATTAAATTTTAAATTATGTAGTACGTTTAAAAAATACAACCTTATCTTCATTTATATTGTATCTTATATAGTAGTCTGGTAATTCATTTTTTTTAGCTAATTTTTTTATATTGTGTCTAAACATTTTTAGCAATGATGTGCTTCCTGTTTTTAAATGTAATTTTTCTAAAGAAATATTAAATTCAGGTTGATTACCACAGTGTTTACGTGCTATTTCATATATACGACGTTCGATTGCTTTTCTAAGTTTAAAATAATCTTTATGAATTTTTAAAATTTTCTTTTTTCGAAAAGCACGATATAGCCAATTTGGTAAAATAATTTCTATCATTCCAATATCTAATTTACCTCTTTTTTCTTCTATAATTTTCCATTCATCTATTAATCCAAAACTAATAGTTTCTTGTCTATCTTTTGAATAAGATATATTTGTTTCTATTATAGTTCCTTTCAGTCTAGATAAAGTTTTTCTCAATCTATTATAAGATCTTCCGCTCATATTTCTATTTGTTGTAATAAAAAAATCATATGGAGTAAAACATATAATTTTACTGATTTTTTTATTTTTATTTTTTTCTTCTTGAAGTTTTGAAATACTATAAATCCATATATCTTTATCAAATATAGTGGCAATACCATCTGCAGTTGGTTTAATAGTTACAACAATATTTCCATTTTTATATTTTCTAATTTTTGTATCACCACTCCTTAAAGCAAATAAAGGATGTTCCATACTAATAATTTCATCTCTAAAACTTGATAAGTTTACATCATCAGCAATAAAAAATTCTAATTCGTAATTTTTTTTTCGAAAGCATTTTTCGTGATTTATATTCAA